>JAFEAJ010000036.1 GCA_018266455.1 Bacteroidota bacterium
GCTGGAAGGTTGCCGCCATTTTGGTTGATCATGTCTGTAAATACGTAAGAAAGGCTTACAGAAGGATAGAAATAAGATTTGTTTTGCGGGCTTAATGTAGAGCTCCAGTCATTCCTGAATGTCCCGCTCAAAAACAGGTAACCATCATAATTTAGTTCTGCCGACCCATACACGGAGTTGATTTTCTTTTGGCTCAGTGATTGGCTAACGCTCGCATACCCTGTCGAATTGGTTACAGTAAACAAATTGGGCACCTTCAATGTGCCAGCGCTAATGCCTATTGCACTGTTCTGCCAAGACATCAGGTTGCCGCCCACCATAATAGAGCCGCCTAATTTACCGAACAAGTTGTCTTTCTTTGCAGTGATCATTCCACTATAATTTGTTTGTTGGTAGGTTTGTTTGCCCAAACCATACTGGCCGCTCACATTGCCCGGGCTACCTGCGTAGAGCTTGGTTTCAGTATTTGTTGAGTACATATCAGCACCGGCATTTGCTTCTGCCGTAAGCCAGTTCGTAAATTTATGCTTTAACGATGCGTACAGGAGGTACCTGTTGCGGGTATCGGTATTGAGGTTATACTTTGCCGCCCAATAAGGGTTCATACCGCTTCCCTTTTGCCACCAGTACATATTCCCGCTTGCATCCAAAGGGTTTTTAAAATTGAGGATGTTGAGTGTTCTCGGGAGGCTATAAATGGTTGCAAAAATGCTCCCATTCTGGCCTTCGAGTGAGCGGTTGTAAGCGGTTGCATTGATGAACTGTACTTTGGTATCGAGCGTCCAGCTCTCGTTATTGCCGAATTTGGTCACTGCCCTGGCAGTAATATTATTGCGCGAAAGCTTTGCTCCGGGGATCATGCTTTTGTCATCAAACCGGTTGTATGAAGCATAAACTGAAGTTGAATTATATTGCTGCTGGAATGAAACATTTTGGTTAGACACCACCCCGCCCTTAAAGAAATTTGCCACATTATTATATGGCTGAAGGGCAACCTGCTTGCCAGACCAGTCAGTAACCATCTGGCCAGCTATCTTAGGCCCCCAGCTTAATGAAGAAAGAGAGTCATAAGACCCATTGGTGCCCTGAGCAAACGAGTTTTGCATTTTCGGGTTGGTCAACGTGCTTTCAAACCCTACTGATGACGAAACACTAATTCCCAGGCCCGGCTGTTTTCTGCCGGTTTTTGTTGTGATCAGGATTACCCCGTTGCCGCCAAGGGACCCATAGAGGGCAGCAGCAGCAGGCCCTTTCAATACACTGATGGAAGCGATGTCATCTGCATTGATATCACTTAAGCCATTTCCCATGTCGAGAGACGGGTTCCAGAAATCGTTAGTAGAACCGATACCAACACGGCCTGTGGAGTTGTCCATAGGCACGCCATCAACCACAATGAGCGGCTGTGAAAGGCCTGTCAATGAATTGTTCCCCCTCAAAGTTATTTGAGAAGAACCGCCGGGGCCATTGCCAGAACGCACTACCTGTAAGCCTGCCACTTTACCGGAAAGGTCATTTACCAGGTTCAGCTCCTTAGCATCAGACAATACCTGGCCTTTTACTTCCTGTACAGAATAGCCAATGCTTCTTTTAGATTTTTGTATCCCCAGCGCAGTCACCACAACCTCGTTAAGTATGTTCTCCTGGTGCTCCAGGGTTACATCCAAGGTTGAATTATCTCCAGCTTTTACCTCCTTTGATTTGAAGTTAATCGCAGTAAATAACAATACTGCTTCCGGGCTTTTTACAACAGTTGAGAAATGGCCCGATGCATCAGTTACCCCGCCTGTTGTTGTGCCCTTTACTAAAAAAGAGATGTTTGCTAAGGGTTTACCAGCAGTGTCTCTTACTGTCCCCGACACTTGCCTTTCCTGGGCAAGAGCAATTGTTGCGCACAGGAATAGCGCAAGGGACATTAGCAGATGTTTTGATTTTTTTTCCATCATTTCTTTTTTATGTTTATAATATAGAAAATTTTTTATGTTTCATGGGTTTTGCGGTATGTAAAACATTTCTTTCGTAGTTTTCGATCACCAGGGCTGCCCCGCCTATAAGCTCAGCATTGGCCGAAAATGGCGATACTTCTATCTGAGTATAACTTGCAAGCCTTGGGATACAGTATTTATTTATGGCTTGTTGCATGGGCGCTAATAACATGTTGCCTGCTGTAGCGCCTCTTCCGCTTATCACAATCAACTCAGGGTTCAATATGTGAATTAATATTGCTATCCCTCTTCCGATGTTATAGGCAATATCACTTAACAGCTCCACCGCAAGCTGATCTCCTTTTAAGCCCGCCCTGATAATGGCAGACATGGCCTCTTCAAAGTCGTCAGAAATATTTTTTATAGCAGATACTTTGCCTTCTTTGAGCAATTGCTTCGCTTTTTCAATCACCACCAATAGTGATGCCTCTGTTTCCAGGCATCCGCTCTTGCCACACTCGCAAAGCCTATTGTTATCATACAGGTGCACGTGGCTGAATTCGCCAGCCAACCCGTTATTGCCGCGAAAGAGCTTCCTGTTCAGTATCATGCCAAGGCCAATGCCCCACCCAATGTTTATCACCATCGCGTTATTAATGTTTTTTGCAGCGCCCAGCTTCGATTCGGCTAGCGCTATCAGGCTGGAATCATTATCGATATAAACAGGTATCCCGATTAATTGCTCAATGTATTCTGGTATACTTTGGTTCCCGCTATTCAGAAAAGAATAATTAATGCCTTTGCTTACATCAACAAACCCCGGCATGCCGATCCCAATTCCAATGATCTTGTTCTTTTCCACAGAAGCCTGCTGCATGAAATCCTGGAGGCATTTTACGAGAGAGGCCAGGCTCTCCGGGTTTTCATAAAGATTCAAATTGTATTTTTTTGAATAGCTGATCTGGTGATGACGCGCATCTATTATCGCGATGGTGGTAATAAGCTGGTCCATCGAAACAGCTATCACTTTGATTTTTTCAGGAGCCAAAGAATATACCTGGGGCCGCCGCCCTCCCGTGGACAAAGCATATCCGCTCTCAATGATCAGTCCTTCTTCTACCAGTTCGGTAAGCAGTTTTATTGTGCCAGGAAGGCTCCTGTCAACCAATACGCTTATTTGCTGTGCAGACAAGTTGTTCCCAAAGCAAAGCTCTCGTATTATTTTTCTCTTAAAAGCAATTGTTTTAGCGTTCATTTATTATCTGAATGCGAATTAACGCAAACATAAATAAACTTTTTAAAAAATAAACAAAAGTTTATGCCATTTATTAAAATGAATTAAAAAGATTCCCGGATGGTGGCTATCAAACCTGCTTTCTTATCAACCTTACCGTTGGCCTTTCCTGTTGCTGAAGCTATTCTATCATGTCGCACCAGCACTTCAAAGCTGAAGCGATTTACATTGCATATCTATAATTCTCAATTGTTTATAAACATTCGGAACCACTTATCCTTCAACCTTACATATCGAAAACTGATGAATGAGCAAAAGCATTGTGAGAGGAAATGCAGAAATTTCAATTTTATATAGCAACCTCCTGAAGTTTATTTTTCAATCCCAAATCTATGTTTTAAGCCCCATGTGATGAATGAGGCAATAACAAACGGGAAAGTTAATTGGGGGAGATTATGTTTAAACATCAGTAAACCGATGGAAGCTGACAATAATACAGATATAAGAGCGCAAACTGCATCTTCAATTTTATTTCCCGCAAAAGCAATGGCGCAAAGCACTGCATTGTAGCTGAACAGCCCCATGGCAACATCACCAACAGGAACAAAAAAACAAAACGAAAAGATGGCAGATACGATTGCACCTGCAAGCCCATAAATTGCTGCGGCAGGCGAACTGATAAAGATGGCTATAAAAAATACTGAGCCACTCAAAACATTGCTTTGAAAAATTGCCTGGCCAAAACCTCTTATGGCAAACAAAAAATTATGGCTGACCCCAACTGTTGTTGACGCTGTGCCCACCATAATAGCCGGACAAAAATATTTGACCAGGTACAGCATTGCCCACGTTACCAGCACAAAAGGGAATGTAAACACAGGTATTTTTTTCATTATGAAAAAATGCTGAACGACGGCCGTTGCTGCCGACGCCATGGCAATGAAGCCCCAAACAATCAACACCGGCTTAAAAAATAAAATAAAGGCAGCACCTGCCAGTGCTGGGCTAAAACAATAAAGCCCTGTTTCTAATTCTTTCCTGTCATAGCGGAGCAGTTTGGCCGTAATAGCGCCACAAGCCGCCGCAATAAATGCAGCAATGCCCATGAGGACAGATCCATAAAAAATTCCGGCCAGGATCAGCATGCCCGTTGCAGCATTTCCCTGTAGCATTATCTGCCCGATACCCCGAAAAATCGTCATTAGAAATTTATGCATTCCTTTCCCTTTGTTTGCATATCGCATAAAGGTCTTGAAAAAAGCGAGGTCTTACTCTTTCGGTTTTTGTTCATGCACCTTTATTACATCTTCTCTTAAAGCAACTTCACCGAACACGCACTACCAGGCTAACCACAACACACATGGCCCTTTCATCCTATTAAGTCCTGTTCCGATCAAATCCTAAAATTCCATGTCACCGATGGGATAATGGGAAATAAAGAAACCTGCCTGGCCTCTACTTTCAATGTGCCATCATAAGGGCTGCCAGTTTGGTTGAAATAAATAAAATAAGGGTTGAGCCTGCTGTACACATTGTAAATGCTGAACAACCAGCTTCCATGGATTTTTTTATTTGGCTTATACGTTGGCGTATAGATCGCTGAAAAATCAAGCCGGTGATAGGCAGGCAGGCGGTATTGATTAATCTTGCTGTATTCCTGGGTAAGCACACCGTTAATAATATAAAATTGAGTAGGCAAAGTAGTTGCATTGCCGCTTCCATAAACAAATACGGCGGAGAGTTTCCAGTGACTGTTCAATTCATAAGTAGCCACCACGGAAAGGTCGTGCCGGCGGTCGTACTTGGCATAATATTTCTGCCCGCCATTGAGATCGGGAAATTTTCTCCACGTCCACGATAAGGTGTACCCGATCCAACCGGTCAATCTTCCTCTCGATTTATTAATATACAATTCAGAGCCGTAACTCCATCCTTTGCCAAACACAAATTGCGTTTCGGGATCGGCTAATGATGGCGTGTACCCGTCTTTGTATTCAATCTGGTTCTGCATGGTCTTGTAATAAAATTCAAGGGATGTTTCGTATATGTTATTGCTGAAATTTTTGAATAGCCCTGCTGAATACTGCCAGCTGATCTGTGGTTTTACGCGGAAGGTGCTGGGCACCCACAAATCAGTGGGCAATGTGGTGCCTGCATTGCTCACCAAATGGATGTATTGATAATTATGTGTTATTGCTGCTTTAACAGAAGTCTCGTCATCCAAAGCATATCGCAACATCAACCTCGGTTCAAGGCCGCCATAAACTTTCAGCGATTTTCCGCGGCCATAATAAATGCTATCGAGCTTGTTGCCGTTCGAGTCTGTCTGGTAAACAGTATAAGGCCCAATTTGCGAAAAGCCGCTCCAGCGAAGGCCTGCATTGATTTTCAGCTTATCGCTGATTTCCCACTCGTCCTGGATGTACAAAGCCATTTCATTGGCATATTTTTTATTGGTATTGTTAGGCTCAAACACGGTGGTATCTTGTTGGCCTGTCAAAACATTTGGAGTGAAAGTGTGATAAGTGTACAGGCCCCCGAATTTTACTTTATGCTTTGGGCTGGCGTAAAAATCAAAATCGGTTTTAGCATTCAGGTCCCTGATGCCGGAAGAGAGTTTTAAAGAGAAGTTCTGTTGTGTGGCACCAAAAGCAAAATTGTATTTGTTATACACCAGTGTGGTGTTCGCAAACAACTTTTTATTGAACACATGGTTCCAGCGCAAAGTAGCAGTTGCGTTCCCCCAGGGAACATTGGCGCTGAACGAACGCTGGGCATTCTTGAAATCAAAAACATCCTGGCCAAAATAACCGCTGAGGTAAAGCCTGTCTTTTTCGGAAAAAGCATAATTGACCTTTGTGTTGAGGTCGTAAAAATAATAGCCTGAACCATAGAACTGGCTTGATTTAGGAACAAATGGCTTAATGAGCACATCTAAATAAGTGCGCCTGGCTGAAATAATAAAAGACGCCTTGTTTTTTTTGATAGGCCCCTGAACAGAAAGCCTGGATGCAATCAGCCCGATACCCCCTTCTGCCTGGAGCTTGTTGATGTTCCCTTCCTTCATGGTAACATCAACCACAGATGAAATTCGTCCGCCATATTGAGCTGGCATATCGCCTTTGATCAGCGTAATGTTTTTAATGGCATCGGAATTGAAAATAGAAAAAAATCCGAAAAGGTGGCCTGTATTGTACACAATAGCATCGTCGAGCATGATGAGGTTCTGATCAGGGCCGCCACCGCGGACATACAAACCGGTATTTCCTTCGCCTGCATTCCTCACGCCAGGCATTAGCTGCAGCGATTTCATAATATCCACTTCACCAAAAATAACGGGCAGTGATTTTATGCGGTCTGCAGAAATAGAAATTTGCCCCATTTGGGCGTTCTTCACATTGGCATCGCGTTTACGGGAGTAAACAATCACTGCCTGGTTAGTCGAAATTTTTGGCGACAGCAAAAAATTTACTTCTATGTTCTTTGAAAGGCTAATTTGTGTTTTTGAAGTTTGGTACCCAACATAAGTGCAGGCTATAGCATAACTCCCTGCTGGTAATGTGATGGAGTAGAAGCCATATTGATTGCTGTTCACGCCTTCATTTTTCCCAAGAACGGAAATGGCTGCGCCGATCATGGTTTCGCCGGAAAGAGAATCTTTCACATAGCCGGATAAAGTGAATTTATTTTGGGCAAATGCAATTTGATGAAGCACGATCAATGCCATTCCAATTATCAGTTTCTTCATGAGCGGGTTACGTAACCTTTTTAAAAATTTACTATTTCCAAAAGTTTTAAAAACCAGGAAAAATAATTTGATCGCAGAATCAATGCTGAAGCTCAATAGCAAGGCTACTGGTGAAGTCCGCCTGGCCGATGGAATTGCACAGCCATGCACCACCGGAGCTGCCTTGCCCATATCGAAATTATTTTTTTGAAAAATCAAGCGAATCAACAATTTGGCCACAGCCCTGCCTATTGCCGTTAGGTGCAGGATCGTTGCTGCCTGCGTATGGATTCACAATCTTGTTTTCATTCGAAAGCCAGTAACCTTCATCCGTGTTGTTGAAAGCAGTTGCGCACCTGATATAATAAATCTTCTGTCCCGCATACCGAACTGTCCTGATGATATTGTACATTTCATCGGTAAGCATGTTGAATGAGCGCAGCTTTTGGCCAATGCTGTCCTCCCCAACAAATGCCTTCATTTCATTGCTGATGCTTTCCGAAAGGTATGTTGCTGTCTGAATAATGCTTGTATCTCCTTTCAACTCAGCAAAAGGAAGGCTGTCTGCCTTTAATTGAAGGCGCCTTGCCGACAAGTTGGCTTTGCCTGTGTCTGAATCAACCAGCGCATCATGAATGGAAAAATAATCGCTCATTAGCATAGCAAATGCCTGATCAAATTTCGAAGAACTCGAATTGATGAAAAGTGGCTTGTCTTTTACATCATCAACGGGTTTGTTTTCTTTTCTTGGGAAAAAATGCCATGCAACAAAAACAGCGAGCAAAATAACGAGAACGGTCAGGAGCATTTTTTTCATACTTTAGTTTTTTTCACGCAATATTGCCATGATACAATAATATTTTGCGTTTTGCATTTGTTGACGGCTCATTGCATGGAATCTCCACGAAGTTAATCCTTAAAACATATACGGTTTGTTTGTATTAGTTTTGCAGCTTCATTTAACAAAAAATTTTTACGGACCATGCTCGCAGGGTTGCAGAACGTTACATTTGAATTTGGGGCCAGGGCCATCCTGGAAAATGCCACATGGCATATCCAGCCAAATGAGCGCATTGGGCTGATAGGTTATAATGGCACAGGAAAATCCACATTATTAAAATTGCTGGTGGGCGAATACCTGCCATCAGAAGGAACGGTGGAGCGTAGCCGAAATACTACCATTGGCTACCTTCACCAGGACTTGTTGAGCTTCGATAACAATGGCTCGATCCTGGAGGTGGCAATGGGCGCGTTCGAAAAAGTGCTGTGGCTGGAAAAAGAAATTGAGCGGCTTGGCCAAGAGCTTGAAAAAAATGCTGAAGATGGACGGCTGCTGCACCAATATGCTGATGCATTGCATGAAATGGATGTGCTTGGCGGTTATAACATACATCATCAAACAGAAGAAGTACTACAGGGGCTTGGCTTTTCAAATGCCGACCTGCAAAGGCCTTTCCGAGAATTCAGTGGCGGATGGAGGATGCGTGTGCTGCTGGCTAAGATGATCCTGCAAAAGCCAGACCTGCTATTGCTGGATGAGCCAACGAACCACATGGACCTGCCATCCATCGAATGGCTGGAAAAATATTTGGTGCATTATCCGGGATCTGTCGTAATTGTAAGCCACGATAAATATTTTTTGAACCGGATGGTAACAAAAGTGGTGGAGCTGTATCAAAAACAATTGAACATCTACAACGGCAACTATGATTTCTACGAGAAAGAAAAAGAATTGCGCATAGAAATGCAGCAACGGGCCTTTGAAAACCAGCAGGGTTATATACGCCAACAGGAAAGGTTCATTGAACGCTTTAAAGCCAAAGCCAGCAAAGCAGCAGCTGCACAAAGCGCAATAAAACGCCTGGATAAACTAGAAAGGATAGAAGATGTTGAGGTTGAAAGGCCAAATATCAAAATCAATTTCCGGGTTGACAAAACACCAGGCAAAGTGCTGGCCACTTTAAAAAACATAAGCAAAAGTTTTGGGGAAATAAAGATAGTAGCGCACGGTTCAGCAGAAATCGACAGGGGAGATAAAATTGCTTTGATTGGAGCAAACGGGAAAGGCAAATCTACCTTGCTGCGCATTATTGCAGGCGCTGAAAATTTTGAGGGAGAAAGGAACTGGGGGCATAATGTGGAAGAAAGCTTTTACGCACAGCACCAGTTAGAAGCACTTGATATTAATAACACGGTACTTGATGAAATGAAATTATGCGGCAGCCAGAAAAATGAGCTGGAGCTGCGGACATTGCTGGGCTGCTTTTTATTCAGCGGCGATGATGTGGAGAAAAAAATAAAAGTACTGAGCGGCGGAGAAAAGGCAAGAGTGGCATTGGCAAAAACCATCGTGAGCAGGGCAAATTTCCTGATGTTAGATGAACCGACCAACCACCTCGACATGCATTCCTGCGAATTGCTCATTGACGCATTGAACAAATACGAAGGCAGCTTTATTTTAGTTAGCCATGACCGTTATTTTATTTCCAAAACAGCCAATAAGATATGGGAAATAGAAAATCACCAGATTAAAGAATTTAAGGGCTGCTATAAAGAATGGGCAGAATGGAAAGAAAGGATGAGCACAAATGCAGCCATGAACGATGGCCAAAACGGGATGCCCGAAAAAAAAGAACAGGCGCTTCCCAAACCAACCGCGCCTCCTACAACAGTAACCATAGGGCAACGAACGCCCCACAATCCCCCCATCAATAAAGAACAAAAGAAAGAATTACAGAAGCAACAAAAAGCTTTTCAGCAGCTTGAAGAAAAAATCGCGCTATTGGCATCCAAAAAAATTGAACTGGAAAAATTATTGACTGACCCATCTGTTTATTCAGATAAAAACAAATTCCTTCAAACAGAAAAAGTCCTCGCGCAAACTATAAAAGAGCTAAATATGGCTAACAAGCAATATGAAGAAACTTTTGAAAAAATCATGCAATTGGAAAATGAAAAATAAAATCAGCTCCAAAGCACTATAGCAAGAGGGCATATTTAACAATGCATCAATTCTCTGTTCTTCTTGCAAAACCAACATCGTGTTTTGGATTCACCTAAGATAACTTAACTTTGCATCCTTATCATACCGGTTCTTCCTGAATGCCATTCCATGAAATCGCTGCTTCCTGTTTTGATCTGTTTAATGTTGTTTATCCATTTGCATGCGCAGGATTCCTCCGTTCACAGAAGGCCAAAAATCGGGCTTACCCTTAGCGGTGGCGGCGCAAAAGGGCTTGCACATATCGGCATCTTAAAAGCTATTGATTCAGCCGGTTTGAAAATAGATTACGTAACCGGCACCAGCATGGGTAGCATTATCGGCGTGCTGTATGCCGCAGGTTACTCTGCCGATTCCATTGAAAAAATCGCAAAGAACATTGATTGGGATTTATTGTTATCCAACCAGGTGTCGCTGCGCAGCATCATCATGGAAGAAAAAAGCGAATATTCAAAATATGATGTTGAACTTCCCTGGGTGAACAACTGGTTCCGCTTATCAACCGGTTTCCTGGAAGGAGAAGAATTGTGGTTAAAACTATCTGAACTTCTTTTCCCTTTGCACAAGATCAAAAATTTCAATGACTTCGCTATTCCCTTCAAGTGCATTGCTACAAATGTCTCCACCGGCAAAGCCGTGGTGCTTGATTCCGGAGAAATTGTTCCGGCCATTCGCAGCAGTATGGCTATACCCTCATTATTTACTGCGGTAGATTATGATGGGAAAAAACTGATTGACGGCGGAGTGGTAAGGAACTTCCCGGTAAAAGATGTGAAGAAAATGGGAGCAGACATCGTCATCGGCAGCAATGTGTCGAGCGCTTTGCTGGCCCCGGAAAAAGTGGTGAATGCCATACAGGTGCTGATGCAAGTGGCCTTCTTCCGGGAAGCTGAAGACACCAAGGAAGAAGTGCCGCTTTGCAATATTTATGTACCGATGCCACTCGAAAAATACAGCATGATCAGTTTTGGCAGCAGCGACGATATCCTTCAATTCGGCATTATGGAAGGAAGAAAACTTTACCCTGTGTTCAAGAGCCTGGCCGATTCGCTGAATGCCATCTATGGCAACAATGATAGCATTCAAAAAAAATTGCCAGCCGAAAACAAGGTCAGGGTCGCTTCTTATGAAGTGAGGGGCACTGAGCGCACATCAACCGCATTTTTTATTCATCAACTGAACCTTTACACTGACCATTATTACACAGCAAACCAAATTTCGCAGATGGTACGCCGCGCTGCAGGGACAAGATATTACAGCAAGATTGTTTATTCTCTTCAAACCATCGATGACAGCACCTGCAAGGCTGTTTTTGATGTAAAAGAAAATCCATTGACTTTTGCTAAAATAGGTTTGAATTATAATCAGTTCAGCGGAATCAGCGCCATTTTGAATGTAACATCAAGAGATTTTTTTACTCCAAATTCGAGAAGCCTTGTTACATTAAACATCGGGCAGAATTTCAGGGCAAAGGCCGAACACCTGCAATACCTTGGAAGGATCAGCAACTTTGCGCTCAAGCTTGGCACTCAGTTCGACCAGTTCAATATCACAACATATAGCAATTATAAAGAGGCCGGCATTTATGATCAGGCTTATTTTAAAGCAGATGCCAGGCTGGGATATTCCACAAGCAGAAATGTACTTGCAGGTGCAGGCACCCGGTTCGAATGGACAAGGTATAGCCCTTCTATCACTTCTTCGCTTGAATTCCAGGGAAGGAATAATTTTTTTACGAGCTATGTGTTCCTCAGGCAAAATACGCTGGACCGAGTAATCTACCCCAAGAAAGGCTTGAGGATAGATGCCGAACTGGATTGGGTTTACCGGCAGCACCCGGATGTAGAAACGCATGCTACTGGCACATTCCAGGATACCATTTTTTCCAACAGCCCCTATTTAAGAACAATGTTCAGCCTTGAAAATTATGCGCCGCTTAGCGCGAAATCTGTTTTCTTATTAAATATCCAGTCGGGCATTAACTTTAATTATGAGAACAACATCATGAACGAGTTTTCTATCGGCGGGCTTGTCAACCAGTTCCATAACCAGGTCACTTTTTCAGGTTTGAGGGAAGGCAGTTTTTATTCCCCAACTGTTGCAGCATTGCAGGTGGGCTTGCGCCGTCAGGTATTTAATAGCGCTTATTTAACAGCAAAGGCTAATGTGCTGTTCAACAATTTTATCAGCACCAGCAGTTACTTTATAAACCCTGATTTTTTGTCAGGCTATTCGCTCACCTTCTCCTACAACTTTGCATTAGGGCCACTGGAGATCAGCGCCATGTACTGCGACCAGTCGCGCAGGGTGTTGGGTTACGTAAACATCGGTATACCATTTTGAGAGATTGCAAAAGCCAAGCTATGTGCCTATAAGAAAAGAAAACAAATAAGCTGACATGGTTTAATTCAAAAATCGCAAAAGAAGTAGATGGCTGCCTGATGTACAAAGACCCCAATACCTATTGAGTTCACTCTCTCGCTTTCACAAAATCGCTCACGAGGTAGCTGATCAATTTCCCGATGGTCTCGCTCCTTCTCCCATCCTTCAATTGCAAAGCGCCTTCGCATATATGGAAATACGCAATTTTAGAATCCGTTGCTGCAAAAGTTACATACTGCCTTGCATGAAGCATCGTTATGCCCGAAGGCGTTACTGCGCTTGACAATACGCTTTCAATACAATCCAGGTCAAGCTCCAGGCCAATATAATTGTCTTCAGTAAATCCTGTTGCATGCGCAACTGCTTGCGTAAAATTCTTTTTTTCCAGTATAAAAATATCCTCATAAGAAATCATATCGATAAAAGGGTTATTCACGATATCCAGCCAAACATTTTGCTGCACATAATTTTCATGAACACCAATTACGCAATACTTCTGCAAATAGCCATCATCTTCTGCATAGCGGAACGCATTGCCACTGTGCCGGCCTTCAACCGGCCTGTAATCCGTATGGGCATCAAGGTTCACCGCATTAATCTGCGCCAATTGTATTAAGCCCGCTTTGTGCAAGCCTTTTGCAGAACCTTTTATTAAAGGATAGGCATTATTGTGGCCTCCACCAATAACGATTGGGATTTTTTGCAAGGAAGCAATTACCCTTATCAGGTCTTCCACTTCCGCATCAATTGTACTAACTGCATGGCGGTAAGCTTCCTGTTTTTCAGATTCTCCATGCGCATTCGTTTCGATGAGAAATTGGATGTCCCCAAAATCAAAATGGCCAAGCAATAAGATTTCACTGCCTTCAAGAAAATCATTGCTCTGGATATTCAGGAATGCCTGGAGGAAAGGCAGCCATGCTGTATCTGCGCCGCCACTTTGGCCATTTGCTTTGATGCCAATATCTTCAGGAATACCGACCAGGATGTATTCTGCTGATGTTTCCTTAAGTGACATCTCGATGTTGATTGCATCGTTTACTACAGCCATCCGCTCGCCCAATTTCGTCTCGAAACGACGAAGCTGCGTGAGCGAAAGCACGTCCTGTTTGTTATAAATTTTTAAGTGCTGCATAATGGATATAATTGCTACAAAAAGCACGAGTTTTCTCTATAATTGTTTCTGCGGTTTCTCGGGCTCATACCCCGATTTTAGCATTTACAATTTCTAAAATTTCTTTTTCTGCCGCCATGGTCTTGTCTTCTATCTCCTTCCCTTTAATGATGATATTTTTTACGAATTTTTTGTCTTCATAATCTTTTGCATTGATGCGCACATTCATGAAAGCGCCCATTACAGCACTCCGTGCGCAGAGCGCAGCTACGCCTGCATCCGAAACGGAATTGGGGTTGCCAATTTGTGCCATGGCTTTGATCGTTTCCATACTGGCAAATGCGGTTTGCATTACTTTATAAGGGATCTCTATGGCAAACTTTGTCGCGTCCTGAACGGCTTTTGCACGGGCCGCTTTTTCTTCACTAGAAACTTTCGGCAATGCAAAAGCGGTTATTATCCGGTTAAATGCTTTGGTATCAGCATCGACCAACTTTATCAAATCAGATTTGCATGCCTCCCCCTTTTCTGCCCAATCGCTAAATTCTTCCCATCCCTCGTCCCATCCTTTTTTATGTGAAGAAAGATTGGCGACCATTGCAGCAAGCGAAGCTCCTAATGCGCCTACGTATGCTGAAATGGAACCTCCTCCTGGAGCGGGGCTTTCGCTGGCTGTTTCATCGGCAAAATCTGAAAGGTTCATGTTTATCAGCTTGCTGTCGGCTTTGCTGGCAAGCATATATTCAACAATCCTTTCTTCAGGTTTGAAAGGGGCAAGTTCATCCAGTCCCATTGATTTTATTGCGATCCTTATCAATTCTTTTTCAGATACGCCTGTAGACCGTTTTTGCTTCCGCAAAAAATATTTCCCTGCATCAAGCATCGCTTTCAAGGGAATAAGCCCTACCAGCTCGCTACCGGTTGCCCTTATCCCCCTGGCATCAGCTTTTTTGCAAACCTCATCAAAAGCAATGTGGACCGGGGTTGTGTTAATATTGGTGAGGTTCATAGAAACCTGCGCGATTCCATACTCGTCAATAAACCATCCAATTGCCTTTACACATTTCAGGCTGCCGGGGATCATCACAGGCGTCCCGTTTTCATCCATCACTGCTTTATTATTGATTTTTTTCGCACGCCCGGCTTCGCGCACATCAAAAGCAATTGCGTTGGCCCGCCTTACTGACGTGGTATTGAGATTAACATTATATGCTACCAAAAAATCTCTGGCGCCAATCACAGTGGCTCCTCTTTTAGCATCAAATTCGGCAGGCCCAAAGTCTGGCTTCCATTCCGGCAGTTTTATTTTTTTGAAAAACCCTTCATATTCACCCGCACGTATAACCGAAAGGTTGTTCCTTTCTTTATTGGGCTGAGCAGCTTCGTATAAATAAACAGGTATCTTCAGCTCATCTCCAACTTTTTTGGCAAGCTGTTGGGAATATATTGCCGTTTCCTCCATCGAAATATTGGCAATGGGTATTAACGGGCACACATCAGTAGCACCCATGCGCGGGTGCTCGCCTTTGTGCCTGCCCATGTCTATAAGCTCCCCGGCTTTTTTGATGGCCATAAAAGCCGCTTCTACAACAGCTTTGGGTTCGCCTACAAATGTTACCACCGTTCTGTTGGTTGCTTTGCCGGGATCTACATTCAATAATTTTACATTTCCTGTTTTTTCAATTTCATCAGTTATTTGTTTGATGATGTTGAGGTCATTCCCTTCGCTGAAATTCGGCACGCATTCTATGAGTTGCTGCATAGCAAATGAATTTGAGATACATGATGCAAGGTACAGGGCGTGGAGCACGCCGTTTTCGTGGCAAAACGGCCATCAGCAACCACCTTGCCTTGCCTGCCCGCCTTTTCTGAGCCAGAAAAACCTACCATCACAATTAGGCTGATAGACAATATTACAAAAAATAAAAACTCTTTGATTAAGCGGCCATCCTGCCCAGAAAATTTTTAGAAAATCATTTTAGGAAATAAACTCTCCCCCGATCATTACCTTATCAATCAAATTCGTGCCAAAGGAATAAGGAAGATAAGCCAGTGAAGGGATTGGTTTGGTAAAAATAAGGTTTGCCTTTTTGCCAATCGTAATACTTCCGAGCTTATCTCCCAACTGCATGGCATAAGCGCCATTTAGGGTTGCTGCATTGACTGCTTCTTCGGGCAACATTTTCATTTGTATACAGCTCAATGCCACTACAAAATTCATATTACCGCTTGGCGATGACCCAGGATTATAGTCGGAGGCTAACGCTGTCGCACAACCGGAATCTATTAACATTCTTGCCGGTTGAAAATCCATGCGAAGAAAAAAAGCTGCTGTTGGCAATAATGTGCCAATAGATGCTGACCTGCCCAGCGCATCAATATCTTCACCTGTCATTGTTTCCAAATGATCCAGCGAAATTGCGTTTAAGCTAATCCCTTCCTGGATGCCACCAATACTGTTCATTTGGTTCACATGGAGCTTAGGATTTAGCCCATAACTTATCCCGGCTTTGCAAATGGCTTGCATTTCTCTCACACTGAAGAAGCCTTTCTCACAGAACACATCAATATAATCTGCCAATTTCTCCCTGGCGATAACAGGCAGCATTTCGTTCACCAGTAAATCAATATAGCCCTGATGGTTTTCGCGGTATTCGGCCGGGTAAGCATGCGCTCCAAGAAAAGTTGCCCTGATTTCCAGTTTTGATCTTTCTTTTAGTTTTTTAATGACTCTTAACATCTTCAACTCCCCTTCTAACGTTAACCCATAACCGCTTTTAATTTCAATAGCGCCTGTGCCCAGCCTGCTCACTTGTTCCAACCTTTTCCATGCCAGGCTGAACAGCTCATCTTCCGAAGTAGCATTCAGTTTCCTGGCTGAGTTCAAAATCCCCCCTCCCCTGGCATTTATCTCTGCATAAGTAAGCCCTTTCAACTTATCAACAAACTCGTTTTCCCGGCTGCCGGCAAAAACCAAATGCGTGTGGCTGTCACACCATGCCGGAAGAATGGTTTGGCCTGAAGCATCAAAGACCGATTTCCGGTGCATGCCGTTTGGTTCTAATTCTTCCATGTGGCCATATCCTGCAATTTCATCATCTTCCACAATCAAATATGCATTTTCAATACAGGGGAGTTCAGCCAATTCTTTCCCCCTGAGCAAATGGCTTTCCGTTCTTGTGCCGCAAAGCTGTTTTATATTTTTTATGAGAATGGAAGACATGGCGGAAAGTTAACCCAAATTTAATTGCTTTATTTCTTTAAGGTAATCATGTTGAAGGTCTTCGTGCATGGCGTTGATGGCTTTGCTGATTTTGGCTACTTGTCTTTCGTACAAGTTAACAAGCGCAGCACTTTTTCGGAATGGGATGGCCGATTTCTTCAGCAGGCTGCAATAACAAATCAGCAATTCTGTTTCAACGGTTTTAGACCCGGAATAACGGATATATTTATTCGTGGTCCTTAATATTTTCCGGATTGATTTCTTGGCAAAGTAGATATTGCCGTCATTAATGTTCTCAAATTGTTCTATCATTTCTTTTTTTACGCTTTGAACATAAGCAGCCTCGTCATGAGCTTCGAAAAGAAGGTAAGTCAGCAGTTCCTTGTTTTCTTTTTTGAACCGGGCGAGCTTCAGGCAGAACGCTGTTAATTGAGGAACAGAAAGGTTTACCAGTTCCTGCTTCAATTCATTTAGCGTAGATGCTTTCATGCGTTTCTATTTTTATTGTACAGCAGCCTTCCTGAACTATCGTATTTGAAGGTATTCCCAACTCCTGCAGGCAACATAAGGATACATATTAACCATTCCTTTACAGCACCCTCACTATCGAATTTCGCAGACTGGGCAGAACCATCATTTCATTGCCAGCGTTCAGCCTGTCGCACCAATAATAAGCTTCTCTATTGTTTTAGCAATGCGAACGCGTGCCAAATGTTCTGGCCACTGCCCCATACATCAGCATATTTAGGATAATCGGCCAAAATCAGGGAATGCGGCATAACAAAAAATGATGTTATTGCTTTTTATATGGCATAAAAATAATCTTGCTGAAACCAAATCTAAATATCCCTTGCCCGGCGGCATGTCGGCACTCGAGGAGGCTTCGCTGGGAAGTGAGGTTGAAATTTCTATAAGCTTCTCTAAAAATTGGTTCGACATTTATCCTTTTTTGCCAGGCTAAAAATCCTAGGCAAATCAAGGCTTTTTTTGAAAAGAGCTTGTGCTCATACATCAGGAAAGTTGCGCACACATCTTTAAATGCAGGTATTTTAACACCCTGCTGAAATTATTCTATCAGTTTATTCCTCATTCCATACATGATCAGGCCGGCAATTGTTTTTGCTCCTACTTTTGATTTCATGTTCTGCCTTATGGTTTCAATAGTGCGGGGGCTCAAAAAAACTTCTTTTGAAATTTCTTCTGTTGTCTTGTCTTCTGCCAACAATCTTAAAATGCGTATTTCTTTCTCAGAAAATTTTATAGGGTTCGGATAAAACTGTCTCACCTGCCTTTTGGTCTGCAACTTAGACAGCACAGCTTTGTTCACCAGGTCGTTGAAATAAAAATCATCGTTCATACAGGTAAGGATGGCCTGATATATTTCATCCGGATCTGTTGTTTTGGTCAGGTAAGCATTTGCGCCCATCTCCATCATTTTCGAGATCATTTCATGATCGTCGTACATCGTCAGCACAATTATTTTCAATGCTTCATATTCTTTACGGAGCATGCCAATGGCATTAATGCCATCCACTTCAGGCATCCTGATGTCCATCAAAAGCACATCGGGCTGCTTAAGTTTTATCTTGTGCATTAAGTCTTTTCCATCTTCAGCCTCCCACAAAATTTTCAGGTACTCCTTGTTTTTTAAGGCCATCTTGATGCCATCACGAAAAATTTTGTGATCGTCAGCAATCGAAATTTTAATTACCAATTCAGTGCTCATACAGGGCAGGTTTGCTACTATTTTTATGAACGGTTGTTTTAAGGTAAATTTTAATTGTCCAACATGTTCAATACTTTCAGCTTTTATAAAACCCACACAAACCTTAAGGCCATCATTAGTGAAAATCCCATAATGGCTCGAAAATACCACATCATGACCGTCGGTGTTTTACATGCAACTGGGTAATTAATGAACAGGGCAAAAAGGGCGGTTATGCTCTTGTTCTCTTGATTTCCCGGTTTTATTTTTGTCTCGAAGTTGATTGATTAAGGAAAACCTCTGACAACCATCCAATGTCCAGTTACCGTCCAGTAAGTCATTTCAATATCCGTGAAAAATGAGTTCCCGGATCAGTCAACTTCTCTTTCTTTTAAAAGAACTGCTTTCCATAACGAACCCACAGCCACATTCATTGCGACCAGTGTAGTAAATAGCCTGATTACTGCTTTGCTTGCTGTGCACAAAAGTAATCTCCGTCTTCTAAAATCTTCATTCAGCCTGCTCTTTTTGATATCCACACTTCCACGCCCAATGTTAAAAAATCAGTTTCCGTATTTCCACTAAGAGGTTTTTACTTTGTTTACGTTGGTAAAAATACTATTAATATTTAGAATTTATACGCATTTTTATAATTAAAGTTAACATCAAAAATCAAGTAAACATACTATTTATTAATGGTTTCAGCAATTTAATTGATTTTTATTAATGCAATGCTCAATTGGCTATTCCTTTTCAGAGCGCCACTTTTAACAGGTAAACTTTTAATGTTAAACCACCAAAAAACTTACTGGCATGATTAGCAAACAACTTTTATCGGCTAATGGGGTTACTTCCTTACCATGGTGGCAACTCTTCTTTTAATGAATTGCCTTAAATGCTAAAAGCCTTAAGAAATTAAAATTCTTTAAATTGATAAATACGGTCAACTAATTTTCAAATGCTTTATATTTGATTTATATTTAGCAAAATTGTTTATCTTATTTATCATAGGCTTGTTAGCCCAAATTTCACCCATAATTATTTTTTTAATTTTTTTATCAAAACTTAAAAAAATTAAAGAATTATGGGTGATTTTTATTTATATAATAGCCTCTTTACTCTCAAACCTATTGGTTCAAACATCTAAAAATTCTTCATTTGTCATAAGCGGCTTTGAAATAATCGAGTTTGTTTTTTTTGCGAGTTTTTTTTATTTCTGTCTCAAAAATGAAAGAGCAAAACTGTCTGTTCTAATTGCATCTATTTTTGCGATTGGTATCAATGTTTTTCTTTTCTATGCCTTTGAAAAAAATTTTGATTTTTGGAACGCCATACTGACCACATTGCTCATTATTATCTACTCAATTCTGTTTTTTTACGAGCAGGTCAATTCGGTTAACAGTTTGATAATATACCAAAATTTTGATTTTTGGGTTGTAACGGGCTGCATATTATACCTGTCAGGTACTTTGTTCCTATTCATGTACACCTCGAGCATGACAGATAGAGAACGCAATTCATTGTGGTTTGTCAACTTTGCATTTGAGATCGTAAAGAATATCTGTTTTTCCATTGCATTTCTTTTGGCAAGAAAACCAAAACAAAATATATTGGCCCCTGAATTTGGCAATACGAATATGACTTGAAAGCCGTTTTAGCATCATTGTCGGACCCAAACCCTTGAAGAGACGCTCATGACCTTTTTGCAAATTATGGACAGCAGCAGCCACGTACCGATGGTGCTTTTTTTTGGCACCATAGCTATGCTTGCCCTTACCATTGGGCTTATTGTGTTCATTATTTTCCATCAGCGCAGGGTGATGCGATACCAGATGCGCTTGCAGAAGATGGAGTACGACCAGCAAAAAATGCTGCTGAACGCTTCCATCAAACTGCAGGAAGAGGAACGGCAAAGGATAGCCGCAGACCTGCATGACGACGCCGGCCCATTGCTCGCCACTGCACGGCTTTACCTGAACGAAAACCTGGTAAACCTTGATAAGACCACACAATTACAGAGCATCTACAACGCCAAGCAGATCATTGACGACACCATTCAGCTGATCCGAAACTTGTCCCATAGCCTGATGCCGCCCACCCTCAAAAATTTCGGGCTGGAATCGGCAGTAAGCGACCTGTTCCAGAAAATCAGCAGCTCAGGGAGCATGAATGCCAGTGCACGCTTTCATGATTACCGTGAGCGTTTGCAGCCTGAAAGTGAACTGATCCTTTTCCGGGTGATCCAGGAACTGGTGAACAACATTTTAAAACACAGCAATGCCAGCTTTATTCACTTGACCCAAAATACCAACAATAATAAATTTTTTATTCGGCTGCACCACGATGGTCGAGGACTTACCCAGGCAGATTTTGACAGGCTGAACAAAAGCTCGGAGGGGCTGGGCCTGAAAAATATCCAAAGCCGGGTGAGGGCGGTGCATGGCAAAATCTTTTTTGAGAAGGACATCTCACAAACTCATTTTAAGGTAACCATTGAACTATTGAAAGAGAGTTCCATGGTTGCGCCATAGTGTCGAGTATTTTTACGTATCTTTAGAAAAGATTGCTAAAAAAAGATACCCATGAACGTTATTAAGGTTGCTATAGCTGATGACCACAAGATTTTCCGCAAAGGGGTAATCCTATCATTGCGGCCTTATAACAATATAAAATTTGTTCAGGAAGCAGAAAATGGCCAGGAGCTGTTGGACGGGCTAAAGGACTCCGGGCCGGATGTGATATTGATGGATTTGAGAATGCCGCTGAAAGACGGAATAGAAACCACAAAACAGGTGGCCAAACAATATCCCAATATCCATATCCTGGCATTGACCATGTACGAAGATGAGCGCTTCGTGAGCCACATGATGGAAATTGGAGCGAACGGCTACCTGCTCAAAAGCGCTGATCCTGCAGAAATCAAAAAAGCGATTGTTGAAGTAGCCACTAAAGGTTATTACCTTAATAATTTTGTGAATAGGGTTTTGCTAAAAAAATCTCATGCCAGGAGCAAAGTAATCCCTAACCTGAATATTGAAGTAACGCTTACTGACCGTGAACGAGATGTGCTAAAGTATATATGCATGGAATTCACTGCGCAGGAAATTGCGCAAAAAATGGAAGTGAGCGCCCGGACGGTTGAAGCAATTAAAGACAGGCTGATGGAACGCTTCGGCGCAAAAAATACAGCAGGCCTTGTTTTTTTTGCTGTAAAGAACAACCTGATAGATTAATTTGCCCCGAACACAAAAAGCCATTGCAAAACCCAATAATGTCAACTCTGTGAAAAACCGGATGAGCCGAAACAAACTGCCCCATGATTAAGACCGGTAATATTTTTTTTGATTTTCTGTCATTCCTGTCACTCATTTCTCCGCTGTTGCCGGCTGTAGTTATTTTTTTAAAAAAAAGTTACCGTAATGATCCATTAAACTTCCTGATGCTCCTGTGCTTTTTGAGCTTTGTGAGAAACCTTTTATTGCTCATACCGAACCTCAATGGCGATGCCCAGCACATCATCAAAAATATTTTTTCAGCCACAGAAATTATTCTTCTCGTTATTATTTTCAAAAATAAAATTTTCCAGGAAAATAAAACCCTGGCCAACATTTTGTTCACCATATTTGTTTCTGTGATCGCTACTGTTTACTTGATAAAGGGATTTGCGGAAAATATGCTTCCTGTTGAAGCACTTGAAAGCGCTGTGATTATTTTTATTAGCATACTATCCATAGCGAGGCTTGCCGGCCGGGATGATATCCACATTTTTGATGACCCTTTATTCTGGATAGCAGTCGGATCTATTTTTTATTTTATTACTGATGTATTAGTGAAATCCCTGGTCAACCTACACGAGAAAAATGCAGAAGCAGAGATTTCCGGAAGCCGGTTATTGCTTGATATTGCTAATATTTCCAGGTATTTCTTTTACCTGCTTGCCTCGTTCTTTTACAAAGGCGCAGGCGGGGAAAAAAAGGATGATGAGTTCAATTGATCTGCATATCAGGAATTGTCCCTTCAACCCATAGTTTCCCTTCCGTTTTATTTTTGATCTCTTCAACAGAAACGCCTGGGGCTTTCTCCAGAAGCCTAAACCCGTTTTCAGCAACCTCCAATACAGCAAGGTCGGTAACGATTTTTTTTACGCAGCGAACACCGGTTAGCGGCAAGCTGCATTTGTGCAGTAATTTAGGTTCGCCTTTTGAATTGGTATGCTGCATCGCCACAATAATGTTTTTGGCGCTCGCCACAAGATCCATTGCACCGCCCATTCCTTTCACCATCTTTCCGGGTATTTTCCAATTGGCAATATCGCCCGTTTCAGAAACTTCCATTGCACCGAGCACGGTAAGGTCTACTTTCCCGGCACGGATCATCCCAAAACTTTCAGAACTGTCAAAAAAAGAGCCGCCGTGCAAAATGGTGACGGTTTCTTTTCCTGCGTTGATAAGGTCCGCATCGATCATTCCTTCTTCAGGATAAGGCCCCATGCCCAGCATCCCATTTTCAGATTGTAGCATGATGAATATTCCTTTAGGGATATAATTGGCTACAAGTGTTGGTATGCCAATTCCCAGGTTCACATACATGCCATCTTCAAGTTCTTGTGCAATGCGTTTTGCAATACCAAATTTGTCAATTGCCATTACAAAAAAATTATTGTTTACAGATAAGCAATTCAGGGAGGGCCAGTTGCTCGTGAAATATTTTTTATTTCGGGTTACTTTATGCTCACAGTCCTTCTTTCGATTCTTTTTTCATATTGCTCTCCTTCAAAAATCCTGCGCACATAGATCCCAGGAACATGCACTTGATCCGGATCTAATTCGCCAGGCTCCACCAAATGCTCCACTTCCGCGATAGTAATATTGCCGGCTCTTGCCATAGAAGTTGAAAAATTTCTTGTTGTTTTACGGAAAACAAGGTTGCCGAACCGGTCTCCCTTCCATGCTTTTACCAATGCAAAATCGGCATGAAGCGCATATTCCATCAGGTACATCTTACCGTTGAATTGCCTTGTTTCTTTGCCAATGGCCACCTCTGTGCCATAGCCTGCCGGAGTATAAAAAGCAGGTATGCCCATGCCTGCCATTTGAATGCGCGTAGCCAGCGTGCCCTGAGGCACCAAATCAACTTCCAGTTCGCCACTTAATAATTGCCTTTCAAATTCAGCATTCTCGCCCACGTAAGAACTGATCATCTTTTTTATCTGGTGGTCTTTCAGCAAAAAACCCAAACCAAAATCATCCACGCCTGCATTATTAGAAATACAGGTCAACTTCTTTACCTTTTTTTTTCGCAGCGCTGCAATTAAATTTTCGGGAATACCGCAAAGGCCGAACCCTCCTAACATGATGACACAGCCATCGGCAATGTCTTTGATCGCCTCATCAGCATTGGCAAATACTTTGTTCATGCATTTCTTTTTCGATTATAAATTTACGCTAAAGAACGTTTTACTTGACCGATATGTCTTGTTTTTTCTGGGGAAGAACCTTGTTTGGCTCGTACACTTCTTTCATTCGGCGGTTGGCCTGCGCGGAAATGGTATCAAGCACAGCTTTGAAAATATCGGGACGGCTGATATAAAACCGGTAGCTTTTTTGAAACTCATCTTTTGTGGTATGATGAACCCGGAGAACTTCATCATATAGCCTTATGGTTTCAATATCAATATTTTTAGAGGAATCTTTTATAAGAAACTGCTTGGAGAACTGATCGGCCTGTATCATGTCCCATAAAATACTCCGCATTTCTTTTTTTGGGATAATGTTTTTTGGCACATTGTCTCTGTTAGCGCACGATGCAAGAAAAAAAACAAACAAAATATT
Organism: Bacteroidota bacterium; assembly: GCA_018266455.1. Taxonomy (GTDB): domain Bacteria; phylum Bacteroidota; class Bacteroidia; order Chitinophagales; family Chitinophagaceae; genus Puia. The sequence goes on from JAFEAJ010000036.1 coordinate 24,143, forward strand.
AAAATTTCTTATCATTGAAGGTCTTGCTTGTATAAGTTGGCATCGCTGACATCCAGTTTTGTGAGCAAATCCAGTGCCCTGCTTTTATCATCTGGGCCAGCTTTCCTGAAAGCCTTTGATATTTCATTGGCCTTGCCCTGGAAAAAAAATTGAAGTATCATAGTGTTCGGGTTTTCCGAATTGACGGTATTCAACTGGTTGAGGGCATTCAATATCCCGTTCCTCGCATCATTTTCTTTATCATATATCTGATCCAGGCCTTTTCTGTAATAATTATAAAACGCATCGTGCACAAGCGCATACTTGCTGTTCGTCAGGTTTTCTATCAGCCAATAACGGTTACGGTTACCGTCAAATGCCTTCCAGCCTTTGATGTTGTTGCTTTCGGGAGCATTGTTCACAATATTCTGTGCTTTTTGAAAATAAGGGTCGCCTCCACGAAGCCCGAAAGAATCGAAATCAAGCCCGATAATAATATATGCATAGTAAGCAAAGACTGCGCTCAAATTAGCTTCAAAAGGCTCAGAACCCTGCACGCGGCTTTCGTTGAATTCTATAGGCTGGTACTCCACATATCTGAATGCTACATCAATATCATTATAATTTATCAATGCGCTTTGATAAGAAGCATTATATACCGGCCTGGCCGCCTGAACAGTCAATGATGCATGAAACCCATTGTTATCAAGCGCCTGGTCAATATTCAATGAAAAGTTGCAAACAATTTTTTCATTTGCCTGGAAATTTTCGTTCGACCATTTCCTGGTGTTCATGAAGTTGCTCAACGATGCCTGTAAAGTCTGGAAAATTTTTCGGTCGATAGAAGAAGGCACCCGATTCGCAATCACTGATACCGTGGCCTGTAGCTCCTGCGCCGTAAGCTGATGTGCATGAAAAATAAAAGCCGGGAACAGAATAAAAACAAGTCTACGCATACAACATTTTTATTATCCTATCAACGATATCTTCAGCAACTTGTTGCTTGGGTTTTCTTTCATAAGATATTTCATTCCCGTTTTTTTCAAAAATAGTAACCTTATTTGTATCGTAGCCAAAGCCAGCGCCTTCATCATTCATGGAGTTGAGCACGATCATGTCGGCATTTTTATCGTTAAGCTTTTTCAATGCATACTCACGTTCGTTATGGTTTTCGAGCGCAAACCCAACCAGTAACTGCCCTTTCGTTTTTTTATCGCCCAGCGTTTTAAGGATATCGTCTGTTTTGGCAAGCTCGATGATCAATGAGCCTTCAGTTTTTTTTATTTTTTCTCTTGATACGCTAACCGGGGCATAATCTGCAACCGCTGCAGACATTACAATAATATCAGAAGACGGAGATTTTTCGAGACAGGCTTCAAACATTTCTTTTGAAGTGGTTACATGCTTTATAACTACTCCCGGGATATCTGGTTTTATGGATGAAGGCCCCAATACCAGGCAAACACCTGCCCCGCGTGCCGCCAGTTCGGCGGCTATTGCCACACCCATTTTCCCTGAGGAGTGGTTGCCTATGAATCGTACGGGATCAATTGGTTCATAAGTTGGCCCTGCTGTTACCAATGCTTTTTTGCCTTCCAGTTCTTTTTTGCAAAACATTTCATTGATACAGTTTAAGATGGTCTCCGGCTCAGCCATTCTGCCATCGCCATATAAGCCACTGGCCAGCTCGCCTTTTTCAACGGGGATTATTTTATTGCCGAATGATTGCAATGTTTCAATGTTGATTTTTGTGGAAGGGTGCTTCCACATATCCTCGTCCATCGCTGGAGCAAGTACTATTGGGCAGTTTGCAGAAAGATAAACGGCCAGTAACAAGTTATCGCAAATGCCATTGGCCATTTTTGCCATTGTATTGCAACTTAGCGGCGCAATAATCATTAGGTCAGCCCACCTGCCCAGCATCACGTGGTTGGCCCATGAGCCTTCTTCGAACAGATCTGTTAATACCTGATTTTTTGAAAGTGTTGCTAAAGACAATGGAGTGATAAAATCTTTTGCAGAAGCAGTCATGATCACTTTTACTTCTGCTCCCGCTTTAATTAGAAGGCGTACCAACAACAAAGATTTGTACGCAGCAATGCTCCCTGTTACCCCTATCAATATTTTTTTTCCATTGAGCATGGTGCTAAAATTACATTTATTCGAAGAAGTAAGTTCGCTTTAAAATAAAATGCGACAGTTTAATATACCGCCGCATCGCTAATTTTTTGATTTTTTCCTACCCCCCGTTATTAGCTGAACAAATCATCTTCATTCTTTCTAAAATACACTTTGTCTTCCATAAACTCCTGGGTTGCCAGCAATGCGGCATTTGGCATTTTTTCATAAGCTTTCGAGATCTCAATCTGCTCTTTATTTTCATGGATTTCTTCCAGGCTGTCGGTATAGCTGGCAAATTCTTCCAGCTTGTTGTGCAGCTCTTCTTTTAAAGAGATATTGATCTGATTTGCCCGCTTACCGATAATTGCAATCGATTCGTACAAGTTCCCTGTTTTAGCCTTTATATCAGTAAGGTTTTTTGTTTCAACAACATTAACTGTGCTGCCTGCGCTAACTTGCCTTCTTAACCTGCTCATTTTTTAAAGATTTAATATTATTTTGAGTTGTAGATAAATAATCTTTCACTTCTTTTGTGAGTTTGCTATCCGGGAAACGATCCAGGAAATCATTACAATCGCTGACTACCTGCTCATACCGGTTTTCTTTTTTGTCTTCGATGCTCAGCCTTGCATATTCAAAATCCGACCTGATCACGTACAATTTATACCGGTCGCTTTTTTCAGAATCAGGGTAATTATTCATCAATATATTAAAAACAATGCCAGCAGCTTTAAATTGCCCTAAGTTATAATAAAGCTCGGCGTTCATAAAATCTTTGATTTCCAGTTTTGCCCTGCATTTATCGATAATATCCGTGGCGTCTTTTATTTTGGGAGAACCTGGATGAGTGTTAATAAAAGCCTGCATAAACCCCATTGCCTTGGTGGTGTTTGTCTGGTCCAGTTCGGGCTTCGGCGACTGCATATAAAAAGTATATGCCCTCATATAATCCATCTCTTCCGCCTTAGGGCTATTAGGAAAAACTTCAACAAAACCCTTGAAAAGATTTTCTGCATTAGCATAATCCTTCAGGTAAAACGAGCAAAAGGCAAATTTATAATAAAGGTCTTCAAACTGCGGGCTGCCTTTCAATACAGGGAACAAATCCTGGTAAACCTGCTGCGCTTTATTGTAGTCTTTTCGCAAATAATATCTTTCAGCCATGCGAAGCTTAAAATTCGTGTCCCTGCTTTTCATCACTTTTGAAAAGCTTTTCTCACCCGGGCTGCGCTTGGCAAACCCCAGGCTTTTTACTGTTTTTTGATAAAACGTACATGAGCCAAGTGTAAAAATAATCAGGGTTAATGCTACTAAGTATCTCATATTAAAGGCCTGCAAAGTTACGGTTTTTGAGCAAAAATGAAAGTATTTAGTGTATGGCCAAAAAAAACATCGTTAAGGATTGCATAAAAAGCCCCCGGGATTTCCGGGGGCTTAAGATTTATTAAAAAGCTTTGGTTAATTCTTCCTTCTGAGGTTAGGGTGCGGAGCAGGCACTGTATTAGGGCCTTCTTCACCCGTGCCATCCTTCAGGTCGATCGTGTTTTCATCGCCGTTGGTTTGCCCGTAGCGGAAGATGAACCTGTCTAAACTGATGCCTTCTTTTTCAACCAGGTATTTGATTACTTCATTCACGCGGTCCCAGCTCAACTGCTGTGCAGATTTGCTTGATTCGCCATAACCAACCACTGCTACTTTACAGTTAGGATTGTTGCGCATCTTATCAGCTATACTTGCCAGCAGCGCCTTTGCATCTTTGCTCAATGATACCCCCCTGCCTTTAAAAGTGATGCTTGGCAGATCGCCTATCGAGCATTTTCCATGGCCACCGCCGGTTGAGTCAATATAAGCTCTTAAATCTTTGCAGCACTGAGGATCAGGGCATTTGCCTACGCCATCTGCATCAACAGGCTGGCATTGGGTTGGGGTGATGAGTTCTTTATCCTTACAATCAGGAACACCATCGCCGTCTGTATCGCGGCTCACGCCATGAGTGTCAACAGGACAGCCTTTGGGAGTATTAGGCTCAAGATCAAACTGATCGGTTACACCATCGCCATCAGCATCATCCAAAATCGGTTTAGGAAGTTTCATGTGGCGGGGGGCATTAATCTCGCTGTAGGCATAATCAAGCGGGTTGAGCCACCATAGGGGTTCAACTGCCTTCTTGCCTATATTGTAGTTCAGGCCAACGCTAAAAAATGAATAGCTGTCATAATCCCTTGTTTGTGCAGTTTGAGTAGCCCCATTTTCCTGCCATTGCTGGCCATCAAGCAGGTCTGTTTTTATCAATGTGTATTTATACTCCACGGCCAGGTTGAACTTGTTATTGATCTTGAATGCAGCGCCGGCTCCCACAACAGCAACAGGATATATTGGCCATCCACCCAAAGTAGGCTGGCCTGGGTCTGTTTGTGCAGGAGTATCGAATTTCCCGTCCATTATTGATTTAAGCTGCTTCTTAATGGCCTTCCTGTTGCTATAGCTGAAATATCCGGGAGGGGCAGTAGCAACCAGGTTATTAAATGCCGCTTCATAAGAACCGCTTGCATCATGGGTATTTACAAAAGTATGGTACCTGGATAAACCGATACCGCCAAAGCCATAAACATTAAACCCGGTTTTAGACCTGTGGAACCGAAGGTTATTTAAAGTTACCACACCTTGCACTGAAAGCTCATTCACTGTAGTGCGATAATTATAAAAAACATCATCAACGCCTGGCTGATATGGGTTTACCGAAGGGCCATTCGCCCCGGGAATGGTGCCGGGAGCCATCCAGGCCGTGTTTTTCCCGAAATCTGAGGATGGCTGGAAATTCAAGCCCTTCATGCGGAGCCAGTCGAATTCTCCCCGAATGGAGAACACATACCCAAGCGCTTTCCTCACATGAATGCCAAAGCCACCTGTAGGCCCCCAGTACCTTACGTCAGATGAAGCAAATGGCAAGCCCCCTTTGAGGCCAATTTCCCATTCATTGCGCGGCTTTGCAGGAAAGGGGTAAGCATTGTTCAAAAATTCTTCATGCTGGGGCATGCGTTTAGCTGGTATCAGAGAGGAGTCCCTAAGGTCATAACTTCCGCCAATTTGTGCAAAAGAGGTAGACACTAACAGGCACAGAATGACACTAAATAAAAAGTACTTTTTACTTGCCATAAGTGAAGTTTATTGTGAATGAATGGTTTAACCAACCTGTGAATTAATGTGCAAAAATATAAATTGATGCTAAAAATCCAAATTAATTTAAATCCACACACTTGTGAAAAGTGTGGATTTAGCATGTAAAGACAATCAAAATTTAAAAACCGATGCTTTAGCAGCATATATCCGCAAAATAGTAATTTGCTGCCCAACATACAGCAATGAAAATAGCACAAGCCCTATTGCAGGAGGAGCTCATCATTTTTGAAAAAGAATTCAAAGAGGCAGTCAAAAGCCAGGTGCCGTTATTAGATCGCATCATGCGCTTTATCGTAAATCGAAAGGGCAAGCAAATCAGGCCGATGTTTGTTTTGCTTTCTGCCAGGTTGTGCGGGCAGGTCAATGCATCCACCTATCGCGCAGCATCGCTGGTCGAGCTGCTTCATACTGCCAGCCTTGTTCATGATGATGTAGTTGATGAATCTTTTGAAAGAAGAGGCTTTTTTTCCACCTATGCGCTCTGGAAATCAAAAATCTCCGTTTTGGTAGGAGATTACCTTTTAGCCAAAGGGATGCTGCTTTCTCTTGACCACAATGACTTCAGGATACTCCAAATTTTATCCGAAGCGGTCAGGCAAATGAGCGAAGGCGAGCTTTCACAAATGGAAAAATCCAGGTCGCTGAACCTTGATGAAAAAGCTTATTTTGAAATCATCCGTTATAAAACAGCTTCTTTGCTAGCTTCTGCCTGCGGGGCTGGTGCTTTTTCATCAAGCCATGATGAATCCTTGACAGAAAAAATGCGCCTTTTTGGCGAAAAAGCGGGAATCGCTTTTCAAATCAAAGACGATCTTTTTGATTATGGGCATGAGAACGTAGGAAAGCCCACCGGTAACGACATCAAAGAAAAGAAAATTACCCTGCCCTTAATATACACGATTAACAGCGCTGATAAAAAAATGCGGAAAGAACTGATTTATATACTCAAGAACCAAAATAAAAATCCAGAGAAAATCCGGTATGTCATAACAAAAGTGATTGAATCCGGCGGTATCGGGTATGCTACAAAAATGATGAACCATTACAAAGAGGAGGCATTGGGAATATTAAAGGGGTTCGGAGAAAGCGATGCAAGAAAGGGGCTCGAAGAACTGGTGAATTTTACCACCAACAGAAAATATTAAATTCGCACAAACAACCTGCCTATGCAAAAGAGATGGAACATATTGGGCTGTGATGAGAAAAAACTGCAAGCATTGCAAAGCTCATTGAAAATAAACCGGGCCATCAATCAAATTTTGGTCCAGCGGGGAATTGAAACTTATGAAGAGGCTGAACTTTTTTTTCGCCCCCAATTGGCGGAATTGCATGACCCCTGGCTAATGAAAGACATGCAAAAAGCAGTAGGCCGCATTTTGCACGCACTCAATAAGGGCGAAAAAATATTAGTGTTCGGCGATTATGATGTAGACGGCACCACTTCTGTTGCCTGCATGTACAGTTTTCTACGCAAACATTATTCGCCTGATCAAATCGATTTTTATATCCCTCACCGTTACCGCGAAGGTTATGGAGTTTCTAAAATGGGAATTGATTTTGCCAAAAAAAATAATTTCAGCCTCATTATATCGCTTGACTGCGGTATCAAATCGGTCGATTTAATAAGTTATGCAGCTGAGTCAGGCATCGACTTTATCGTTTGCGACCACCATTTGCCGGATAATACTTTGCCGCCTGCCATTGCCATCCTTAATCCAAAACAGGAAGGCTGTAATTATCCTTATAAGGAATTATGCGGCTGCGGGGTGGGTTTCAAATTGATTACGGCAGTGGCAAGCCGGATAGGCATAGACGTTAGCGAGACATATCAGTACCTCGACCTCGTTGCCACAGCGATTGCCGCTGATATTGTTCCGATAACAGGCGAAAACCGGGTGCTTGCTTATTATGGGCTGAAAAAGGCGAACGAGGGCCCTAACAATGGCATAAAAGCGCTGTCTCATTTAAGCGGGTTGAAAAAAGGTCTTCATATCAACAACCTGGTTTTTATGATCGCGCCAAGGGTAAATGCAGCAGGCAGGATGGACGATGCAACAAAGGCGGTACAAATGTTCATTGCTGAAACCTATGAAGAGGCTTTGGGCTTTGCAGAAATGTTGCACTCGGACAATACGGAAAGAAAAGAAGCGGACAGCAATATAACAGAAGAAGCGCTTGCCATTATTGAAGCAGACGAAACTTTGATCAAACGAAAATCAACTGTTGTTTTTCAGCCGCACTGGCATAAAGGGGTGGTTGGGATCGTCGCTTCAAGGCTCATTGAAAAATATTACCGGCCAACAGTGGTGCTTACCAAAAGCGGGGAAGTGCTTGCAGGCAGCGCCAGAAGCGTGAAAGGGTTCAATTTGTATGAAGCAGTGCATGCGTGCAGGGAAAACCTATTGGGGTATGGCGGGCATTTCGCCGCCGCCGGCATGACATTGCTGCCCGAACAGGTTGATGCATTCACTGCAAGATTTGAAGAAGTTGTTGCTGCTACCATCGATCCGCACCTATTAGTTCCTGAAATTATTATTGATGCTGAGATAAAATTTAAAGACATCACTCCTTCCTTTTATAATATACTTTGCCAGATGGAGCCTTTTGGGCCGGAAAACATGCGGCCAGTGTTTATAGCGCGCAGGGCAATGGACACAGGGTTTTCTAAAATTGTAAAAGAACAGCATCTCCGTTTTTCATTGAAACAGGAGGACAAAGTTATGACGGGCATTGGCTTTAATTTGGCAGGCAGGTTTGCCCTGTTGCAAACTAAAAAGCCGGTTGACATCGCTTTTACCATTGATGAAAATGAATGGAACGACCAGAAGAACCTCCAGTTAAAAGTTATCGATATCAGGTCAAGCGAATGATATTTTCCCAGGTTCGCAACAGGTAGCTCCCCGTGCAGGTTTGGCAGAAGATCAGCAGGCTTTTTAAAGCCGAGGCAGTTTCGCCAACAAAAAAAGGAAGCCGCACTCATGCAGCTTCCCTTTTTATTGCATTTGCATTATTCGTTTTCTATTTCTTCTTTTGGGGTTTTGGCGCCCAAATCGCCAGCATTCGTTTGCCTTCCATTTTCGGCATGCCTTCCAGCACGCCTGTTTCATTAAGCCTTTCTGCAAATTTCAACAACAACAGTTCGCCTCTTTCTTTAAACTGTATCGCACGGCCTTTGAACTGCACATAAGCTTTCACTTTATTGCCTTCTTTCAGAAATTTCTCGGCATGCTTTGCTTTGAAATCAAAATCATGGTCATCCGTATTCGGAGTAAAGCGTATCTCTTTCACTTCGCTGGCCTTGCTCTTGGCCTTCATCTCTTTTTCTTTCTTCTTCTTCTCGTACAAAAATTTATTATAGTCTATTACTTTACATACAGGCGGTTCTGCATTGGGAGAAATTTCCACCAGGTCGAGCCCTTGCTCATGTGCTATTTTCTGTGCTTCCTGTGTAGAGTAAACGCCTACGGTAACATTGTCCCCCACTAACCGCACCTGCGGCACACGGATCATGTGGTTGGTACGGTGCTCCTGCTGCTGTTCTTTCCTGAATCTTGGGTTAAAATTGCCTCTCGGCGGTCTTTGCTGAAATGTCATTTATGTTTTTTAAGTGAAGCCCCATCCCTAAACAGAGCTGTTGATTTTTTGTTTTTCATGCATTAACTTCTTTTAGGGAAAGAAGCGTTGAGTTTTCTGTTTCGGGCTACGGGTTTACATTTCTATGATGAAACCCTGAGATTTTGTTTTTAGTCTTTAACTTTTTAGTTTTTTAGTTTTGGGCAACCAGCATTTGTGCTCTGTTCAACATCCTTGCGTCGCACTCTTGTACACCAACAACCCTGTTCGCCAATTGTCAACCCGGGATTTAATTGGTTTACTGATCACCCTGAAAAAATTCGATGGCATTTGCATCACCACGGTCTCGTACCCCTCATCTCCTGCCACCATTACAAGCTGCTTCTGCTCATAATCTCTGTCTTTATCTCGCTGATAAATTCTTCCATATTTTTTGTCCCAACATCCCCTTTTCCATGTTTGCGGACGGCAATCTTTCCTTCGTTCATTTCTTTCTCCCCGATCACCAGCATGTAGGGAACTTTGGAAAGCTCGGTATCTCGAATTTTTTTGCCGATTTTTTCGCTGCGGTCATCAACTTCGCTGCGAATATCAGCATTTTTCAGCGATTGCAAAACAGTTTGGGCATAATCTGCAAACTTATCGCTAATGGGCAAAACCTTCACCTGCAAGGGGGACAGCCAGGTTGGGAAATTGCCGGCATAATGTTCCAGTAAAAAACCGATAAACCGTTCGTGAGTGCCGAGCGGCGCACGATGGATGATCAAGGGTGTTTCACTGCGGTTGTCCTTGGTAGTAAACTCAAGGTTGAAGCGGCGTCCCTGCGCAAAATCTACCTGGTTTGTAGCCAGTGTAAATTCCCTGCCAATCGCGCTCCAAATCTGGACGTCAATCTTCGGCCCGTAAAATGCGCCTTCGCCTTTCACTTCTACAAAGGGCACTTTATTCTCAATCATCACCTCTCTTACCAGGTTCTCGGTTTCCACCCACAGCTCCGGCTCATTGATGTATTTCTGGCCTAATTTTTCAGGGTCGTGCAATGATAGGCGCATAATGTATTTTTCTATGCCGAAAATTTTAAAGTATTTCAGGTACATATCGTTCACTGCCTTAAATTCCTGCGCAAATTGCTGTTTGGTGCAATAAATATGTGCATCGTTCATGTGCAGGCAGCGCACCCTCATCAAGCCAAACAATTCTCCACTCTGTTCATAACGGTAACAGGTACCGTATTCCGCAAGCCGCAATGGCAGGTCTTTATAGCTTTTGGGTTCTGCAGCAAAAATTTTGTGGTGGTGCGGGCAGTTCATTGCTTTGAGGTAATACTTTACCCCTTCCAGTTCCATTGGCGGGTACATGCTGTCCTGGTAATAAGGCAGGTGGCCGCTGGTCAGGTAAAGATTTTCCTTTGCGATATGCGGAGTGACCACACGCTTATATCCTGCTGCCAGCTCTGTTTCTTTGGCGAGCTTTTCAAGTTCTTCAATAATGATGGTGCCGTTTGGCATCCATAAGGCAAGCCCGGGGCCTACATCATCATCCATGGTGAAGATGCCAAGCTCTTTGCCCAGCTTCCGGTGGTCGCGCTTCTTTGCTTCTTCAAGCATAGCCAGGTATTCATCGAGCTCTTTCTGAGAAGGGAATGTTACGCCATAAATACGGGTAAGCTGTTTGTTCTTCTCGTCGCCTTTCCAATAAGCGCCGGCAATATTGGTTAGCTTAATGGCTTTGATAAAGCCCGTGTTGGGTATATGCGGCCCACGGCAGAGGTCGGTGAAATTCCCCTGGGTATAAAAAGTGATCTCTCCATCATTCAGGTTTTGCAGCAGGTCCAATTTGTATTCATCGCCTTTTTCCGTGAAATATCTCAGCGCTTCGGATTTAGGCATTTCTTTGCGCACATACACTTCATTCTTTTTTGCCAGCTCTGCCATTTTTGCTTCGAGCCTGCGAAGGTCGTCTTCGGTAATTTGCGTGCCCCCGAGATCCATATCATAATAAAAGCCCGGAGGATTTTGAGTGGGCGGCCCTACCCAAAATTTTACGCCTGGAAATAATGACTCCACAGCTTCTGCCATTAAATGCGCAGAGGAATGCCAGAAAGCAAATTTACCTCCATCATCAGCCCAGGAAAGCAGTTTCAGCGAAGCACTTTTGTACAAAGGGCGCGTTGCATCCTGTACCTGCCCGTCAACGCTTGCTGACAATATTTTTTTTGCCAGCCCTTCGCTGATCGATTTTGCTATTTCGAGCGGAGTGGTGCCTTCTGCATATTCCCTTACCGCGCCATCTGGAAAAGTGATTTTGATCATTGTGAATGTTATACAATTATGATACAAAGATTACGGCACAGGGTTTAAGATGCGGGATAAAAATTGAGCCATCAAATATTCCGTATCATATCTCCAGCCTTCTTCCTTATTAAAAATCGCGCAAATTTAACAAACTATTGCCAGATAACATTTACGAATGAAGCCCGGAAAAAAAATATTTAGGTAATTTGCTTTTATGAAATGTGAAGCAATGCGAAAGGCCTCTTTGTTTACTTGTTTGGTATTATTTTGTGGTTTCGTCCAGGCACAGGATTTAACTGGTATCTGGCGTGGTCATTTCCGGTCAAACAATTCTTTTGACACCCGCGGAGAAATTGATGACCGCTATAAAATAGAAGTACAGATTTCTCAAAAAAACAACTCCTTTGAGGCCGTAACCTATTCATACCTCAGCACCATTTTTTATGGAAAGGCCAGTGCGGACGGGTTTATCAATTCTTCTACAAAAAAAGTTGTACTAAATGAATTGAAGCTTATTGAAGTCAGGATGGTTCAGGGCACCGCAATAAGAATGACCTATTACCTAAAGTATTCAAAACTGGGCAATGAAGAATTTTTAGAGGGAACTTACATAAGCCATGATGGGGTTGATTCTTCTTCAGACAGCAAGGGGATTGTCTTTTTACATAAAGTCCCTACTTCTGATTTTGGCAAGGAACAGTTTCTTATTGAGCGGGAAAAAGAAATTGAAAAAGAAAAGCACAGAGCTCCTGTGACAGCCCCACCAGCTGTTGCGAAGAAAAACCCTGCGACAAAACCTGTCGCAGGAACAAAAGCTCCTGAAAAAAAATCAAACACGGCCGTAAAAAGTTCTAAGCCTAAAACAACAAACGGGGTTAAACAAAATGTTCCTAACGCCGCACTGAAACCGTCCATTGCAAAAACAGAAACCCCTAAAGAAACCCATGTACCTGCTATAGTGGATTCAACACATAAAATTGAAAGAAAACCTGTGCCTGACCTGGTTGTTCCTAAAGTATTGGCAAACCGGAAGAATGAATTAGTAAAAACAATTACAGTGAGCACCAATGAAGTGGAGCTTCGCGTTTATGATGATGGCACTATCGACAACGACACGGTTTCGATTTATGTGGATAATAAAAATGTCATTAACCACGCAATGCTTACTGATAAACCCATCATTGTAAAATTGCATTTCGATGATAATGACGACTACCATGAAGTGGTGATGGTTGCAGAAAATGAAGGCGAAATACCCCCGAACACTTCGTTAATGGTGGTAAAAGCAGGTGATAAAGAATATGAAGTGCGGATTGTTTCCACGGAGCAGAAAAATGCAACGGTGGTGTTTAAGTTCGAGAAGAAATAATGCCGGGCATGTGAAAACAACGAAAAACAACGCAATCACCTGCATGCGGATGCGGATATCACATTGCTGGTGCAACTGTATCTTTGATAATCACATTATATTTCTTTTCCGCCAAACCCATCATTGCTTTGAAAGGGCCTGTGCCATTCCTTAAAAAACAGCTATACTTATTGCTGCCTAAAGCTGTATTACAACTTCATAAAAACAATGATGAAGGAACGGCGATAGGTCCCGGCATTTCAATTATTGCCCCTTTCGCATTACTATTTCATAAGGTATTCATGTTTGATTGGGCAACAATATATTGATCATGTTTTTTTCCACTTACAGTTTTCTGCAATGCTAAAGCTTAGCCAGCTACTCGTTTGCCCCACCCGGGCTAACGACAGTTTTCCCATCACCGAAAATATACTACCAATTAAGTATTTCAGGTAGAAAAGCCTTCATCCATATTTGTGTTACAAAAATATTTTAAAATGAGAACAATGAATGATGCCAAAACCTGGCAAAATACTGAAATCAATATGGTCAAATCCGGTTTAGTGTTGCTCTTCGTTTATCTTGTTGCCTGCACAACTGTTTTCTCTCAAACAGCCAAAGAGGTTTTTAGCAACAGCGAAACACAGATACTCTATCTCGGTGTAGATTTTACAAAAGCAAAAATTATCGGGGAACACGCCAATGAATTCGATATCCGTTCAAAAGATTATCCGGGGCTGAACGACCTGATTGTTGCCGAACCTAAAAAATACGAACTGAAACTGTCCTTCCACAAAAGTTTTATTGACCACGACCTGGGCGAAGTAGCAGTTCGGAACAGCAAAATAAATGCCGAGGACATTATTTCATCTAATACCGCTGACTTCCACCGATTGCAAAGTAGTGACATTGAAACCCTGGTCAGCGGGTTTGATTTTGGAGATAAAAAAGGGGTAGGCCTTTTGTTAGTAGTGGAAGCATTCAGTAAGATGGAGAAAGCCACCGCCGTTTGGGTAACTTTGGTTGATATGAAATATAAAAAGGTGCTGATGACCGAACGGATGCAGGGCAGGGCCAGCGGTGTGGGGCTGCGAAACAGCATGGCAGGATCCATAAAAAACATTTTGGATGAAATAGAAAAGACAAAGTACCAGCAATGGAAAGAGAAATTCAATGCCCTTTCCCAAAAATAAAAAAGCTGCATAAAAGCATTAAGGAATGCGTTTAAGACAGCTTTATCGCCCGCAGCTTTCCTGTTGGGCTCAGCAACAAATAATCGGGAATTTGCTGTCCTGGATTCTAGGCCCGGCATTACAGGAGGAACCTATCGGCAGCTATCTTCTCCAACTCCCCATTCGCTTTGCCGCTCAAATAAATTATGCTGCTGCTGCATTCAAACCGATTGCTGCACTTTAAATTTACAGCATGCGATGCTGGTTATTGCCCATCTTATTGCTGCCACACTATTTTTTTGGCCAGGACCTCAATGGCATTTGGAAGGGCACGCTTACCCAGGAATCGGGAGGATGTTACCCAAAATATTTTTTGGAACTGCAGATCAATTTTTCGGATAATAACATTACCGGGAAAGTGTACGACTATTATGACACTTCAAAATTTGTGAAACTGAGTTTTACTGGCAAGTACAACCCGCTGAACCACCGGCTGGTGCTTATTGAGAACAAAGTGCTTCATGTTCAAATTCCCGAAGAATGTGTTCCGTGCATCAAGACCTATTCGCTCATTTATTCCCAAAAAAGCGGCAAAGAAATGCTGGAAGGCGATTGGAAAGGTTATACCATCGACAGAAGGATCAGTTGCCCCCCAGGAAAATTAATATTACAAAGAGCCCTTTACTCCGATTTCCCGGTTGACGTGGAACAAAACGACAAACTTGCAGAAATTCAAAAGAATATTCGTTTGGAAAAGAGGGCCATCGACCTGAAAAAAACAATTGTTGTCGACTCTCCAAAAATCAGGCTTGCCTTTTATGACGATGCCACAATTGATAACGACACCATTACCGTTTTCGTGAACAATAAATTGCTTCTCTATCGCCAATGCTTAACCGAAAAACCGCTAAATATTGAATTCAATGCCTTTGCAGGAACCCAATATGAGGTAGTAATGTACGCTGATAACCTCGGCTCCATTCCCCCAAACACGGCTTTGATGGTAGTTACGGCAGGGAGCCAAAAGTTTGAAGTGTACCTTTCTTCAACCGAGCAGAAAAGCGCTGCCGTGAGGTTCGTTTATAAACCGAAATAGAATGTGCAAATTGGAAATGACGAATGCCAACACAAAGAAAAAAGAAATAATGGGTGCCTTCTCCAGCCAGGGCCTTTAGCCAGGAGCTCCATGCGCACAAAACAAGCGCTTCCCATCGGCAATGTCTCTTTCCGCTCATAAATTCACCTCCCCTTTATTTCGGTTTATCATTATCTTTCAATTTCAAAATTATTTTTATGAAGAAAAGCTATTTATTATTTTTCTCTGTTGCCTTTGCCTTCTGCGCTCAAGCGCAGCAGCTGTATATGCCCCGCAACCTCCAGGAAGCATACAATAAAGGCACAAGATCAATGGACGGCAACCCGGGGCCGAAATACTGGCAGAACCACGGCATTTATGACATAACGGTAACAGCAATGCCTCCCGACAGGACAATCAGCGGGAGCGAGACCATCACTTATTTCAACAACAGCCCCGACACGATCAATCATCCCGTCATCAAACTGATATTGAATATACACAAACCCGGGGCAGCAAGGCTTAGAGATGCTTCACCTGATTATCTTGCCCCCGGAGTGAACATTACAAAGTTCACCGTGAACGGTCAGCCTGAAACCTGGCGCCAACCCGTTGGGCACAGCACCTGGCAAAGCTTTACCATGCCAAAGCCATTGCTGCCCCATGATTCGGTGAAATTGGCTTTCAACTGGAACTATGAAATTTCATTAGAGAGCGGCCGGGAAGGCATGCTTGACTCCACTTCTTATTTCCTCGCTTATTTTTATCCGCGTGTTGCCGTGTTTGATGACTATTATGGATGGGACAGGATGGATTTTAATGATGCGCTTGAATTTTATAACGACTTTAATGATTATACGCTAAGGGTGAATGTTCCCAAAAACTACATTGTTTGGGCAACAGGCACTTTGCTTAACCCGAATGTGCTGCAACCAGCTTATAAAGACAGGCTGGAAAAATCAATGGCCACGGACGAAGTGGTGCACATTGCCACCAAAGAAGACCTTGCCGCAAAAAACATCACCGTTCAAAATGATACCAACACCTGGGTGTGGGCCGCCAGCAATATTACGGACGTAGCTTGTGCGCTCAGCGACCATTATAATTGGGACGCGTCGAGCGTGGTTGTTGATGACAGGGACCACCGGCGGGCAAGCGTTCAGGCTGCATTTCTTGATCATGCAAACGACTTTCACCACATGGTTGAGTTTGGCAGGCATTCGTTAGACTGGCTTTCGCATAACTGGCCAGGCGTGCCTTACCCCTTTCCGAAAACCACCATTGTGCAAGGCTTTGCTGATATGGAATACCCGATGATGGTGAACGACAACACTACGCCCAACCTTGATTTTTCCAGGCTTGTTGTGGAGCACGAAATTGCACACTCCTGGTTCCCTTTTTATATGGGCATTAATGAAACAAAATACGGGTTTATGGATGAAGGCTGGGCAACAACATTCGAATTGCTGATTGGCCGTGCAGATGTGGGCGAAGAAAAAGCTGACAATTTATATAAACAATTTCGCGTGAACGGATGGATAAACGACCCATCAGCTGAAGAAGATTTGCCGATTGTTACGCCTGGCAATGCCATGAACGGAGTTGGCCTTGGCAACAATGAATATGGCAAGCCTTCCCTGGGCTATCTTGCCATGAAAGATTTATTAGGCGATGGCCTATTCAGAAAATGCTTGCACGAATACATTTCGCGATGGCATGGCAAGCACCCCACCCCATGGGATTTCTTTTACACCTTCAACGATGAATCCGGAGAGGACCTGAACTGGTTCTGGAGCAACTGGTATTTCTCGAATTATTACATCGACCTGGCTGTGGAGAAAGTAACCAAATCTGCTACGGGCTATAACGTGGCCATCAAAAATATTGGCGGGTATGCATCACCGGTAGATGTGGTAGCCACTTATACTGACGGCAGCACAGAAACATTCCATCAAACTCCTGCCATCTGGAAAAAGAATCAAAAACAAACTTCAGTTAACATTCCGGGCAAAAAGAAAATAGCACAGGTTGAGTTAAAAGGAGGCATTTGGATGGATGCAGATGAAAGCAACAATATTTGGAAGCAATGATATTATTGTAAGAAGAGGCTGCCATAGAAGCATTATCTCATACAAAGAAGCAAGGGTACAAAGAAAAAGTTATTGATTGCCACGAAACGCATTGCGACCTTTGTGCCCTTTGCATTCTTTGAGCGAAATATGCTGGTTTTTGATACCGCCTCTTTTAAATATTTTAGTTCCCGGCTCTTCTTGTTCTTTGTTTGCTATTAAGGATGTTGTGGTGTGCTTCATTTGATTAAAAGTTTTATCTTTTATTATTAAAAAAATTACCTTGTCGCCAACTTCGAGCCCCCTTTATGCAACCAAAAATTCGTTTGGAAGAGGTTTCTTCAAAAAAATTATTGAAAACATTTATTCACCTGCCGGCAAAAATTTATGCCGGCTACGCTCATTATGTTCCGCCATTGTATGCCGATGAATGGAAATTTCATGATCCCAACCATAACCTTTCCCTGCACGAAGCAGAAACCACCAGGGTTTTGGCTTTTTGCAACAATGAACCTGTCGGGAGGATTATGGGCATCATCCACAAAAGGCACAATCATTTGCACAATGAAAAAACCGCACGCTTTTACCAGTTGGATTGCATTGATGATATTGATGCGGCAAATTGCCTGCTTGATTTTATTTCAACATGGGCTGTTAATAAAGGAATGGATTTATTAATCGGCCCTTTTGGGTTTTCTGATAAAGACCCGGAAGGAGTGCAGGTAGAAGGCTTCGAAAATTTGCCGGTAGTTTCAACGCCTGCCAACCCGCCTTATCTTCCATTACTGATTGCGGCTGCAGGCTTTTCAAAAAAACTTGATTGCGTTTCGTATCGCATGGCAGTGCCAAAGGATATCCCGGAAGTGTACCGGAGAATTTATAAGCGGCAAATTGCTTCTTCAGCATTTAGGCTGATTCATTTCAAATCAAAAAAACAACTGCGCCCCTGGATCGTGCCGGTACTTAGACTGGTTAATGAAACTTACGCTCCGCTGTTTGGTTTTATGAACATGAGCGAAAAAGAAATGAAACAACTTGCAGCGCAGTATATGCCGGTGCTTGACCCGGAATTTTTGAAAGTGGTGGTTGACGAAAAAAATTCAGTCGCAGGTTTTGTGGTTGCCCTGCCAGACGTGAGCCGTGGCTTGCAAAAAGCAAAAGGCAGATTATTCCCTTTCGGTTTTTTGCATATTATCAACGAAGCAAAAAAAGCAAAACAACTTGACCTGGTGCTTGGCGCAGTAAAGCCGGAGTTTCGCTTGCGGGGCATTACCGCGATGTTAGGCCATGCAATCATGGAATCGGCTATCCGGCGCAAGTTTGTAACGCTCGACAGCCACCTGATCTTAGAAACCAACTCCCGTATGCGCGCCGAGTGTGAGCATATCGGCGGAAAAGTATATAAACGTTATCGTGTGTTTAAAAAACGGTTGGCAACAAAAACCTAATTCATTTATTTGCCGGTTTTTCGGATCCCTTCCTTTGTCATCCATTTCGTTCAGTACCGTCATTAATCGAAACGGAAATCAAACCCTCAACAATTATCTGGCAAAGGCGCCTGCAATTCCTGCCGGCCCGGTCTTAGCACACCTGTCGCAAAAGCACGGCTGATAAATTGAACATGTGGCGCCAGTGTCGCTATTCTGAGTTTAGTGCGGCGGGCCGGAGGGCAAATCAAAAACAGCTGCTTTTTATTTTACCTCCCGGTTTTACAATAGCGATGCAGTTGAAGGACCGGAATGTTTCAAACATTTTGTAGCCTCATCATTCATTATTTTCAACCCTGCGCATTTTCACATTATTTATTCTTCCCCGGGGTGATATTCTTTCTCTACGTGCTGCATCACATCGTGCTTATAAAAAAAGATGTTTTTGAACTTCCCTTCAACAAACATTTCTGCCTGGTCAGTAAAATGCTTTGAATGGGGATCGAAGGACTCGCCTCCGGTAGATATGGTTTTTGCAACAACCTTCTTCCCAAACTCCACTGCGGCAATAAAGCTGTTGCCGGAAATGCCATAACTTTTTTTTGTGCCATTAAAACTTTTGCTTTCAAAAGCTGGCAGGCTTCCCCATTTTGATGATGTCATAGCAACAGGCAAACTCGGCAAACCATCGCTAAAAGTTTCTCTCAGTTTTCCTGTATTTCTTTGAAAGCGGTTAATATCGCCCCAGGCAATTCGCCAATCACCATACTTTGATTGCAATTGCCGCAAAGCCTCAGACAGCAAATGCAATTGTTCCTTAGCTCCCGTTTTTTTTGCAAGCAGTTTGAATAATTCAACCTGGTCAGTTTCTTCTTCTTCTTCACTCAATTTGGAGACCTGCAATGCCATCAGGTTGCCCCATTCCACAGCAATGGTGGTTGCAATGGAATTGACTGATGAATAATAATCCCATGACTGCAGGGCCTGAACAGCAGCAGCCACTTGTTTTTTTATCGTATCGCTATCATCTGTTTTCTTATAACCATCGATCAGTGATGGTATTAAAATAGCAAACACAGAAAGGTAGTGATCGTACCCTGCAGCCATCACCTGTTCGAGCGAGAACTTTTTCCCATTATCGAAAAGCCTGATGGCGTTGAGGCCACGGCCATTCTGGCCATCCATAGCCATATAAGCCGGATAATCCTGCTTTTTCGGGCTGCTTTTGCCGGAAGCAGTGAAGGGGGTAGAGTTACAGTTTGCGATATACCCGCTGGCCGGGTTGTAAATGTGTATGGTTTCATCGAGCGCATGCAGCCCTTTCCAATCTGTGGCAGACGTTGAGCCGTCCAACGGCAATGTATAATTGAATTTCGGGTTGCGCCTGGGCATAAAATTGCCATGCCAGTAGGCAATATTGCCTTTGTCATCTGCAAACACCGTATTGTTAGAATTATTGGCGCGCAGGCCCATCACCTTTTTGAATTCATTAAACCCGTTTGCTTTGGTGCGTAGCCAGGATTGCAATAATGACTCATAAGAACGGTTATGTTCTCGCAAAGACAACCATTTGCCATGACGGCTGCCCATTACCGGGCCATGGTTGGTATAATAAACGACAAGCGGTACAGCAGCGATGCCATCACTTTTTTTATACCTGAGAACAATTTGTTTTTTGCGCACAGGCAGCAACCGGCCATCGTATTCACTGTAAAACGAATCCCTTTTTCGGGTTATCTTTTCTTCGTACAGGTCTGCCACATCGGCGTAGCTTGAAGTATGCATCCATCCGCAATGTTCATTGAAGCCCTGGTAAATAAAAAACTGCCCCCAGGTAGCAGCACCATAAGCATTCAGGCCTTCATCGCTTGCCATCTGTGCCTCGATCCTGAAATAGAAGGTAACATGCGGGTTTATATATAAAATCGGGTTGCCGGATGTTGTTCGTGAAGGGGCAAAGGCAAAACCGTTTGAACCGGCCAGGAGCTCCCTGTCGTTATTTTTTTTAAGATTGTCAGCAACCGAAGCAGGCACAGCTTCGAGCGGGTACAAATTTTTCACATCCTGGATGGTCAATCCACCGGTTTCAGTTGCAGATATGCTTCCGTCAGTATACATCAATGCAAACCAGGGTTCAAAATGTTTCAGCACTTGCGCATGAACACCGGGATGCTTGTACAAGTAATAGTTCACGCCATCAGCAAACGCATTCAATAATTTTTTGAACCAACCGGGGCTGTTTTCATAGTCCTTTTTCGCAGCAACAGAATCGTATATCAACTGCATTTGCAGGTCATCGTACATTTTTGACGGGCCATCCACCTCTGCGAGCCTGCCCATTACTTCAAGGTAATTCCTTTCTACCCTCTCGAAGTTTTCTTCGCATTCGGCATACATGAGGCCAAAAACAGCATCCGCATCTGTTTTGCCATAAACGTGCGGAATGCCCCATGTGTCGCGTGCGATGGTTACCTTCAAAGCTTGCTGCTGCCAGCCTGCAAGTGCTTTAGGGACTGAATCCTGGCCAAAAACAGAAAAGGGAATCAGTAATAACAGCAGTTGTTTCATTGTTTGCCATTAGAAATGAAAAATAAAAATAAGAATAAACATGGAGACAAAAGAGGAGAATTTGGCCGGGGCGCTTATGATGGAAGCTGCACTAATGAAAGTGAAGTTCGTTTATGATTTTTTTTAAGCAATGCCCGCACATTTTCCTTGCTGTTGGTACTGTGCGCTGATTTGCACTTGGCTCGCCAACAGCCAGTTCATGATCCCATGCTGTTGGCGCAGCTAACGCACATGCCCATGCGCAACACCAACAACATAAATTAGTGCCCTCCCAATGCCATTTAGAAAACATTTCCACTGGCAGGAAAGCTGCAATCCCGTCATTCAATAATATTCGTGCAACAAAACATGGTATCCTGAAAAGCTAATCATTTGGGTTCCCGCCAATGAAACCAACGGGTATACCTATCCGTATGCCCATCAGCGATTGATTGCCCCGCTCGTATCCCCACACAAAATCCGCCCTAAAAAGCTTCAGTATATTTTCTAAACCGGCAAAAGCCTCAATGTAATTGGTATAAGGATCTATAAAAAATCCATTTGCCCCGGCAACAAGATGCCAGTTAAGGTTTCGGAACAAAGGAATTTTGTTGGTAAGAAAGCCATTCAAATGGTACTCGATATGCCCTTCGCCATAGATGGGCGCTTTATTACTGTATTTATAATAGGGCAACAATTGAAAACTGGTAAGGTAATCGGAAGCAATGACCACCTGGTTGCCATTAAAGTGATAATAATCCGGTACAAATAATTTGTTAGCATAAAGAAACCCGCCTGCGGAAATATGATAATCGAATGAACCTGCCAGTTTCAAATTCAGGGTTTGGTTGATGGAAAACTTCCATTTTGAATAATCGATATTGCTCCCGAAAATATCCGGCACACCCTGCTGCCAGCTTAACTGAAAACGAGGGTAATCAGAACGGATCATCATTTTCCTGTCGGGGAACTCAATGTATTTTGCGCCAGGCTGCCAGATTATTTCCGCATTAGCGATGAATGCCTGGTGTCGGGGAATATTCTGCGACAACAATTCTACCGGGTAATTTTTAGTAAAGCTGCGGGTTTTCCAGCTTACAAATGAATAATCTGTTGAATTCTCCAGTGGCATCCTGTCCTGGTACTGTAGCCCAATGCCCACCCTCAGCCCATCGCCAATGGTTTTATTAAAATAGATTTTCCCAAACCAGGCTTCATACAGTTTCATATAATTGCTTTCCCAAAACAAAGTAGAAAAAGTATTATACAAAGGGTTTATCGGGTTGGCGTTATTGAACTGATAGACCCGCTTGCCTCCTGCTATATTGAATGAGGAAAAATATTTTTTTCCATAATTATAACGAACAACAGCATAAGCATTGAAATGGGTGTTGCTGAATCCATATCTCAGGTCTGGGGTTACGGATATGCTTCTCCGTGAGAAAGCGCTGCTGTCTATCCTTTTGGTATAAGTTCCTCTCCAGTTTATTGCCAATCCTTCTACCGTATTGTAACTAAAAGTTGAAATAAGTGCAGGGTAATTAAACTGCTCCCTGGTTTTTTCTTTATTGATGGCTTGCCCGGTTAAAAGGATCCCCGTTGCCGTTGGTTTATTCCTGATGCGGTCAACCGAATCGAGGTAATGAGGGCTTTGCCGCAGTTTTTCAAGACTGTCTTTTTTCCGGTAATCAGCAATTTCGTCTAACTGCAAAGGAACAGGGCGTATGGTATCCCAGTAATCGGCAGGCCTTTTATTTGAGCCTTCATCAAACTTTAAGACTGTGCTGCTAAAAAATTTTTTGGGCAATGAAGGGCTGAGATCAAATTTTGAATACACATTCACAAAGCTTCCATAAGCATCAAAGCCCAACAGCTTTATGGATGGATAAATCACCTGTGTTTTGATCACCCAGACATCTTTCTCAAAAGGAACATAAAGTTGTTCAATACGAAAAGTATCGAGGAATTCCATCTGTGATTCTTTGGTGAGCGCCAGGTCTACACTGTGGATCCGCCAGTCACCGTCAACAATATTAATATAGCCGCTGAACAGGGGCTCGAATTTTCGTTTTGGGGTTACCTTTATTTTATTGACTTCTTTGCCATCTTCATGAAAAACGCCTTCAAACTTGTATTTGTAATAATGCAGGGCATTATCAGAGATGGGTGAGATAAAGCCGCGCGGGTTCAGGTTCCTTGCAATGTCCATATTGTTTTCATAAAACGAAATGATTTGGGGGTTGCTGAGAAAGCCAAAAGCGCCGCTTTGCCCGCTTACCTTTGTAGAATAAACCTCTACCTTCGATTTATCAGGCTTCGCAACAGTGTACCTGGCAAGGGTTTCATACAAATAAACAATTTTCTTTTTGCTGGTATCGCCATCTTCGAAATCTATTTTCTGGCCCATGAATGATTTGGGGAAATTGCGCAGCCTAAGCTGCCCCTTTATGTACACTTCGCACTGGAACTTATCGAGCTGCTGCTGGTAATACGCTCTTTTTTTTATTGCATGACGGATGATATCATAAGCAGGGTCCTCGCCTCCCGGTTTCACCACCACTTCTGCTAAGGACAACTGCTGGGGCCGCAGTTGAAAATCAAGAAGCAAGTTTTCATTCCCAATGGTGATTTGCTTTTCTTTTCTTTCATAGCCCACATATTGCGCAACAATGGTGTAGGTGCCCGGTTCAAGGTATAAAAAATATTTCCCTTCATTATTGGCAGAAGTGCCTTTGGCGGTGCCTTTCACCAGGATGGAAGCGTAAGCCAGTACCTGGCCTTTTTCATCAGCAACTGTTCCGGAAATTTTTCCAGCAAAGGAAGAGATAAAAGAAATGCATGCAATAACAGAAAGCGCAAAGTGTTTCATGAGCTGTTGCTAACAGATACGAAAATAAGCAGGCATAAGTTAGAAGGCGGTTAAAGTTTTAATGGGCCACCGAAAGCTGATACGATGCCACCTAACATGAAGAAGCATGCTAAGCGCTTATCGTCTTTTCTTTAGGCGCTCCTCCTCAAATAACCCGCCGTTAAACCGGCCATGCCGCCCGTTATTGCGCCAATAAACGCTGTAACCAGTATGAGCATAAAAGAAGAGCCACCGAGTGGGAATATCACCGCAATTTTATGAGAAAGGATATGGTTGTTATTGGCATCTATAACAGCAGCCAGTACCGCCCATAAAATGAACACACCAATAAACCCGGCTAAAAAAGATTTCCACGGCGCTGCGGGTATCAATATGCACGCTACAAAAGCTGCCAGCGCCACCGACCACCAGGGCAAATACAATCCTGCAACAAAGCTTAATAGCGCCGTGAGCAATATGGCTAAAAGGAATTTCATATAGCGTTTATTTTTTCGGTTATATGTTACTGTTACAAGCTATGAGCATTTTGCAGGCACCTGTTGGCTTAAGGCTGTTTTATGAACCCCATCTTAAACTTCACTTTTGCATCTCCTTCATCGCTTTTTTTCATCACCCATAACGGGTAATATTTTCCTTCCGCCCACTGGTCGATAAAATTATCATAATATGGGCTTCCCGGGTTACCGCTTTGCCCGCCCGGATAAACGCCATAAGCCTGGGTAGTGTCCGTTAAAGAAACAATCATTCTCCAGCTCGGGCCATGGTCTTCACTGGCAGCATTGATGCAATGTTTGCCGCCGCCAATCTGCACGTGCAGCCTGCTGAATGGCACGAGCCTTGCCAGGTGGGTTACTCTTGTGTCTTTTGCCTTCCCCCATTCCAGCCTGCCTGCCGAATCGAGGCGTTTTACTGAATCGGTTGCAAGCCGGAACCCTTTCAACATTTCATCGGCCAGGGTTTCTTTTTGCGGAGTGCGCACATCATCAATAAATTTAAAAGCCGAGTCGCGCAAGATCGCTTCCAGCAAAGTGCTCTCATGCGGGTAGTTCATCGGCAATTGGGTTTTCGATATATCATCGAACCAAACTTCTTTTTCAAAAAAATCCCATGCAAGGCTGAAAACAGTAGCGCCTTTTTCGTGGTAGTCATCTCTCAGCCCCCATGTTTTCATCATCTCAAAATATCTTTTCTGCGATTCATCCAGCGAATCTTCATTGATGTATTTCAGGAACAAAGGCATGGCCATTTCTGCGAACACGTTATAGTTTTCAGTCTGCAGTTTCATCATCTCTTCCGGTTCAATATTGTTCATTTGCGAAAGCAACCGGTTAATGATGATGCCGCGATAAGGCGGATATGAACCACCAAGGTAATAAGGATAAGTGCGCGGGTCAACAGGCAACTGGTTGGCACTGCTCACAAACCCGCGTTCAGGGTTCATTATATGTGGGTTCTGGCCCTGCGGGATATTTCCCTGCCACAGGTAACTGCTGTCTGTGCCCGGCATAATAAATTGGCCCTGGTGCTGCCATTTAGCGGGGAACTCGCCCTGGCACCACATGGCAATATCGCCGTTCTTGCAGGCAAATGCAAAATTTTGCCCGGGGGTGTGCATCCGTTTGATGGCGGCCAAATAATCATGATAATTATTTGCATGATCGAGCCTGTTAAAAACCATCAGCTCATTGCTGGGGTCATGCGCTTTCCAGCGAACAGCATAATAGCCGCCGTCAGTCCTCCCGCCTTCTTTGCCGTCTCTCCTGTTGCCCCGGTAACTTTTGTCATACATCACCGGGCCAAAAACCGTATAGGCAATGGTGTCGATTTGTTCCGGCCGGCCTTTTATTTTGATATGCTCATACCTAAAATCAGTTTGCTTCCATTCGCCATTGAACCAATATTCCTTCCTGCTTTCATCTTTGAATTTTATTTTATAATAATCTCTCACATCACGCTCGGCATTGGTAACGCCCCATGCGCAACTGTCATTAAACCCGATGACGACTCCCGGTGCCGCTGGAAATGTGGCGCCATACACATTCATGCCCGGAACTGATATCTGCATCTCGAACCATAATGATGGCAGGTTAAGCCCCAAATGCGGGTCGTTGCACAAAATAGGTTTGCCGCTTTTCGTTTTTTTGCCGCTCACTGCCCAGTTGTTGCTTCCATTTTCTTCGTTCGGTTTGTCATGAAGGATATCTGATGGGGCATTGTTCGAAAAATATAATGAGTCGGCAGTGGAAGGGACCTTGACGGGCAGCTCTGGTTTTATTTGCACCGTATCACGCGGTATGATCGGGTCGAGCGAATCCTGCGACAGGGGGAATAGGATATCAAAATCTTTGAGCCCGAAAATATTTTTTGCGTTCGAGTTTTCAAAATCGGTCTCATAGCCTGCCAGTTCATACGACATATATTTCAGGAACAGCGCTGTTTTCAGGTTGCTCCATTTTTCAGGTTTATAGTCCAGCAGCTTGTATTCTACCGGCAGCTCGCTTTCCTTCAGGCTGCTGATGTAGGCATTCACCCCGGCTGTGTATGCATCACATTGGGCTTTAGTGATGGAATCTTTTTCTACCTCTTCCACTGCCTTTTCAGCGGCATACCCCATGCCCAGCCTTCGGCGCTCACGGTCGAAATTGATTGCCCGCTCCCCTATCAGCTCGCTGATGCGGCCTGCAGCAGCATAGGTTTCGAAATCCATCTGCCACAAGCGGAACTTAGCGTGCAGGTAGCCCTGTATGAAATATGCATCCGATTCATTTCCTGCGAACACATGCGGCACCATGCGGTCATCGAAATATACTTCAGCTTTGTCTTTCAGGTAACCGGAGATTACCCTCATATTGAAATCTTTGTCCACCGGCTCGGCATTTTGCCAAAAGCCTTGTTGCGGGCTCATAAATTTGCCGACAGGCGGAAGCGTGCTCTCGCCTGTCTTCCATTCCTTGTTCAGCATGACAATAAGCGCAACCGTAATGGCAAAGTAAACAGAAAAGGGAACTATTCTCATAAAAATCAAATAGGCGTTAAAAGTAAATTTTTTTTGGATTATTCAACCAGCAGAAAGAATTCTATTGAGCGCCGCAGCGCGTATCGCTACACTTATGGGGATCACTGCTGCTAAGCCACAGGTGGCCTATTTGAATGGCCATAAAGAAAATCATTCATTTCAAAACAGGTTGCGGAGTTGAGTAAATGTTATCTGCGCTTCCTCCCCCGGCAAGAATGATTTTCTTATCGCCGCCCAATATCCCATCACAACTTGCAATGGAAAACTGCAGGCCCCAGCCGAGCGTGTGAAAATAGACCCTGCGCCCATTGGGGCTCCAATATGGCACGCCATTGATCTTGCCATCGTCCATAATGGCTTTTGCATCGGTCCCATCAGGTCTTATTCGAATAATATCCGCCTTTCCCGGCAAAGGGATCAGCTCAAGAAATTTTGCTCGAGAAAATGCTATATACTTGCCATCAGGGCTGAAACAGGGATCAAAACAATAAAAAGAATCGTTTGTCAGGCGCACTTCATTTTGAATTTCTCCGGCAATGGGATTATAATCGGCAACATACAATTCAAACTGGTCCTGGAACCCGAACAACATACCGGGCGGCAAGGTTACATAAACAATTCTTTTGCCATCTGGCGACCAGGCCGGGTCTGCAAAAAGGCTATTTCGGGTTGAAATGATTTTCGGATGCTGCCCATTAATATCAGTGATCACCAGCCGCCAGTGAAAGTCGTAATTGCCCCTCGCGGAGTCCTTACACTCTGCTGCCATTAAAATGTTTTTCCCGTCGGGGCTGAATTTGGCTACACCCTGTTCCCTCCAGCCATAACTGCCTTTTGGGATAATAACCCGTGGATTGCTCCCGTCAATATTAAAAACAACAAGGTCAGCATTTGCATAATCATTGGATTTGTTATCAAGATAGTTGTTGCTGAGCCTGGGAGACCGGTAACAAAGAAATTTCGTTTTATCCGGAGATACCCTTGCCCACCAATAGTTATAGGAGGAATCATGAGTAAGGTTCTTTTCTGATTTGCCATCATACGAAAATACCTGTACCACTACCTGTTCCCGGGAGTTTTTGTCGTAATAAATAATTTCTGATTTTTGGGGGCTGCCGTTCGGCGAGCCATTCTTAACACAAGAAATAATACCCGAAGCAATAAACAGTAAAAAGCCGAGGGCCCTTAAATTCATATACCAGAGTTAAAAAAGATTAGAACGCTCGTTCTAAATTAAAAAAACTTGTTTGTTAAGAGAATCTTTTACGCACATTTATTCCTGTATTGATGTTAACAATCAGTTTTTAACCATCATTTGCGATTTGAAAGATGGCGATTATGAGCATAAATATTCAACCAATGTTTTGCATCTATCATCGCAACATGCGTATTCATGTCTCACAGCATATCCTGTCAATAGCGCGGATTTCCTTTTATAGGAGCTCCTTTTGTTTAAGGCCACAGGATCAGAAGCTGCAAACGGGCTTGCTATAATGGAAACTCCTTAACTTTGCGCCGCTATGACACAAGAAAAATTAAATGATATGAGGGGCCGGGTTGCGGCGCTGAGGAGGTTTCTTTGACGTCGGGAACCGGCAACATAAAATTGACGAAGACAAACAACTCACTCTTTCCCCGGGTTTCTGGAGCGATAATGCGCGTGCTACCGAAATCTTAAAGAATATCAAACAAAATGAACTTTGGACAAAACTGTATTTCCAAACAGAAACAGCAGTAGAAGATTTTGCTGTGCTCTTCGATTTTTGGAAGAGTGGCGATGCTTCAGAAGAAGAAACAAAAGAGGCCTGGGAAAAAGCCTTGGAAACCCTGGATGAAGCTGAGTTTAAAAGCACGCTAAACCAGCCAGAAGATGAACTGCCGGCAGTGCTGCAGATCAATAGTGGCGCAGGTGGAACCGAAAGCCAGGACTGGGCAGAAATGCTGGCAAGAATGTACCGCATGTACGGCCAAAAGCACGACATGGCTGTTAGCGAGCTCGACTGGCAGGATGGCGATGGCGCCGGGATAAAAACCTGCACATTGCAATTCGATGGCCCTTTTGCATACGGGTTCTTGAAAGCAGAAAGCGGGGTACACCGTTTGGTACGAATATCTCCATTCGACAGCAATGCAAGAAGGCATACTTCCTTCGCAAGCGTTTACGTATATCCGTTAATTGATGATACCATTGAAATCGAAGTGAGCCCGGCCGATGTGGAATGGGCATTCTTCCGAAGTGGCGGCGCCGGTGGCCAGAATGTGAACAAAGTAGAAACAGCCGTTCGCCTCACCCACAAGCCGAGCGGCATTATCGTGGAATGCCAACAGGCACGCACACAAGGCGAGAACAGGGAAAAAGCAATGGCTATGCTGAAAAGCAGGTTGTATGAAGAAGAGCTCCGCAAGCGCGAAGCGGTGAAAAATGCAAATAATGCGAACAAGAAAAAAATTGAATGGGGGTCGCAGATACGCAGCTATGTCTTCCATCCATATAAAATGATCAAGGACCACCGAACAGATTACGAAGTAGGCAACGTGCAGCCGGTTATGGACGGGGAACTGGACGGGTTCATTAAAGCTTACCTCATGACCGAAAAAGAAACCGTTTAATAAAAAACAAGAAAAATGATGCTACGGAAAACAATCCTGGTTTCTCAGCATGCATAACACACCGCATGCACAGTGTTAATTAAAAACTATTAAAATTTTAGTTTATGAGCTTAGGTTATTTCAGTTATCCATTGCCCCAAAATGAACCGGTTTTACTTTATGCTCCAAGAAGCCCTGAAAGGAAAAGATTAAAAGAAGTGCTTTCCGAACTTAAAAAACAGGAAGCCGATATCCCCATGTTCATCGGCAACAAGGAAGTGCGCACAGGCAAAAAAAAAGCATTGCACCCGCCACATGAAATTGCCCATACCCTGGGTTACTTTCATGAAGGAAATGATAAGCATATCCATCAGGCTATTGAAGCAGCGCTGGGCGCTAAAGAAAAATGGGCGAGCCTGAGCTGGGAAAACCGCGCAAACATTTTTTTGAAGGCGGCCGATTTGATTGCTACCAAATACCGCCCCTACATGAATGGCACTACCATGCTCGGGCAAAGCAAGAACGTTTACCAGGCGGAAATAGATTCAGCCTGTGAGCTCATCGATTTCCTTCGTTTTAATGTTCACTACTTAAGCGAAATATACAAACAACAGCCAATCAGTTCTCCGGGTATCCATAACCGTTTGGAATACCGCCCGCTGGAAGGCTTTGTGCTGGCCATCACCCCATTCAACTTTACTGCAATTGGGGGCAACCTTCCCACTTCTGCCGCCATGTGCGGAAATGTGGTTATATGGAAACCTGCACATACGCAAATTTTCAGCGCCCAAATGTTCATGCAGGTTTTAAAAGAAGCAGGGCTGCCCGATGGCGTTATCAATTTAATTTATGTAGACGGGCCAACACTTGGGAAAGTTTGTTTCAGCCACAGAGATTTTGCCGGTGTGCATTTTACCGGATCAACAGGGGTTTTCAATAATATGTGGGAAACAATTGGCAGGAACATGGCAAATTATAAATCTTACCCCCGCATTGTCGGGGAAACCGGTGGCAAAGATTTCGTAATTGCCCATAAAAGCGCTGATGCAGATGTGGTGGTTACAGCCCTGCTGCGGGGAGCATTTGAATTCCAGGGGCAGAAATGTTCTGCCGCTTCACGGGCATACCTACCCGACAATATTGCAGATGAGGTAAAAAAGAAATTGATTGCAGGAGCAAAAAGCTTCAAGATGGGGAACGTGGAAGATTTCAGCAACTTCGTCAATGCAGTGATTGATGAAAAAAGTTTTGATAAAATCCAGAGCTATATTGATAATGCAAAAAAAGACAAGAAGGCTGAAATTTGGGCAGGGGGGAAATGCGATAAGAAAAAAGGTTATTTTATTCAGCCGACTCTGATCGAAGCAAAAGATCCGAAATATGTTACCATGTGCGAAGAAATTTTTGGCCCGGTACTGACGGTTTATATCTATCCTGCAAACAGCTTTGAAAGGACTTTGGAACTGATCGATTCCACCTCGCCTTATGCACTGACAGGTTCCATCATTGCAAAGGACAGAGGAGCAGTTGAAGTCGCCACCAACAAGCTCCGGAATGCAGCAGGCAATTTTTACATCAATGACAAGCCTACTGGCGCAGTAGTTGGCCAACAGCCTTTCGGCGGGGCAAGGGCCAGCGGCACGAATGATAAGGCAGGCTCTATTTTAAATTTATACCGCTGGTTAAGCGCAAGGACCATCAAGGAAACATTTAATCCCCCAACCGACTACGCATATCCATTTATGCTAGAAGAATAATTGCTTTAGCCATTTAAAAATAACGTGTTAGCCTATTTGCTTTTCTCGAACTAACTGTTATCTTTGCCCAATTATTCACTCTTAAACTCTCAATGACTTATGAAACACTTATTCCTTTTAGTTGCAGCCGCAACAATTACAACAATTGCAACAGCACAAGTTCAGTTTGGGGCTAAAGGTGGCCTTAATCTTGCCAATGCAAGGATATCCCCAAAACAAGCAGACGAATCTTATAGCTTTAAGCCCGATTTCCATGCAGGGCTTTTGGCAAACCTTCCGTTAGCCGAAAACTTATATTTGCAACCCGAAGTAGTATATTCAGGTGAAGGCACAAAGGCCAAGATGGCTAGTGATGGCCCAGACATTACTGCCAAAATTAATTTTGGCATGCTTAATATCCCGGTACTGTTTCAATACCGCACTGCATCCGGATTTTTTGCAGAGGTAGGCCCGCAGGCAGGAATTTTATTGAGCGCAAAAGCAAAAATGTCTGAAAACGGAGTAACCGTTTCATCTGACATTAAAGACCAGATGAAGAGCTTTAACCTTTCAGGAGTAGTAGGCATCGGCTATCTCAGTTCATTAAACCTTGGTATCGATGCGCGTTTTAGTTATGGGTTCCTGGATATTCATAAAAGCCAGGGCTCTGGCGATAACACATCCATCAAAACAGAAACCATCCAAATTGGTGTATTCTATTTGTTGGGTGCAGGAAAATCAAAAAAATAACCGAGCTATTAATCTATAACTGAAAAGCTGCCGGCACAACCGGCAGCTTTTTTATTTCCAGCCTTCAGGCCTATTATTCGTTACTTTGTTTTTACTTTGATAAAAAATATTTTTGAAGACCATTCTCAATAAACAACAATTAGCCATCACCATTCAGCGGCTAAGCAACCAATTGTTGGAAAATCATTTGGAGCTATCTTCGACTGTACTGATCGGCATCCAGCCCAGGGGCATTTATTTTTCTGACCGGATTGTAAAAGAAATTGCAAAACAAGTACCACCTGGCAACATTTGTTATGGCAAACTGGATATTACTTTTTACAGGGATGACATCCGGCAGGGGCTGCACGCGATGAACAAAACAGATATACCTTTTTCCATTGAAAACAAAAAAGTAGTGCTTATTGATGATGTGCTCTATACCGGCAGAACGATACGCGCGGCATTGGATGCCTTGCTTGATTTTGGCCGCCCTTCAAAAGTGGAATTGTGCGTGCTTATAGACAGGAGGTTCAGCAGGGAACTGCCGATCCAGGCCGATTATACCGGAAAATCTATCGATTCGATCATCTCCCAGAAAGTAAAAGTTTTCTGGCAAGAAAAAGATGGTAAAGAGGAAGTGACCTTGATCGAGTAATGATATTGCTCCCATTTCTAAATTCGCGGCATCAATTTGTTGGTTTTGTTCTATTGATCCATTTTCTCCAAACTGAAAAGGCTGTCCACAAACTCATGTTTATCGAACACCAGCAAGTCTTCCATTCTTTCACCCACGCCAATAAACTTTACCGGTATTTTAAATTGATTGGCAATAGCCAGCACTACTCCACCTTTCGCCGTACCATCTAATTTAGTAATGGCAATGGCGCTAACATGAGTTGTCGCAGTAAATTGCTTTGCCTGTTCTACAGCGTTTTGACCGGTGGAGCCGTCCAGCACCAGCAACACTTCATGTGGCGCATCCGGGATCAGTTTTTTTATAACGCGGTTTATTTTCCCAAGCTCATCCATCAAATGAATTTTATTGTGCAGCCTTCCTGCTGTATCAATAATAACCACATCTGCATTTTTAGCCATCCCGCTTTGCACCGTATCAAATGCAACAGCTCCCGGATCGGCGCCCATGCCTTGTTTTACAATTGGCACGCCTGCCCTTTCGCTCCAGATGGTAAGTTGGTCAACTGCGGCAGCGCGGAATGTGTCAGCTGCTCCCAGCAATACAGACTTACCTGCATTTTTAAAATTATAAGCAAGTTTACCAATGGTGGTGGTTTTGCCAACCCCGTTCACGCCAACCACTAAAATCACATAAGGCTTTTTGCCGGTAGGCGTTTCAAAATCGCGGTATGATTGCTCGGGGGAATCAACTAAAATGGATTCAATTTCATATTGCAGGATCTTATTAAGCTCATTGATGTTAAGATACCTATCTTTAGCAACGCGCTTTTCTACCCTGCCAATTATCTCTACAGTAGTACCTGTGCCCACATCTGCACTAACTAATGCATCCTCCAGCTTGTCCAACACCTCATCATCAACAGTTGTTTTCCCTGCAATGGCCCTGGTGAGTTTTGACAGGAACCCTTGTTTTGTTTTTTGAAGCCCTTCATCAAGGCGCTGTTTTTCTTTTTTCCCAAATATCTTATCGAAAATTCCCATGGCTTTTACTTATAACAAATTGACAGGGCACCCGAAATTGCGAACTGGGGTTTCTGTGCGCATGCCCATTAATAAATTTTACAAAATAACAAAAGCTGCCCTTTTGAGGCAGCTTTTATGCAAGATGCTAACCCATAATTATTTTTGAGCCAGGTATTCTTTGATTTTATCTTTATGAACAATGGCTTCTTTAAAAGTGTAGGCTCCGGTTTTGGGGCTGCGAACAGCTTTGATGACTTTTGTCCAGTTCTTCGCTTCTGCGGCCGCTTTCGCATCTTTTGATTTAATCGCTGTTTTTGCTGCTTTTGCCATAAAATTAATTTGAAAAGTTTCTCAATAACCCAATTCATTGCGACATTGAGCTATTGAACTATTGATACATTATTTAATTTCTTTATGAACCGTCATTTTCTTCAAAATCGGGTTGTATTTTTTTAGCTCCAGCCGTTCAGGAGTATTTTTTTTGTTTTTTGTTGTAATGTAGCGGCTGGTGCCCCGCTGCCCGCTGTTTTTATGTTCAGTACATTCTAAAATCACTTGCACCCGGTTCCCTTTCTTTGCCATAGATGTAAATTTGTAAATTTTAAATTGCTCCTTTGCGCAATGGAAGCGCCTGGTAATTGGATAATTATATTTTCGTCCCTTCCGCTCTTAATTTTTTTACGGTATTATACAAGCCATTTTTATTGATCGTGCGCAACCCTTCTGAAGAAACCTTTAAGATGATCCATTTGTCTTCTTCAGCAAGGTAAAAACGTTTGGTCTGCAAATTGGGCAAAAACCTGCGCTTGGTTTTAATGTTGGAGTGAGAAACCTTGTGGCCGCTCACCGGAACCTTGCCTGTAACCTGACATACTCTTGCCATGACTGCTAAAATTTAGGACGGCAAAGGTCGCAAAATCTATTTATATTATCAAAAAGAATTGCAATTTTTTTAGCCCTACTGCGGTACTTTGGGGGTCAACACCAGGCATCCTGCTTTTTACCATCCACTTCAATGATCTTGTCCAGCCTGATTTGTATGCCCTTCCCTGTTTCCAGGAATTCAGATTTATCACCCGTGGTAAATAAATTCCTGATCCGGTCATGAACAATGACCTTCGCTCCTGATTCGCCCCAAAAAACAATATCACAATCCTTATGCTGAATGGCCAATGTTTCCAGCTCATCATAAAAATTACAGCTCACTGGCTTATATTTTTCGTCCATGCCCGCAAAGTTACAATTGGCCGACCTGTTTTTGAAAGGCTATTGCCCGGGGCCTCAAAAAATCTTTTCCCACTATTTACACATTTAGCGTTGCTTCTCCGGTCAAATAAATCACATTCAAGGATTAATAATTATTAATTTACCGCGTCCTTTCACAATCTGCTTTGAGGAAAAGCGGGTACAAATACCTGAAATGAAAAGAAAAACCATTGCAAGGGATATTAGCTGGCTGTCATTTAATGGCAGGGTGCTGCAGGAAGCTGCCGACGCCTCGGTGCCGTTGAGGGAACGCATGAAATTCCTTGGCATATTTTCGAATAACCTTGACGAGTTTTTCCGTGTCAGGGTAGCCACGCTCAACAGGATGATCGAACTGACGGGGAAGTCTAAAATCAATATGCACCTGGAACTGTCGCCGGAAAAAATACTGGATGAAATACAGTCCATTGTGCTGGAACAACAGGGAGAATTCACCAATACTTGGGAAACCATTAAAAAAGAGCTGGAAAAAGAAAAAATTTTTTTAGTAAATGAAAAACAACTGAACAAAGACCAGCAAAAATTTGTGCAGTTGCATTTTGAGGAGGAAGTGCGCTCGAATACCATTCCGCTTATGGTGGAAAGCATCCCCCACCTTCCTTATCTGCGCGACAAATCCATTTATCTTGGAGTGGTGCTTTCGAGGCGCGACGGGAGCATGAAAAGAAAATATGCCCTCATTGAAGTGCCCAGCCTGGCCCTGGGCAGGTTTGTAATATTGCCATCGCCCTTTCCTGACCAGCACCACATTATTTTGCTGGAAGACATCATCCGTTATAACCTGCGCAATATCTTCTCCTATTTTGGCTACGACAAATATGGATCATGGGCTTTTAAAGTAACCAGGGACGCAGAAATCGACCTTGATAACGATATATCGACCACCCTTATACAAAAAATCGAAAAAGGAGTGCGCAACCGGAGAAAAGGGAAACCAGTCCGTTTTGTGTATGATAAGGATATGGACAGCGGGCTGCTGGAATACCTGACAAAAAGGATTGGGCTTTCCAAAAAAAACAATCTTATTCCCGGTGGCCGCATTCACAATTTCAGGCACTTTATCGACTTCCCTGATGTGTTCACCAAAAAAGGGCAACGCAAAAAACCATTTACGCACCCCTTGCTGGTAAAGGTGCCCCGGGCAACCGATGTGGTGCTGGAAAGAGATGTGATGCTTCATTTTCCTTATCACTCATTTAACCCGGTAATTGATATGCTCCGCGAAGCAGCTATTGACCCCGATGTTACTGCCATAAAAATAACCTGCTACCGCCTTGCCCAAAATTCAAAAATCATTAATGCGCTCATTAACGCTGTCAGGAATGGAAAACAGGTTACCGTGATGCTCGAGCTGAGGGCAAGGTTTGAAGAAGAAGCCAATTTGGAATGGAAAATAAGATTGGAAGAAGAAGGCGTAAAAGTGCTCATCGGGATCCCAAATATGAAAGTGCACGCAAAGATTTGCATGATAAAAAAAAGGGCGAACAGCCATACCATCCATTATGGTTTTGTAAGCACTGGTAACCTCAACGAAAAAACGGCCACTATTTATGGCGATCACTGCCTGCTCACATCCGACAGGAACATCATGGCTGATGTAAACCGGCTATTCAATTTTATTGAAAAAAGAAAAGTGAATATTTTGAAAAGCTGCAAAATGCTGGTCCCATGCCCCATCCTTCTCAGGCGCGAACTGCTGCGCATGGTCAACAAAGAAATAAAAATCGCCAAAAGTGGCAGGCCAGCAGCCATAACTTTAAAAATGAACTCGCTTTCTGATGAAGAATTGATTTATAAATTATATGAGGCTGCTGCCGCTGGCGTAGAAATCAAATTGATTGTGCGCGGCATTTTCTGCATGTTCACTGAAAGCAAAAAATTTGTTGGCCAGGTAACAGCCATCAGCATTATTGATGAATACCTCGAGCATGCCCGGGTATTCATATTTCATAATGACGGGAAAGAAAAAACATATATATCTTCGGCCGACTGGATGGTGCGCAACCTCGATCATCGTGTGGAAGCCACCTGCCCTGTGAGGGACGAAGGCATAAAAAAAGAGCTGAAAGACATTCTTGACATACAGCTCGCCGATAATGTTAAAGCAAGGTGGCTGGACAATGGGTTGAGCAACGCATACAAGAGGGACAGGAAAGAAAAAAAAGTACGCTCGCAAATCGAAATTTATAATCATTTATATCAAAAAACAGTTAAACATACTGCCCCCGGCGGCTTAAAACAGGCAGGCGATGCTGAAAAATCTGTTGTTTTTCTATAAAACTTTAACTGCCCATGAAACTTGCAGCCATTGACATTGGGAGCAACGCAGCAAGGCTGCTTATTTCAGAAGTAGATGCCACAGGCGCAAAACCTGAATTCAATAAGCTAAACCTGGTGAGGGTGCCTTTGCGCCTTGGCTTTGACGTGTTCGAGAAAAAGGAAATATCGCAAGAGAAAGCCGACATGATCATCAGTACCATTAAAGCATACCGGCATTTGATCGACGCTTATCACGTTGACCACCTCAAAGCCGCAGCCACTTCTGCCATGCGCGATGCCTCAAATTCAAAAGATATCATAGAAAGAGTGAAAAAAGAGACAGGCATCCAAATAGAAATCATCAGCGGAGGAGATGAAGCTTCGTTGATATACGAAAACCACATTGCCGAAAATATGGACAAAGACCATGCTTATCTATACATTGACGTTGGTGGCGGCAGCACAGAGCTTACCTTCTTCGCACAAAC
This sequence comes from Bacteroidota bacterium, assembly GCA_018266455.1. Classification (GTDB taxonomy): domain Bacteria; phylum Bacteroidota; class Bacteroidia; order Chitinophagales; family Chitinophagaceae; genus Puia. The sequence goes on from JAFEAJ010000036.1 coordinate 61,542, forward strand.
CAAACTTATTTTCAAAGAATCTTTCAATATCGGCACCATCCGTATTTTAAAAAACCAGGTAAGCGAAAAGGCCTGGGAGGATATGAAAGATTATATAAAGAAAGAGACAAAACAGCACAACAATATTATTGCCATTGGCTCTGGTGGCAATATCAACAAAGTCTTTTCGATGTCGAAAAAGAAAGATGGCAAACCCCTGCCGCTTGAACTGCTAAAAGATTATCATAAAGAGTTGAGCAGCTTCCCTCTTGCGGAAAGGATCAAAGTGTACAACATGCGGGAAGACCGTGCTGATGTGATTGTTCCTGCACTGCTGATATACATCAATGTGATGCGATGGGCGAATGCAGAAGAAATTTTCGTCCCAAAAATTGGTTTGGCTGATGGCTTGATCCAGCATTTGTATAATGACGTAGCTACAGTTGCGGTGGCCAAACAGTAGTGTTTTTCAAACTTCTTCCCAAAATTTTCGGAGCTCCGGAAAAAATGCAAGTGGTTCTTTCATTTTTTTCGTAGCTTTTCAGGGTACAGTTATTTCCTATTCAAACTCAACTGCTATGCCTTCTACCATCAATCGCCGAAACTGGTTCAAACAAGCTTCCTTTGCAACAATGGGCCTGGGTTTATCGCTCCCTTCCTTTGCCAATGATACCCAAGGCCTGCCCACAAAAAAAATCAATAGCAATAAAGGGCTGGTCAACCTGAGCTCTAACGAAAATCCTTATGGCATGTGCCCAAAATCAAAACAGCCATTATTGAAATGATGCCATTTGCTAACCGATACTCTTTTAATGTGGATGGCCTTAAAGATTGCCAGGCTACCATCGCCAGGTATTATGGAGTGGAAAAAGAAAATATTCTGCTTACAGCAGGTTCCAGTATTGTACTTGATTTTTGCGCAAGGTTTTTTTATAAGACAGGGGGAAATATTGTAGCCGCCGACCCAACTTTTTTTGTTCTGCCGGCCACTGCAAAAAAGTTAGGCTTAATCGTTAATGCTGTTCCAATTGACAGCAACAGGAAAATTGATTTGTCAGCCATGCTGAGCACAATAAATAACGATACGCAATTGGTTTACCTGGTAAACCCCAATAACCCAACAGGCACCCTGTTAAAGCCTGATGCAATGAAAAGTTTTTGTGCCGAAGCATCTAAAAAATCAGCAGTGCTGATTGACGAAGCCTACCTTGATTTTTTAGATGCGCCTGATAACGAATCCATGATCCCGCTGGCAGCAGGCAACCCCAACATTTTAGTTACCAGAACATTTTCAAAAATACATGGCATGGCCGGTATGCGCATGGGTTTTGTAATCAGCCATCCTGACCGAATAAAACAACTTGAACAAGCATTGTTCAATGAAAGCCAGGTCGCCATCAGCAATCTTACTTTGGCAGCAGCACTTGCAAGCCTCCAGGATGAAGAACACAGGGCCTACTGCAAACAAAAAAATGCAACGTCACGGGATTATGCCTTCAAGTCTCTGAAAGAAATGAAATTTGATCCCATTCCATCAGTTACTAATTTTATTTTATTCCCGATAGGGAACGATTATGAAGGAAATTTTGCAGACTTTATGCTTACAAAAAATATTTACCTCAGGTCAGCCACGTACTTTGGCCAGAAATGCTGCCGTGTAAGCGTAGGCACATTAGATGAAATGCAGCAATTTATTAAAGTGATGAAAGAAACCTGGAAAGCTTAGGTTGCTGAACTTTAAAGCCTAAGTTATGGAGCTGAGATCATGTGATCTGTCCCGCAAAGTGATTTAGTGCTGAAGCTTTGGCACAAGGACTGGCGCATTAACTCTGATCTAATTTCCTATCTTGCATCCCCAAATCGGAGGCGGGGCGTGTTTTATTCTAATGCAGAGCCATATTCTCCCCTCTTACAAAAAAACACACCATGTCTGCTGCAAAAGAGGTAAAAAAGATTACCACCAATACGCTTCAGAAAATGAAGCAAACCGGGGAAAAAACTTCCATGATAACTGCTTATGATTATTCATTCGCAAAAATTTTTGATGCTGCGGGCATCGAAGTTATTTTGGTTGGCGACTCGGCATCAAACGTGATGGCCGGCCACGAAACAACATTGCCAATAACTTTAGATCAGATGATTTATCATGCATCTTCTGTCATTCGTGGTGTCCAGCGCTCCCTGGTAGTTGTTGACATGCCATTCGGCTCCTATCAGTCTAATTCAAAAGAAGCATTGGTATCTGCATTCAGGATCATGAAAGAAACCGGAGCGCATGCTGTTAAACTGGAAGGAGGCGAAGAAGTGCTGGAATCAGTGAAAAGGATCATTGCCGCCGGAGTCCCGGTGATGGGCCATCTTGGATTAACGCCACAATCCATTTACAAATTCGGCACTTATAATGTAAGGGCAAAAGACGAAACCGAAGCGCACAAATTAAGAAAAGATGCAAAGCTTTTGGAAGAAGCCGGTTGTTTCGCAATAGTCCTTGAGAAAATACCAGCGCTGCTTGCAAAAGAAGTTTCCGAAAGCCTTCATATCCCTACCATTGGTATAGGCGCTGGCAAACATTGCGACGGCCAGGTGTTGGTGATGCATGATATGCTTGGCATCAACACAGCGTTCAAGCCCAGGTTTTTGAGGCAATATTTAAACATTCATGAACTGGCTTCAACAGCTGTAAAACAGTATATCCGGGATGTGAAATCAAGTGATTTCCCCAATGAACTCGAACAATATTAATTTTGCCAATATTTGGCATCGCTTAATTTTTGCTCTTGCAAAGCCTGTACTTGCTTTAGAGAGATTTTACTTCGTTCAAATGTCGGGGAACACGTAATGATCCATAAACCAAGGGCTATCTTTTGACATCCGCATCAAGGATGTCATAAAGCAAAATTGATTTGTTCTCGCTCTTCAGCCTCTTGTACATGCTTCGGCAATCAATAGCATCCGAAAGCCGGCTTATCACTTCTACTTTATCATAAAAAAAACACCTCATGTGCCGTTTCTCCTTCTCAATTGCCCGGTTAGCGTAAGACAAATCCGAGCTAAAGCTCTTTTTGTTTGTTTTTTCTGCTAATAAAACAAAATTCCTCTGCCGCCAAATGTTGGTTTGCAAAGCCAGTATTTCACAACTACAGATCTTCCCGCTCTTTTTTATTGGAGCAGCTGTCGTATCTGGTCTTCTTGCTGAAGACAATAAGGTTGAAAGCCTGACCCGATGAGGCAAAACAGGCCTGGTTGCAGCTAATAGGCTACAGCTGAATACAATCAGTAAAAAAGTAACCAGGTATTTGTGCAAAAAAAATACCATATCCTACGGTTAATGAAAAGGGAAAACATATTCAGCGGGATGTTTGTACGGATTTATTTTACGTTTTCAAAAGGCACATTATAGCTCAAAAATAATTAGGCAGTACAAGTACATTGAGCTGATATATTTGATAATAAAAACGCTGTGCCCATTGATTTATTTTATCGACTTTAATGAAAATATTTGTTTTTGTAATGTATTTGTTTGAACAAAATCAATATGTTTTCAACCAGTTAACATTGCAAAATAGCTTTGTTGCACTATATTGCGGATCAAACCAAAAAAATTGATTATGAGAAGATATTTTCTGTTTATTCTTTACTTCTTCACCTCAGGCTCAATTTTCGCCCAAAATATAGTTACAGGAGCAGTAAAAGATTCAAAAACCGGGTTGCCTTTATCCGGAGCTTCTGTTAAAATCAGGTCAACCAAAAAGGGAACCAGCACAAACAATCAGGGCATATTCAAAATAGAAGCAGCCCAGGGAGATGTATTAGAAATCACAGCTATTGGGTATGCAGCTCAAACAGTGGGCATAACCGGGGAAGCTTCGCTAAAAATTTCTCTCGAGCCATCAGCTGCAGAATTGCAGGAAATTGTTTTTGTAGGCAACCGCGGGGTGCCCCGGTCAAAAATAGAATCGCCTGTTCCTGTTGATGTGATCAAAGTGAACCAACTGGGCGAAACAACAGCCAAACCAGACCTCATGTCGCAAATGAATATGGCTGTCCCTTCGTTCAATTACAATAAACAAAGCGGCGCAGACGGCTCCGATGCCATCGATTTTGCCAGCCTGCGCGGATTGGGCTATGACCAAACGCTTGTTTTGATAAATGGTAAGCGCAGGCACCTTTCTGCATTTGTGAACCAGCTTGGCACACGTGGCAGAGGCAATAGTGGCACAGATTTAAATGCCATCCCGGAAGCATCAATCGACCGCGTTGAAATTTTAAGAGATGGCGCATCTGCCCAGTATGGCTCCGATGCTATAGCAGGTGTTATCAATATCATTCTTAAAAAGGATATCAAAAAATTAAATTTTTCAATTGGCGAGAGTGGCTACTACGATCATAAATACAATACTTTAAACAATGTAGACCCAAGCCAGTATTACACTGGCAACTGGATCGATGGCAGGACATTCACCGCTTCTGCAGATTATGGATTGCCCATAGGGAAAAATGGCGGGTTCATCAATATCGGGGCAAATTTTATGAGCCAGGGAAAAACACTTCGGGCAGATCCGGATACAAACTGGACAACAAATCCAAAAGCATTGAGCACTGCAAGCTGGAGAAGAGGATTTGGTGATGGGTCCGTGGTTTCTGGCGGCGGCATGTATAACCTCGAAATACCGATAGGTGCCGGCAGCGCTAAGTTCTATTCTTTTGGCGGCATCAACTATAAACATTCAAATGTTTATGCATGGACGCGCAACTTTTCTGCCACCCCTCAAAAATTCCCGACCAACCCGGATGGCAGTTTGATTTTTACCCCGGGCATTATGAAGGTTGCCGGCGCTGCCGATGGCAGCATCAATGAAAACAATGTGTTCTGGAACCCTCAGGAAGATGTGTATATAAAAGACGAGTCAATAGCTATAGGCGTGAGCGGCACTACACGAAATGGCTGGGATTGGGATATCAGCAACAATGTCGGGTATAACGATTTTCATTATTTCGGCAATAAAACATTCAATGCTACGCTCAATAATGTGTTGCCAAATATTAAAACCAGGTTTGATGATGGGGGCTTCAACTTTTTGCAGAACACCGCAAATCTGGACCTGAGCAAACATTTCCCGAAAGTAGCTCAAGGGCTGACCCTTTCTTTTGGGGCTGAATTCAGGTATGAAAAATATAAGCTCTATGCCGGAGAATTCGATTCTTATGGAGATACAACTGCCATACAAAGATACTTCCCCAATGTTGAAGACACCATTACTTTAGCTTCAGGGTCCGAAGGGTTTCCCGGATTTACTCCAAGTGATGCTTCAATTTCGCACCGGACAAATGTGGGTGGTTATGTGGATCTTGCATTCGACCTTACAAACTATTGGTTAGTGGATGTGGCTGCCCGGTTTGAAAATTATTCCGACTTCGGATTTGTAAACACGTATAAACTGGCTACGCGCTATAAGATGTCTTCAAGCCTTAACCTGCGCGGATCCATAAGCACCGGTTTCAGAGCGCCCACCCTTCAACAGATCAATTTCAGCAACACCAACACAAATGTCCTGAAAATAAATGGCATCCCCACTTTGGTATATGCAAAACTGGTACCCAATTACAGCCCTATAACCAGGGCGGTAGGCATACCAGCACTCAAGCAGGAAACTTCAATAAACTATAGCCTTGGCTTTACCTGGGCCCCCGTAAACAATTTAACCATTACCTTAGACGGGTACCTGATCGCCATGAAAAACCGCATCGTAATTACCGGCAACTTTGGATCCAATATACCGGTCTTATCGTCCATTCTCCTGAACAATAAACCTCCTTTATATTCCGCAAATTTCTTTGCCAACTCTGTAAATACCACAAACAGGGGTTTGGATATTGTGCTTGATTATACAAAGCATATGAGCAGCAAGAAAAGTATCCATGCTTTATTGGCTGGCAATATCCAGGGTGTAACAATCAATAAAATCAACATACCAGCCGCTTTAGATTCCGGGGTTGCAAACCAACAAGCATTCTTTAGCACCAGAGAGCAGGCATTCTTAAAAGCTTCTGCTCCTTTGGCAAAATTTTCATTGAATCTTGAATACAATGTGAACAAATTTACTATTGGCACACATTTAACTTATTATGGCAAGGTAACTACCCAAGGGTATGGCTATGCCACTGCATCCGGGGCCGCTGATGGCCAGTTAGGCGGGGCTGGAGTTTCAGATCAGGGACAGGGATGGGATCCTTATGTAGCTAAAGATGATGGCACAGGCACGGTTCCCGAAAATTTTGTGCATCGCGGAAAAGCTGTTACGGACCTGTATGCTTCATTTAAAATTTCAAAGAATGTTGGCTGGACTCTTGGTGCAGACAACATCTTCAATGTTCACCCCGATCTTTCTGTTACCCCGGGCGCTGTTCAGCAATCATGGGGCGATAGTGAATCAGGCGGGCCATTCGATGCCATACAAATGGGCTTTAGCGGGATGCGGCTGTTCACAAAACTCTTATTTAGTTTTTAGAAAGCGCAGAGGAGAACTTGCCTTCAATTGCACAAAGCCCGCTCAATGGCGGGCTTTGTGCAATTGAAGAAGGTGGGTTTCCTGGAATACCCGGCCTCTTGTGCAAGGGGGAATTTTAAGCAACATTATAATACGCAAACGATCCATTAAAAGCCCTACCAAGTATTTTGAACAAGGCAGATTTTTCCATTGCTTTATTCACCATGCTCACACCGTGTCCACGTCGGGCAATATAACCGTGCTCCTGAATTTTTTATCATTGTGCAAAATAGCTGTTTGCTGTTGTATAGCTCTTTTTGCATAGTTGATGATATTGCCGTCCTTAGGCAGCTTCAGCAGCAATTCCATCAAATACTGGTTGCGCACGCGGCCTACCAGAGGAGGGGCAGGCCCAATTAAGTATTTCCCAAAACCAGGTTTTAGTCCAATAGCAAAAGCATGGGCTGCGCTTTCAACCAGGTCTTTCAACTTGTGCTTGAAAGTAACTAATATAATCCGCGAACAAGGCGGATAAAAAAAACGCTGCCTCGCCTCAAGCTCGTGTGCAAAAAAAGTTTTATAATCATGCGCCTGCACATAAGACAGCACAGGATGTTTGGTATTGGCTACCTGGATCAGCACTTTGCCGATAGCCTCTTTTCTACCAGCCCTTCCACTAACCTGTTCCATTAGTTGAAATGCCCTTTCATTTACCCGGAAATCGGCAAAATTTAAAATGCTGTCCGCATCTAATATGCCAACCAGTTCAACATTTTCAAAGTCAAGCCCCTTAACTACCATCTGCGTCCCCACGAGTATGTCTATGCGATGTTGCTCAAATAACTGGATCAGGTTATCATGCGCCGATTTTCCGCGTACGCTGTCAATATCCATTCTGGCAACCCTTGCTTTAGGAAAAAGATCTTCAAGATGTTCTTCAATTTTTTCAGTGCCGAAATTGCGCTGCGCAAAATGATGGTTGCCACATGCCGCGCAGGTGTTCACCGGTGGATAAGTAGACCCGCAATAATGGCATTGTAGTTTATTTAATAGTTTGTGGTAGGTGAGCGAGACATCACAGTTCCTGCACTTTGGTATCCATCCGCAAACCTGGCAAACCTGGTAAGGCGAGTACCCTCGGCGGTTTTGAAAAAGTATCACCTGCTTATTTCTTTCCAGCGAAATGGCAATGGCCTCCTGCAGTTGTGGTGAAATAATAATTTTATCTTTCTCTTTTTTTAATATCTGCTTGGTATCAATGATTTCAATTTCCGGCAAACTCATGTTGCCGAACCTTTCATTCAGTGCTGTTAAACCATATTTCCCCGTAGTGGCATTATAATAACTTTCTACAGATGGTGTTGCGCTGCCCAATAAAACTTTTGCATTGAACAATGAAGCATAATATACCGCGGCATCGCGGGCATGATACCGTGGAGCGGGGGCCTGCTGTTTGTAAGAAGCATCGTGTTCCTCATCAACTATTATCAGCCCCAGCTCTTTAAAAGGAAGGAATAAAGAAGAACGGGCGCCAAGAACAATTTTCAATTCCCCGGTTTTGATCTTGTTCCAAATTTCCAGGCGCTCATTCTGGCTGAATTTGCTGTGGTAGATCCCAATATAACCTCCAAAATGTTTTTGCAGCCTGCGAATGATCTGGGATGTCAAAGCAATTTCAGGAAGCAGGTATAAGACCTGCCTCCCCTGTTTAATAAACTCTTCGATCAGCCTGATATACACCAGTGTTTTACCGCTCGATGTTACACCATGAAGTAAACAGACATGCTTATCCGTAAATGACTGAAAGATTTCCTGCAGGCATCCCGTTTGGAGTGCTGTCAGCTCAAAATCAATTTGAACGTTTCGGGGAAGATATTTCAACCGGTCAATAACACGCTTTTCTGCTCGTAAAATATTTTTGTCGATCAGCCCTTTTAACTGTGCATCGGTTGCCCCTGATTTTTTTAAAAGCCCCGATTTTGTTACTTCACCCTGGGTCTTAGCCAGATGCAGATAGCTCAGCAAAAGCTCCATTTGTTTTTCAGCCCGATGTAGCTTTTTGTCTTCATTAAGCAGCCTGCTTAAATTTTCTTCGCTATCATATTCAGCATTCAATAAAATAAAAGTCTCTTTTTTGGGAGTATAGGTTTCTTTCAAGGCCTCCCAAACAAAGCAAATTTTTTTCTCGATCAGCCTTTTAATAACAGGATAAACATGCGAAGAATCCAGCAATTGCTGCACTTCAGCAAGCTTTAGCTCTTTTTTTATGAGCATGGCTTCAGCAACGAGGTATTCATTATGATCAAGAGAAGAAAAGTCTTCCCCGTATTCTTCATTAAACTCCAGGATGGTTTCGCTGCTCAATTTAAAATGCGCTGGCATGGCAGCAGCCATCACTTCGCCTTCGCTGCATAAATAATAATGAGCTATCCACTCCCACAACTTTAACTGCTGGGCAAATATAACCGGCTCCGCATCAAGCACATTCAATACCGGCTTTGGTTCAAAAGCAGAAGGCTTTTCTGTATCCATGTGCTTAATGATCCCGGCATATTTTTTATTTTTTAAAGAAACTTCAACCCGGCATCCCGGTTTTGCCGCAGCAAGCAAAGTTTCTGGTACCTGCCAGGTGTAATTTTTAGGCAAAGCCAGTGGTATAATAATTTCTGCAAACAAATGAATTTGATAATAGAGGCCCAATTTACAATTAGTAACGATAACTCCAGTGCATTCCTGTTGAATGAACAACAAACGGCAACAGGTATCCTTTTACAAATAAAAACTTCAACTTAGCTGCCCGGCAATCCATCAGCTATTCCTGTGCCATGTTGCACTGAGTTCAATTAATGCAGTTTTCATTTTGCTATGTACTTTTTCTTTTAAAGTTTGCAAATCGTTCAGCGACAAGTTGGCGGTTTGCACCTCCTCCAGGAACACAGCCCTGCTCCTGCCAGGCGTAAGCGAAAACAAGCTTTTATAATTTAGCCTGTCATAAGTATCTAAGAACAGAATGGGCTTGATAGGAGTACCTGTTTCGATGGCAATGCGAAAAGCGCCATCATAAAAACCCTTTAACGGATAGCCCGTTTCATTAAAAGTGCCTTCGGGAAAAATAAAAATCGAGATGCCCTTTCGCAAAACAGCCTTTAATATGCGAACGCTTTTTGCCCGGTTGTCCGCATTGCCCCTATTCACCATTACCGCCCCGCTGCGGTAAATAAACCCAAAAACGGGTATCCTGCTGGTTTCAAACTTTCCTAAGGCACGGACATGCTGGTGGCGAATAGATTTAACAATGGTCGGTATATCCAAATAAGAAATATGGTTGGCCACAAAAATGTATTGCCTGTTTTTATCGAGCGGACTGATAAAAATATTTTCATGGAAAATACCAATAAGCATGTACCATATATCGGCCCATAACCTGCAGATGTCATAAATAAAATTACCGCCTTTAATTTTTCCAAACAATGAGGCAACAGCTATAAACGGGAACACCATCAGCATTAATAAAATGAAAAGCAGCAACGCATAAATGTTGTATACAAACTGAAATATTTTTATTACCGCTTTCATCCAATAGTGTTTAGGGCAAGCGAAAAACGAACAAGAGTGAAATTTTCATAAGGCACTAATGACAATCGCACTGCCATTCAACGCCCAGGTCAATGCAGGTTATTACTACCAATCCCCGGTTTGATGGCGCAAAAACAACCCGCAGGTGTTGCCCTTCTTTAGTATATGCTTCCACTGCATATTTGGGATCGGGTTTTGCATCGGGCTCGCTTTTGCGATAATCAATTTCTCCATTTTCCAAAACTTCTCTTATTTCCATTTCGGTAATATGCCTGCAATCCATACGGCACCTGGCATGACGGGTATATACCAGGTGGCTGGCATGCCTGTCAATAGGTTCATTGGAATAGCGAGCTGCCTGCCGGCATTGTGCCAACAGCAAGAACAAAAAGGCCACCGGCAAGAAAACTGCTCTTAAAAAAAAATTCTGCAACACTCAAAATCTGTTTAAAAATGATTTTTTGAATCGCCAACAGGCATTATCTTTTCCAAGCTGCCACCGAATGCAAAAATTTATCATCGGTTCGGGCTTTAAAAAAGTTGAACCGGTGTTATACGAACTTCCTGGAATTATTTTAGCCAGCTTTAAAAATAAAAGTTTCCGCAAATATAAGGCATCAGGCAAGCAGCTGAGGGCTTGCTCACCTGCATCCACGGGCAGCGCCTTCGGCCAGATCCGTTAGCAACCTGCAAATTGCTTAACTTTGCCAGCTTATGCAACAGGTAAAATCAGTAGCATTCCATACACTTGGCTGCAAACTTAACTATTCAGAAACCTCCACCCTTTCGCGGATGCTGGAGAACGAAGGTTTTGAAAAAAAAGAGTTTGATGGCATAGCCGATGTGTATGTGATCAACACCTGTTCTGTTACTGACAATGCAGATAAAGAATGCCGGCAAATTGTTCGTCGTATACAACGGAAATCTCCGGAAAGCCTGGTGGTGGTCACCGGATGTTATGCACAGCTTAAGCCTAAGGAAATTGCAGGGATCCCTGGTGTTGACCTGGTACTTGGCGCAGCCGAGAAATTTAATCTTGCCGCCCACCTGAAAGAGCTTGCAAAAGGCGATGCTGCAAAAATATGCAGTTGCGACATAGAGGAAGTAGGTGGCTTCCATTCATCATTTTCAATTACAGACCGTACAAGAACTTTTTTAAAAGTGCAGGATGGGTGCGATTACAACTGCTCTTTCTGCACCATCCCCATGGCAAGAGGGAGAAGCAGGAGCGATAGCATTGAAAATGTACTGAATAATGCACAACAGCTTGCGCAAAATGGAGTGAAAGAGATTGTGTTAACAGGCGTTAACCTGGGCGATTTCAAAGAAACCGGTTTCGCTAATGATGACAAAAAGAACAGGAGGGATTTCTTTGATTTGATCCGTGAACTGGACAACACCAGCGGAATTGAGCGCTTTAGGATTTCTTCAATCGAGCCAAACTTGCTGAGCAATGAAATTGTTGCGCTTGTCGCTGAGAGCAAAAAATTTATGCCCCATTTTCATATTCCCTTGCAAAGCGGCAGCAACAAAATTTTAGGATCGATGCGAAGAAGGTATAAAAGAGAAATATATGAAAGCAGGGTAAAACTGATAAAAACTTTAATGCCCCATTGCGCCATCGGTGCGGATGTAATTGTTGGTTTCCCGGGAGAAGGCGATGATGAATTTAAAGAAACTTTTAACTTCCTCCATTCCCTGGATATTTCTTATCTCCATGTATTCACTTACTCGGAAAGGGACAATACCAATGCACTGGAAATAAAACCCATTGTACCTATGAATATCCGCCATCAGCGAAATAAAACCCTTCGCAATCTTTCTTATATGAAGATGCAATATTTTACTAAGCTGTTTGCCGGCCAAACACGCAAGGTGCTGTTTGAAGGGCACTCGAAAAATGGCATGATGGAAGGTTATACTGATAATTATATTCGCGTAGCTGCCCCTTATCGTGAAGAATGGGCAAACAATATTGTGGACTGGAAACTGTGATGGAAAACCACAAGCAACCCATTTATCCCCTAAATATGAAAAACCCCAGGCTGTCAAAAAAATTTATTGGCTTTTATGCTGAACCAGGTCTGTAAACAATCACATATTTATAAAAGGCAAAAAACTCCCTGAATAAACCGTAAGCATCATTGATGAAATATTTTTTTGACGCATAGCCTTCAACATTTTTAAATCCCATCTTTTTAATGATGTACTTGCAACGGGCAATATGATAAAAACTTGTTACCACAATTGCCGAAGAAAAATGAAGCGAATCATTTAGCGCAATAAAATCTTTTGCTGTTAAATAGGAATTATCTCCTTTATTATCGGCAATAACATCATCTGCTGGAATGCCTTTTTTTATTAAATATCTTTTCATGGCATCTCCCTCAGGTACACCATATTCTTTCCCTTCACCTCCACTGGCAAAAATTTTTTTCACATTGCCTTCTTTATATAACAATATGGCAGCATCTGCCCTGCCCTGCAGCCAGGGCGACAACGAGCTATCTGCAAATACGGCATTGCCCATAACAATGGCCACATCCGCCCTCCCTTTATAATCATGAAGGCCGTCGTAAGCCACATAAGCTGAATGCAGCAGAAACCATAACAATAAAGCAGCGATAACAATTTTTGTTCGCCGGTTAATTTTTATTTTTTTAAGGACCATGCCGGTTTTTGCTTGAGCGCTTTTTTGTAAATGGGGCAAGTGGTGATATGTGCACCAGGAAGATAGCCAATGCTCATTAAAAATTCATTCACAATTTCTCCGCCTGTGAACCTGAATGTGGCTTTAAACAGTATCAGCCATTCATCCTTTGTTTTAGGGTGATGGCACTGCAGCCAGTTTTCGAACGAACCAAATTCTTTTTGAAGTTTTTTGATGGCTTTTGCATTTTCGATGGCTGCATTTATTTTCAGCTTGTTCCTGATTATCCCTGCATCATTAATCAACCTTTCAATTTGCTTTTCTTTATAGCGCGATACTTTGTCAATATTGAAATTGTCAAACGCCTTATAAAAGTTTTTTTTCTTTTTCAGAATGGTTGTCCACGATAAACCGGCCTGGTTGATCTCCAGCACCAGCCTTGCGAACAATTCATTATCATCATGTATAGGAAACCCGTAATCATTGTTGTGATAATGCACGTGCTCGTTTTCGCCTTCCATGGCCAGGATAGCTTCACAATAGCTTTTAGGTTTTTCCATAAAACAAATAAAAACATTTGCATTATAGCGGCAAAAAAATTTTGCAGGACTGTTTAAGGGCTTATCTTTGCAATCCCAAAAAAGGGAGTTTAGCTCAGCTGGTTCAGAGCATCTGCCTTACAAGCAGAGGGTCGGCGGTTCGATCCCGTCAACTCCCACAAACCCCGATTCGTTTCGGGGTTTTATATTTGCAAAGATTTTTCGCAGCTCAGTTGGCAGAGCATCCCGATTCTTACCGGGAGGGACAGGAACTCGGGGAACTTGTATCAATATTTGTCTTCGTAGCTCAGTTGGTAGAGCAGCTGACTCTTAATCAGCGGGTCCAGAGTTCGAGTCTCTGCGAGGACACTAAACCTTCCCACATGTTCTTTGCCTATATCCTTTTTAGCAAAAAGCTGAACAAATACTACATCGGCTCCACTAAAGACATC
>JAFEAJ010000037.1 GCA_018266455.1 Bacteroidota bacterium
GCCGGCTTTCCATGGATAGGGCTTCACAAATACAGGCATTACCGAATTGTATTTCTTGAAATCTTCCTGGGAATAGTTCAGGCTTTGGGCTTCAGCAGAGGATATGACAAACCCTTTTTCTGCCAGGTCAATGGCAGGTTGAATGAGTTTTTTAAATGGCAGCTTCGCATATTTCAATTCGGCAAAAATGCCTGCAATGGTTCCCGGCACACCTGCTGACAAATGGCCGTTCTGGCTCATATCCGTTTGTGCATTCCCGTTAGAGTCGAGGTACATGTTGCGGGAAGCGCTTCCCGGGGCTTTTTCCCTAAAGTCGATGGAAATATTTTTTCCATTAGACAAATGAGCTACCATAAAACCACCGCCGCCAATATTGCCCGCGCCTGGGTACACCACAGCCAGCGCCAATTGAGTGGCGATGGCAGCATCAACAGCATTGCCGCCTTTTTTCAGGATCTCCACACCAACCTTGCTCGCAAGCGGATGTGCAGATACCACAGCGCCATGTTTGCACTCTACCCTTTTTTGTTGCACATATAAGTATGGGTTGATACTAATGGATGGGCTTTGAGGCCATGCGGCGACAGGAACAAAAAGCAGGGCAAGCACAAGTGTTTTTGCAGGATTCATTCTTAACATAGTATAAAAATAGTTTTAAAGATACAGGTCAGCCGTAAAATTATATCAAATGTTATTTTATTCTGAAAGAAATTTGTTTATTAACGTGGCTGCAATAAAACGTTCTGCAGCAGCAAGCCACAAATCACAAACGCCGGGTCATCCATCCTAAACTTTTTTTTATTCTTCTCTCTTTACTTACATTCATGGTTTATTAATAGGTTATGAGAAAATTATCAGTGTTGTTCGTTTTCTGCATCTGCACATTTTATGGCTCAGGGCAAAAGCTCCAATCACCAGGCCAGTTTCTTGGCTACTCTTTAGGCTCGCATTTTACTCCACATTTTCGGATCGTGAATTATTTCAGGCATGTAGCAGAAAGCGTGCCCGATATGGTAAAGCTGGAACAATATGGCGAAACCTATGAAGGCAGGCCATTGCTGCTGGCTTATGTGGCTTCGCCTGAAAACCTGCAAAAGCTTGATGCCATTCGCCTCAATAACCTGCGGCTTGCGGGCATGGTGAAAGACAAAATACCTGCTGATGGAAATGCGCCTGCAATTGTTTGGCTCAGCTACAATGTGCATGGCAATGAAGCCGCTTCTTCTGAAGCGGCAATGAAAACCATTTACGAGCTGGTGAGCCCTTCCGATGCGCAGACAAAAGAATGGCTGAAGCATGTGGTGGTCATCATCGATCCGTGCATTAACCCGGATGGGCGCGACCGTTATGTGAACTGGTACAACACTATTGTTGGCAAGAATGCCAATGAGGACCCTCAGTCGCGTGAGCATTTTGAGCCTTGGCCGGGCGGGCGCACCAATCACTATAATTTCGACCTTAACCGCGATTGGGCCTGGCAAACACAAATTGAAACGCAACAGCGCCTGAAAAAATATAACGAATGGTTGCCACAGGTGCATGTTGATTATCACGAACAGGGCTTTAATGCACCATATTATTTTGCTCCTGCTGCCGAGCCATACCACGAAGTGATCACTCCATGGCAAAGAGCATTCCAGGCAGAGATAGGAAAAAACAATGCTAAATATTTTGACCAGCATGAATGGCTGTTCTTTACTAAAGAACGGTTCGACCTTTTTTACCCGAGCTACGGTGATACCTACCCGATTTATAGTGGCGCAATAGGCATGACCTTTGAACAGGGCGGGATAAGGGCCGGGCTCGCCATCACTACCAGATCGGGCGATACCCTGACGCTGGCCGACCGTTTGATGCACCATTTCACCACCGGCATGTCAACGATCGAAATAACTGCGCTGAATGCAGCTAAGGTGATCGATGAGTACAAAAAATATTTTGATAACGCGAGAACAAAACCTTATGGCGAGTATAAATCATTTCTTATTAAAACCGACCCGCTCACTGATAAATCGGAAAGACTGAAAAGCCTGCTCGACAAAAATTTGATCGAGTGGGGATATATATCTTCTGGAAATTTTACAGGGTTCAATTACTTAACGGGAAAGACAGAACCCTTCAAGGCAGAACCCGGAGATATTGCAATCAATATGGACCAGCCAAAATCTAATCTCATAAAAGTATTGTTTGAAAGGAACTCAAAGATCAGCGATTCCGATACTTATGATATTACCGCATGGTCAGTGCCATTTGCTTATGGCCTGAAAGCTTATGGCCTGAATAGCTATGTCAGCGGCACCAGCACCAATGCCCCTGTTCCTGCAATAACTTATGATATCCCTGCTACAGCTTATGCCTATGCGGTAAGATGGACGGGGCTGAACAGCGCCTGCTTCCTGGCAGGCCTGCTGAAAAAAGGGATGAAAGTGCGCTATGCTGAACAGGCTTTTCAATCGGGCAGCCAGCATTTTGAAAAAGGCACGCTCATTATTATGCTCACCAGCAACGGTTCTTTTCAGAAAGATTTTTACTCAGTTATCCGCGATGAAGCGCAAAAAGCAAAAGTAGAACTGTTGCCTGTCCAGTCGGGGCTTGTTGAAAAGGGCCATGATTTTGGCAGCGACCGCATCCATCTCATCCATAAATTAAAAGTAGCCATGCTCACGGGCAGCGGTGTCAGCTCAAATGAAGCTGGCGAGGTATGGCACTTCTTCGACCAGCAACTGGATTACCCGGTTTCATTGATCAGCACGGATGATTTCGGCAGGGTTTCGCTGAAAAATTATGATGTGCTCATTATGCCAGACGGCTATTATAAATTGTTCGATAATAAAAATGAGGCAGAACAATTGAAAGACTGGATTTCGCAAGGGGGCAAATTGATCGCTTTGCAAAATGCCGTTCAGCAACTGTCGAAAAGCGATTGGGGCATTAAAGAAAAAAATACAGAGGATAAAAAAGAAGGCGACAATAAAAATGATTACTCATTGCTGCGCCGTTATGAGAACAGGGAACGGGATGACCTGTCAGAAAGCACTCCCGGCGCCATTTATAAAGTTGAGCTGGATAATTCCCACCCGCTGGCCTTTGGCTATCCTGATTATTATTACACTTTAAAGCTCGATGACAATGTGTATGGGTTCCTGAAAGGCGACGGATGGAATGTTGGGGTTATTAAAAAAGACAATTATGTGAGCGGTTTTGCGGGCAGCAAAGCAAAAGAAAAGCTCAAAGACGGGCTTATATTCGGTGTTCAGGGATTAGGCCGGGGGCAAATTGTTTACCTCGCAGACGACCCGTTGTTCCGCAGCTTTTGGGAAAACGGGAAACTGCTTTTTTGCAATGCGGTATTTATGGTTGGAGAATAATATTAGCTTAATGCCGGTGTTCCTCTTGGTTTTACGGATATCAAACAAATCACTCGTAAAATTTGTTTTTGGTTTTTGCTCAGTATAAAACAAAATCAAAATTTTTGTTGATGAAAAAACTCTTTTTTCTTTTTAATTTTTCTTTTTTAATTTTTTTCTCTCTTGCCCAGGCGCCTCCATCTTTCACATCTGCTGAATTATTTCTTCGGCTAAAGAAACTGAATGTGCTTGGCTCAGTGCTGTATGTGGCAGCTCATCCAGATGATGAAAATTCCAGGCTGATCGCATATTTGTCAAAAGACAGGTTGTACCGCACAGCCTATTTGTCTATGACGCGTGGCGATGGCGGCCAGAACCTGATTGGCGATGAGCAGGGGATAGAGCTGGGGCTGATCCGCACACAGGAAATGCTTGCTGCCAGGAGAATTGACGGCGCCGAACAATTTTTTACCCGTGCATTCGATTTCGGGTTTTCAAAGTCAACAGGCGAAACTTTAAAGACCTGGGGCAAAGAAAAAATATTGAGCGATGTGGTTTGGGTGATCAGGAAGTTTCAGCCTGATGTGATCATCACTCGTTTTCCTGAGGACAGCCGCGCCGGGCATGGGCACCATTCCGCTTCTTCGGTGCTTGCTCATGAAGCCTTTATGGCAGCGGCTGACCCTAACCGTTTTCCCGAGCAATTCAAATATGGAGTAAAGCCCTGGCAGGCTAAAAGATTATTATGGAACACCTTCAATTTCGGGGGGCTGAATACCACTTCTGCCAATCAGTTGAAACTGGATGTGGGCGTATATAACCCCGTAATCGGGAAAAGTTATGGAGAGATTGCTGCTGAAAGCCGTACGCAGCACAAAAGCCAGGGCGCTGCATTGACAAGAGTGCGCGGAGCGCTTACCGAATATTTCAGCCCTGTTGAAGGCTCGCTTCCTTCGAATGATATTATGGATGATGTGGACGCTACATGGGGCAGGGTTGAAGGAGGTGGAAAAATTCAGTCAATGGTTGAAGAGCTCATTAAGAATTACTCTCTTTCGAATCCTGCAAAATCAGTTGCCGGCTTGGTGGAGCTATACAAAACATTATTAAACCTAAAAGAGGGCTATTGGAAAAAACAAAAATTGAAAGAAACCCAACAGCTTATTGAGGCATGCAGCGGCCTTTGGATGGAAGCAACAGTGAACAGCGGGTATGCCGTACAGGGCGACCCTCTTAAAATCAATTTTGCTGTTATAGACAGGACCGGGGCAGACGTAATGGCAAATCGTATAATGGCCAATGGCTTTGACACCTTATGGCGCAAACATCTTGAGCCGAATGAAAATTACAGCTTCAGCGCAACAACCCTGGTTTCCGAAAATAAGCCGGTCACAGATCCCTACTGGCTCCGGGAAGAAATGTCGCAAGGGTCTTATAACGTCAACGATCAAACGAAAATTGGCGATGCCCAAAACGAACCGGCTTATGAAGCGCAATTCAGCTTAAATATTTACGGGCAGGATTTTGTTTTCAGCAAACCTGTTCAATACCGGTTTACCGACCCTGTTCGCGGGGACACTTATGAGCCATTAACCGTTATCCCTCCGCTTACTGCTAAAATTGTTCCCGAGCTGTTGCTTTTTGCAGATGGCGAGGAGAAACCTTTTGAAGCCGAAATAATAAGACATGATGAAAAAAACAGTGAACCAAAAATTGTATTAGAAAATACCGACGGCATACAGGTAAAGCAGGCAGGCATAATGCATAACCTGGTATATGATTATCATGCCAAACCTGTAAGCACAGCGCAAAGAGCGCTGGTGGCAAACCTTGCGTTTGATGAAAATGGCAAGATGCAAAATGCAAAAGAGCTCAAAACCATTTCTTATGAACATATCCCACGTATTGATTATTTTTTAAATGCTAAAATAAAATTTGTCGTTGCTGACCTGAAAACAGAAGGCAGGCATATCGGGTATATTGAAGGCGCAGGGGATAAAGTGCCCGCTGCATTGCAGCAGATGGGCTATGATGTGGCAATACTGAAAGAAAAAGACATTGTGCCGGGAAACTTGCAGCAGTTCGACGCGATACTCACAGGCGTTCGCGCTTATGATGTGCATTCCTGGCTAAATGACAAATATGACGTGCTGATGGATTATATAAGCAAGGGAGGCAATCTTATTGTGCAGTACAACAGGCAAAACAATATCGGCAACAATAAAGTCAGGTTTGGGCCTTATCCGTTCAGCATATCAAACACCAGGGTAACTGATGAAGACGCAGAAGTGAAATTTTTAAATCCCGATCACCAGGTGTTGAATTATCCCAATAAGATCACAAAAAAAGATTTTGAAGGCTGGGTGCAGGAACGTGGGATTTATTTTGCCGGAGACCCTGACGCGAAATACACGACCATATTTTCGATGCATGATCCCGGTGAACCAGAACGCAATACCAGCCTTATTATTGGTGATTATGGCAAAGGGAAATTTGTGTACACCGGGCTTGTCTTTTTCCGTGAATTGCCTGCGGGCGTGCCTGGCGCATACAGGTTATTGGCGAATATTATTGCGCTGAACAGGAAAAAAGGATTTTGAAACCTGCAAGGCCTGGGCCTGATTGAATTTATAACGCATCATTTAAAAAGAATGAAAGACAGAAGGGATTTAGCTATTATACTGACGATCATTATCGGGCTTGTTTTGGGAAGGTTTTTGAAAAGGGTAACTGTTGGCTTATTGATTGGCCTGGGGATGGGATTGCTATTGGCGTTTCTGGCAAAGGGGAGAAAGAGGAGATAGCCATTGCGGGAACAGCGGTTTAGTTGCCTTGACTGGCTTTTGTCAATAAAAATTACAGAGGTAATATTCTATGAAAACTGCAAACTTGAAAACATAGTATGGATACTAAAGATGAAGAAAAAGTACCGTTGTTCAAAAACTGGAATTACTGGTATGCGCTGGTGATTGGATTCCTTATTGTCCTCATTATCTTCCTTGATTTTTTTACCAAACATTTTTCATGAGCAGGCCCGATTGGATAGTGCTTGTAGTAACGCTTGTGGGCATTATTGTGTACGGCCTTTTTAAAAGCCGCACCAGTAAAAACCTTGATGGTTATTTTCTCGGCGACAGGTCCGTGCCCTGGTACATCGTGCTGCTGAGCATCATGGGCACACAGGCAAGCGCAGTAACATTTTTATCTGCGCCCGGGCAGGCTTATACTGATGGCATGCGCTTCGTTCAATATTATTTTGGCCTGCCAATTGCGATGGTGGTGCTTTGCATCACATTTGTCCCGGTGTTCCGCCGCCTGAAAATTTATACGGCTTATGAATTCCTGGAAAAAAGATTTGATGTAAAAACAAGAACGCTCACTTCATTTTTGTTTTTGGTGCAGCGCGGCCTGTCTACCGGCATCAGCATTTCGGCGCCATCTATCATTTTGTCTTCTTTGCTGGGGTGGGATATTCTGTGGACGAATGTTTTTATGGGCGGCTTGCTGGTTGTGTACACTGTTACCGGCGGGGCAAAGGCGGTAGCATATACACAGCAACTGCAGCTCATTGTTGTTTTTGCAGGCATGTTTATGGCAGGGTACATGGTTGTTCATTTATTGCCTCAGGATGTTGGGTTTTTCGATGCGCTTCATGTGGGAGGCAAAGCCGGTAAATTAAATGTGATCACAACAGGATTTAAAGAAAATGGTTTCAGTTGGAACGACAGGTATAATTTATTGAGCGGCGTTATAGGCGGGTTTTTCCTTGCCCTCTCTTATTTCGGCACAGACCAGTCGCAGGTAGGCAGGTACCTCACTGCAAAATCTGAAAGCGAAAGCAGGCTGGGATTATTAATGAATGGCCTGGTAAAAGTGCCGATGCAGTTTTTGATTTTGCTTTTAGGCGTATTGGTGTTTGCATTTTATAAATACCATAAAGAACCCGTTTTCTTTAATCAATCGCAGCTTAAGGTTTTAGAAAATTCAAAGTATAAAGATTCCCTCTCTTTATTGAAGGATGAATATGACAAAACCGAAATTTTGAAAATGAAGGAGATGGGCCTGATTGCTACTGTTGGCAAAAACAGTGATGGTTACAAAGAAGCGCAATCAATATTGCAATCGGTAGAAAATAGGAAAGAGTCAATGAGGGGGACCATTAAACGCTGGTTAAATGATAAAGAAGTAAATGGCGATTCGAATGATACCAATTATATTTTCCTGAGGTTTGTGGTGGATTATTTGCCCAAAGGATTGGTGGGCTTATTGATTGCAGTAATTTTCTTAGCGGCATGGGGATCCATTGCTGCTGCGCTCAACTCGCTTGCATCGGCTACCATTGTGGATTTTCATAAGCGGTTTTCAAAAAAAGAACTGTCTCCCGAAAAAGAATATGTGCTTTCCAAATGGTATACGTTGCTGTGGGGGATTTTTTGTGTGATTGTTGCTCAGCTTGCCTATAATATCGGCAACAGCCTTATTGAAGCGGTGAATGTGCTCGGGTCGTTATTTTATGGGGTGATCCTGGGCGTTTTCCTGGTTGCATTTTATATGAAGAAAATCAGCGGCAACGCTGTTTTCATAAGCGCTGTTATTATTGAACTGTTAGTTATTGCCATTCATGTGCTGAACCAAAAAGGAATAGTGAACCTGAGTTTTCTATGGCTGAACGTTGTGGGAGCCGTTGGGGTGGTTTTGCTGAGCTGGGCTTTGAATTTGGTTTTGCTGAAGCCAGTATACAATAAAAGCGGGCAATAACCGCCCGCCTTTATTGGGTAATTGAAATCAGTTCGACATTGCTTCATCTTTCACGTTGTTGTAGCTTTTTTTGCTGGCTTCGATCAGGCGAAGAACTTTTTCGCGCACATCATCTTTCAGCCCGCTCACTTCATGCTCAAAAATATCATGCAGGTCATTGAGCTCGTCGTTTGTGCTTTTCCTGAGGTTGCGCAATTTTCTTTTCAGGTTTTCAGCCGTATCTGCAATTTTTTGCCTGGTTTCGCTTCCTTTTGCCGGCGCAATCAATATTCCGGCAACAACGCCTGCCGCAGCAGCGGCAAGCACAGCAGCTATCGTTCCTTTTGTGTTCATAAAAAATTATTTTAGCGGTGAAAAAATAAGCTTGCCCACATCACTGGATTTCCAACAACCTTGCCAGATTTTTTTTTGCGGTTAATGAAACTGTTAAAAAGAAAAAGCCTGACAGATATGGTAAACCTGCCAGGCAATTGTGCATCAATTTTATCTTAAAGAAGCGATCAGCTTTTCGTTCAATGCTACGTAGTCATCGTTTTTTGCATCTTTAGCCAGTTGCATTGATTTTTGGGCAACGGCAATGGCGTCTTGCTTTTTGCCAAGCTTTGCCAGGCACTTTGCTTTCTGGTAAAATATAAAAAATGCTGTTGGGCTCTGTTCTGTTGCTTTGTTGAACCATTCCAGCGCTTTGTTCAAATCCCTGCCATTATCAAGATAATACATTGCGGCGGCAAAATAAGGCTTGTTGTCTTTATTCATGGCTTCATCAATTTGAGCCATAATTTTTGAATCAATTTCCGTTTTTATCGGGAATGACACTACGGTCCTGTCCCACACCAATTGAAGGTCGCAACTATTGGCTGTTACATTGGAGAAAAGGATAGTGAAATTTTCAATAGGGAAGGGGAGATCATCGGCTCTTGCCGTAAGGCGCACCACGTCCTGGTCCTGCTTGTATGCAGCCGGGCTGGTTACATCTAATTGTTTTGTGATGATGATGGTCCATTCCTGGGCGCCGGGAATGGTAAGCAGCCCGTATTTGCCTGCGGGAATTTTTTTATCGCCGATAATTACATCATCGCCGAATGTAATGGTAGTGGCTGAGTTTGCACCGGTGCGCCATACCTTGCCATAAGGCACGAGGTCTCCAAACACAGAGCGGCCTTTAACGCCAGGTCGCGAATAGGAAAGCTCAATAGAGGAAAGTCCGAAATCCTGTTTTACAAACTGGGGGGGCGAAGGCGCCGGTGTTTTGATCTGTTGTGCGCTCGATTGCAGATAACAAAAAGAAAGAATAGCTAATGATAATACAAATTTTTTCATGTGCAGAATTTTGTACAAAATTAGAGGAAGTAAGATTGCATCCAATAAAATATTAAGGACGGTAAAATCAAAACTAAGAGCAAGCGTGGTTTTTTATTTTTTCATTTCGGCAGTTCCCATTGAGGGCTTTGTAGCTATCGAAAATGCTGCTTCAAAGGAAGTAATTGCTTGTAAGCCCCTGGTTGCGTAATGGCTTTTTAAGGTTGTAAAAAAACGAGAAGGCACAATATCGAACGTTTAAAGTTTAAGCGCAACAGCCTGTTGCGGAAAAATGAGCTTGAGGTGAAGGGTATTCTCTTTTAACAGTTGCAGCCTGATTTTATTTTCTGCCCCGGTTGCTGATGGTTTTATATGGGTGATCAGCACCGGGAAATTTTTAAGCGCATTTTTTCCTGTGTATTTGCCGAGGTCAGACATTTCTTCCATTAACAGGGCAGGGGTCAGGTGGCCATAAAGCTGTTTCGCAGGCTGCTCATTGGGGAATGATGTTTCTATAAAAATGCCTTTTAATTTTTTTGATTGTACCAAAGGCGCAACATGCTGCCACAATAGTGAAATATTATTTGTGTTTTCAACTTCATCAGCCCCTGTATCGCCTAAGTATAAAAGATAAGATTCATTGTGCCTGATCAGGAAAGCTGTGCTTTTGTATGGATAGGAATGGCTTAGCAAAAAGGGGCGCACATACATCCTTGTATTTTCAATTGGGGTTTCTTTGGCAGTATCAAGAGCAATATATGTGTACTTATTTAAGGTTGGTTTATCGCCTTCATTGGCAAAATTGGCCCAGCTTTTCCAGGTAAAATAATTGTTCTTGAGCACATCAATGCAAAAAGGGAGGGCATAAATATTTTTTGAAGTGTCATCCGGAGAATTAATGATTAACCCCGCAACATGGTCGAGGTGCGGATGAGAAATTAGGTAGGCCTTAACGTTATTTCTTAGTATATATGTTGCGTTGCCTTTTAACACTCCTGTGGCAATTGTTTTTTGTATGCCCGCATAAAGAGTGCCGGCATCAAGGCAAATGTGCTGATCCGAACCTATTGGTGCGACCAAGTAAGATGACAAATTGCTTTCATCAGCCCCGCCCTTTACGCCCAGCGGAATGATTTTAAATGAAAGGCCTGGTGCTGTTTGGGGATAGCCTATAAAAAGAAACAAATTGAATAGCAAAAATGCGATTGCAGGTTTTAAGTGCAGGTTAAATGAGGCCATAAATAAAATTCGTTAATTAGAAATTGGGCTTAATTCAATTTCTGCCAAATCAATATCCTTGTAATTCATGATCTCGTTGTACAAGGTATCTCTTTCAACAGGCTCACGGCCTGCCTGTTTTATCAATGAAACCAATTGTGCTGTTGAAAGGGAAGGGTGCTGCTCTTCACTGCCAGCCATCGAATATATTTTTGTGGAGTCATCGATGGTGCCGTCCAGGTCATTCACCCCAAATGATAATGCAAGCTGTGCATTTTGCCGGCCCAGCATTGGCCAGTAAGCTTTCAGGTGCGGAAAATTATCCATATATAATCTTGCTACCGCGTACAGTTTCATATCTTCTGCAATACTGCTTTCCGGAACATGGCTCATGTCATTATTCTTATTGCGAAATTTCAGGGGAATGAAAGTATTGAACCCATGTGTTTGATCTTGTAATTTCCTCAGCCTTTCCATGTGGTCGATGCGGTGCCAGTGTTTTTCAATATGGCCAAACAGCATGGTTGCATTGGTGTGCATGCCCATTTTATGCGCTTCCGCATGAATTTTGAGCCAGCCCTCTGCATCAACTTTGTCTGCACAGATCTGTTCGCGAATTTCAGGATGAAAAATTTCAGCCCCGCCACCTGGCAATGAATCCAGCCCTGCTTCATGCAAAATGCGCAGCCCTTCTTCAACCGAAACTTTAGCTTTGCGGAACATGTAATCCAGTTCCACCGCGGTATAACCTTTAATGTGCAGGCCAGGCCTGTGGGCTTTTATTTTTCTCATCAGCCCGGCAAAAAAATCCATATTCAGTTTGGGATGAACGCCCCCGACAATATGCACTTCGGTAACTGGCCTGCCATCATAACTTTTAATAATGCGCATGATTTCGTCTTCGCTTAGTTCCCATCCCTCTTCCCTGTGCGCATACAGGCGGGAATAAGCACAAAACGCACACGAGAAAACACAAACATTGGTTGGCTCAATATGAAAATTCCTGTTGAAATAGGTTTTGTTCCCATGTAAGCGCTCCCGAACAAAATTTGCTAATGCACCGACATAAGGAAGGGAAGCCTGTTCAAAAAGCATTGTTCCGTCTTCTTCGGTAATCCTTTGTTCATTTAAAACTTTTTCTCCTATCTGCTGAAGCGGTTTATGCTTCACGCTCTGTATAATTTCTTCAATGGATTTTTTTATGCTTTTCATTTCACAAAGATAATGCGGGAAGGGCTGATTTCTGATTTGGGGCCTGATGATTATGGGTAGATAAAATTTGGATTGTATGGGGCTTATCCGGCATAACCCGGAAATCGCTCATCCTGAAATCTGAAATCCAAAATCATTTCCTACCTTCCAAATCTAAAAATTAATCCACAATCAACTGCACATGAATATTAAGTTTAGGCTTGTCCTTATGAACTTTCTTGAGTTTTTTGTTTGGGGCTCCTGGCTGATTTCGCTTGGCGCATATATGATCGTTACCCTGAAATTTAACGGTACGGAAGTAGGCAGCATATATGGAACGATGGGGCTTGCTTCATTGTTTATGCCAGCGTTAATGGGAATTGTAGCGGACAGGTGGGTAAATGCTGAGCGTGTGCTGGGCTTGTGCCATATTATTGGCGCAATATTGCTATTCACGGCAGCGAAAGTAACAAACCCGGATACGATGTATTGGGTGATGTTGCTGAACTCAATGTTCTTTATGCCGACGATTGCTTTAAACAATACGGTAAGCTATATCGTGTTGGATGGAAGGGGTTTCAATGTGGTGAAAGATTTTCCGCCCATCAGGGTGTGGGGCACGGTTGGTTTTATATGTGCCATGTGGATGGTGGATTTATTTGGGTGGGCAATCAGCCCCTTGCAACTTCATATCAGCGCAGCTTCAGGATTGTTCTTGGGCATATACGCGTTTACTATGCCTAAATGCCCACCAGCAAAGTCACAGGAGAAGCGTTCAGTTTCTTCGTCTTTGGGGCTTGATGCTTTTGTGCTCTTGAGGAAGAAAAAGATGCTTATCTTTTTTGTTTTCGCTATGCTGCTTGGCGCCGCGTTGCAGATCACCAACACTTTCGGCACTACTTTCTTACAGGATTTCAAAAATACTTATCCCACGGCTTTTGGCGTAAAACACCCAAATATCCTGATATCCATTTCCCAGGTTTCAGAAACCCTTTTTATCCTTACAATTCATTTTTTCCTGAAAAAATTTGGCATAAAACAGGTAATGCTGATGAGCATTTTTGCATGGGTATTCCGTTTTGGCCTTTTTGGACTTGGCAACCCCGGAAACGGGCTTATATTGCTGGTGCTTTCAATGATTGTTTACGGAATGGCATTTGACTTTTTTAATATCTCCGGATCGTTGTTTGTAGAAAAAGAAGCCGACATAAAAATCAGGGCAAGCGCCCAGGGCCTGTTCATGCTCATGACCAATGGGCTGGGCGCTTATATTGGAGGTTTCTTCAGCGGAAGAGTGGTTGATTATTTTACCACCAATGGCGTGCGCCACTGGCAACACATCTGGTTCACTTTCTCGGCTTATGCGTTGGTCTTAGGGCTTGTTTTTCCTTTTGTTTTCAGGTACAAGCACGATCGTGCAGCTATGGAAAACATCAGGCATTGATGCGCTATTAGTATGTGGCCTGTTGGTGGCGTTAAGGACAACGAGACTTTACTGCATAATTCATGGAAGGCATGCAGCATTGGTTTGTTTGGGGTCATCTGTCTTTTAAAACTTTGGAAAAATTCAAAACTCAAAACCGGCATTAGCTTCAGGGTTGGAGATTTTAATGCTTTTTCGGTTTCCCATTACCGTTACATGCATGATCCCAATCTGGCCATCAAAAGCTTCGTATAAAAGATTGTTCATAATATCAAGCCTTTTTACTGAAGGCACATTGTTCACCTGGAAATAGGCCCAGGTGGCATCTGTTTGTTTTTCAGTGCCTATAAATTCCATAACAACAGCTTTGCCGTCAACTTTTATCCGAAAATGTTTTGGGATATAATCACCAACCAGCTTGTCCATCGCAGGTTTTATTTTCGGGTCTGATAAATCAACTTTTGTGTGGTAGGCTTTCTCGAGGGCAGCTTCAAAATCATTAGTAAAAATTTTGCAGCTTATTTCAAGGTCCTTGTCCTGCGCATTGTGGTTGATTTCAGTAACTGTAATATACAAAGGGTGCATGCTTGGGGCTTTGCTTTCACCGTCTTTGCCTGTTACGAGAAATAAAGAAAAGCTCAACCATTTAAACAATCTTGTTGCCATTTAAAAAATAAATTTTGGTACTGCAAAAGTCTGAATAAATTTGGATTTATAGTTTTATAGGTTCTGCTGGCTTAGGCTTTGCCAAAACAAAAATTGTTAATAATTAAATCCAAAAAGATCTTTCCAGATTATTATGCAGGATTTCAGCCTTTATTTCCAGCTCGGCACCCAACATATTCTTACATGGGAAGCACTCGATCATATTTTATTTGTGTCTGCTCTTTGCCTGCGCTATTTAGTGAAGGATTGGAAAAAGGTGGTTGTGCTGGTAACTGCTTTTACTATCGGGCATTCCGCTACACTGGCACTGAGCGCATTGGGGCTTGTTCATTTTTCTACTAAGTGGATCGAATTCCTGATACCCATCACCATTGTGGCTACTGCGTTAAATAATTTGTTGCAGAAGCTGCAAACCGTTGAGCACCCGTCTAAGCTTCCTTTAATTTATTTTTTTGCTTTGTTTTTTGGCCTTATACATGGCCTCGCCTATGCCAGCACTTTTTTGAGCCTTGAAGGCAAGGAAGGGTTGGTTGAACATTTGCTCGCTTTCAATTTAGGCATTGAAGCCGCCCAATTGCTGGTGGTGGCTGTTGTGCTTGCAATTTCATTTATCTTCGTGCAAATGATCAGCGTAAAAAGGTTTTGGTGGGTACGGATCGCCTCGGTGCTGATACTTATTTCATCTTTAAAAATGGCCTTTGACAGGTTTCCTTTATAAAACAAACTGCACATCATGAGACGTTTATTTTTTCTTTTGCTATCCTTCTGCTCAGTATATTCATTTGGGCAGAACACATCAAATCACGGAAATAAATTTGAGGCGCTGGGCACCATATTGCCTACGCCAAATGAATATCGCACTGCCAGCGGCGCCCCGGGGCCGAAATACTGGCAGCAAAAATGCGATTATGATATTAAATGCAGCCTTGATGAAGACAAACAGGTGCTGACAGGAAGTGAGACCATCACTTATTCTAACAATTCGCCCGACCAGCTATTCTATTTATGGCTGCAATTGGACGAAAATGAGCACAGCTCAAAAAACAATGCCAACTATCAGAATGAAAGCTCCATGAATTCGGTAGAAAGCGACAATATTGTGGACCAGCTAGCTCACAGCGAAAATGATTATGGCGACCACATCGTGAAAATTACCGATGCCCTTGGCAAACCGTTGCGATACACCATCAACAAGACCATGATGCGTGTGGAACTGCCTGCAGTTTTAAAGCCCGGCCAAAAATTTATTTTCAAAATTGACTGGTATTATCCCATCACCGACCGCATGAAAGCCTTTGGCCGTGGCGGGTATGAGTATTTTCCTGAAGATGGCAATTACCTGTTCACGATGACACAGTGGTACCCCAGGCTTTGTGTGTACAGCGATTTCCAGGGATGGCAGAACAACCAGTTTACCGGCCGGGGCGAATTTGCACTTACTTTCGGCGATTTTAAAGTTGAGATGACTGTTCCTTCAGACCATGTTGTGGGTGCAACGGGCCAATGCCAGAACTATCAGCAGGTGCTTACGCCCACCCAGTTTGCGCGTTGGCAAAAAGCGCAGACAGCAAAAGAGCCATTGCAAATAGTAACGCTGGATGAAGCGAAAGCAGCAGAAAAAACAAAGAGCAAACAAAAAAAAACATGGGTGTTCAAAGCCATCAATGTGCGCGATTTTGCATGGACATCCTGCCGCAGGTTTGTGTGGGATGCTATGCCGGCTTACGTGGAAGGAAAAAAAGTGATGTGCATGAGCTATTATGGAAAAGAAGCCTACCCTATATACAGCAAGTTTTCGACCAAGGTAGTTGCCCACACCATTAAAACCTATTCTCATTTCAGTATCCCTTACCCTTATCCCGTTGCCCAAAGCGTGGAAGCAGCTAACGGTATGGAATACCCGATGATTTGCTTTAACTATGGAAGGGCAGAAAAAGACGGCACTTACAGCGAGGCTACAAAATATGGCATGCTGGGCGTAGTGATCCACGAAGTTGGCCATAACTTTTTCCCGATGATCGTGAACAGCGATGAGCGCCAGTGGACCTGGATGGATGAAGGCATCAACTCTTTTGTTGAATACCTTACGGAAGAAATGTTTGATAATAAATTCCCGGTTCGGGGCAAAGGGCCGGCATGGGCTATTGTTGATTACATGAAATTGCCCAAGAACGAACTGGAACCCATTATGACCAATTCGGAAAATATAGTTCGCTTTGGCCCCAATGCTTATACCAAACCGGCGACCGGGCTGAACATACTCAGGGAAACGATCATGGGCCGCGATCTTTTTGATTATGCCTTCAAAGAATACGCAAGGCGATGGGCATTCAAACACCCAACGCCAGCAGATTTCTTCCGGACTATGAATGATGCGAGCGCTGAAAACCTCGACTGGTTCTGGCGCGGATGGTTTTACGGGATTGAACCAGTAGACATTTCTCTCGACAGCGTAAAACATTTTGTGCCAGATTTTGAGCACCCTGTGGCAAAAGTGGACACGACGGTCATGAGGAATATTGATAAGCCCATGCAAAGCAAATTTCCTGAAGATGTTTCCAAAGAGCGCAACCGGGACGACAAGAACATCACTTTTGCTGTTGATGCAGACACGGCGCTAAGAGATTTTTATTGGAAATACGACCGAGGTATTATTCCTTACGACACATCAAAATTTGAACAGCATATTAGCCGCTACGATGAGCCGATGGACGAAGCCACCAAAAATAAAGTAGCCGGCAAACAATTTTATGAACTGCAGTTCACGAACAAAGGCGGAATGGTAATGCCCATCATTATTGAATGGACATATAAAGACGGGACAAAAGAAGTAGAGCGCATCCCTGCACAAATCTGGCGCAAGGATGAGGGCCATGTTACCAAAGTGTTTATGAAAGACAAAGAAGTAGCCTCCATCAGGTTGGACCCTAACCGCGAAACAGCCGATATTGATGAAAGCAACAACAGCTGGCCTGCCATTAAAACCGAGAGCAGGTTCCAGGTGTTCAAATCAAAACAAATGATGATGCGCAGCTTCCCTCAAAACAATAACCCTATGCAAAAAGCTGAGGAAAAAAATAAGAAAGCATTCTGATAAACATTTCCCGGATTTATATAAAGCCCCTGAAGGGAACCTGATAAAAGGCCTTCGGGGGTTTTGCTATAGATAATGCTGTCAGCGTAAAAAAATTAAAAATTGTTATTGGCCGTTCAGTAATTCACTGAGCCATCCACATATTTTACTTTCTTTTTTCCGCTGTTCTTTTTTTCAAAGTCCCTTACTTCTTTAGGTTTGGCTGCGGTCTTTGTTGAATCATTCAGCACGATTGTTTTTTCAGCGGTTTTGGGCTTTTCGAGTTTCCCGAGCGTATATGTTTCTGTTTTAAAAATCATGCCTGTCGCGGGGTCATAATATTTCCATTCGCCGTGTTTCAGGCCAACCCCTTCATTTTTTACTATTACTGTTTTATACTGATCAAGGTGATCGATATCTTCTACTTCAACTGTGTCATAAAGCTTATCTGGGTTCAGGGCTTTCCAGCTTTCTTCACGAATGAGATCGCCGGTCCTGGTAAAGTAGCGGTTAATGCCGTCTTTATTTCCCCACTTGTATTGTTCAATGCCAACCAGGTCGCCGCTAAGGTCATACAACCTCCAGGCTCCTTCTTTGCGGTCGTCTTTGAACAGGCCTTCTTCTTCGAAGCCGGGTTCGCCACGCAAATCATCATGGTGTACCACCCATTTGCCCTGTTTCAGGTTTTTCTGATCAATGCAATTGAGGGTGTCTCTATTGTCATTAAGCTTATAAGTTTTGCACTGTGAATAGGTTTCAACAGAAGTAAGGAGCAAAAGGAAGAAGAATAATCGCATAACAACAGCTTTATGTTATCTATTACTAAACGAAAATCGTTCCAGTTTATGATGGCACCAGGCCTTGAATGGCTGGCCTGCCAATAACAAAATTTATTAATTGCAAATGTACATCATGCATCCCAATTGCTACAGCAATATTTTTAGCCTGCAATATTGCTTCAGTGAAAACTGGGGTCAATTAAAAGAACTAAATAAAATGGGTTTTCCCCTTCATGAAATAAAAATTCATTTCTCTCAGATAAAGCATTTATTATTGCGGATTATTTAATATGAGGCTTTACCGAATTGATCAATGAAGAAATTTTGTATAATATTGCCCCTCTTTTTTTGGGCGCTTGCTGCTTATGCTCAGAAAATGTCGGTTGCGCAAATGAAGACCGAGCTTGAAAAAACGCCCAACCCTCCTTTGTATGCAAAACAGGTGCTGAAGAAAAGGTTTAAGATTGATACCATAGTGGTTACCCGCATCGGCTTTTACCATAGCCTGGCTGATAGCCTCGCTTATCATGGAAAAATTAAAAAAGTATACGGGCCTTACACACAGGGTGGCCAAAGATTTTTTGTGCAGGTGTTGGCAAAATCGCCAAATATATTTTATCGGGTAAGCCAGATATTCATTGATACTTCCTTATTCAGGCGGAAATTTATTGATTCGCTGGGGAGCTCCATTATTCAAAAAATCAACAATGGCTCGTCTTCTTTCGACCGGATGGCCAGTGCTTATTCCATGGGGGGCGAGAGCGCCACGGGCGGCGATATTGGATGGGTAGCAAGGGGCGTTCTTATGCCAGACATCGAAAAAGAAATCGCAAAACGGAAAAAAGGGGAGGTGTTCAAAATATGGGAGCCCAACGGGCTGCACATCCTGATGCGCACTGCGGAGCCAAAGCAGGACACTGGGTTCGCATTGATGATGAGGGTGTTTTTATGAGACATAGATCAAAGAGCGGTACAATAACTTGCTGTGGGCAATGGTAAGCCTTATAAAAAGAATCCCAGTGCCAATTCATATCCTTTTAAGCCAAGCCCCGAAATGGTACCCCTGCATTTTGCAGATATATGCGATATTTTCCGGAACTCTTCACGGGCATGCACATTCGAGATATGCACTTCAATTACCGGTGCTTTAATTCCTGCAATGGCATCGCCGATAGCTACTGAAGTATGCGTATAACCGCCGGGATTAAAAATTATTCCGGTATAACTAAAACCTGCTCTTTGCAATTCATTGATCAGCTCTCCCTCTACATTGCTCTGAAAATAGCTGAATTCAACAGCAGGGTGCTTTCGTTTCAGCCCATCGAGGTAATGCTCGAACGTTTCGCTGCCATATATTTCAGGCTCGCGCTTGCCCAGCAGGTTAAGATTGGGCCCGTTAATGATTGCAATTTTCATGGTGCTAATAGTAAAAGGGAAAAATAGGTATCAAAAAACAACTTGCTTTGCACTGCGGATATTTTCTGCTTTTTACTTTTTAGTTATTCCTGATCATCTCAATAAACTCATCGAACAAATACCGGCTGTCATGCGGCCCTGGTGTGCTTTCAGGATGGTACTGCACTGAAAAAGCGGGTAGGTTTTTCATCCTGATCCCTTCGATGGAACCATCATTAAGGTTAACGTGCGTAATTTCTATGTGCCCGGCTTTTCTTACTGCTTCGGGGTCGATGCCGAAACCGTGGTTTTGCGTGGTGACCTCACATTTTCCGGTAACCATATTTCTAACGGGGTGGTTCAGCCCGCGATGGCCATGGTGCATTTTAAAGGTAGGGATATTATTCGCAAGCGCTAATAATTGGTGGCCGAGGCAAATGCCAAATAAAGGTTTTTTTTCTTTTAAAATTTCTTTTACTAAAGATATGCCATAATCCATCGGTGCTGGGTCGCCCGGGCCATTGGACAGGAAATAACCATTTGCATGAAAAGCCTTCAACTTTTCAAAGCTGGTCTTTGCCGGGAAAACTTTTACATGTGCCCCACGTTCAACCATGCACTGCAAAATATGTTTCTTTATCCCGTAATCAATCGCTGCAATCTTTATATCAGATTTTGGATCGCCTAATTCGTATGCTTCACTGGTGCTGACTGCGGAAGCCAGTTCAAGCCCATCCATTGATGGGGCCTTAGCCAGTTCCTGTTTCAGTTTTTCAATATCGGTAGTTTCTGAGGATATAATACAATTCATTGCGCCTTTTGTGCGCACATGTGTTACCAATGCACGCGTATCTACATTTTCGATACAAACGATATGGTTGGCTTCAAGGTAATCCTGGAGGGAGCCTTTCGCCATTTTGCGCGAAAATTGGTCTTCCAGGTTCCTTCCAATCAATCCTTTTATTTTTACGCTCCCTGACTCCACATCGGCATCCATGACCCCATAATTGCCTATATGTACACTGTTCATAATAAGTACCTGCCCAAAATAACTCGGATCGGTAAACACTTCCTGATAACCGGTCATACCGGTGTTGAAGCAAATTTCGCCGGAAGTTGTTCCGGTTTTCCCAAAACCTTTGCCATAATGAACTGTGCCATCAGCAAGAAGAAGAATGGCGCGTTTTTGTGGGGTTGTTGAAGACATGTATTTGAAAAGTTTTGCAAAGAAAAGAAATTACAGCTTGGTAGTTGTTATTATTTTTTCACATTGCATAGCAACCCTGCAGGGGTGCTTTTAAAAAAGCCCCGCAAACAGCGGGGCTTTTTTATATACTAATAAATCGTATAATTGTTATTTAGCTTCTTTTTTCATCTGCTTTTGTTTTTTCGGCACTTGCTTCTGCACCAGGTTCAGCGGTTTCAACTTCTGCATCAGCAGTTTTTTTACGCCCGCTTCCACGTCGGGTTTTCCTGGCAGCTTCTTTGGTTTCACCTTTCCCTTTTCCGTAGGCTTCATTAAAATCCACCAGCTCAATTAATGCGGTTTCGGCATTGTCGCCTACTCGTGTTCCCAGCTTAATAATACGGGTATAGCCACCAGGCCGCCCCGCTACTTTTTGCGAAACATTTGAGAAAAGCTCGGTCACTGCATCTTTGTCCTGCAGGTAACTAAATACTACACGGCGTTGGTGGGTAGTATTTTCTTTTGCTTTTGTAATAAGCGGTTCCGCATATACTCTTAATGCCTTAGCTTTTGCGAGGGTAGTGACTACTCTTTTATGGGTGATGAGCTGAGAGGCCAGGTTGCTTAGCAACGCTTTGCGGTGCGAAGCTGTCCTGCTAAGGTTTTTGATTTTATCTCCGTGACGCATGACTTTTGTTTTTATACCGGCAGCACCGTGTCAGGAATTGCTGCCTACTTGATTTAATTTGACAATTCGTTAATCTGATGACCAGGTGATGATATCAAATCGACTACTTGAGTTTACTCATCTTCAATTTTTAGCTTGCCCAGGTCCATTCCAAAATGCAGTCCTCTTTCATTCAGTACCTGTTCAATTTCAGCCAATGACTTTTGCCCGAAGTTGCGAAATTTCATCAGGTCTTCTTGTTCGTAAGTAACCAATTCGCTTAAGCTGTTTATCTTAGCAGCTTTCAGGCAATTGAAAGCTCGGACTGACAGGTCAAGGTCTTCCAATGGCGTTTTCAGCACTTTTCGCAATTGCAATGTCTGTTCGTCTACTAGATCTTCCTTCTTTTCATCTTTATTGTCGAAGGTTATGTTCTCATCAGTAATGATCATCAAATGCTGGATCAAAATCCTTGAAGCCTGTTTCACTGCTTCTTCGGGGTGGATCGTACCATCTGTAGCAACTTCCATGATCAGTTTTTCGAAGTCAGTTCGCTGCTCAACGCGGGTGTTCTCTACAGAATATTTTACGTTTTTTATTGGAGTGAAAATTGAATCGGTGGGGATATATCCAAAGGGGGCATCTTTGGGCTTATTGTCTTCGCCGGAAACGTAGCCACGCCCTTTGCCGATAGTTATTTCAATATCCAGTTTAGCAGAAGAATCCATTGTGCAAATCAATTGATGGGGGTTCATTACCTCAAAAGTAGAAGTAGCTTCCCCAATCGTTCCTGCAGTGAACTCTGTCCTGTTCTTCAGGCTCAAAATTATTTTTTCCTGGCCTGCTTCATGTTCAATCTTTTTCTTGAAGCGAACCTGTTTAAGGTTCAGGATAATTTCGACCACATCTTCTGTAACACCTTTCAATGTGGCAAACTCATGGTCGGCGCCTTCAATTTTTACGCCCACAATAGCGTAACCTTCCAGCGAATTCAAAAGGACCCTGCGCAAAGCATTTCCTATTGTTACGCCATATCCTGGCTCCAACGGGCGAAATTCAAACTGTGCTTCAAAATCCGTTGCTTTTTGAAGTATGATTTTGTCTGGTTTCTGAAAATTTAAAATGGCCATATTTAAATTTGCGATTTACGATGAAGAACTACTCTATTTAAAATTTGCACAATCACGATGCCTGCACATCTGATTTGTTACTTGCTGTAA
Organism: Bacteroidota bacterium; assembly: GCA_018266455.1. Taxonomy (GTDB): domain Bacteria; phylum Bacteroidota; class Bacteroidia; order Chitinophagales; family Chitinophagaceae; genus Puia. The sequence continues at coordinate 22,223 of JAFEAJ010000037.1, forward strand.
AGCTCAACGATCAACTGCTCCTTAATGTTTTCGGGTATGCTTTCGCGCTCTGGATAAGCTATAAAAGTACCAGAGAACTCAGCCTCGTTCCAATCGAGCCAGTTGTGTTTAGGGTTCTTTCCTTTGATGGCACTGGTAATGCCTGTATTGGCCTGTGATGATTCTTTCAGCCCGATCACATCGCCTGGCTTCAAAGATAAAGAAGGGACATTCGACACTTCGCCATTCACAGTAATATGTTTATGAGCAACCAACTGGCGTGCAGCCGGTCTTGAAGGGGCTATCCCCAAACGGAAAACGGTATTATCTAAACGGGCTTCTAACAATTTAATCAGGTTTTCGCCGGTTACGCCTTTTCGGCGGTTAGCTTCATCAAAAGTTTTACGGAACTGGCGCTCCAGCACGCCATAAGTGTACTTTGCTTTTTGCTTTTCTTTAAGCTGAACTGCGTATTCGCCTAATGTTTTGCGCTTGCGTGTTGGCCCGTGCTGTCCTGGAGGGTTGCTGTTTTTTGTAAGATACTTTCCGTTGCCGAGAATTGGTTCGCCAAAAATACGACTGATCCTCGTTTTGGGGCCCGTGTATCGTGCCATAGTGTTATTTTCTTTTTTTGATTTTTTAATGACGGCTATTTCATCAGTAAAAATCTAAAATCAATGAAAAGCCCTTTTTATTTTGTGATTCCTGGTTTAAAGGCTTTTTTGAGCGCATCATCAGCCCTCTCGGCGCCTCAATCAGGAATAATGCTAAACCCTTCTTTTCTTAGGAGGCCTGCAACCATTGTGGGGAAGCGGCGTTACATCTTTGATCATTACTACTTCAATTCCGGAATTGGCTAACGACCTTATAGCGCCCTCACGGCCAGAGCCTGGCCCTTTCACGAACACATCCACTCTCTTCAAACCAGCGTCTACAGCTACTTTTGCAGCATCGGCGGCGGCCATTTGAGCTGCATAGGGTGTATTTTTCTTCGATCCTTTGAAACCCATTTTGCCTGCACTGCTTGCTGAGATTACCTGGCCATGCTTATTGGTAATGCTGATGATAATGTTATTGAAGGTGGCGTTGATATGGGCATCCCCATACGCATCAACCTTTACCACTCTTTTTTTTGCCGCTGCTTTAGGGCTTGGTGCTTGTGCTTTTGCCATGATTTTTTTTGTATGGTGCCTGATTTATCGTTGCCTGATATAATGTAAGGACCAGTCATCGTCAAATCAGAAATAATTGAACTACTTCTTAGCCGCTACTTTCTTTTTACCCGCCACAGTTTTGCGTTTTCCTTTGCGTGTGCGGCTATTCGTGCGGGTACGTTGTCCGCGGACGGGCAATCCCTTGCGATGGCGCAAGCCACGATAACAGGCAATATCCAGCAAGCGTTTGATGCTCATCTGCACTTCGGAACGAAGAGCCCCTTCTACTTTGAATTCATTGGTAATGATGTTACGGATGGCATTCAGCTCATCATCGTTCCATTGGCTCACCTTTTTGTCATAGCCGATACCCGCTTTGTCCAATATGTACCGGGCTGTAGATACGCCGATGCCATATATATAGGTAAGGCCAATTTCGCCTCTTTTATTTTTTGGTAAATCTACTCCGGCAATACGCGCCATATTTTAAGTTTATAGTTTTATTTGGTTATTTGTTTATGGTTTGTTGTTTGTAATGTTCCAATTTAGGATTGCCCTTGCATATCGAATTACTGAACTACAAACAACAGGCCCAAGCTATCCCTGCCTTTGTTTGAAGCGGGGGTTCTTTTTGTTGATCACATACAGC
>JAFEAJ010000038.1 GCA_018266455.1 Bacteroidota bacterium
TGCAGAATATGAAATGAAAGGAGTGCCAGTTCGCATTGCGCTTGGCCTGCGCGACCTTGAAAACAACAGTGCCGAAGTAGCCAGGAGAGACACCAAGGAAAAAACGAACATGGGCATGGACGGGCTGGCAGAAAAAATTGTAAAATTGCTCGACGACATCCAACAAAGCATTTACAACAAAGCGCTTTCCTACCGGAACAGCCATATTAGCAAGGCCGATTCATGGGATGAGTTCGAACAGCTGCTCGACGAAAAAGGAGGATTCATTTCTGCCCACTGGGATGGCACCTCAGCAACCGAAGAAAAAATCAAAGAGAAGACAAAGGCCACCATCCGATGTATCCCACTGAACAACCCTGCTGAAGCAGGCAATTGCATCCTGACCGGCAAGCCCAGCTCTCAAAGAGTTTTGTTTGCACGTGCATATTGAGGCTTTATTTCATGCTATCGCACAGCTAAAAAAATACTTCATGGTCTCAAAAAATTTTGTTAGGTTGCGATAACTAAACTAATTGCTTATGGAAGAAAATGCTAACGATTCATTAGCCAGCCTCAATGTAGATTATGACGCTGGCAATATTTTAAAAGAAACTGCCCGCTGGACAAGGTTCCTTTCGATTGTTGGGTTTGTTGCTGTTGCTATAATGTTGCTGGCCCTGATTTTTGCAAGCAGCATTATTACCAGGCTTTTTGTGGGCATGGTACCAGGGTTCGGAGCAGTTGCAGGCATACTGGTTTTTATTGCTATAGCGATGCTGGCCGTTATAGGCTTTATGGTTTATTTGCTTTACCGCTTTTCCGCCCTGGTAAGAAAGGGGATCGAAACCCAAAGCCAGGAAATGTTCAACAGCGGCCTAGGGGCTTTGAGAATTTATTTTGTCATCGCTGGTGTTTTTGCCATACTGTCCTTGTTGGGCAATCTCTCCAGTTTGTTCAGGGTTTAAATTTTTTTTTATGGAAAATCAAAATCAGCTCGATAATATTTTTAAAATCAGCTTTGATGATAATGCCCGCGAACAATTGCGGTCAATCTCCTTATGGGCGAAAATATCTGCCATTTGCGCTTTTATTGGTTATGGCATTGCATTGATCGTTGCCTTTTTGGGTAAAACAAAAGCAGGTTTTGTTACAGGCAATGATGCCGATGTAGTGGGTTCAATGGCCAGGGGCAGTATAGTTGCCAGTGCTTTGGTTACTGCCATTATTGGCACGGCTATTAATTATTTCCTGTACAAGTTTGCGGTTGATGCGAAGCAAGGCTTATCAGGCATCGACCAGGTAAAATTAAATACAGGATTAAGCAGCCTTAAGACTTATTTTAAAATACTTGGCATCATCCTTTTGATTTGCCTTATTATTGTTGCGCTGGTGATCCTTTTTGCCATGTTCGCTTCGTTGGGCAGGCCCTAACCAATATTGGTCATTAGAAACCCCCTAAATGTTTTATCATGGAGACCAATAATGCTTCGGGAGGTTTATTTGAATTGCAAATTGACGCTGAACCTTCAGCTTATCTTTCACAAACGATCAATAGCTGCCGCTATTTATTTTTTTCCCTGTCTTTATTTGTTCAGGTTCTCAACAAAACGGCAAACAGCCCTGGCCAATAATGAACAGGCCATTCTCAGCAAATCGTTCGGCGCCCTGAAATCTTTTTATAAATTTATTGGGATACTCACCATCGTTGGCCTTTCTCTCTTTGCCTTCGAAATCATATTCGTTATTTTGGTGGCAGCATTTTTTGCAAGGTGATTATGCGATGGTATAATAGTTATAATCCTTCAAAAGTGTTTCTAAAAAATCGAGCGAATCCAGGTCGCTATGTATGCCCAGCTTCGATTTGATGCGCTCTGCAATGCGCATGGAAAGATCAAAGTTCCTGCTTTTTTTTACTGACCCGATAATGCTTTTCAATGTGTTCACATCTTTATCGCTCAACAGCATCACCTGTGGGAACATTGGCTGGTAGCTGCTTTCCAGCTCTGTAAAAACCGTATCCTGCCATGAGGTGCGGTTCTTTTTATCTATAATAATAGTGCCGGCTACCAGATCGCCCACGCGTTGGGAATGTTCCGTGATGATCACACAGCCAATACCTGAAAAAAGAAATGCCATGCACCACCAGGGCAATTGCCCGGTAACAACAGCAGCAAAAACGATAACAGGGAAATCAATAGAGCGGAACATCCACCTGATGAGGTATTGGCTGATGGAGGGCTGGCCGCCGTCAAGCGCTATCACCTGGATATTCATGGCTTTTTTTCCTATACTTTGCCCGTTCATTGCCACTTCGGAAACAAGATGGTAAAATAGCACAGGTACCTGGGCAATGACCGCAATGATGGTTGGCACAAGAGAAGGCCCGCTATACAGTAAACCAAGCAGTTTTTGAACAATCCACATATAAGCAAACATTACGACAAGGTCAATTGCCCAGGCAAAAAGGCGCTTGTGAAAGGGCGTGATGGGAAAATCAATTTCAATATTGAACCCTGTATCTAATTTTACGAGAGACATAACAATCTTTTAGCGTTTGTTCATTTTAATGCCACAAAATAAAAGAAAACAGGTATTAAATTCCTAACTCTTAATTCAGTATTTTTATCAGTAATATTATTTTTTTTGTTTTTTAAAAATCAGCCTGCCAAAGCCACAATAAAAAAACATGCGCGAAGGACTATTTATCAGGAAGAACCTCGAGAAATGGAAGAAGTATCAATATGATGGGGCTACTGATCCGGACGAATTAGCCGGCGAGTTCACTGAGCTTGTGGATGACCTGGGCTATGCCAAAACTTTTTACCCGCACAGCAGGGTAACGCAATATTTGAATGGGCTTGCTTCCAGGTTTTACCTGGGCATTTATAAGAATAAAAAAGAAGAATCGTCCCGCATCCTCCGCTTCTGGAAAACCGAACTTCCGATTGTTGTGAGAAAATATCATCGCGAAATTTTATATTCATTTCTCATATTTGTGGCCTTCGCAATGATTGCCGCATTTTCTGCCGCGCATGATGAAAGTTTTGTGAGGGGCGTACTGGGCGACAGGTACGTAGAAATGACTGAGGAAAACATTGCAAAAGGCGATCCTTTCGGAGTATATAAGAGCGACAACCAGGTGGCGATGTTCCTGTCCATAGCCTTGAACAATGTGAGAGTCTCTTTTTTGATTTTTGTTGCAGGTTTTATCGTTTCCATCGGCACCCTGTGGCTACTCTTCACGAATGGGGTGATGCTTGGCGCTTTTCAGTATTATTTTTTCTCCAAAGGCCTGGGCTGGAAATCGGTGCTCGTGATATGGGTACATGGAACGCTTGAGATATCTTCAATTATCATTGCCGGTGCCGCCGGATTGGTGCTGGGCAACAGCATTCTTTTTCCAGGCACTCACAACCGGCTTTTGTCTTTAAAAAGGGGGGCAAAAGATGGGCTTAAAATGATGATTGGCCTTGTGCCCATTTTCGTGTGCGCCGCTTTTTTGGAGGGCTTTGTTACCCGGTATTCAACGATGCCTGCCTGGCTCAGCATTTTCATTCTAATAACATCGCTTTCATTTATTACCTGGTATTTTGTAATATATCCCATTCGCTTACAAAAAAAACTGAATGCAGCTTCCTTGTCATAAACCCAAAACCATTGAACCGCCTTTCTATGCACATGCTATTCCATAATACAAAAACAAAACCCTTCAAACCATTTGCATTATCGCTGCTGCTTACTGCCCTGTTATTAAATAATGCCTTTGCACAAACCGGCACATTGCCCGATTCAGCAAGCACTGGCGGCAGCGAGCCAGAACAAGTTCAGGATAGCGTTGTTGCCGGCACTTCCGCTATGAATACCATTGAGCCGCTTAACAAATTTTCACTTCGCATGGTTCCTGATTCAGTAGCAAACAAACTAAAAAACAGCAGGGAATTTGAATATGCGAACGACCCCGGCTACCTGAAAAAGAAGCCGGTAAAATATGATAAGGGGTTTTGGGATTATTTCCTGGGGCTTGTTACGAGCAAAGGAGCACGCCTTTTTGCTTATATCCTGATTTTCGCTATTTTGATATTTGCTTTTTACAGGATTGTTGTAGACAATAAACTATACCTTTTTTATTCTGAGCCAAAAAAATTAAATGTAGCAGGAGCCGATGAGCACCATTTAAGCAAAGAAGACATTGATGAAAAAATTCTTGAATCGTTACAGGCCAAAAATTATCGCCTTGCCATCAGGTACATGCACCTGAAAACATTAAAGCTGCTTGACGAAAGCAAGCTTATCCGATTTCATGCGCAATCCACAAATCATGAATATGCTTTTCAACTGGGCGATACAAGATTCGGGAAAGATTTCCGGCACCTCTCTAATATTTACGAATGTGCGTGGTACGGGGGTTTTGACATCAGCGAGCCACAAGCGATTGCTATACGGCAAAACTTTGAGCAATTTTATTCTTTGTTAAAAAAATGAGCAAATTAAGACCATATAACCTCCATTGGCTATTGTTTTTGCTGGTTTTAGTTGCTGGCTGCAATCTTGGCCATGAAAAAAAACTGAACAAAAGAGTTACTTTATGGAAGAACGACAAAATACCATACGGTACTTATTATGCGTACCAGAACTTACATTACCTTTTTCCTGAAGCCGAAATGATCAACGCAGGCAATGACGCCTCTTCAAAATCATTGAGCAATTATTGGTGGAAAATAAATAGCAACAAGGGGAATGTGGCATTGATCGCAATAACACCAAGAGTTGACCCTACTGATGAAGAGATCAACACGGTCTTCAACCTGATTAATGAAGGAGACCAGGTATTCATCTCTGCTTTCAGTTTCAGCAAAAAATTCCTCGATTCATTTAGTGTAAGAGACGGGCAATATGGGCTTTTCGGCTTTAATGACACCCTGGTTGCTTCTGTTTATCGCCCCGCAACCGGCGAAGAAGATACATTTGAATACCCGGGTTATGCTTATAATAACTACTTCAATACATTTGACACAAACTACGTAAGGATATTGGGGAGGAACAAAAATGGTAAAGCAAACTTTATTAAAATAAATTATAAAAACGGCGGAAGCCTGTTGTTGCACCTGGAGCCATTTGCATTTACTAACTTTTTCCTGCTGCACAAAAACAATAAAGAGTATTATGATGATTCATTTTCCTACCTGCCGGAAAACATAAAGGTCTTGGTTTGGGGAGATTTTTTCCGGAACAATGACAACGATTTTTCGCCACTTCAATTTCTGCTCAGCAATCCCTCGTTCCGTTGGGCTTTTTGGTTGCTGTTTTTGCTTTTCCTGATTATTTACGTATTTGAATCTAAACGAAGGCAACAAATGATACCTGACATAGCTCCACTTCGTAACAGTTCGCTCGATTTTGTGAAGACAGTTGGCAGGCTTTATTACCAACAGAGAAACAACCTGGACCTTGCACATAAAATGACCGCGCATTTCCTGAGCAATGTGCGAGCCAGATATAGTTTGCCGACATCCAATCTCGATAAAAATTTTGTGGAGCAGCTCTCCTATAAGAGCGGGCTTAAGAAGGATTTGGCAGCAGACCTTGTTGAACTCATCAAAATGATACAACAAAAGCAATCTCTTTCTGACGAAGAACTGATTGGGTTCAATCAGAAGGTTGAAGAATTTTATAAACAAACATAACATGGAAGAAAATTTATTCGGGCAAAGAACGGATTTGGCACAATTGCAACAAAGCGTTGCGCAGCTCAAGAGCGAGATAGGCAAAGTGATAGTAGGCCAGGAACAAATGATAGAGTTGCTGTTGGCAGGGATCCTTGCTGATGGCCACATTTTGATAGAAGGGGTTCCTGGGGTGGCCAAAACGCTTACCGCGAAATTGCTCAGCAAAACCATTTCAATTGGTTTTTCGCGCATACAATTTACTCCCGACCTGATGCCAAGCGATGTGATTGGCACATCCATTTTCAACCCCGGACAAAACAATTTCCAGTTCAAGCATGGGCCTGTTTTCAGCAATATTGTACTGATTGATGAAATTAACAGGGCACCGGCAAAAACGCAGGCCGCATTGTTCGAAGTAATGGAAGAAAGACAAATAACTATAGACGGGCAGACCTTCCCGTTGCAATCGCCTTTTATGGTAGTGGCTACACAAAACCCGATTGAGCAGGAAGGCACTTATCATTTGCCTGAGGCCCAGCTTGACCGCTTTCTGTTCAAGATCAATGTGAATTATCCGACGATTGAAGAAGAATTCAGGATCGTAAGCCATCACCACAACATGAGCCTGCAGAATATGATCAGGGAAGTGCAACCAGTGCTCAATGCCGATCTGATCAGTTCGCTCCGCTTGCAGGTGAGGGGGCTACATGTAGAAGAAAAGCTTATTCATTTCATTACATCAATAGTAGCCACTACGCGCAATCATAAATCAATTTACCTGGGAGCTTCACCACGGGCTTCTATTGGTATTTTAAATGCATCGAAGGCTATTGCGGCTATGCATAGCCGTGATTTTGTAATTCCAGACGATATTGTGAACGTTGTGCTTCCAGTGCTCCGGCACAGGATTGAACTAACACCCGAAAAAGAAATGGATGGGGCAACAGCCGATCAGGTCATTAATGAAATTGTTCAATCAATCGAAATACCAAGATAGGCAGAAGCCCGGGCAAGGGCTTACATAGCTCCCTGCAAGCAAATTGCCAGTACCGGCACCAGGCCAATAGCGCATAAATCCGAACAGCATGCTAAAGCGATTTTATAAGTCCCTTTTTTTCAGCTACAGGTTCTATTTGTTTTTCGTGGCAATCATTGTTTTGTTCATCCTGTCCTACGGTTTGCCTTTTTTATTCAATGTTTCTATACTCGCACTATTTACATTTCTCGTCTTTGCTTTGCTTGACTACATCATTCTTTTTTTTAGGGAACAACCGGTTAAGGCAGAACGCTTGTTGCCAGACCGGTTTAGCAATGGCGATCACAATAATATTAACATCCTGATCAGGAACAATTGTTCTTTCACCACAAGTATTTCAATTGTTGATGAAGTGCCGGCACAATTCCAGATGCGCAATTTTTTATTAAGCACTACATTAAAGACTGGTGAAGAACGAGCCCTGGCCTATCAGTTGCGGCCAACGGAAAGAGGCGAATACCTTTTTTGCAACATCAATATTTTCATCAAAAGCCCTATTAACTTAGTAGTAAGAAGAAAAATAATCAATGCAAAGGCAACGGTCAAGGTAATGCCCTCCTTTTTTTTATTAAAGAAATATGAATTGCTTGCACATTCCAGGAACCTGATGGAAGCAGGGAGCAAAAAAATGCGAAAGATAGGCCACAGCCTTGAGTTTGAGCAAATCAAAGAGTATGTGTTAGGAGATGATATACGCAGTATAAACTGGAAGGCTACTGCGCGCAAAGCGCAGTTGATGGTAAACAATTATACTGACGAAAGAAGCCAACTGGTATATTGCATCATTGATAAAAGCAGGTCAATGAAAATGCCTTTTGATGGCCTAACCTTATTGGACTATTCAATAAATGCCGCTTTGATTTTGTTAAGTGTTGCGCTGATCAAGCAAGATAAAGCCGGGCTTATTACATTTTCAAATCAGGTTGGCGGTTTCTTGCCGGCAGGAAGAAAAGCCAAACAAATGACTGGCATTCTTGAAATGCTGTACAATGAACAGACGAAATTCCCGGATGCAGATTATGAAAAACTGTTTGCGCTGTTGCGCATGCGCATTACACAAAGGAGCCTGGTCGTTTTATTTACCAATTTCGAGTCGATGAGCGCTTTGCAGCGGCAATTGCCTTACATCAAAGCCATTGCAAAAAGCCACTTGCTATTGGTTGTTTTTTTTGAAAATACCGGCCTGAAAGAATTGACCGCTTCCCAGGCTAAAGATGTCGAAGGCATATACATGAAAACGATTGCTGAAAAATTTGAGCACGAAAAAAGACTGATCGTAAAAGAGCTTCAGAAACATGGCGTGGCAACTGTGCTCACCGCCCCACAAAACCTTACAGTGAATGTGGTAAATAAATACCTGGAGATAAAAGCAAGACAGGCAATTTAATTTATTGTTTTCATTGGCGCCTACATGAGGCTTGAACATTTGTTCCAGGCTAAAAAAGTGTTTCATCTGCAACATTGCTGCTGTTTAATTTGCATCATGTAATTTACATCCACAGAACTATAAATGGCAAACCGCAAACGAATGAACCCTTTTGAACAAGGAGAAGTTTTACTGATCAACAAGCCGCTTTACTGGACTTCCTTTGATGTAATAAGAAAGATCCGAAGCCTTGTCAAAACAAAAAAAGTTGGGCATGCCGGCACGCTTGATCCACTTGCAACAGGCTTATTGATTGTTTGCACGGGAAAGTTCACTAAACGGATCAATGAATTTATGGCATCAGAAAAAGAATATACAGGCACATTTACACTAGGGGCAACAACTCCTACCTACGATCTGGAAAGCAAGCCTGAAAATTTTAAAGATTGTTCTGCCATCGGCAAGGAAGCAATCGACAATGCCATTAAGCAATTTAGTGGCGAAATTTTACAGGCCCCGCCAATCCATTCTGCAATTAAAAAAGACGGCAAACGGGCTTATGAACTTGCCAGGCAGGGAAAAGAAATCAAACTGGAAGCACGGAAAATCAGCATTAAAGAATTTGAGATCACAGCCATTGAATTGCCTTTGCTTTCCTTCCGCACAGTATGTTCAACGGGAACCTATATACGTAGTTTGGCAAACGATTTCGGCAATGCGCTGGGATGCGGAGCTTACCTGAGCAGGTTGTGCCGCACTAGAATCGGTGAATTTTCCCTGCAACAAGCATTGACCATGGAAGAAGCCGAGCGATTTATTATGAGAAAATTAGAGCGGGGCGCTTAAATATCGGAAGAGTGGGATTTGCTGCATGAAAAATGCATTTGCAACTTTGACATTAAAAAGGATAACCAATACCAAGCTGGAACTGGCCTTCCTTCAGTTGCATATTATAAAACCATCGGTTTGGATAATCTATCCTGCGGGGGTCTCTTATAATATAAGCCCAGTCGAACCTGATCACAAAATAATCAAAATCCATCCTGAGGCCCGTTCCAATATCAACAGCAAATTCTTTATAAAACCTGTTGAATGCAAAGTCAGAGCCTTTAAGGCGCTGGATCACCGATTGTGTTGTATCAGGAATGTTCCTGTTCCAGATATTGCCAGCATCGATATACAATGCGCTTTTTAACTTAAACCCGAATATGGTAGCAATATTGAACCTGTATTCAGCATTGGCTTCAATTTTTACGTCGCCAAATTTGTCAACGCCGCTGGTGTCATAATAATAAGATGACCCAAGGCCCAATTGCCTCACTTGCCAGCCACGCATGCTGTTCGGCCCGCCTGCAAAAAATGCTTTATAAAAAGGAAGCGTTTGTAAAGTGCCTTTGCCGTTGCCATATTCAAGCCCGTAGCCAATATAGCCTCGGACAGCCCATTGGGTTTTTTTAAAATCAACATGGTGCCTGTATTCAATATCCCCTTTTATGAAACGAAGCAATGGCCCGTTATTGAAGCCTTTGAAAAACCCTAATAGTGTCCCGCTTTCTTCAGCAGTCATTCGCAGGAAATCGGTATTCAGCCCCCATCGGTCAGAAATGCGCCCATAGGCATTAGATGAATTGTAAATAAATTGTCGGCTTACTACAAGCCCGGTTTTAAATGCCAGCCTTAATGAGGGCACTGCCTGGAAAAGGTGCTCGAGGCTATCGCCGATCTGAACAAGGTAATTATATTCTATGTTGATCGGCCTTAAAATGTAAGACCTGTTTTGAGTAACCCATTCCCATCCTAAAGATGATTCAATGGAGCTAAGGCTGAAAAAGCTTTTCCTGTCTGTATAAGAAGCATTTAAATTTAAGATGGTGCGCCTGCTGTCTGCATTTTTAAACCACCAGAAAGAAGGAGATTGAGGCAATGAAACAGAATGTGAAAAGGAAGATTGTGTGGTTTGAATAAAATCAGCCCCGAATTCAACTCCTGCATGTAAACTGGTATTGGTCTGTATTGAACTTCTGAAGGCATTCCTGTTGCGAAGGGAAATATTTCCTCCCAGCCCGAATAAATTGGTAGCGGTCAGAATATCGTTTGTGTTATAACTGGCTTCCAGTGCAGCGCCAAGTGTTTGTTTTTTGGCAGGATATAACCTCAAAGCAGCATTTAATAAAGAGTCGGATTTTGGAGATCCGGAAAAATCAAGCACAGCTCTTTGCCAGGCGCCCATTTGGTTGCCAAAAATGTTGAGCGTTTTATAATAATTGTCCAGGCTGTAAAGGTTTCCCGGATGAATAGGCAGGTTTCGGTAAATGGCTTGTTCCCTGAATTTATTAGTTCTCGATATGACCGATATTTCTCCCCGGGTTGAAGTATCGGGCTTAATATTTGCCGTGGTATCTTCTATCAAAGGCAAATCCGGATACACCGTAATGCTGTCGATATAATATTTTTTCAATTCGATGGAATCCTGCGGGGGCCTTTGTTTTATAGCTACGTTAATGGTCGGGTTTTCTCTCTTTTTCCTCAAGTCCTCCAATAATTGTGCTTGTTGAAATGGGTCAAGTGTTGGATCGATCAGGGCCGAAAGCACCGTGTCCCGTTCTGCGTAAATGTCTTTTATCGAAAATTTATAATAGCCATTGTTTCGGAACAGGGTGATCAGCCTTTCCAGCTCTGATGATACGAGCTGCTTCGAAAAAGGCCTTCCCTTTTTCAGGAAAGAATTTTTTCTGTTCTCGAGCGCAAGCTTCTGTAATGCCGGCGACTTCAGGTCATAGGCAATGGAATCAAGCTTGAGGCTTTTTCCAGGGTTAACTTTGAAAGTTACAGTAGTGCGGTACTCAAAATATTTTTTTTCACGATTGCCCTTTTTGTGCACTACCGTATCTATTTTTATTGCGTCTTTAATAGATGGATTATAATAGCCTACCGAATTCAGAAGAGCAATCATAAAATTGTTCGACCGCGTTACATTTGCTGTGTCAAAAACCGGAGGGTAAGGAAGCTTTTTGTAAATGAAAGGCGGGGGCCAGATCCTAAATGCAGTAACCGTCCTGGACCGAAGACTGTCGTCAAGTTGGTTAGCGAGCCGCAAAGCCAGGTCTTGTTTTTCGCTGGCCTGCAAATTACCTTCAACTTTTATCAGTGTTTTGAATACAAAAGGCTTGTTTTTTGGATGCTGTCCCTTCTTTGGGGCCACGCATGAAAAAAAGAACGCTGTCATTGCCATGGTCAGCACAATTGCTGGTTTGAAGAAAGATACAGTAACTTGCCGGCCAGATAGCATAATCGGGATTGCGGTTCTTTATCGGATCAGGTCTTCCAATAAAATGTTTTTAATGAATTGTAAATAAATGTGATGCTTGTAAAATCACAGGTCAAATATATTCAAAGTTTAAGCCAGAAAAAAGTTCGGGATAAAGAAGCTGTATTTGTTGCTGAAGGGCCAAAAATAATTAACGAACTGTTGCATGCCGAAAATACTGCGCTCCTCCGCCTGTATGCCCTGCAAACCTGGGCGGATGAATACCGTAAATCAACAGCTGCCATTGAAGGCCAGCCCATTGTTGTAAACGAAAACGAACTGGAAAGAATATCGTTCCTGCAAGCGCCAAACCAGGTGCTGGGCATTTTTAAAAAGCCTTTTTTCAAAAAAAAAAATTGGACGGGAAAGATATCACTGATGCTGGACTGCATCCAGGACCCCGGCAATTTAGGGACAATGATACGAACAGCCGATTGGTTTGGTATTGAAAATATTATTTGCAGCACAGACAGTGTTGATGCGTTCAACACCAAAGTCGTTCAGTCATCCATGGGAAGCATTGCCCGAGTGAATGTGCAATACGAAGATTTGAAAAATTTTGTCCAGGCGCATGCTGCGATCCCCGTTTATGCAACAGCATTAGACGGTGAAAATTTATTCATGATAAAAAAACCCAATGAAGCTTTCATTTTGATTGGCAATGAATCAAAGGGCATACATAAAGAATTATTTGAATTGGCAGAACGAAAAATAACCATCCCTAAAAACGGGTATGCCGAATCTTTAAATGCATCTGTCGCAGCAGGGATCATACTGGCTTCTATGCGTGGTGCCATATAAAAAATGTTAAGTGCTGTTTGATCGGAGCAAAAAAAGATTGGTATTTTGCTGTTCTTATGTTTGATTAAAATCAGTGCCTGGAAAACAAAAGAAAATTATCTTTAAACTCAAAATAGATACATGAAAACAGTTAAGGACCTTATCGAAAGCAAGGCTAAGGCTTTTAATGTTATTGAACCTGGCACAATGGTTATTGATGCACTGAGCGTGCTCAATTCAGTAAACCTCAGCTACCTCATTGTAATGGATGAGCATGAGTTCAAAGGGATTTTTTCAGAAAGAGATTATGCCCGCAACCTGATATTGAAAGGGCGTTCAAGTGCCAACACGCCGGTAAAGGAAGCAATGTCGACCGATTTCCCTTTTGTTGAATTAAACGATACGGTTGAATATTGCATGAACCTGATGAATACCCGCAAAGCACGGTACCTGCTCGCTTTTGACAAAGGCATGTTTGTGGGGGTGGTCACCATCCATGACTTGTTGCGACAGGTTATTTTTAACCGTGAAGATGTTTTTGACTATTCTGCAGCCAAGCAACTGCTGGATGACCATGAAAATGCAAGATTTTTTTAATGATAAGAAGACCCGATGCCCTCTCTCTGGCCAAGGCTGGCAATTGAATCTTAAAGTAACCCTCACGCACGCGAACAGGTTACAGGTTGGTGCCCCTAAAAAAGGATTGGCTAATCGTGCACTTTAAAATTGAAAATAAGGGTGCCCACCGATTCGCTTCCGCCGGCATTGAATTTTATTTGTTTTGCTTTGCGTAGCGCAATAGCAACCATACTGCCTTCGGAAGTAGTAGAGCCTCTCAACTGGTAATCGGCACTGGTAACATTTCCGCCGGCATCCACATGCACATCAACAGCAACTTTTGCATTTTCATTAAAATCGTCAGTGAATGAAGGCGTGCCCACGATCTTTCTCCCTTGCAAGCCTTTTGAAATGGTGACACCGGAATGGCCTGTCCCGCCATTTCCGGTATAATTATCTGAGTTAGGGTTCCCGCCGGGCCTGCCCTGATCGCCTCGGCCACCGGCAATGCCCTGGTTGCCCCCGGCTTTATAGCTGTCTGCATCATTGCCCCCATTGCCTGTGCCGTTAACCCCATTGAAAACTGCTTTGGGCCTCGGCTTGGGCGGAGCAGGGTTTTCAGCCGGCTTTGGTGTTGCCTTAACAACTTTTGGGGTAATGTCTTTTTGGATAATCTTAGTAGCTTCAGGTTTTGTAACGGGAGGCCTTTTTACTACAGGTGCTTCTTCCTTGTTGTTGTCATCCGTTTCCACCTCTTTCACAGCCTGTTTTTCAACTGCAGCAGTTTTTGGGGGCGTATATTTTTGCTTGTCTTCTGCCGAAGGCTTGCCTGGCAAATAGGGCTGATTGGTGCCCAGCCCCTGGTCGCTATTGCCAAGGTTCACTTCAATGCCGTCCTCCTGCAACGATACCGGAGGGGCGGGTAAGGTCCAGGTGATAAAAACAAAAAGTAGAACAAGCGCTGTGCAAATACCCAGCGTGTACAGCGATGCTTTCGTGTTTTTTTGCGATTCAAAATGGTCAATCGAGTACGCCATATATACCATACGAAGTTAACTATTTGTAACAGATAACGATGCAAAATATAGCGAATTGCACAAGCAGGGGTTGAAGAAATGTTAATGTTGAGCTACCAGCCAGCTTATCCATAACTGCATTTAAACAAAAAAATCAATACTTTTAGCCAAAGCAACTTTGAAAAAGATGTTGCAATTGCTAAGAAGCTGCCTAAAAAAGAATATTGGAACAACCGGCAGGCTTAAGCTTTTCCAAAGATCATACAGGGTCATCCGATTTATCATCAATTACATGCTTTGGAAAAGTTGGACCGCTGTTGTATCAAATTCTTGAAATTTCTTTTTAGACAGCTTCTCAGGCTAAAATATATTTATATAAACAAACAGTCAAAATGAAAAAAAATTTCTTGTTCATTCTTTGTGTATTTTTTTCTTCGGTAGCCACTGCACAAAACTACAAGCCCACCTGGCCATCGCTCGATACAAGGCCTTTGCCGCAGTGGTTCAAAGACGCCAAATTTGGCATCTTCATTCATTGGGGGGTTTATTCTGTGCCCGCCTATTGCAAAAAAGGAAATTATGCTGAATGGTACCAGCATGCCCTTATGAGTGGCGATAGTGCAACAGTGGCCTACCACAAAAACAAGTACAACAATATCAGCTATTATACTTTTGCAGATCAGTTTAAAGCTGAATTGTATAATCCCGATGAGTGGGCAAAGCTGATCGAATCATCCGGGGCAAAATATGTAGTGCTCACTTCAAAGCACCACGACGGGTTTGCAAACTGGCCCAGCGAAGAGGCCAGCAGGGATTGGGGATTTCCATGGAATGCTATGGATACGGGGCCGCACCGGGACCTTCTTGGCGACCTGTTCGCGGCAATCAGGAAAACTTCGGTGCATGCGGGCATGTACTATTCATTGTACGAATGGTATAACCCGTTATGGTTGCACAACAGGCCGAAGTATGTATCAGATCACATGTGGCCGCAAATGAAAGAACTGATCAATAAGTACCAGCCTGATGTTTTCTGGACAGACGGTGGTTGGGATGCTTCGGACACTTTATGGAAAAGCAGAGAATTTTTAGCCTGGCTGTATAATGAAAGCCCGGTTAAGGACAAAGTGGTGACCAACGACCGGTGGGGGAGTGGCATCAGGTTCCATCATGGGGGAGTGTATACTCCCGAATATCAGCCGGACATGGATTTCAAAGATCATTATTGGGAAGAGAGCAGGGGAATGGGATTTTCGTATGGCTATAACCGTGAAGAAGATGCCTGGGATTACAATTCTGCCCAGGTACTCGTGATTAGCCTCATAGATAAAGTAAGCAGGGGAGGGAATTTTCTGTTGGATATCGGCCCCGATGCAGACGGTAAAATACCTCCAATTATGCAGGAGAGACTATTGCAAATAGGCGAATGGATGAAAATAAATAACGAAGCCATCTACAATACTGTTCGCTGGAAAACGCCATCACAATGGAGCGAGGGCCGAACAGATTATAAACCTAAAAATGGAGGGGGAGATATTATGCTGAAACTGACTGTTGAACCAGACCCGGGATATGCAGTGAAGGAATGTTTTTTCACCTATAACCCTACTCAGAAAAATTTATATGTGCTGCTCCCAAAATGGCCTGGAAAAAAATTCGTGATCAAAGACCTTTCCTTAAAACCAGGTACAAAAATTGAATTGCTCGATACCGATCAATCGTTAACATGGCAGCAGAAAGGAAATCATATTACTGTAGATTTTCCTGAATTCGATCCTTCAACAATGAAAAGCAAGTATGTTTATGTTATCAAAATAACCAAATTGGATTAATGCCCGCCTCAATTTTAGCTCACTGAATAAAAGAGGCTGTCTCGTACTTTTGAGACAGCCTCTTTTATTCAGTAAGGGGATGAAGAAAGTTTTTGCCTGCGCAATTCCCAGAGCGCTCATTTTATTTTTGATACATCTTCTTGCATATAAGAAAAGTAATCTTTTTTGCGGGATCAGTGCTCCTTTCAATTCTGCTTATAATAGTTCATTTTGAGGTCATTTATTTCTCTGTCCCGCTGCACTTTCAGCTCATGCACTTTTTCCCTTCTTTCCTTCCTGGATAGGCTCGTGTCGTGTTTTGCCGACCATATTTTATCATTATAGTCATTTTTTATATCCAGTACCTGCAAATCGAGCTTGGAAGGCCGGTGGTAATAGCCGTATGGGCCGTAAGGATAATAATAGGGAAAGAATGGATTAAAACCGAAACCAAAGCCATAATAAGGGTAAAGGCCCCCGCTAACTATCACTCTCGGCGCATGATAATAAACACCTCCACCACCACCGGAATGGCCTATGCGCTGTGCCGATACTGTTCCGGCCAATGCTAACGAAATCATTACAATTAACAACTTTTTCATAACGCCTCCTTTTTATATGTGTGAGATATAATATAGACGCAAATTCCACACAAAAGTTTCCCTCATCAAAAATCTATAACCTTTCGATAACAAAAGTTAGTGAAAAAGTAAAATAAGTTTTTTGAGGAAATTTAACAACGATTGATAAGAAGCTGTTTAAAAATGAGTATTGCAATTACCAACACGCTTGTTCTTTTCTAAAGCTTATAAAAGACCAACTGATTTGTCATCAATTATAAACTTTGGAAAAGTTGAATCCACTGTTATATGAAATTCCAGAGATTATTTTTAGACAGCTTCTAAGCTTCCTTATGAAGTTGCTTGTGGTTGTCATAGTAGTATTGCCCGGCCTATATTCTCAATGATATCCGAAGCGATCATGCTTTGCTCTGAATAACAAGCTGCGGCGAGGTCGCCTGCAAGCCCATGAAAATATACACTTAGAATAGCAGCTTCAATGCCGGAATAATGTTGGGCAAGAAAAGCTGTTGCCATTCCGGTAAGCACATCGCCGCTACCGCCTTTTGCCATGCCGGCATTTCCCGTACTGTTGAAATAGCCCTGGCCATCTGGCGATGCAACAAAAGTGTGATGGCCTTTCAGTACAATGACCACCTGGTATTTTTCTGCATTCTCCCGAGCCGCGGCTATCCGTTCAAAATCATTCTCACATTTACCGAATAAGCGTTCGAACTCTTTAGGATGGGGGGTAAGGATAGAATATTTTGGAATGGCAGACAATAGTTTTTTATCTGAAGCAAGAATGTTCAATGCATCAGCATCAATAACCATCGGGTTTTTATAATCGTTCAAAATATTTTCAATCAGCAATTTTGTTCTGGCATCAGTACCAATACCTGGCCCAATGCCAAGCGCGTTGTATTTGGACAAGCCTTCTTTTACGTTTGTTAATTTTGCGCTTTCATCATCAGAAATAACCATTGCTTCAGGAATTGATGCTTGCATGATTTCGTAACCACAGGCAGGAACATGGCAAGTGAGCAGCCCGCTGCCGCTTCGCAAACAGGCTTTTGCTGCCAGCATGGCTGCGCCTATTTTTCCAAAGCTGCCGGCTAACAGCAATGCATGACCGAAATTGCCTTTGTGTGCGAATTCGTTTCTTGGCCTGAAGATTTGCTGTATATATTTTTTGTCAACCAGTGCCGCTTCTGGCCGAAGGCCATCGAGATATCCGGGAAGGAGCCCTATATCGAGCACATGAACCTGACCAATGGATGCACCGTTTTCTGCCACTAAAAATGCCGGCTTATAGCATTGAAAGCTGAGTGTATGCCGGGCAGAAATAACGGTATTGCCTTTTGAGCTCCTGTCCACAAATAACCCGCTGGGAACATCAATGGCAATAACCGTGTTCCCCGAACGGTTGATATGCTCAACCAACTTCTCCGTAACTCCGCTAAGCGGGCGGTTTAGGCCCGAACCGAATAGTGCGTCGATCACAATATCATTTCCGGGAATAGGATAAATGTTTTCTTCAGCCTGGATAAATTTTATTTGCGCTGTTGTTTGATGAAGCCTGGCCAGGTTAATCTGAAAATCATCAGTGCCTTTGTGGCCGAATTCGAGGATATAAACAGCAACAAAACATCCATGCTCAAGCAACATCCTGGCGATGGCAAGCCCGTCGCCGCCATTATTACCCTTGCCACAGAAAATGGTGAAAGAAGAATTGGCATAGCCATTAGACCTGATCCATTCCGAACAAACTTTTGCTGCACGCTCCATCAGGTCAATTGATGAAACCGGTTCATTGGCGATGGTGTATTCATCCCAAGTGCGTATCTGTTCAGATGAAAGGATTTCCATAACGGAATTTACTTATTATTCCTGCGAGAAAAAAATGCGAAGGCATTTTAGGGAGCCAGCTTATTATAGATTTATTGAAACCAGCTATTGTGCAATCCAGGTATTGAAGCATTTATCAATTTGAAAACCTTAAGCCGTTATTTTTTAAATTTGGGCTCCCCCCGCATACCGGACTGTTCATTGTCCAGTTCATCAAAGGTCTCATTGCCCTGGCGATAATCGCCAAAAAGGTTTGATAATTTTTTTGAAGCGTAAACTCTTGCGCAATCGTTATTGCTGAGGGCTATAATGGTTGCGTTTTCATTGAGCAGGCGCACAAACGCAGCACGGTTGCCATGCCACCAACCATTATGATATACCAGTTTCTTGCCATTGGGTATCAGCAACATTCTCCATCCGAGGCCATAGTTTCTTTTGCCCGGTTTTTCAAAACTATAAGGCATATATGCACTGTCTAACACGGCTTGTGTGAATAAATTTCCGGAACGCAAGGCTTCATCCCATTTCAGCAGGTCTCTCGCGGTGCTGTATACGTTTTTATCGCCATAAACTGCATCCAGGTACTCCATAGGGTATTGCCTCCTGTTGGCTTTATACGACATGGTTGCTGTTGGCAATTTGGAAAGATCGAACACATAAGTATCTTTCATCTGCAATGGCTCAAAAAAAGTTTTTGAAAGGTATTGCGGGTAGGCTTCGCCTGATGCTTTTTCAATGATGAGGGCTAACAGAGCATAATTGGTATTGCAATATTCAAAATGCCTACCGGGCTGTGCGCCGCGTACTTCATTTTTGTGGGTAATAATGTATTGCAACAAATCCCCATTGGTAAAAAAATCTTTTCTGTTCCATCCGCGTGGCGTAGGCACATAATGCACATAGTTGTGCAAGCCGCTGCGCTGGCTCAGCAGCATTTTTATGGTTATGCCCTGATAAGGAAAGCCAGGCAGGTATTTTGTAATATCTTCTTCTATGCTCAGTTTGCCATCTTCCCACAGTTTTAGCACGGCCATTGCAGTGAAGGTTTTTGATACAGAGGCAAGGTGCAAGGCCGTATGCTCATCAACAACCGGGCTGTTTTTGTTGCCTATGTATTTTGTGCCTGCATATCTTTCATACACTATTTCCCCATTTTTGGCAACAAGCACTTCTCCATTAAAATTTCTTTTCAAAAGAGAATCAAAAAAATGTGCTGCATAAATACTGTAATGATGGAATTCCTCAGGGCTAAGCGCTGGCTGTTCATGAGGTGCAGATGCAAGCGAATCAGGTTCTTGCTTTGACAGAGGTTGTGCTGTGGGCTGTCCACAAGCGGATAAAAAAGTTAATACCAATACGTAGCTGCAAATGGTTTTCACGAGGAATTCTTTTTGTGTTTTGGGTATTTACAAAAATACTGGATTAAATATTAAGAAAAGCGCCAAAATTATTTTTGTTTTTTGTTTTCGCGTTTTAGTAACAATTTTGCACTTCTTTTGAATTACAACATTAACGCAAAAAAAGGCAGAAAATTATGACTGACAAGAAAGCAACAAGCTACCCTAAGGAAAATATCAATATTCTTTTTTTAGAAAATATCAGTGACAAGGCTGTGGCTTTTTTTAAGAATGCCGGCTATACCTCAGTCCGCAAAATGAGCGGGGCGCTTTCTGAAGAACAACTGATCAAGGAAATAAAAGATGTTCACTTGTTGGGAATCCGATCCAAAACAAAAATGACTGCAAAAGTATTGGAATCAGCAAAAAAGCTCCAGGCCATTGGCTGCTTTTGTATTGGCGTTAACCAGGTAGACCTGAAAAGCGCAACCAATTACGGAGTAGCCGTTTTTAATGCGCCTTATTCTAATACGCGGTCAGTTGCCGAATTGGTAATCGCTGCCTCGATCATGCTCATCCGTAAGATCATAGATAAAAATAATGCTGCCCACAGAGGTATTTGGATGAAAGATTCTAAAGGCAGCTACGAGCTCAGGGGCAAAACCCTTGGCATTATTGGGTATGGTAACATTGGCACGCAGGTGAGCGTGCTGGCCGAATCGCTGGGCATGAAAGTTATCTTTTACGATATTGTCACCAAGTTGCCACTGGGCAATGCAGTGGCTAAAAAATCTCTGAAAGAGCTGGTAAGCCAAAGCGATATTGTTACGCTACATGTACCAGAAACTGCGCAGACAAAAAAAATGATCACAAAATCTTTGCTGAAACAATTCAAAAAAGGGTCCATTCTATTAAATTATGCCAGGGGCGAAGTAGTTGACCTGAATGCATTAAGCGAAGCAATAAAAGAAGAGTATATTTCCGGAGCGGCAATCGATGTTTATCCCTGGGAGCCTGAAAAGAATGGAGAAAGTTTTGAAACACCCATGCAGGCATTGCCTAATGTGCTGCTTACGCCACATATAGGCGGCTCCACTGAAGAGGCGCAACAGAACATTGGGGAAGATGTGAGCAATAAACTGTTCCAGTTCCTTGAAAATGGCATTACCATCGGCTCTCATTCTGTGCCGCCGATTAGTTTGCCCCCGCAGGAAGGAACGCATCGGATATTGCATATTCATAAAAATGTCCCAGGTGTACTTTCGGAGATAAATACACAGCTTTCAAATAACAATATCAACATATTAGGCCAATATCTTAAAACAAATGATGAGATAGGCTACGTAGTGCTTGATGTTGACAAAAGGTTGTCATCGCAAGCAATTCAATTGCTTAAGAATGTGAAATACACAATTAAAGCAAGGTTACTTTATTAAAAACTCAAAGCACAAGCTGGCTGTTATTGTTAGTCAATTCGCTTTTGCTATAGCCGTTCAGAATTATTTTCGCCCTTGAGCGGAATGCTGCGGTTTCCACGCTCCAGCGCTCTTCTATGATCAGTCTAAGCTCAGGAGCAATATCAGGATATTGTTTAGATAGCTTATATAAAATAGTAATTGAGAATGCTTTAATGGCAACCGGTATCGTATTTGACTGTATATGGTCAAAACAAATAGTCATCAATTTACCATGATAGCGCTTTGGTATTTCGATGTCTTGTAACAGCCGCAACGTGTTGCGAGCCACCGCAGGGTGAAGCCCTTTTTTGTTGAGCTTATTCATTAGATGGCTAAAAAAAGGCCTAATTAGTTGTGGTTGGTTGATAGCGGAGTAGCTCATTGGCCAAGCTGCCCTTTGAGTTATCCTATATTCTCCCTTTAAAAAAAGGCGCATCAGTTCTGCAAAACGCTTAGGATCGCTGCCGATATATCGAACAATCTTGCTGCATTGCTTTTTTGAATGCTCGACCAGTAAAGCTCTTTTTATATCCATTTGATAATTAAAGTCATGGAATAATTATTTAAATAAATATTTTGTGCCGGGGCGAAAGTGCCACAACAGGCATGCGATGCCTATAACCGCAACCATTATAACAATAGCTCTTAGCGTTCTGCCAGTATGCTTTTTTTTCAGGTAGCTTCGGCCTGCATCCAGTATGGTGCACAGGGCATTGTTTTTCTGGTCATCTTCGGAAATCCCTGCCATGCCGAGCTGCAGGTGGGCATTGTCTTTTGAAACAATATATTTCTTGTCGCAAAGATCGGTAATGGCATCTTTCAGTAACTGAAGCGAGCCGATGGACGAGGAGTCATTGCTCCAGTAATTCATTACATAATGGTAGATATGTACTTCATCAAAATTCTTGGTACTTAAAAACCTGAGGAAATCAATCTGGAAATTTTTAGCCTGTTTTGCCTTCGAAGCCATGGTTTCAGTTTTGTGGACAAGCCGGTTTGCGTGCACAAAACTAAAAAAACACAGGCGTTGTTCAAAATGGGCTATCGCCAATTTCTGTTGCGAAAATTTCAGGGAATGGCTTTGCGCTCACCTGATCAACTTTGACAAAGCGGTTTTCTCCATCATAGTAAAGCACCAGTTCATCATTGATCTCCGGGAGTTTTTTTGTGCGGAAGGAAAGTATTTTATTTTCATCTTTGGTTTTCAGGATAACCTTGCAATAGGTGTTATTCATGATTGATATCGGAATTAAAATTTGATTTCGCAATCAAACAAAACGGACACTTTAACGAAAGCAACAAATGCTTATTGCCTTATAACCGTTATTAACAGCTTTCGAGAATCTATTATTCTTATAATTAATATTATGTTAAATAGTATTGCCTTTTTCTCCTTTCAAATGCGGTTCTCTTTGCAATCAAAAATGATGGGCCAATTTGGGTAGGCTGTGTTGAGAAAACGATCTATAAAAACAATGGGCCGAAAAGGCTTTAGCCATGTTTGTGATCCTTTATGTTTTTTGAAAACAAGCAACCATTTACTAAGCTGTATACGTAAATACCAATATAATCTGATTGTGTCAGAGAGAATGTCCGCATAACCCTGCCAATTCATTGGCGGGGTTTCTTTTTGCACAATAATGCATATAAAAGCAATTAAAAAGCCCGGCTTAATCAACCGGGCCTTTTGGTGCTGCTAAATTCTGATTAGTCGTGCAGCTTATCAACATCGTTGAATTTTTTAGTATACTCACTGGCCTTATCCTTATTGCTCTTCTGTTCATAAATGGTAATCGTCAGGTCGTATGCGTCCTTAAGCGCTCTTTTTTCTTCCTGTTTCAATTTCCCCTGCGGACCAAGGATCTGGTCTACTTTTTCCAGGTAAGGCAATGCTTCATCAAATTTTTTACCTGCTGAAACCCGTATATCAGCTCTTTTCTTCACATCTGCAGGTGTTTTGCCTTTTATGTCTTTGGTGGTTTCTTTAAGCTCCACAGCTTCATTGTAGGCCATTTGACCAAGCAGCAAATAAGCTTGTGCATAATCAGGTTTTATCTGCAGGGCTTTATTTAATGCTTCTTTTGATTTTGTGATCAGCGCCTCAGAGTTTGCAGGCCTTTTGCCAGAACTGGTGTCGATTGCAGCATTATAAAGTTCTACCCCGTAATTATAAACAAACACATAACTGTTAGGCATTTCGCTGATCACATGTTCGTATTCAGCAAAGAGGGAGTCTTTATTGCCGCTTTTCCTGTAGCGGTCAATTTCATTATCATAAATGCCTAATTCTATCTCAGCCCAGGATTTGTCGCTGGGGTAAACTTCTTTTCCAAGTTTGAGGTATTTGACTGCATTGGTTTCATCGTTCTTATCTGCAGAATAATAGTTCACGAGCCACTTATAAATGTCTTCATATTTTGCTTCATGCAATTTCAAATCGGCAAGCTTTGAATAGAAATCGGCAGCCTGGTCCCTATCCTTCGCTTTTTCAGCCGAAATGCCTGCATATAAAGTAGTGAGTGTATCAAATGACTGGGTAATCCAACCCTTCTTGAACATAAACTCCCTGGCATTGAGTGCGCCTTTAAAATTAGCCAGTGCTGCGGCATATTTGCCGGTATTGTAGCTGCTTGCTCCTTCCTGGAAATAACCAGCATAAATTACGTTGATAGGGGCATAATTGTCGAGTTTCAACAATAGGTCTTGCTTGTCTTTGTCCTTACTATTGGCAGCCTCTTCCTTTTCCAGGTAAGTTTTGAGCGCATCGAAAGATTGGCCATAAGCATCCGGGACTTGTGCATTGATGGCAGTATCAGCAGCAATAGCTCCATAAATTTTGCATTTATAGTACCACGCTTCACTGGTTTTTTGGCCTTTCTCAGTAGCGAGCAGTTTGTCAATTTCAGATTTGGCATCCATCAATTTTTTTGACTTCAGGTAATCTTTTGCTTTATCCAGGTTTTGTGCCGAAAGACCTGATGCGGCAATGGCAAACAATATGGCCAGGAGAGTCGATTTCATGATGTAAATTTTGTTGAAAATAAAAAGTTCAAATTATTGTTACTGCGAATATCCAAAATTATTTTATTCGGCAGGTTGGGAATTATTATTTTCTATGTTGCCATTTTCTTCTTCATGTGCTCCAGTTCCCGTGGTTTCGTTAGCCGGGTTGTCCCCATTGCCCACATGCTCATCCAGTTTGGTGATAGCAGCTATTTCATCACTTTCATCAAGCCTGATAAGCTTAACCCCTTGCGTTGCGCGGCCTTGTTCGCTGATGCCGCTCACGGGCATGCGTATGGTAATGCCGCTTTTGCAGGTGATCATCAGGTCTTCGCTTTCTGTCACATCAAGTATCCCCACTAATTTTCCTGTTTTGCCTGTGACATTAATGGTTTTCACCCCCTTCCCGCCACGGTTGGTGACACGGTATTCTTCTATCTGTGTTCTTTTTCCAAAACCTTTTTCGCTTACTACCAAAACTGTCCTTGATCTGTCTTCTTTATTTACACAAACCATCCCGATAACCCCATCATCATCATTATCCACTTCGATACCGGACACCCCTATTGCCCCTCTTCCGGTAGGGCGTACTTTTTCTTCCTCGAACCTGATAGACCTTCCGCTTTTTACAGCCATCATGATTTCCGAGTTCCCGTCTGTTAGCTTTGCTTCAATGAGGTGGTCTCCTTCCAGGATAGTAACTGCATTTACGCCGGTTTGCCTTGGCCTGCTGAAATCTTCGAGAGATGTTTTTTTGATTATGCCCTGTTTGGTGCAGAGCACAATATGGTGCGATTTCACGAAATCTTCATCCTTAAGGTCTTTCACATCAATAATAGCCCTTATCTTATCATCAGGAGCAATCTGGATCAGGTTCTGTACAGCTCTCCCCCTGCTGGTTTTATCGCCTTCGGGAATTTCATAAATATTCAACCAGTAGCACCTCCCTTTTTCAGTAAAGAAAAGCATGGTATGATGAGTAGAGGCAACAAACAGGTGCTCGATATAATCTTCCTCCCTTGCCCTGCCGCCCATTGCGCCACGTCCTCCCCTTCTTTGCTGGCGGTATTCTGTAGCAGAAGTTCTTTTGATATAGCCAAGATGGGAAATGGTGATGACCACATCTTCTTCTTTGATAAGGTCCTTGATGCGCACTTCATTATCCAGATAAGTGATCTCAGTTTTCCTTGCATCACCGAATTTCTCCTTTACTTCGAGCAGCTCGTTGCGGATTACTTCAAACCTTTTCCCCTCGTCGGCCAACAGGTCTTTTAAGTGGGCAATCAGTTTCATCAGGTCGTCGTATTCTTCTTTGATCTTGTTCCGCTCCATTCCGGTCAGCCGCTGCAGGCGCAACTCCAGTATGGCTTTTGCCTGGGCCTCATCGAGGCCCCATCCAGCGCTTACCAGTGCATCTTTGGCAATTTCGGGTGTGGCAGATGCTCGTATCAATGCGATCACTTCATCAAGGTGGTCAAGCGCAATAAGGTAGCCCTGGAGGATGTGCGCTTTTTTCTCTGCTTCTTTCAGGTCAAACTGAGTTCGGCGCACCACCACTTCATGCCGGAACTCGATGAACTCGCTGATCATGTCGCGAATGCTCAGTGTCCTGGGCCTTCCTTTTACTATGGCAACATTATTGATGCCATAAGAAGTTTGCAGTTCGGTGTGCTTGTATAACTGGTTAATGACTACGTTGGCAATAGCATCGCGCTTGAGGTCGATAACAATGCGCGTGCCTTCTTTTTCAGTAGATTCATTGTTGACATGTGCAATGCCCTCTATAATTTTTTCGTTTACAAGCTGCCCAATTTTTTCTGCCAGCAGGTCACGGCTGACCTGGTAAGGCACTTCGGTGATAATGACCTGTTCGCGACCGCTCGCTTTGGTATCAACATGCAGCTTGCCACGGAGCACTACCCTTCCCCTTCCAAAATGCATGGCTGCTTTTACGCCCTCCATACCATAGATAATGCCCCCGGTAGGGAAATCGGGTGCCTTTATGTGCTGCATCATCTCATCGGCAGTGATTGCAGGATTATCGATATAGGCAATGCAGCCATCAATCACTTCCGAAAGGTTATGGGGCAGGATGTTAGTGGCCATGCCTACCGCAATGCCGCTGGAGCCATTAACAATAAGCTGTGGCACACGCGCAGGCAGCACTACCGGTTCCTCAAGCGTGTCATCAAAATTCAATTGGAAATCGACGGTTTCTTTTTCAATGTCCTGCATCATATAATCTGAAATGCGATGCAGCCTGGCTTCAGTGTAACGCATTGCTGCAGGGCCGTCACCGTCCTGTGTGCCAAAATTGCCCTGTTTATCAATCAGCGGATAGCGCATGTTCCATTCCTGCCCCATCCTCACCAGGGCATCATAAACCGAGCTGTCGCCGTGCGGGTGATATTTCCCCAATACTTCACCAACAATACGCGCACATTTTTTTGTGGGCTTATTATAAATAATGCCCATGTCGTTCATTGCAAACAAAATGCGGCGGTGAACGGGCTTCAGCCCATCGCGCACATCGGGCAATGCCCGCCCAACGATTACCGACATAGAATAATCTATGTAGGCCGTTTTCATTTGCTCTTCAATATTGACCGGTATTATTCTGTCGTTATCTTGTGTCTCCTGGGGAGTGGGGCTGTTCTCTTCCATAGTGAATTTTAGATGCAAAAATCAATCCTGTCGGTAGTTAAAACAAGGGGGCAAAGCTATTGTTTTTAAGCCTGAAAACCTGAATGGGGCGTCTTTTTTTATCACCATTTCTTGTGGATAAAACAGCATGATTTTCTTTACTCGAGCCAGGCCCCTTTTACCTCTTCTCCCGCCACTTCAACATAAATGTGTTCCTGCAAAGTGGTAGCCACAGAAAGGCCTGTATAATCTGGTTTTATGGGAAAGATTTTGTGCGTCCGGTCTACCAGCACAAGGGCCTGTATCTTTTTTGGGTGAGCGGATAAAAATGGCTTTAGTCCATACAACAACGTACGCCCGGTATTGCTTACATCATCAATAAAAATAATGATTTTGTTATCTAAAGGAATTAGCCTGCTCAATGTAACTTCTTCAGGGAGTTTTTTATTAAGGGTCGCCGTGATGACGTCTGTTTTGATATTGGATATTTTGCTCAGCAGGTGCTGGATGTTCCTGGCAACAACGCTACCACTTTCTCTTATACCAACCAGCAACAGCTCTTCTGCATCAAAATTGTTTTCGACGATCTCATAAGCCATGCGCAGCATTTTACGCCGGGCGGTTTCTTCATTAAGTATGTAATTCTTTTC
Source organism: Bacteroidota bacterium (assembly GCA_018266455.1). Lineage (GTDB taxonomy): Bacteria > Bacteroidota > Bacteroidia > Chitinophagales > Chitinophagaceae > Puia. The sequence continues at coordinate 27,018 of JAFEAJ010000038.1, forward strand.
CATTGCACAAATTAAGCGCGAAAAGAAAAATGAAAAAAATTTAGTTAGTGCTGAATAGGAATAAGTTTATTTTTATGGAACGAATTAAATGAATGCCATGCATATTGCCCAACAAATACTTTTTACTATTGTTTCAGGCCTTGCCATTTTTCTTTTCAGCAAAAAAATTGCCTGCATCAGGAAGAATATTTTGTTGGGTAGGGATGAGGGCTACAGTAATAACCCACAGCAGCGATGGAAAAATGTCTTCCTTCTGGCATTCGGGCAAAAAAAAATGTTCAGGAACCCACTGGTTGCCCTGATGCATTTTGTGATCTATGCCGGGTTTATTATCATCAATATCGAAGTGCTGGAAATTTTTTTAGATGGGGTCTCTGGCACACATCGCCTTTTCTTTGCGCCACTTGGCAGTTTGTACATTATGCTGATCAATGCTTTTGAGTTCCTGGCCGTTGGCGTGCTGATGGTTTGCATCATCTTTCTTATCAGAAGGAATATCCTTAAACTAAAACGTTTTGCAAGCAGGGACCTGGATGGCTGGCCAAGAAGCGATGCGAATTATATTCTTATTATGGAAATCATCCTGATGAGCTTGTTCCTGACCATGAATGCTGCGGATACCCTGTTGCAGTCAAGGGGCTATGGGCATTATGCGGCCCACAGCACCGGAAATTTTTGGTTTTCCCAAGCGCTCCACCCTTTGCTGAACGGGTTTAGCAATAACAGCCTCGTAACTGTGGAAAGAACTTGTTGGTGGCTGCATATACTCGGTATTTTTGCTTTTTTAAATTACCTGCCTTACTCCAAGCACCTGCATATTCTATTTGCCTTCCCCAATGCCTATTATGCAAGATTATGGCCTGAAGGCAAAATGCGCAATATGCCGGAAGTGCAGAAAGAGGTTTTGTATGCCATGCAGCCTGAACTGGCTCCTGCTGAAGCTGCTGCAAACCCGAAATTCGGCGCAAAAGATATTTTTGACCTGAGCTGGAGAAATTTGCTCGATGCCTATAGCTGCACAGAATGTGGCAGGTGCACGGCTTCCTGCCCTGCGAACATTACCGGCAAACTGTTGTCTCCCAGGAAGATCATGATGAATGTCAGGGACCGGGCAGAAGAAGTAGGCCGGCATATTAAATTGAATGGCCCATTCAAAGGCGACGGAAAAAATTTGCTGAACTATATTTCTGTTGAAGAGCTGCGTGCCTGTACCAGTTGCAATGCCTGTGTGGAAGAATGCCCGGTGAGCATCAGCCCGCTTGAAATTATTTTTGAAATGCGCAGGGCATTGGTGATGGAAGACAGCAATGCACCGCAGGAATGGAATGCCATGTTCAGTAATATAGAAAATAACTTTGCCCCATGGAAATTTTCGCCTGAAGATAGGGATGGGTGGGCAAGGAACGACGAGTGATATGAATGGTAAATGAACTACGGCTCATTCATTTTTCTTTGTCATCATTTTCCAGAACATGATTATGGCTGTTATGGCAAATATGCCACCAATGCACCAGTTCAGCCCTTTTTGGCTGTTGTTCAGTTTATCAGCAACAAACCTTCCTCCAAAAATAAAAATGGCGTTGCCTGTGAAAGTGCCCATACCAATTCCGGCGATATAAAAATTATAATCAGCGTTTTTTGGTCTTAGCACTTTTTTGGAGAAAAGCACAGCGCTCCAGCCAAACCAAAAAGGTACCTGAACGGGGTTGGCTGCGCTCATTGCTGCACCTAACAAAAATTTTGGGATCATGCTGTCCAGTATGATGTTTTTGGCACCAGAAGGTATTGACGCGGCAACAAAGCTGGCAATAGCCAATGCACAAACAATCAGTAGCGCAAACCATTCCAGCAAACGGAACAATTGCCTTCGTTTGCGTACCCAATCCATAGCCACCAGCGAAATGCGCACATAACCCATTTCAACGATCAATGCCCCAAGAGAAAAATAAACAGCCTGCCCAATGCCATCGTTCGCTGAAACCTGCATAGCAGCTACATTAAGTGTACCCAATGGCAAAGTGCCAAGAAAGCTGATCAGCATACCTGTAAAAAAAATACGCATAAAATGCATGGCCCGGCAATATAAGCCAATTGCATCTCAAACATCAATAAACACTGTTTGAAGGATCGGTATTCAATTGAACAATATCCGGTGGCTTCACATAACTGTTATTATACTTGAACTGAAGGTTCACTGTGGTCAGCAGCTTAAAAGAATTATTCTGAGGCACGTTCCTGGGGAAATAGGCGAGCCTCACTTCAATTGTACCGAACACCAGGTTCTCGTTGCGGGTCCTGATGCCGCAACCAATGCCATAATATGCATCAGACTTTGAAAAGTCATTTTGAAGCGGTGTTAAAAAAGCAGCGTCGGCAAAAGCAAAAGGAGCAAACTTAAACCCGAGCAATTTATATTTTAAGAACATAAATGTTTCTTCGTGCACGCTGATGCGCTGCGCTCCTATCGTGGAGTCGGAACTGAAATAGCGAAGACCGAAGGGGTTGTCGATCCTCAGGGCATCAATTGCCATGTTATTAAAAAGCCGGGTATAGCTGAAGTTGCCATACTGCCGCATCTTTACATTGCCGATAAAAAACAACCGGCTGAAAATACTTGCGCCCGCAAGCACGCTGGCATCCTGAATTTGCTTTCGGTAAAAAAAGCCGCCAGCCCTGATGAAGTATTGAAAGAAATCGCTTTGCGGAGTGGCGATGTATTTGTTTATTTCTATTCCTGCGTACGCTCTCGATAAACTCATTTGCCTGTACCAGCCGGCAGTAAATGCAATATTATAACCATGGGGCACGTCTTCTGTTGTTCCGAACCCGTAGATATAATTTGTTTTATAAAAATCCTGTTTGAACAAAGTAACCTGCCCGAGCAAGGCCTCCCTGTAATTGAACTTAAAATTGAACTTATTGCCGATTTGGTATGGGATCTCAGAAAAATTATTTTGAAAATACCTTATGCTCAGGAATTTTCTATGGCGCAAAGGATTTTTAAAAGAATAGCTGCCTCCCCCCAATGCATAACCCGCCCACATATCAAAAGTATTGTAGCGGTATTTATAAAACAAGCTGTCGGGCAGAGAATACACGTTATAGCTTGCATTGGTGCCAATGGTTAGCCCACCTGCCACATGCATAAACTCTGACACGAGCGGGCGGTCCATCCTGAGGAACCAGGCCCTTTCATCTGGCAGGCCGGATGCAAGATTATTGTTGATTGTAGTGTAAATGGTAGAGGCATTAATGAAAGAACCGCCAATACTGCTTTTGCTGTAAGAAAACTCGTACCCAACCCTTGGAGAACGGGTTGTCTCGAACAAAGTTGTTCCCTCAATTTTTTGGGCCATTCCCAGAAAATTGCTTTCGCTTGCCTGGGCTTTAAAATTTTTATTGCTTGCCCCGTCAAGCTGCCCTGAAATACTGAACAGGTCTTTTGTAATGACCACCACATCCACCGAATCGGGCATGCCTGGTATTTCGTAAATCTCGATCCTGGCATCCTGCATGAAATTGAGAGAGCGCAGGAAACGCTCATTGTCGGCAAGCTTATACGCATCCAGTGTGGTGTGTTCTTTTATAAACAAATGGTCCCGGATCACCCAATCCCTCGAATCTCTATGAAGGTGGTTCAGCAAATAAGTGCCGAAATATTCAATTTTTTTTGAGGTATCAGAAAATATCTTTTCAAAACCGAACCGCCTTACAAAAATATACCTGATTCCCTTGCCCTGATAAGGCAAAAATTCCTGCTCGCTTTTTATGGCCTTGACCACAGTATCCGCCTGCCCGCGGCTAACGGCATTTACCAATAACCTGAAAATATTGTTGTTTTTGACCGGGCGATTGCGGGAACTGTCTTTTGCCTGGCCAAAGGAATTGACCCCTGCAAAGAAAAAAAAGAAACCAACGGCAGCGGTAATGGCCCTTATCTGAATAGCTTGTTTCAATTGGCAATAAAAATAAGCTATTGCTTCAAAAACCAGGAGAATCAAAATGCCAAGTTCCGTTGATTTAACAAAAGAAAGAAATCAGTTGTATGCAGCTACCGGGAGGAATTTAACCTGTGTAGAAGCATCTCTTTTTAAAGAATCTGCTTTTTTTTGTTGCCCCGTGCTTTGCCTGTACGGGATAAGTTTTGTTGCAACTTTATCGGAGAAATAATCCTTTGTTGCATGTGCAAAAATCACAAAGCAAATCACCAACAATAAATACTTAATGTCTTTCATACTGCTCTTGGGAAGGATTTAACACATATTATTAAGGTTTGCCTGGCTCACCTGACCTTGTTTCCTCATGGTTACAAATATTACATTACACCAAGCCGCAAAGCTGAATAAAGTTTTCAACAAAAAAATAAAAATGAGGATAAACTAATGCACAAGTTTTCCATCATGAAAAAACCTTCTCCCTTTGGGTAATATTTTTTTTATGTAAATCCCTTATACAGATAAGCCGGAGAAATAACTGATCTCATCAGCCAGGTCAATGAAAGGATACTGTACTTGCAACCGTGCAGCTTTTTCCAGGTTGTTTTTCAGGAAATTTTTATGGGCGATTGTAGATGGGTGAAGCGGCTTATGCTTCTTTGCCATCATGATCTTTTTCACTTCCTCCATGATTTCCCGTGATTGGGGATCTATAAAGTTGGTCACAAAATTTTGCAGCACAAAGTTTGTAGCCTGGTAGTTGGGGTGAACCATATCAACATCATAGAACCGGTAGTCGCGCAGTACATCAATAACCAGTTCATAAGCAGGGAAATAATATATTTTTTCAAATTTATCTGCCAGGTGGTGCACCACTTCGATCAGCCGCGCCTTGCTCCTGTTGTTTTCCATTACGCCATCCCTGATGTGGCGCACCGGGCTTACCGTAAGCACGATATTTATTTCAGCATTAAACCGGAATAGCTGGTGTATGCAATTATCAAGCACAGCGCTGATTTCTTCAACTGCCATCATTTGTTTGTTAAACCATTGAGCCGGGGCCCGGTGGCAGTTGGCAACGGCCAGCCTATTTCCATTTTCAAGCAACCGGTAAGAAAAAGAAGAGCCGAGAGTAACTATGATCCATTTGGCTTTTTTCAAAAATGAATGTGCCGTTTGCTGCGAAGCATTGATTGCTTTCAGGCATTCGGATTTATCTGTGTTTGAGAAAATGCCGTGGTGCTGCCAGCTTTGCCATAACTCATTTAAAAAAAACAAGTCTTCACCATTGCAGCGTTTGTTTTGGACATAAGATACAAGGCTGTGCGCCACACTGTAGGGGTCAAACAAAATTCCATTGGGATTTTGAAGGACATCGAATTTCAATTCGCCCATGTAATTGCCGATATGCTCAGTAAAGCAAGATCCGATAAACATAACCGGGTCCCTGTAGCCTATTTTTTTCCCTGGCCCTTCATAATCCATATCGAGCATAAAGTCCATACTATCTGGTTATTGGTTTTTGATATTGTAAAGCAGGTTCATGGTTTCGCCTGCCGGCAATTTCTCCCATTCGCTGATCAGTTCCTTCAGGTAATTTCTTATAGCACCAATTTCTTCAGTTTGCAGGATAGGCACTATCGAAGAGGGGCTCATGTTGACGAAAGCTTTCTCTGTTGCTTTATTGAAATCACCAACACTCTCCTGCATAATTTCCATCAAAAAAAGGTTGGCCATGTTTTCTGCACTGCCCGCTTCATCAGTAATAATCATTCCCTTTCTTTTTTCACGGTCTTCAAAATCTTTAATATCCATCCCGCTGTTCAACATCCCATAAACGCTGAAGTATAGCCCAGTATTTTTTCAAGCGCAAAATAGCCGAGGTCATGATGCACAAAAAAATCATCCGTTTTCCTCCAGGCCCCCGAACCATCGTCACGCCTGTAACAGATGATATGCGGCTTACCTATATTCTTTGTAATCCTTAGCTCCATCGATTGTCATTTAAAAATGTCATCCGCAATGCTGATGCTTTTCAATAATGCGTCGTGGTCTATTCCTTTTAACAAGCCTTGTTCTTCAAAGTAAGAGATCATCAGTTCTGTGTCCATATTTCCTACGAGGTCATCATCCGCCATTGGGCACCCGCCGATCCCTTTCAAAGCGCCATCAAATCTTTTGCAACCTGCTCTTAGTGCAGCATCAATTTTAGCTTTCCTGTCCATCGGTGCGGAATGCAGATGCACTCCGATTTCATGCAAAGGGAATTTTTTTGTGAGGTGGCCAGTAATGGAAAAAACCTGTTCGGGCGTTGCCAGCCCAACGGTGTCGGCAAGGGAAATTATTTTTACGCCCAGCCCAGCTATTTTGCTCACCCAACCAAAAACTATTTCTTCCGAATAGGCGTCACCGTAAGGATTGCCAAAGCCCATAGAGAGGTAGATGACAAGTTCTTTATTCTGCTTCACACAAATGTTCTGGATATCATTTACCCGATCCAATGATTCTTCAATGGTGCTGTTCGTATTCCGCATCTGGAAAGTTCCTGAAACAGAAAAGGGGAAGCCGAGATAAGTGACCTCGTCATAGGCAGCGGCTTCTTCCGCACCCCGGGCATTTGCAATGATAGCGAGCAGCTTTGTTTTCGACTTATCAACCTGCAAACCTTTCAACACCTCTTTCGTGCCTGCCATTTGAGGAATTGCCTTCGGAGAAACAAAGCTTCCGAAATCGATGGTGTGAAAACCGACTTGCAGCAGTGAATTGATGTATTCAATCTTTTTATCAATGGGGATAAAAGTTTTCCAACCCTGCATGGCATCGCGGGGGCACTCTACGAGTTGAATTGGTGATTGGTTGAACGCCATTACGCGAAGCTAAATAATAATGGCGTATTCATTAAACCGCTTTTCTCAGCGAAGCCTTGCGCCTTTCTATTTTTTCATGCAGTGAATTGAAGAAACGTCTCCTGGCTTTCTCTCCTACTTTGCTGATCTGGGTAGATTTCTGAATGGTATTCATTGTTCTTTCGTAAATATAATTATTAAACCGCTCGTCTGCAGTAGTAATAATATTCATAATACTATGGTTGAGAAAACTTATTTTGGCATTGTTGATTTATGCCAGTACAGTATTGCTCCCCAGTGAAAGTTCATCGATATACAAATTATAATCAGCAGAGGAGGAATTCGGGCTTTCGCCTAATGCCCATTTTTTACCTGCTCCGGCCTGGTTTTCCAGCAAGGCGACTAACTCTTCCAGCTTTGCGTATATAATAGCTATATCTATCTTTGACTGAAACACATTGGCTTCACGGTAAAACTCAATTTGCCTAATGGTTGAATTAATACATTCATAATTCCAGATTTCAGGGATGGGAATTTTGTTATGAACATGGATAATTTATTTCCCGGCCTCCTCATAGGTTTCATTTTTGTTCAAAACCGAGAATTTCTTATTTTTTAAATCTTCCTGCCGAAGAAATGAGCGCACCCGCAAAAAGAATTTGAACCTGGCCAGCTCTGGAACCTGGAAAAAGCTTTGAAAGGGCCAGTCCTTGGTAATGAAGTAAAGATGCTTTTTTTCAAAACTGTTTATATAAAAAAATTTCTGAAGCACATCATTAAGCCATTCGCCGAATTGATTACCGGTATCGAAAGCCAGCTTACCTGTGAATATAAAAGAATCATTCTGTATATGAAATAGCTTGTCGAGAGAAATTTTAAAATGGAGGCATAATGCTTTCAATTCATCGAATGAAAGCGGCTTCCCCCCTATTCTCCGGTAGGCACTGTCATTGCTGATGTTCAGCAGTTCGGAACATATTTTATTTTGCCGGTTATTTCAGCCCCAATTTCTCCAGTACATTTTCTTTTCGTGATTTTGAAACCATCAGCTTTTCATTGGTGCTCATCACTACATAACCGCCATCAGTTTTTATATAGTGCGTAACAGCGTTAATATTAACAATGGTAGAATGATGTATCCGAACAAAGACTTCGGGAGGCAACATTTCTTCTATATCGCCCAACGTTTTTGAAATAAGTAAAGATGGTTTTTTGTCATTAAACACTATTTTCGTATAAGCACCCTCAGCCGCGCAATAAAGAATTGAATTAACCTGCACAAACTCATATCCATCACGACCAGGTAGTGCAACTTTTTGTTCTTGGGCAGGCCGCCTCATATTTTGCAACAGGTTTTCGACATTCATCGCCCGGGAGGATAAAAATATTTTCTCTTCAGCTTTTTTAACAGCCATTTTAAGATCTGTGGCATCCATGGGTTTTAAAAGATAGTCCACCGCGCTTATCCGGAATGCCTTTGCTGCAAATCTGTCATAAGCTGTTGTAAAAATGATGCAAAAGTTGATATGATCCAGCATCTCTAACATTTCAAAGCCGTTCATCCAAGGCATCTCCACATCGAGAAAGACAAGTTGCGGCCTCAATTTTTTTATAGCCAGGATACCTTCTTTACCTGACAGGCAGGCCGCAATTACTTCAATATCGCCGCAGTATTTTGATATGTCGGACTTGAGCGAATCAATGCAATGCTGCTCATCATCTATAATTATTGATTTTATCATTTAATACGGAAGTATTTAGGATTATAAATTTGAAAACTTTATTTCTCCCAGGCGAAATGGCAAATAAGTTGCTGTTCCCGGTTTTGCAAACGCATCGCTGCATTAATATTCAGTAATCTGCAAATGCAACGGTTACTATTGTGCCTGATGCTTTTCCGGCTTCATCAGTTTTGTCGGTTATTTCAAATGTCGAGTATTTCTCGTTTAACGCATTTTCCAGTTCCAGCCTGCTTTTTGTCAAATGCACTCCTTTTGACAGGTGAACAGGCGATTTTTCTTTAAACTTATTTTGGTTAGACATTTCCCTGCCAATGCCGTCATCATCAATTATGCAATAAACAACCTCTCTTCCTTTTTTTACACTGACGTTTACAAAACCCTCGCCTTCCTTGGGCATTATGCCATGCCATATTGCATTTTCAATAAAAGGCTGAATAACCAATGCAGGGACTTTAAAAGATTTCAAATCAATGTTTTCATCAATATTAAACTGGTAATTGAATTTTTTCCCGAACCGCATGCTTTCCAGTTGAGTATATAATTTACATGTTTCTATTTCATCGTAGAGGGTAATTTCCCTTTTATCAGAATTCTGGAAAATGGTGCGGATAAGTTTTGAAAAAGTGGTAAGGTAAGTGATCGCTTTGTCTTCCTCTCGCTGCTGGATCAAAGATTTTATGGAGTTCATACAGTTAAAAATAAAATGCGGGTTCATTTGTGCACGAAGCGCTTTGGCCTCCAGTTCCAGCAGTTGTTTTTCGTATCTGACTTTTACTTTTTCAGTTTCTTTTTGTTCAAGTATTGTTTGATATTTTAACCTCAATTGCCGGAGACGGTACCAGATAAGAAACGATGAAGCCACACCAATGGAAGAGATAATAATGATAATAAGTCTTTTTCTTGCCTCAGCTTTTGCTTCATTGGCCTGCTGTTCCTTTTCCCTCACTTCTTCCTGGTAAGCAAGTATCTGGATTTGCTTTATTTTTTCAACGCTTGACATGCTGTCTTTGGCTGCAATTGCAATTTTAAAATACTTAAAAGCAAGTGATTCGTTTTTAAGGCTGTCATTCAATCCATAAAGAAAATCAGAAGCGAGATAAGTATATTCCTTGTCGTTATAAAGCTGCGCGGCGCTTAATGCTTTGCTTGCGTAAAAATCAGAAGAGTCAACCTGATTATGCTTTCTGAAAACCTGAGCTATGCCAAAATAAACACGGCCTATTTCCCTGTTATTTAAATTATAGCTAAAAAAGTCATGAACAAACTGGCGATAATAACTTAATGCGGTTTCATCTTCGCCTTTTTCCTGGCAGATGGCTCCATACACCCTGATGGCAAAATCTTTCATGTATTGCTGGTTATGCCCTGTATCCGCTATGTGGTAGGCAATTTTGTTATAATACAGCGCAGAATCCGGCATATGCATCTTCAAATAAGTTTCAGCAATATTTTGTATAGCCCAATGCCCTGATTCTATTTTTTGGAATGCAGACTTTGCTTTAAAATAATATTGGAGAGATTTTCTCAGGTCACCCAAACCTGCATAAGCCACAGCTATCCCGCTATAAGCATATCCGGTTTGAAGATAATCTTTGATTTGCTCACATAAAGGCAATTCTTCGATACTGTATTTCAAAGACATCTTATAGTCCCCTACTGTTGAATAAAGGCTTGCCAGGCCTGTCCTGACCCAGATTTTCCATTGTAAGTGCCCTTTGAGCGCATCAATAAATTGCAATTGTTTTTGAGAGTAGAAAATGGCGGAATCCAGTTCAACCGAATTGATAAATTCCCGAATGACACCATCGGATGCAGCTCTTTTAACAGAATCATCTTTTGATGCCAGGAACTGTTTTTTTAGACGACTGATGCTTAACCGATCAGCTTTGCCATGAAATAATTCCGGTTGAGGAAATGTGCTCACATTATCGGAGCTGCTTTTTGGCAGGTATAATACGGAAAGTGTTTTTGAAGCCGAATAAATATTTTGCTGATCATGAAATTTTATTGCATTGGCTAAACTCTTTTTGGCATAAAGCATAGCCGAATCATATTGTCTTTTTTTCATGAATATGTTTGCCATGCTGTTTAATACGAAGCCAATATCCCTGTTTTTTTCTTTATAGGTGATATAATCTGGGATATATTGCCTGTAATAACGTAGCGCTATTTCATCATTGTTCTGAGCGAAATATATATCGCCCATTATCCGTTCTGCAAGAAGGATAATAGGGCCTGCAGAATCTGCTATGCTTTGGTCGTATCCCCGTTTTGCATAAATCAAAGCAGAGTCAGGCTTATTCATTCGCAAATAGGTTTGGCTGATGCTCAGTGTTATATAGATGTTGCCCTGTCGCTCATGTTGGCCTTTCTGAAGCGATATCCAATCTGAATATGCCTTAAAATAATTATCTAACGATTTGCGGTATTCTCCCAATTCCCGATAATCGTGGCCAAACACCAAATATGCTGCGGCTTTCTGGCCTGTATCATTTAATTGCCGGCTTAATTCCAGATGCTCCACTGCATATTTCATTGATTGAAGATAATCGCCCATTTCAAACAATATATAATCTATTGCTGCAACATCCCAGCATTGTTTCAACAATGAATAATTGGCTGCCTTGTTAAGTTCTATTGATTGTTTATAGCTCCAAACAGAAGAGTCCATTTTCTTTTCATTAAAACGGTACACTTCCCCCAGTTTTTCGTATAAACCTATTTTAGCAGTATCGGCTTTGGTTTTGGCAATGACGTTCAGCAAACTGTCAATTCCAGCCCGCTGTCCTGAGCTTTGGGTTGAACAGGCAATACATGCCAGTAGCATGGTTTTCCTGAACTGGCACACAAAATATCTGCTTGTGATTTTTTTCACATATTAAATGTAAAAAATTCTTTTGCCCGCTAAGCAAACCTTTAGTAAATATCCCGTTTAAATTGGCAAATTATACCCCTCTGCGAATAATCGAGTTGCTGATCAGGAGCAGGCAACTGCAAACACAAAATAGAAATTTGCCAAATTCCTGTTTTTAAGCGCCATTATACTTCATAATTTGACTTGATAAAATTGTGTCATGAAACAATTGGCTGCCATATTGCTTTGCATTGCTTTTGCTGATTGCAGAAAAACAGCTCCTGCGCGAAGTGGGGGCAGTGGAGACCAGGATAGCACGATAAGCATAACTGTTCTTGCCCCTGTAAATGTTGCCAAACCAAACAGCCAGAAAATATATGTGCATTATATGCCGTGGTTTGAGAATAAATCCACTTCGCCTGATGGCAAATGGGGCATACACTGGACTATGGCCAATGAAAACCCGGATGTGATTGTAGCCAATAGCCAGCGTCAAATAGCTTCATGGTTTTATCCCCTAATAGGGCCTTACGCAAGTTCCGATCCTGATGTTTTAGATTATCATACGTTGTTGATGAAATATGCAGGGATTGATGGTGTAATTGTGGACTGGTCGGGCGTTCACCAGGTGTATGATTATCCACTAATAAAGCGCAACACGGATTCTTTGTTTAACAAAATGCCTAAAGTGGGGCTGCAGTTTGCAATATGTTATGAAGATGCCACCATAAGAAATGTAAGGCAGATTGCAGGTATCGACACGATAACGGCTGCTCAGGATGATTTCAATTACCTGCAAAATGTTTATTTTAAAAGTAAGCATTACACACGGATGGGCGATAGCCCCATGGTTTTATGTTTTGGCCCTCAGGTGATGAAAACAGCCCTTAACTGGCAGCAAACATTTTCTATACTCAGCGCCCAGCCTAAACTCCTATCGCTTTGGTACCAGGGCGATGTTACAGGTCCAGAAGGCAGCGGTGAATTTTCCTGGGTTTATGAAGATTACCTGGCCGGGCTCCAAAATTATTATCAAAACCGGGCTCCGGTGCTGGCAAATGCATTAGCCTGTGCATATCCCGGATTTAAAGATTTTTATAAAGAAGGCGGATGGGGCAATACCTTATTTGTCATTGACCATAACAATACACAAACTTTGCAAAACACATTGAACCTCGCCCGAACAAGTAGCCTTTCTGTTGTGCAGCTTATTACCTGGAACGATTTTGGAGAGGGCACTATGATTGAGCCGACCAATGAATTTGGTTATAGTTTTTTAGAGACCATTCAACAATATACAGGCGTAGCATATACAAAGGCAGAACTTGAAATGATATACAAATGGTTCAGCTTGCGGAAAAAATTTGTTCAGGATAAGAGCAAAGAAGGCAAGCTGTTGCAGGCATATTACTACTTTGTCTCCCTGCAGCCAGATAAGGCATCTGAAATTATAAATGCGATTGAATAAACACGAAAGTTTATAATCATTCAAAACCAAGAGAGATCACTACATAGATTACAGGGTATTTTTAAATACCTGTGATACAACTCGCAGTATAGAGATTTCTAACTAAAAAAATGCCCAAACCAATATCAATATGATACTCATAAATATATTAAAAGCAACTTCGCTTTTAGCAATATTGCTATCGTTAAATTCAGTTTTTAGAAAACTACAAATCATCTTGAAAATCGTTGATGCTTTGACAACTCTGCCACTTCAGCCAATAACTTGCGTTTGTGGCTTAGCAAATTCCTCAAAATTTTATCAAAGCCCAATTACCAATTTAAACAGGATGCCTGCCAATTATACCTTGGCCTCAGCTATTACAATGCATAGTTTGGCATAACAAATAAAGCTGGCCTGCTTATTCCAAGAATCATTAAAATGCTCTATTATGAAACAAAAATCTTTTGTGATTATTTTATTCTTACAGGTTTGGGTTCAATTGTACTCGCAGCCTGTAGTTAGCAAACAAAAAACCATCGGTGGCAACAGCGAAGATCAACTGGGTGGCATGTGGGCAACCACTGACGGCGGAATGGTATTGGGCGGAAGGTCTTACTCTTATGTATCTTTTGATAAAACCGAAAACAATCGGGGCATTGATGATTACTGGGTAGTAAAGCTTGACAAGGATGGCAAAATTCAATGGCAACGAACATTGGGTGGCACGGATGTGGATGAACTATTGGCCTTGCAGCAAACAAGAGATGGCGGGTATATACTCGCCGGGAATTCACAGTCATATATATCAGCTGATAAGGCAGACAACAGCAAAGGTGTTTTTGATTGCTGGATCATTAAGCTGAACAGTTTTGGCAGCGTAGAATGGCAAAAAACATTAGGTGGAGATTCGTATGAATTTTGCAATTCCATCAGGCAAACAAGAGATGGCGGCTACATTGTCGGTTGTATGTCTAACTCAAACATTTCGGGCGACAAATCCGATCCGGGCAAAGGAGGCTTTGATTTTTGGGTAGTAAAGCTCGATAGCAAGGGCAACAAAGAATGGGACCGTTCATTAGGTGGAAGTGGCGATGAATTTTTAAATCAGGCCATACAAACCAGCGATGGGGGCTATATTGCCGTAGGGCTTTCCAATTCAAATGCCTCTGGCGATAAGACAGAAAATTGCAGGGGCAACAACGATTATTGGGCAATTAAACTCGACAGGAATGGCAACAAAGTTTGGGATAAAACAGCAGGAGGGACTGATAATGATTACGTGAATGGTGTTGTGCAAACTCCAGATGGCAATTTTATCCTCACTGGCGCATCTGCCTCACCTATCTCTGGAGAAAAAACGGAAGCTTCAAGAGGGGGCTTCGATTTTTGGATAGTAAAGCTGAATAAGAGCGGCAAAATTATTTTTGATAGAACAATTGGCGGAAACGGAGATGAATTTGAAGCCATTGCTGAACTTACAGATGATGGCGGATTTATTTTGGGGGGCAATTCGTCTTCAAATATTTCAGGAGAAAAAACAGAAAACAGTCGTGGGTCATTCGATTATTGGATATTAAAATTTAATAAGAATGGCTCAATCTCCTGGGATAAAACCATCGGCGGTAATGGGGATGATAATTTAAGAAGCATCAGGCAAATTAAAAAAGGCAGCTATATGCTTGGCGGGTACAGTTGGTCAAATGCAAATGGCGATAAAACAGAAGACTCTTATGGTGGCAATGATTACTGGGTGGTAAACCTCATTGATAAAAGCCAATGCTCAGATTTTACTGCCACACCAGAAGCAAAGCTGCTTTTTTCTTCGGCTGACGAAAATATCAGTACTGTTTTCAAAGCTTATCCTAACCCGGCCAGAGATCAAGTGATGATCCGCACAAATGGTAAGGCTACCGTTGCTTTAACAGATTATTCCGGCAGGGTACTGGTTAGCTCAGTTATCGTTAACAATGGTTCAATCAACACATCGGGCTTGAACATGGGATTGTATTTCATCAAAAATTTAACGACAGGTGAAATCCAAAAACTGCTCATTTCGCCAAAATAGTATTGTTCGGAAGATTGTAAGAAGGTATAACAATAGGTTTATAGTTCCGCTGTATTAAGAAATACCAAAAAACCTTTAGTAAAATTTATTGAGATATCCTTCTTGTTTTATGAATTTCTGCAAATACATATTGATGGTGCTGATCCTTTTTGTAAAATATGACTGAGACGAATCATTGCATGTGAAAAGTCGCAAGTATTAATTAAATATCGCCTGGTAGCCTTTAAAAGCAATTAGGGGGTGGGGGTTGGTGAACGTAGTTTTAATAAACAAAAAATAGCAATCATGAAAGCCCTGTTTCCAGTACTTTTTTACTGCTTATTTACAGCGTTGCATATTTCCGCTCAGGACAGCATCCCTGAAAAGAAAACATTTTTCCGTGCAAAAGTATTCACGCTGAATGCTGAATCCCATTCAGGATACCTTTATGCAATAAGTGATTCAGCGCTTTTTCTTTCCAATAGCAAACAGCCATTGTGCTTTTATGGCGCTTTTAAAGGCAGCAGCTTGAAATTTGATTACAGTGATATTGAAGCCTTAAAACTGCATAAGAAAGGGAAGATCTGGAAGCCTGTTGTTGTTGGGGCCGTTACCGGAATGGTTATAGGTGCAGTAATTGGTTTTGCTGGAGGCGACGACCCTAAAGGCTCTTTGTTTTATACCTCTGCCGGGGATAAAGCATTGTTTGCAGGAACAGCTCTTGGACTGGCGGGAGGAGTAACCGGTTTAATAATTGGTTTGGCAGCCAACAAAACGTTTGTGCTTAAAGGGAAAAAAGAACGTTACAATCAAATGCGCAATGCATTAATGACAAAGCTCAGTTTTTAGGTCAGTGATTGATTTACCGCAAAACATTTTGATAATTTAAAAATCAATTATGAAAAAAATAATTTCCTTTTCCTGCATTTTTTTCCTGACAATTCAATTGTTGGTTGCCCAGGATAGCCTGAAAACAGAAAACCAGGCTAAAAGCAAGGCTATGAAAACGCATGATTTTTATCTACAAAAAAGCAAAACACTCATTCCGGTTGGGGCAGTTTTATTAGGCGCAGGCATAGGTGCAACTATTGGTGGCGTGGTTGGCACATTTCAGCATTATGATTTATTCTCGGGTGAAGGTTCAGGATATCTTGTTTTATGGATAACAGGAATTGCTTGTGTATCTACCGGTATACCCATTTTAATTAAAGGGTTCGTGTACCATAGCAGGGCAAACCTGATTCTGAGAGATGAAAGCCTGTACCGTTCCTACCATTTGCCGATAAAAGTAAATGTGCTATCAGTGGGCGTGGCTATTCCATTATAGAGCAGTTTAAACTTTTAACCAACGAGGGAATGCCTAAACCCTTAAAAAGCAGGCGCAACTCTTAAAATTGACATTATGAAAAAGATCGCAGCATTATTGAGCATTGCCTGTAGCATGGCCATATCTGTTTTTTCGCAAACAGGCCGCGGGGCATGGCTTGCAGGGGGGAACATCGGATTCTCTTCTGCCACTGAACACGATAACCCTTCTACTTTCAGCACAACGAAAACAACAACATTTGTTTTTGCTCCTGATTTTGGTTATTTCATAATCAATAATCTTGCTGCCGGCGCTGAGGTCACTTATTTGAGCATCCGTGCAACCAACGGGCCAAATAGTGCCACTTCTAATGCCTTTTCTGCCGGCCCTTTCATAAGATATTATTTCCCAATCGCCAAAAAAATAAAAATTTTTGTGCATGGCAACATTTTATGGGGATCTGAAAATTATAATGATGGGGAACCCAAGACCTCCACATCTATTTATGGCTTTAAAGCAGGCCCGGCATTTTTCCTGAATTCGCGTGTAGCATTTGAAATTACTGCAGGGTATCAGCACACCAAATCAAAGAGTGATTATTACAACAGTACAACCGGTGAGTTTATGATGGGCGCCGGGTTTCAAATTCATTTAGGTAAATAAATCAGGGCTTTTAACTGGCCTTCATAACATGATTGGCATAAATAAAATATGGCTCTATCCCAAGATGTATTTTAGGGAATTAGCAATACAATAATTCAAGTTTTTTTAAGTAGCCATGAAAAAATTAACATTGTTGTCATTATTTTTCCTGCTTTATTTTACTTCTGTCCATTCACAGGACAGCATGATAGATTCTAAAAAAACAAAGTTGCATTTTAAAACAGAGTTGACAACTGATACGGGCGTCATACAAGGTTATTTATGGAAATCGGATGATTCATCTGTCTTTATTTCGAAGCAAAAAATGCTTTTTGTCAAGCCAGATGTATCACAGTATTATGTGGTGCCTTCTGAAGCAATCAGCTTTCTTAAAATCAAAAGAAAGCATTTCCCTTTAGCAGAAATGGCTGGTGGTGCAATTTTAGGGTTCGTGCTTACCGCCGGATTATGGGAGAATGAAGACATCAATGCCGATGGCCATTTAAGTTTTTGGGAATTGTTATGGGGGGCAGTAGATGGGCTCACTGCCCAGGGAAGAACAAGGCGGCGAACGGCAATGTGGGTTGGTATCGGAGGTGGTGCACTCGGCTTGGTTGCAGGGCTTTTTTCAGGGCCGCAGCTGATTATCTCATTGCCCACTGATCATAAAAGATACCATTATATTTTGCGCAAAAAAACTGTTGAAATCGTATTGCCATAAACGGTTAGGCATTATAGCCGCTGCTTCATTGCCTCATATAAAATAATTCCGGCAGCTACAGAAACATTAAGTGAATCGAAACCAACAGCCATGGGTATCTTAAAATGTTCATCGGCTGCTTTGCTCAGATAGTGTTGCACACCTTTATCCTCGCTACCCATAATGATGCAACAAGGTTCGGAAAAATCAAGTTCAAAAACATTTTTGGCAGCGTTCATTTCGCTTGTGAAAACCTTAATGCCGTTCAAATGCAATGTGTCAACAGCTTTCAGCAAACTGTTCACGCGGCACACATGAATTTTTTCCAATGCGCCTGCTGATGATTTCACGGCTTCTTCATTTAATGCGCCCACTCCTTTATCAGGAATGATCATTGCCTGTGCCCCGCAGCAAAGGGCGCTCCGGGCAATAGCGCCGATATTTCTTACATCAGTAACCCCATCGAGCATCACGAACAAAGGAATTTTTCCTTGGGCTAAAATGAAATCGGTTACTTGCTGAAGGTTCATGTACTGTATAAGCGCGGCAAATGCAATCACACCCTGGTGGTTCGCTTTGGTCAGGCTGAAAAATTTTTCTGGCGGCGCCTGCTGGATGGGGATATTGTTTTCTTTTGCCAGTTTTCTTATTTCACCAATGGATTCGCCACTCACATTTCTTTGAAAAAGGATTTTGTCGATGGCCCGCCCCGAGGTGAGTGCTTCTATTAAAGGTTGGCGGCCGATTATGAGGGTTGATTTGTTCATTGAAATTATTTTATCCCCTTGAGCCGGTAAGCATCAGCTTCACCCGCTGTATGGCTGCTATCGACATTGAATCGGTGATGGTGCCTTCTATTACCATGTTATATGCTTCCTCGAATGGCATTTTTTTTATGGTCAATTGTTCCGTTTCTTCAGGTATGGGTGACCGTTGCTCAAGCCCCTGAGCAAGAAAAATAATTGAAAGCTCATCAGTCACTGAATTGGAAAGGTGCATCGTTAATAGCTGCTCCCACTTATTTGCGACAAGCCCGGTCTCTTCCAATAGCTCTCTTTTTGCAGATTCAACCGGAGGCACATCAGGTGCGCCTCCCCCTTCAGGTATCTCCCAGCTATAAGCATTGATAGGGAACCGATACTGCCCAACAAGATAGATATTGAGGTCTTCATCAAGAGGCAGGACCCCAATTGCTAAATTGTTAAAATGCACTTTCCCATAAATTCCCTTGCCACCGCCCGGGTTAATGACATCAAATTCTGTCAGGCTTATCCATGGGTTATCATAAACTCTTTTTTCTGAAAGGACCTGCCATGGATTTTTATATTCGTTCATATTCAAAAATAAAAAACCTCTCTGATGAGGAGAGGTTTTTCTTAAAACATTATCAAACTATTTCAAGCCAAATGCCTTTTTCACTTTTGGCACATAATCTAATTTTTCCCAGGTAAAGAGCTCCACTTTCTTTTTAACACTCTTTCCATCAGGAGAAACAAATGTTTTTTCAATTACTTGCGGCTTGCGGCCCATGTGGCCATAAGCTGCAGTTTCACTATAGATCGGGTTGCGGAGCTTTAACCTTGATTCAATGAAATAAGGGCGCATGTCAAAAATCTCAGCAATCTTCTTCCCTATTTCCCCATCAGTCAAATCAACTTTTGCTGTCCCGAAAGTATTCACGTTAACTGAAGTTGGTTGTGCAACTCCAATAGCATAAGAAACCTGCACCAGCACTTCGTCAGCAACACCAGCAGCAACAAGGTTTTTTGCGATATGCCTTGTCGCATAAGCAGCAGAGCGGTCAACCTTTGAAGGGTCTTTACCACTGAACGCGCCGCCGCCATGTGCGCCTTTGCCACCGTAAGTATCAACAATGATCTTGCGGCCAGTTAGCCCCGTGTCGCCATGCGGCCCGCCAATCACAAACTTCCCCGTTGGGTTGATGTGGTATTTTATTTTGTCGTTGAAAAGATGGGCGTATTTTTTGTATTTGGACCTAACCCTCGGTATAAGGATGTTGATAATGTCTCTTTTGATCTTTTCCTGCATTTTTGCTTCTGTGCCGAAATCATCATGCTGCGTTGATACAACAATCGCGTCAATCCGAACAGGTTTATTATTGTCATCATATTCCAGCGTTACCTGGCTCTTTGCGTCCGGGCGCAAGTATTTTATTTGTTTGTTTTCGCGCCTCAATGCAGCCAGTTCAATTAAAATATAATGTGCAAGGTCAAGCGCAAGGGGCATGTAGTTGTCCGTTTCATTATTTGCATAACCGAACATCATCCCCTGGTCGCCTGCTCCCTGTTCTTCTTTTTTCTTCCTGTCCACGCCCTGGTTAATATCGGATGACTGTTCATGTATAGCAGAAAAAATACCACACGAATTTGCTTCGAACATGTATTCGCTTTTGGTGTAACCGATCTTGCGTATCACGCCCCGTGCAATTTCCTGCACATCGAGGTAAGCTTTTGACTTTACTTCTCCCGCAAGTACTACCTGGCCGGTGGTAACAAGGGTTTCGCAGGCAACTTTTGAATGGGGGTCGAAAGCAAGAAAGTTATCGATGAGCGCATCTGAGATCTGGTCAGCGACTTTGTCAGGGTGCCCTTCGGAAACACTTTCTGAAGTAAACAAATAAGGCATGTTGATTGCTAAATTTTAATGATGAAAATTTGATTTTATTAAATAATGCCTGAACAGCATGTAATTTCAGGCGCAAAGATAATGTCGGAAATGGATTTTGGAAATAATAAGGCTGAATTATACGTTCTGAAAACCTTATTTGGCAATATCATTATACAGTTGAAGATATTCAGATAAATCAGATTCCGCATTGAAATGGATAACCTGTTTGCCCCTAACCTTATGAAACTCTTCGCCCAGCTTTTTATCGGTCTTTTCCGCACCGAAGGTTATGGCGTCAGCATAAGCGGCGCCCCCTCGGAACATAGCCGCATTATTGGATTCTTTGAAGGGCAATAAATCTTTATCCTTGATATTGGCATGAACATTTGCAATTCTCAGGAAATCGTTCCCAAGCTTTTCCTTAAAGGTGCTTTGGCCAATGGTGAAAACCGTTTTTGCATGAGCGAACACGGGCTCTTTTTTGTAAACTGTTTTTATGTATAAAGGGATAAGGCCTGTCATCCAGCCGCTGCAATGGATAATGTCCGGCGGCCATCCAAATTTCTTTACTGTTTCCAAAGCGCCCTTGCAAAAAAATACAGTCCTTAAACTGTTGTCCTCGAACCATTTTTCGTTTTCGTCATGAAAAATGTGCTTGCGCTTGAAAAGGTCCTCATTGTCTAAAAAATAAACCTGCAGGCGTGCGTTCGGGAGAGATGCCACTTTGATTTGCAAGGGGAAATCATCATTGTCTACTGACACATTGATGCCGGATAGCCTTACTACTTCATGGAGGCGATGCCTCCTCTCATTCACAACACCAAAACGGGGCATAATACAACGCACTTCAAAACCGCTGTCGTTCGATTTTATTGCCAGTTTGTTGACCGTTTCTGCAAATTCAGTGAGCTCTAAATAAGGAGACATTTCGTTGGCAATAAATAAAATTCTTTTCTTTGTCAGCATTATTGAACGGGATTAATGATAAAATGCCTTAAATAAATAGTTTGCGAAGGTAAGCTATTTATTGGAAATTTACTGCTATGGCTGCTTTGACCGCGTTCAACAGGACATCATGATTATCGTTAAACAAGTTGAGGACCTCCATCGCCTTCTTCAGCAACAACCAGCAAAAGGGGCCGAGATTGGCTTTGTGCCTACCATGGGCGCGTTGCACAAGGGGCATATTTCGCTTATCAAAGCATCAAAATCGAAAACGGGCTGTACCGTTTGCAGCATTTTTGTAAACCCTACCCAATTCAACGACCCTAAGGATTTTGAAAGATATCCTTCTGCTATTGAAAATGATATTTTGATGCTTGAAAAGAATGGCACAGATATTTTATTCCTTCCCTCCGTGGAGAGCATTTACCCTGGCGGCAGGAACAATCTTGAACATTATGATATAGGTTATTTAGAAAACATTCTTGAAGGGAAATATCGGCCCGGTCATTTCCAGGGTGTTTGCCAGGTGATGAGCAGGCTTTTAAAAGCAGTAAACCCGGGGCATTTATTCATGGGCCAAAAAGATTATCAGCAGTGCATGGTAGTAAAAAAATTAATTGAACTGCTGGGCATGACAACCTGTTTTCATTCCTGCCCTACTGAAAGGGAGGCGGACGGGCTTGCCATGAGCAGCAGGAACCTTAGGTTAAATGAGGCAGAAAGAAAAAATGCTGTTGCCATTTTCCAGGCACTGGCCTATCTAAAAAAGAACATCAGGGAAAATGATTTCAATGCATTGAAAGCCCGGGCATCGCACATCTTGATGGAAAATCATTTCCGGATCGAGTATGTGGAAATTGCAGATGCCGATAACTTGGAGATAAAACAATCTTTTATTTCATCCTGCAAATTTATTGGCCTGATAGCGGCTTATCAAAACGAAACCCGGCTTATTGACAACATGCGCCTGACCGTTGAACAGAACTGAAATTAGAATGTTAGCTTTGTTGCCATTTTTTATTGTTTATTGTTGCAATCTTCCGGCTTTTATAGCGATGGCTTTTACCTGCACCTTTCTTTGCAATAATTGACAGAAAATAATTTTCATTGCGAAATTTGAATTATGGAAATAGAAATACTGAAGTCGAAGATCCACCGGGCAAAGATCACTGAAGCCAACCTGAATTATGTAGGCAGCCTTACGCTGGACGAAGGCCTTATGGAGGCGGCCAACCTGATCGAGAATGAAAAAGTGCAGGTAGTGAACGTGAACAATGGCACCCGGATCGAAACATATATCATTAAGGGCAAAAGAGGCTCCGGGGTTTGTTGCCTTAACGGGCCAGCTGCAAGGCAGGGAGCGGTTGGCGACATCGTTATTATCATTGCCTATGCAACAATGGATTTTGAAAGTGCCAAAAAATTTAAACCATGGGTCGTATTCCCTGTAGAAGGCAATAAAATTGCATAACCAACAGCATTGGTTTGTCAAACCCTTTATTTGTTGCTAAATTGCCCTGCACTTTTATGTACAAAAAGCTCCTCACTGTATTGCAATATTTTTTTTTCGCTGGCCTTGCCGCATTTTTTGTGTGGCTGAGCCTGCGCGATCTCGATGAAAAAAAATGGGGCCAGCTAAAAGATGCTTTAAGCCGGGCACATTATTGGCTGCTTGTTCCTGTGCTTTTTTTTCTTTTGCTGAGCAACTGGCTCCGCGCTTTGCGCTGGAAGCAGTTGATTGAACCAATGGGTTACAGCCCGTCTATCATCAACACTTTTTTTGGTGTGCTTATCGGGTATTTCGTTAACCTTGGCGCTCCAAGGCTTGGCGAAGTAATGAAATGCACTGTCCTTGCACGTTATGAAAAAGTGCCCGCAGAAAAACTTGTGGGAACGATTGTTGCAGAAAGGGCATTTGATGTGATCTGCCTGGCTTCCGTTTTCGGCCTGGCTTTTATTTTTCAGTTTGATGTGCTGCATTCGCTCGCCTATACTTACATCTATCCGGCTTTTCAAAATAAACGAGGAAGAATATCTGTTCATAAAATAATTTATTTAGCAATTGGCATTATTGTTTTACTTGTTGTGTTCCGGTTTTTATTGAACAGGTTCGGGCACATCAATATCGTTCAAAAAACAAAAAATATCCTCGTCGGCATTTTGCACGGATTGACCAGCGTGAAGAAGGTAAAAAACAAACCCCTTTTTTTTGTCTATACGGTGATGATATGGGTATTGTATCTCGTGAGCACATGGTGCGGCTTTTTTGCCATTAACGAAACAAGCAGCCTGACGCTTACAGATGCATTAACCGTGCTCGCCATGGGAAGCATAGGCATGATCGTATCGCCAGGAGGCATTGGTGCCTACGCCCTGCTGGTGCAGGAAACTGTTGCCTTTTATAATATTCCATCGGAGCCGTTTGGCCAGGCGCTTGGCTGGCTTTTGTGGTTTGGGCAGCTGCTGAATTTCATTATTTTTGGCACGGCCAGCTTTGTTTTATTGCCACGCTTCAATAAAAAACGATATGAAAATAGCCAAAATAATACAGCAAAAAATTCTTGATAAGCCACAGTTGCAAAAACAGGTTAACCGCTGGAGGTTCATGAAAAAAACCATTGCATTCACAAATGGCTGTTTCGATATCCTTCACCAGGGCCATATCGCCTCACTTTCCCAGGCGGCTGCTGAAGCTGATTATTTAGTTGTTGGCCTTAATTCCGATCGGTCGGTTAGAAACTTAAAAGGAGCGCAAAGGCCGGTCAACGAACAGCAATCAAGGGCTGTTCTTCTTGCATCATTGCTAATGGTAGATGCAGTTGTGATATTTGATGAAGACACCCCGCTTGAGCTGATCAATTTTATTTTACCTGATGCGCTGGTAAAAGGAGGCGACTATCAAATGGAAGAAATCGTAGGCGCTAAAGAAGTGATTGCAAATGGTGGAAGAGTTGTTATCAACCCCATTGTGCCAGGTTTTTCAACCAGCGCCCTGCTTGATAAGATACACAAATTGTGAGGGAACAATTGATATGGCAATAGTGATACGGGGGAGCGTTACCCCATTCCTGGACGTTTATTGCCGCATCTATTTGGCGGATGCCATTTACTCAACAATGTCTTTCAAAAAGAAATCTCTTGCCCTCAATAAAGCATGGCTCACGAAATTCGTGGTCGCCTGCCACATTTCTTTGTAGTGGGATTTCAGGTAGCTCGCAACCTGGTCTCCCCATTTGCGCTGCGCAATCCACCGCGTGATGGCAACAACCCAAACGGTTGTCAATACTGCCGACAGAACATATTGCTTATTCAAATACAGCATCGCGCTGATTGAAGCAATCGCCAAAATAATTGTTAGTGAAAAAAAAGCGTGCAAATGTTTCATGGTTCTTTGTTTTAGTCTATAGAAAGCCTGTAGTAAAGTAATTTCAGCGGGAATAGGCTAAGCATATTAAGGAATCGCCTACTACCGCTTTTACACAGCCTGATGCATTGCGGCCCTGCATAGAATGTTGGAGATGTTTTGAAGAAAAGGAATGCAAAATGAAGTGGCTAAAAGTTTGCCATAAATTAAATAGTTTACAGCCAGGCGATTGCTATAAAGCGAAGTAGAAATTTTTCCTGTTTCTGGAATTCTAATGATACAATTTGGAATAATTCGGCACCATTAAATAATGTTTGCTGACGGGTTAGCCAAAATAACAAGCTCCTGTAAAAGCAGGAGCTTGTAAAAACCAAAACTACACATTATTAACGATAAGGTATAAATGATGTTATTTTTCAGCATGCAACTGCGGCAGCAAAGCTCTTTTGTCTGTTTTCATAGCATCTACCTTTCTTTTAATTTCACCGCTTTTATATTTAGCCTTAACGAACGATAAAATTTCCTGGGGGGTGTATGCGTTTTTGTTATGCTCGCTCACCGATGAATTGAATTTTGAGTGGCGAAGGTTCTCGGCATTCACGTTAAGCGGGTTTTTGTTCGCATCATGTATGCCTCCTGAATTAGGATCATAGCTGCTCGCTACCCCGTTTGTAAAAGTTGCGGGCAGTTGGCCTGTAGTATAAAAAATATTATTCTGCCTGTTCACATCTTTGAGCACATTTTGCGGGTCAACAATAAGCACCAGGTAATAAGACCCATTCAGGTTGATGGGCACAAAATAATTGCGAAAAGCTTCGGGTGTGTTAAAAGCGGCCTGAGCAAAACTTGAACCCGATGGGATATCAACATTAAAAACGCAGGCATTATTATTTTGGCAGGAGGCTGTAGCGACACTGGTATTAAATTCATCATGAAAAATCACCCCGTAATCGTTCGCATTATAAGCATTATAATAAATATAGTAGTAATTCCAGTCGCTTGAAGGGCTTACATCAGCCTGGCCGATATTATAAATATTGAGCCACATCTTCCTCGCAGTTGGGTCATTAGTCGGGTTGTCAGTTGCATCGCCAATGGTGGAGGCATCAGAGAAAACCCATGCCGCTAAATCAACTGAAGAAGTTGTGGTTGTTGGTATGGTGTCAGTGGTGTTCGTGCCATTGGAAGCCATGTAATAAACATTGCCATCTGAGATATACTGGTTTACCAAAACATTATAATCGATCCAGTAATATCCATTTTCCCCCCACTGAGTGCCCCAGGAATTAACAACATGGAAAGCACCGGAAGGCCCCTGGTTGTCATCATAACCTATAATGCATTGTGCATGCAAGCCAACCTGATTAGGAAAAGTTGCTGTTGTGATCACACCGCCGGTATAGTTTTCAAACTCGTTGCTTACTTTGATCCCCATCACAACGGGTATGTTTGCTGCCAATTGTTGTTTGATCGCATCAACTGATGCTGTTACTGTCCGGTAATATGCTATTTTATGATTTGCTGCATCGGTATTCCAGGAAGGTTGAAGCTGGGATTGTGAACAGTTGGTAATCGAAGGGTCCCAGGGAACCGTGGCCATGGTGGCCACCCCGTTTGCTACCAATTGGTCCATCGCACTGCTGATCTGTGTGCCCGACTGGCAATCTGCCCCTTTCTGATCATCCGGTATTTCCAAAAAAAGATCTTTCGGGCTTAACTGCTGGTTTGCTGCATTTGTTTGCCCCTGGTTATAATTCAGGGCAACTGCCTCAGAAACTGTTTTTGCATAATAACCTGTTGACCAGCCAACACAGGTTTGTGTTTGCCCCTGATCGCCCACAGGCGGACAAAAAGCAGATAGATCAACTTTTGACGGCAAGGGGGCAGAAGCGCCTGCTAAAGCAGCCAGGTTCACTGCCTTCGGGACTGACGCAGGATTGTCTTTTCCCGACAGCCCGGTGCCTCGTTTGCCAGTAGGAGGGTTATTATTGTTGTTGTTAGGCGAGCTTTTTTTGCAGCTGAAAGGCACATAAAAAAGAAGAATAGCAAAAAGGAAAACAGCAGTTCTCTGGAGGAATACTAGTTTCATGAGCTTTAAATGAATGGTGTTTAAGAAAAAAGAATACTTGTTACGGGAAACTGTGGCACTGTTCCGAAATCCGCGTTAAAGGTATAGGCGGCAAAAAAAAAATTAAATACCCAATATGTAGTATTTTAAAAAAACAACAACGGGCACCACAGGTTGTAGCTGGCAGACTATATTTTCGTTTTTCTGTATATTGCCTCCCTGACTACTTATGAACCGCCTTTTTTTGTTTTTTAATTTTTTGCTTTTTATTTATGCATTGCCTGCCCGGGCTCAAACTCCTGCTATTGATAGTCTTCGTCAAATTATTGAGTCAGGGAAAAACGATATAGAAACCAACAAAGCGCTGAATGTAATTGCTACAGAATACACAAGGCTGGATATGAACAAGGCAAAATATTATTTGCATGTTTCAATTCATCTTGCCAAAGAATTAAAAAACCCGGTAACACTTGGGTATGCTTATGCACAGATGGTAACAGTACAGGCTAATACTGGTCGCAATGACAGTGCCTTATGGTACTTGCAAAAACTAAAAGAACTTGCTTCAGGTGATGTGCCTTCAAATGTAAAAGGTGGATATAACCAGGCTGCCGGGCTATATTATAAACGACAGGGAAAGTTTAAGGAGGCGTTGCCATTTATGGTTAATTCTTTAAACCTGTACATTGAAACAGACAGGAACAAACCGAGCATAACAGGCAAAACTTCTATTGCCGGCCAGTACCTGAATATCGGAAATACCCAATCTGACCTGGGTGATTACAAATCAGCGCTTGGCTCACACTTGCAAGCGCTGAAGATATTTGAGGATATTGACAATAAGAGAGGCATTTCATTTTGTTACCAAAGTATTTGCAGTGATTTTATTCATCTGAGGCAATATAGCCAGGCGATTGTTTACATCAAAAAATCAATAAACATTAAAAATGAACTGAACGACAAAAGAGGCATCGCCAGCGCCATGACGCAATATGCTACAATTTATTCAGGCCTTCAACAATACGATAAAGCAATATCATCTCTTCAAGAAGCCATTCAATCTTTCAGGGAGCTAAAGTTGGTTTCAGATGAAGCGGCAGCTGATATTGAATTAGGGAAAATATTTAACAGGCAAAATGATAATAATCAAGCATTGCATTATTTTAAAATGGCTCAATTGCTGGCTTCACAAGCCAAAGACAGTTCCCTATTATTGTCTGCAGAAACAGAGGGGGCCTTTGTAACGAAGAGTAATTTAGAACAAAAGAAAACGGAAGAGAAGTTGCTTGGCAGTTTGGAAATGGCAATTAGCACGGGAGACAAAACCAAAGAACTCAATACTTATCAGCAATTGGCAGATTATTACAGCAAACAAAAACAATTTGATAAGGCACTCGGTTATACAAAAAAATTGCACAGCAGTACGGATAGTGTTGACAACAATGAGCTGCAACTACAGATGCAGAAAATGGAAAAACAATACAATCTTGAAAAAAAGGAGAATGAAATTTCCTTATTAAAAAAAGACCAACTGCTCTCAAAAGAAAAACTCAAGAGTGAACAGCATTTTAAATATGGGCTAATTGTATTCCTGATAATGCTTCTGCTGATAGGAGCAATTTTATTAAACCGATACCGTGCCATACAAAAATCTAAACGGGCATTGGAGGTAGAGAAAATGCGAAATAAAATTGCACAGGATTTGCATGATGATATTGGCTCTATGCTGTCAAGCATCAATATCCTCAGTAAAACAATTTTGAAAAAACCAGCAGATAACAGCGAGGCATATACTACAATTGCTAAAATAAAAGATTACTCCGCAGAAATTATGGGCAATATGAGCGACATCGTTTGGGCTGTAAATCCTGCCAACGATACGATGGATAAAATAATCATTCGCATTAAAACATACACAGCAGAAATTTTAGAACCACTGAACATCCGGTATGAAATCAAGGGCGATGAAAGCCTTTCTAACATTAGTTTAAACCTCAACTGCCGGAAAGATTTTTACCTGATATGTAAAGAAGCCATTAATAATATCGCTAAATACAGTCAATGTAGTTTGGCTACAGTTTCCTTTAAAAAATCAAGCCATCTGCTTGAATTGGTAATCAGCGATAACGGAATAGGCTTTGACCCAAAGATTTTAGTTGATGGAAATGGATTGAAAAATATAAAAGCAAGAGCCGATGCGATGAACGCCACGCTGCAAATGGAATCCGTTCCGAAGCAGGGCACAACATTGATGGTTAAAATTCCTATAACATGATTGCGGTATCTGGCAGTAAAAATGCCTTTATAATTTTACAGTATTTAATTTAAATGGCAATATCAATTGCGCTATATGAGGACAATGCAAGCTTGCGCGATAGCCTGTCAGGCTTGTTGCGTGGTGCAGAAGGTATTGTGCTATTAGCAGCATTTCCGGATGCTACAAAAATTGAAGAACAAATAAAAGAGCTAACTCCGGATGTGATACTGATGGATATTGACATGCCCAAGGTAACAGGGATAGAAGCAGTAAAAAAAATACGCACATTTGATTATACAGTTCAAATTATCATGATTACCGTTTTTGATGACAGCCGGCATGTATTGGATTCCATCATAGCAGGCGCTAATGGCTATTTGCTTAAAAGAGAAATATCTGACCGTTTAATGGATGCCGTGCAACAAGTTATGAACAATGAAGCCCCGATGTCTGCAGGGCTTGCTAAAATGGTGATAGACTACATTCATCCAAAGTCATCAAAGACTGCTGGCAGCAACTATGGCTTATCGGACAGGGAGAAAGAAATTCTTGCTTCATTTTCATCCGGCAATTCTTATAAACTTATTGCCGCACAATACGACATCAGTATTAATACCGTCCGCACCCATATCAAAAGCATTTACGAAAAATTACAGGTGCACAGCCAGACCGAAGCCATCTCCAAGGCGCTTCGCGAAAAAATTGTATAAAAGGCCCGCGGAACATTTATTCAAAGCAAACAACGAATAGTATTCTTACAGATACCTATCAGTTGTGCCTATCCAGGTGTTGTTCTGCGCAAACAGCGTAGCTCATGGCAGCACCATTCTTATCATCAATGTAAGTTTCATATAATAACACTTACCTCACATTATTGAGGTATAGTGTTATTACATGTCCATATTAATTTTACGTTGTGAAATCAAAAATTAACTAATAAAAGTAATTTTTATGAAAAGACATGTTTCTTGTGTATTTACCATTTCTCTCTTTTTTTTTTCCTATCCTGCAATAAAGACAAAAACCCAAGCCCTACACCAACTGGAACCCTGATGGTATCAAGCATTAGCCCTCAAAACCCCTATGCTGATGATGAAATTACGATTAATGGAACCGGTTTTAATACTGATGCAAAAAAAGATACCGTTGACTTTGGCCTGCTTTCCGGTAATGTATTTACACCATTGCAAAATCAGATACTCTCCACACAAGTAACCCATTCAAACGAAACAAACATAGTTAGCGCAACAGCAACCAAAATAATAATCAAAAGCAAAAACCCACGGGCTCAGGAATTAGGCGCCTTTCAAACCAATAACCCTAGTGCAAAAGGTATTTCCGATTATGGTCTAGATTATATGCTTTTTTGGAATACCAACACTCCTAATATTAAAGGATCAGTACAAATAAGGGTTAGAAGCAATGGCAACGTTGCCTACTCGCCTGTAACGCAGTTTAAGCAAATACCTTCCATTGGAATTTACAAAATAGAATCCACGCTTTATCAAGCGCCCAATTGGATTCAGGTCTGGACTTCCGTGCCCTTACCCGGTGGTAGGTTTTTGGCTGTGGGCGATAGTGTAGAATTCTTCTTAAATGGCGTATATGGAACTACTGGCACCGATGTGCATATCGGGTTAAGCTGCACAGTAAGCAATTGCAGTTCCGTGCTGCCTTATATAGATTACCCAGGTATCTTAGCCCCTCCTTGCGATTGTAACTCCATTAGCGACCATATTTATGGCAATGCCTCCACTGTGCCTTACGGTGGAGGCCGTTTAATTAACTATGATGCTGCTAAGCATACCGCAACCTTTAGGTGTAAAATACCCGGCAATTTTTTTGGGACCACCTATAGTGGCGGGGCTCCAAATAGCGGCAACTGGGGGCTTATACCTATAAAATTATTATTAACCAATATCGACAATAAAACCGATACCATCTGGTGTGTACTAAAAGCAAAACCTAACCATTCATAGTATCAATTTTAAATAATTGGCACCCGGTAATGAGAATGAGATGAAGTTGATGGGCTGAGTATAATACCTCTACAAAAAAAGACAACAACCCGCCTAACAATGGTGGAGGCACTACCACCGGTGATGTGTATGCCGTTGGCTATGAAATGAATGGAGCTGTAACCGTAGCTAAATATTGGAAAAACAACCAGGTCTTCAGCCTTAGCGATGGTTCAAAAAATGCACAAGCCTACAAGTATTGTAATAAGTGGCAGCGATGTTTATATTTCGGGCTTTGAACAGAATACAGTAGGTAAACAAGTAGCTAAGTACTGGAAAAACGGAACAGAAGTATTGCTTTCTGACGAGTCTGCTAACGAATATGCCAATAGCATTGCCGTATCGGGTAATACTATATTTGTATGCGGCTTTAAACTTGCCAGCACTAATATTAAATATCCCGTTGAATGGGTAAATGGAACAGAGTATATAGGTACACTCGGCAGTGGTGTGAACGATCTAAATGGTGCAAATAACTTTTGTGTGGTTGCTGCAAACAACCAGTTTTACCTGGCTGGCACTTCCTTCAATAATGATGCTACTTCAACTGCCGACAGATGGTCGCATACACTACCTTTTGCTTATGTAGCTCCCACTTTTATTGCAAGTGATGCTCAAGCTTATGCCGTTGCAGTTTCAGGAACTGATGTGTATACAGCAGGCACATTTCGTGCAAGTGCTCCTCCTAATTATTATTGGGCGGCCTATTACTGGAAAAACAACGTGCCGTATCCACTTACCGATGGTTCAAAAAATGCAGCAGCCATAGGCATCAGTTTTTCCGGAAGCGACCTTTACGTTTGTGGGTACGAAATAAAAGCAATAGGAAGTATTTATGATATTGCCTGCTACTGGAAAAATGGCGCCCGTGTAAATCTTGGGGACGGGAATATCAACACGATAGCAAGGGGCATAGCGGCAAAAGGTAAAGATGTATATGTAAGTGGCAATAATGGGTATTTTAAAAACGCAGTATGGCAAAACCATGGCTACCTGTGGAAAAATGGCGTGGTGATAGATTCTACATCTGAAAGCGGAGCTATGTTGGGAGTGGCAGTGGGGCAGTAAAGGAAGATGCAATTTTTTAAATCATAGGATTAGGTAGATTGTTCGCATATCTTGATCTGTCAATGCTTTTCTAATGGCCTCATAAAAAAAGCGT
>JAFEAJ010000039.1 GCA_018266455.1 Bacteroidota bacterium
TTATGATGGTTACCTGTTTTTGAGCGGGACATTCAGGAATGACTGGAGCTCTACATTAAGCCCGCAAAACAAATCTTATTTCTATCCTTCTGTAAGCCTTTCTTACGTATTTACAGACATGATCAACCAAAATGGCGGCAACCTTCCAGCATGGTTAAGCTACGGGAAAATAAGAGCATCGTATGCATCAGCCGGTAGCGACCTGGACCCTTATCAACTTTATAATACATATTATATCGGCACAGACCCGAACGGGAACACTACAGCAGGAAGAAATTCTGTATTATACAATGACAGCGTGAAGAGCCAGTTGATCAAATCGTATGAAGCGGGTGTTGAATTGCGGTTCCTGCAGAACCGGATTGGATTAGATGTGTCTTTTTATAAGTCAAATGCAATCCGCCAATTGATCAATCTCCCGATGGATCCGTTAAGCGGGTATAGCTTCATGAAAATTAATGCAGGCAATGTGCAGAATACAGGGATAGAAGTGACAGCGGATGCCCGCATTTTGCAGAACCCTAAATCATTGAACTGGACGCTCGGTGTAAACTTTTCTCATAACAAAAACACCGTTCCTTATATTTATCCCGGTGTAAATAAATACCAGTTAGGAGGTTTCGACAACATTCAAATATTGGCTGTTGCAGGGCAACCTTATGGCGAAATCTATGGCAATAAACTTTTGAGGGTCACCGACAGTCACGATCCTAATTATGGACAACTCATCCTGACCACCAATGGCCTTCCACAGGCAACTGCTGATATTACAAGGTTAGGCAACCAGCAGGCAAGCGCATTGTTAGGGTTTACCAATTCATTCTCATATAAAGGGTTTGGCCTTTCGGTATTGTTAGATGCAAGGATCGGGGGCAAAATATTCTCTCAAACGTTAGACAATATGGAACGCAGCGGTACGGCTGCAATAACAGTAAGTGGCGGTTCCAGAGATTCTATGGTCGTAAAAGGAGTAGTGCAGGACCCAAATACAAACCAGTATGTGGCAAATACCAATAAAATTTCCACGCAGCAATATTGGGGAGCAGTTGCCGGCACAGGGAATACAGGCATTACTGAAACCAATCTTTATGATGCGACAAGTATAAGGATAAGGAACATTCAGGTAAGCTACAATTTCCCAAAGAACATGCTGAACGGAACTTTTATCCAGAAAGCGGTCTTGTCAGTGTCTTGTAACAATGCATGGTTGATCAGCAGCCACATGCACGGGCTGGATCCTGAATCGGTGTATGCTACTGGCACACCTGCGGTTGGTTTTGAAAACGGAAGCGCTCCAACTACCCGCACTTTTTATATCAACCTTTCTTTAGGGTTCTAATCATTCACAAAATAATTTCAAAGCAATGAAGCATATAATTAAAAAATCAATCTTGTACATAGCGCCCCTTCTGCTATTTTCTGCCTGTAAAAAAATTACAGACATCAATACAGACCCAACTGCCGCAAGTACAAGCCAGGTGCAGGTAGAATATTTTATCGACAATTCCATTATCCATGCACAAATGAACCCGGGAGTATCTGAAAGGGCATTTATACTCTATTGGACTGCTGCGGGCCACCAGATCAGCGATGCTGATGGCGCAACTTTTTCCTGGGGCGCTTATAACGATGAATGGATAAGTGAATATTACAGCAATCAATCCGGGGCATTAAACACCATTAACAGTGCTATTGATGTGGCCAGTCAACAAATAACTGCCGGAACACAAAAAACTTATACCAATAACCTGATGCAGGTCGCACGTATATGGCGGGCCTACCTGATAAGCGAGATGAGCGATAACTTTGGCCCGATGCCAACCCTTGCTTTCCAGGGCAAAAACCCAAATTTCAATGACGTAAAATCTGTATACTATTATTTGCTTGATGAATTATCAGATGCTACCTCGAAACTAGACCTTACCATTGCTACTGTGCCATCTGTTGTTGCATCAGAAGACCCTGCTTATGGGTTTAATTTTTCAAACTGGCAGGCCTATGGCAACTCGCTGAGGTTAAGATTAGCGATGCGCTTATCGGAAGTTGATCCTTCAAAAGCACAGTCAGAATTTGAAGCAGCAGCAGCAAGCGGCAATTTGCTGACCGACAAATCTCAAATATTCCAGATACAGGAAAAACCAGGCTGGGATGACCTGTCGGGTATGTATTCCCGTTGCTGGTACCAGTTGCCTGAAGCTGTTACGTTTAATAACCTTGTCGTGAACCTGGGTGGCATTACCTCACAAACGCAGGTCCCTACAATAATAAGCGACCCTGCTTCGCAATCTGCAGCAATTGCCAACATTAAGCCGGCCAACTATGCAGGCCAATATTATCCGGTGCAAATGACTACTATGACAAACAATCCTTATTCCGCTTATTGGTTAGATGGATTGCCAGCAACCATAGATCCGCGAGCTTACCAGATTTTTTATATGCCTGGCAACAGCTCGGATCCCTCATATCCAAACGGCACCTGCGGCGCAGTTGGCAGCAATACAGTAGGTTTTGTAAAAGATATAAACGGCAATCAGATCAAAACAATTGATGCTAAGTACACCTGGAACGCTACTCCCGATGGCAATTGGGGAACTAAGGGCGGTGTAACTGATAACCTTTTTCAGGCCATTAATATTGGTGCAACTACCAGCATGGTGCCTTCGCTGAAAAATCAGTTCAGGACACAAACGGCAAAAAGGGTGTTCTTTGCGGCATGGGAAACTTATTTCCTTCTTGCCGAAGGCGCTGTGAAGGGATGGGCTACCCCTGTGGGTGCTCAAACAGCATACGAAACAGGAATTGGGAAAAGTTTTGAATACTGGGGCATCTCTCAGTACCTGCCTGCTTACCTGGCATCTACTGATTACAACAGGGCAGGCACTTCTGTTAGCTGGAACAGCACAACCGAACCTGCAAACACTTACACGATGAATTATGTGGATGGGATTACAGGCGCCCCGGGAACCGCCACCATTAACTATCCGGTTAATACCCTGTACCAGAATGGATCAGTGAGGAACGATTACCTGACAAAGATCATAACACAAAAGTTCATAGCACAAACCCCATGGCTGCCATTGGAAACATGGAACGACCACAGGAGGCTTGGCTTGCCTTTCTTTGAAAATGTGGTATTGGAAGGGCCGATACAGACACTTCCTGCACTCACTTCGTCAAATTATATGACCAGCAACGTGCAGTTCTTCCCTCAAAGAATGAAGTATCCTTCCGGTCTTCAAAACAGCAACGTAAACGGCTATAACCAGGCTGTGCAATATCTTGGCGGTGCTGATGCTGTGATGACACCTTTGTGGTGGGCTCAACATTAGTCCAACCGTTTTTCCTTCAGGCAACGCCCGCAAAGTAATATCAGTTACCTGCGGGCGTTGTGGCGAAGGAGAACACAAAGGAGTATTTAGATATGGTATTTTCGACAACTGCCGTTTTTTTCTGAACCCGATTGCCTGAGCAAAGACCATTGGAGATTGTTGAGGTTGCCAAGTGGTTTGTATTGACTATTTATTTATAATATTTCCCGTTAATGCAACTTCTTTGCCATCGATTTCTATGACAAAAACCAATCGATTTTAAGCGACTCTTTTCACCATTCTTGCTGTTTGTTCACAATGGCTGCCACTCTTGCCGACAATTTATTTTTTCTCCATTCAACACGCTCATCTTGTTTTCTTCTCGGCATTTTTTTTCTAATACATTTTTAAGATGGCATACGGGTTTACCGCGCTTACTGACGCCATATGCAAACTACATATCAATACCTGTGAAAATGTTGCAGGGAAATAGGCAAAGCCATGCATCCAGTGAGTTTGATGAGTAGAGGAAATATGAAAACAACTTTGTAACCTGGACAATGATGTTCAGGAGCAACACAATGAGGCATCAGAGTATCAAGGCGCCATTAAGAAAATTGAGGTACTAATGAAAAGAATATTATGACAGGAATGCGAGAATAATCAGGAGAGATTCTCTGGGCAAGAATGGTGTTGGCCTTTGGTAATTTTCTTCAATTCCATTCAATAATTAATTTTACTTTTACGATACATGTATAAAAAGCTGATAAAGCTAATTGATTCAATAAACCAGTGGCTTAAGCATAGAATTTCTAATTCAAATTTTTTGATTTTATGCGCTTCGGCAGTAGGTATTCTGGGCGGAACAGCTTCTTCGCTATTAAAAGAATTGACCCATCAAGTTGCCAGTTTCCTTCAAAATGATTTTCATTGGAAATACAAGTACTATATGTACTTCTTCTTTCCGCTTATTGGCATATATCTGACAGTCATCTATATACGGATCTTTATACGAAAAAGCAAATTCCAGCATGGCATAGCTTCTATTATTTATAACATTTCTCACAACAACAGCAAGCTCGATTTTCATAATATTTACAGTCAGGTCATCACCAGTGCCTTAACAGTTGGGCTTGGCGGATCTGCAGGACTTGAAGCACCGGCTGTAGCAAGTGGTTCTGCAATTGGCTCCAACATCGGACGTTTTTTTGGTTTGAATTACCGAAATACGACACTCCTGTTGGCCTGCGGTGGCGCTGCAGGTATTTCAGGGGCATTTAACAGCCCTGTGGCAGGAATGATCTTTGCTATTGAAGTTCTTATGCCTGAATTTTCTATTCCTTCAGTGATCCCTTTGTTGATATCTTCAGCATTTGCTTCTGTTATCTCGCGCCTGATTTATAAAGAACCGCTTTTTGTGTTTGTGCCAAGTAATAGCTGGTCTAATAGTGCAGTTTGGTATTATATCGTTTTAGGGATAGTCATCGGAATTTATTCTGTTTATTTCAGCCAGCTAAACCGTTATCTTTTTAATTGGTTCGGGAAAATAAAAAATAAGTATAAAAAAGCATGGATTGGCGGAATAGCTTTAGGAATACTGATTGCATTACTTCCTGCTTTATACGGAGAAGGCTACATAACCATTCAAAACTTATTGAACGGCAATTACCAATCACTGGTGGCGAACAGCTTTTTTTCTGATTATAAAGAAGTCAGTTGGACAATCATATTAGTTGCAGCTTTTTCGTTTATTGGGAAAACATTCGCAAGCATAATCACTATGGGCAGTGGCGGAAACGGAGGAATGTTTGGCCCGAGCGTGGTTGTTGGCGGCTTAATGGGGTTCGTGTTTTCTTTTGGTTTGAATCAAACAGGCATAGTGCACCTGAACGTAACCAATTTCATTATTGCTGGTATGGCAGCTTCTGTCAGTGGTGTAATGCATGCTCCATTAACAGGTGTTTTCCTTGCAGCCGAAATCACCGGCGGTTATGCACTGATGGTCCCGTTAATGATTGTTTCAGCGTTGTCCTATTTTATTAATAAAACCAGTTTAAAATTTTCTATTTATACCATCGTTCTGGCTGACCGGGAAAATTTGATGTCCCAACAAAATAAAGACCATAAAGTTTTAAAAAAAATAAAACTGAAATACCTGCTTGAAAAGGATTTCGTTACTCTTCATCCTGATGATACGCCAAAGAAAAGAAGCGCAGATATTATCCATACTGACAGAAATATCTTTCCAGTTGTGGATAATGAAGGCTGCTTGATGGGTGTTTTATTCAGTGATCAACTACTTGAACTGATGCTGAGCAACAAATCTGTAGATCAAAACCAGCTTATCAAGGATATTGCCCAGCCACCCAACAAAACCATTCTTATCAGTACCCCCATGAATGAAGTAATGCAGATTATGGACAGTATGGATACAAGGATATTGCCAGTTACGGACGAACAGAATAGATACCTAGGCTTCGTCACAAAAAACGGGATTTTTAACAAATACAGGCATATATTGGCAAGACAGGGATAATCATCTTTAATTCGTTTAGCAATAAGCTGAGACGGATTTTTGTTTCCGGGAAACTCCTCCTCCTGTACTGATATATGTTGAAATCGGGGAGGGTGTGGCAGTGCAAATCTGTTTCTTAACGCAGCGCAACATCCGCGGAGCCCGCACATAAGGCTCTGTGCGAGGCGTTGCAAGGAATGATGTGGGGGAACTTTTATTTTAATTGTTGGGGTGCTTGTTCACATTATCAACCACGCAATACCAAGAGCCAAGAGTTATTTTCAAAATTTTTTCCAAAATGTGCCTGAAAAATCAAAAAAGCCCTGACTGATCAAGGCTTGTTGTCGGGATGACTGGATTCGAACCAGCGGCCCCCACGTCCCGAACGTGATGCGCTACCGGGCTGCGCTACATCCCGAAAAATTGCTATTTGCAAATTTGGACAACAAAAATAAAGAGAACATTTCTATAAAAAAATAAAACTGCTTTATTGCTTGCCTTGTTATTGGTCATTAAAAAGCATACTTCACTTTTACTAAATATTCTGGTTGCCCGGCAACAGATTGACAGCATACGTTACTATTTTTGCAATATCACGATAATTTTGAGCTTTAAAGATAAATGTACAGCATACTGATCCTGGTTAGCTCGTGCGCCATTTTAGTCTTGTATAATCAGTGTACTTGTTGAGCAATCAAGACGGCACACATTCATTCTTCAGCCTTGCAATTGGCGACAACAGGATTATAGTTGATAAGAAGAAATAAAAAATGAGATACTAAAACATATTTTTATGGACTTCGGTTTTTTTATAAGCAATGCTAAAAAATTAAAAGGTTTTGCATTTGCGGCAACGTTGGTTTTCATAACATTTATCACTCCATGTTTCTCGCAGGCCCGTTTGCCCTTGCTGCCTGATAGCTTGTTTCCTGCTTATTATCATCAGCGGGCGACGCATTTCAAAACCTTGCCTTATACCCAAGGCGATATTATTTTTATCGGCAACAGCATCACTGATGGGGGAGAGTGGAGCGAATTGTTTAATGATATCCATGTCAAAAACAGGGGAATCAGTGGCGACATCACTGCAGGTGTGCTTCACCGGTTGGATGAAGTGGTGAACAGAAAGCCGGCCAAAATATTTTTGTTAATAGGCACAAACGACCTGGCGAGAAAGATAACCGTTGATAGTGTCGTAAAAAATATTTTATTGATCGCTGACTATGTAAAACAGGAAAGCCCGGCAACAAAACTGTACGTGCAAAGTATCCTGCCGGTAAATCCCGTTTACGGAAAATTCTCTGACCATACCGGTAACGGAGCTAAAATCCTTCAGGCCAACGAACAATTAAAAGCCAATGCAGGCAAACATCAATATACTTTCATTGATCTGTTCAGTTTTTTTTGTGATGAAAATGGAAAAATGAAACCGTCATTAACCAATGATGGCCTGCATTTGCTGGGAGAAGGCTACCTGTTGTGGAAACATATCATTTATCCATACGTATATGGATTACAGCCAAAGGCCTCTTTATTGCCCAAGCCCCAAAGTATTGCATGGGGCACCGGGTATTTTCCATTATTTGAGTGCAATGTTATACTTGCTGATAATTCACTGAATCAGGAGGCAAGTTATTTGCAGCATCAATTATCTCGATTTGGCCTTACTGTTAGGTTGTCTGGTGATGGGGAAGAAACAAAGTATCCCATTGTGCTCAGTTTGGAAAGAGTGGCATCAACACAAAATGAGAATGAGGCATATCATATTCAAGTAACAGGAACAAAAGTGATGGTGAAGGCAAATACTGCCCATGGTATTTTTAATGCAATGCAAACCCTGTTGCAGCTTGCACGTGATGGCGTGATGCTCGATGCCTGTGAAATAACCGACTGGCCAGCTTTTTCATGGCGCGGGTACATGGTTGATGTAGGGAGAAATTACGAGCCGATGGATTTGCTGGAACAGCAGATTGACATTATGTCAAGATATAAGCTCAACGTTTTTCATTTTCATGCTACAGAAGATATTGCCTGGAGGATTGAGAGCAAACTTTACCCGCAACTTAATGCAGCATCAAACATGCTCCGCAACCCTGGCGAGTTTTATTCGGAAGAAGACATAAAAGAGTTGATCCGGTATTGTAAAAAAAGGCACATCACCTTTGTTCCGGAAATTGACATGCCCGGGCATAGCGCCGCGTTTAGGCGTGCCATGAAAACTGATATGCAGACGGACAGCGGCATGGCCATCGTAAAAAATATCCTGAAAGAATTTTGCACAACTTATGATGTGCCTTACCTGCATATTGGCGCTGACGAAGTGAAGATCAGCAATAAAAATTTTCTTCCGGAAATCATCAGCTATGTGGAAAGCCTTGGCAAAAAGGTGATCGGATGGGAACCTGGCGGAAATTTCACCAATAGCGTAATACGTGAATTGTGGATGGATGACAACGGCAAATCATCTTCGTCATCTGACCTGAGGTTTATTGATTCCCGGCACTTATACCTTAACCACATGGATCCGTTGGAAAGTGTTGCAACGATTTTTTTTCGGCAAATTGGGAACAGGGCAAAGGAGGATAAAAACATTTTAGGAGGAACGATTTGTTTATGGCCTGATAGGAGAGTTGCGAACGAAGCTGATGTGTTAAAAATGAACGCTGCTTATCCTGCGATGCTCGTATTTGCCGAAAGAAGCTGGGATGGCGGCGGATACCCGGGTTGGGTAGCCAATATTGGCAAATCAGGATCGGCAAACGTAGAAGAATTTACCGAATTTGAAAACCGGCTGATGGATCAGAAGCAGGAAAATTTTAAAAACCTCCCATTCCCTTATGCCAGGCAATCTGGAATGATATGGAAACTTTATGGGCCTTATGCCAATGGCGGGGTGCTTGCTGAAAAATTTGAACCGGAGCAGAAAGATTTTGATGCATCAAAGATTACTCCTGTAATGGAGGTGGTTGGCGGCACAATCGTATTGCGCCACTGGTGGTATCCGTTGATTAAAGATGTTTTCATTGACCCAAAAGAAAACACTACCTGGTATGCATCAACTGAAATATGGAGCGACGAAGATGCGGTGAAAGATTTTTGGATTGGGTTCAACAATATTTCCCGCTCTCCTGCAACAGACTCACCTCCGGCTGGGGCGTGGGATAATAAGCGAAGCGAGGTTTGGGTGAATAACAGATTAGTTGAACCTCCACATTGGAAACACGGTGGCCAAAAAGGCAACCCGGAAGTTCCTTTAGTAGATGAAGGTTATGAATACCGGCAGCCAACCAAAATCTTTTTGCATAAAGGATGGAACGCGGTTTTGATAAAAGCACCGGTAGGGTCATTCAAAGGCAGCGATTGGCAAAACCCGGTGAAGTGGATGTTTACTTTTATTGAAGTGCCGGAATGATTTTTATTTAAGGCAGAAAATGGGTTTAAAGGAGTTGATCAACCAGCTGCATTAAAATTTAAAGCAACTTTTGCAGGCGCCTATGTAATGAAACCTTTTCCTTTGCTATTTGCGTTACAGGAGCTTAAAACCTAATTGCCAGTTCCCAGTTTTTCTCTTGCCCATTTCATCGCCAAATCAAGCTGTTCTTTTTCTGTAAGGTTGGTATTATCGAGCACCAAGGCATCTTCAGCCTTTCGCAAGGGGCTCACATCACGATGAGAATCGATGTAATCGCGCATTTCCAGGTTATTGCGCACTTCTTCGATGGTGGTATTTGGGTTTTTTTGAAATAGCTCTTTGAACCTTCTTTCAATCCTCACCGCCGTATCGGCCGTCATGAAAATTTTCAGCTCAGCTTTCGGGAAAACCGTTGTGCCGATGTCTCTCCCATCCATCACGATTCCTTTAGGTTTGCCCATTTTTCTTTGTTGTTCAACAGCAAAGGCCCTTACTTCTTTTATTGCGGCCACCTCGCTTACTTTTTCGGCTACGACCAGGTCGCGGATCACGTACTCAACGTTCTCCTGATTCAAATGAATTTCACTTTGTAAACTATTTTCATTGTAATCAAACTGAAGATCGATCTGCTTCAATGCTTCTTCCACTTGCTTGTGCCTGGTCCAGTCGATATGGTTACGAAGAAAATATAAAGTAATGGCACGGTACATGGCGCCACTGTCGATATACACATAGTTCAATTCCCTGGCCATTTGTTTTGCCAGAGTGCTTTTGCCGCAGGATGACCATCCATCGATCGTAATGATGATTTTTTTTTTGCCTTTCATGAAATGAATTGGTCTGATTCCAGGTTGATGTGATTTTTATGATTATCCTGATTTAAAGATATGCTTGTGTTAAAACTTTTCAAAGCCTGATGTAAAAAAATATTATAAAATAATAATGCAAAATGCCTCACCGAAATGAGGCATTGATTATAAATTTATCCGGGGGATATCAGGCTTCTGATTTTTGCGCTTCCCTTTCTTTTAAGGCAAATTTTATTTTGGAGTTTTCTTTATCCAGGTCGGCAACCAGCACGTCGCCATTTTTGATGTTCATGCTAAGTATTTCTTCTGCTAATGGGTCTTCAAGATATTTCTGCAATGCCCTGTGCAATGGCCTTGCTCCAAATTGCTGGTCATAGCCTTTTTCAGCAAT
This sequence comes from Bacteroidota bacterium, assembly GCA_018266455.1. Classification (GTDB taxonomy): domain Bacteria; phylum Bacteroidota; class Bacteroidia; order Chitinophagales; family Chitinophagaceae; genus Puia. The sequence goes on from JAFEAJ010000039.1 coordinate 10,436, forward strand.
GAAGTTTTTCGCTTCTTCTGTCAGTTCCAGTGTGAAGCCAAGTGAAGTCAGGCGTTTCAGCACTCCTTTCAGCAAAATGTCAATAATCTGGAATATATTTTCTTTAGTGAGCGAATTGAAAATGATCACATCATCGATCCTGTTCAAAAACTCTGGGCTAAAGGTGCGCTTGAGGGCCTTTTCAATAACTGCTTTATTATTTTCGTCCACATTCTGTGTGCGGGCCGCAGTGGCAAAACCAACGCCATCGCCAAAATCTTTTAGCTGCCGTGCGCCGATATTTGAAGTCATAATAATCAGGGTGTTCTTGAAATCTATCTTTCTGCCGAGCCCGTCAGTCAACTGGCCGTCATCGAGCACCTGTAGCAAAATGTTATATATATCCGGATGTGCTTTTTCAATTTCATCGAGCAGGATGACAGAGTAAGGTTTGCGGCGAACCTTTTCTGTAAGCTGCCCGCCTTCTTCATAACCCACATATCCCGGAGGCGCACCAATTAAGCGGCTGACAGTGAATTTTTCCATGTATTCGCTCATATCAATGCGTATCAGTGCATCTTCAGAATCGAACATATATCTTGCCAGTGAGCGGGCAAGCTCAGTTTTTCCAACTCCGGTCGGGCCAAGGAAAATAAATGTGCCTACCGGTTTCTTTGGGTCTTTCAAACCTACGCGGTTGCGCTGTATGGCCTTCACAACTTTCTGGATAGCTTCGCCCTGGCCAATCACCATTCCTTTCATATCCACAGACATATTGCGCAATTTTTCACTTTCTGCCTGTACCATTCTCTTGACGGGAATGCCTGTCATCATGCTCACTACTTCAGCAATATTCTCTTCATCAATCGGGTAACGTTTGTGCTTGCTTTCTTCCTCCCATTCTCCTTTTGCTCTTTCCAGTTCTTCCTGCAAGCGTTTTTCCGTGTCGCGCAAAGAAGCTGCTTCTTCAAATTTCTGGCTTTTTACCACTTTGTTCTTTTCATTCTTCACGTCTTCGATCTTCTTTTCGAGCTCTACAATATTCTGAGGAACGTTGATGTTTTTTAAGTGCACCCTGGCGCCTACTTCGTCCAGCACGTCAATTGCTTTGTCAGGTAGCAATCGATCGGTCATATAGCGGTCGCTCAGCTTGACGCAGGCGTCAATGGCATCATCAGAATAAATTACATTATGATAGTCCTCGTATTTTGATTTGATGTTGTTGAGGATCTGGATGGTTTCATCAACAGACGGGGGCTCAACCATCACCTTCTGGAAGCGGCGGTCAAGGGCGCCATCTTTTTCGATATACATCCTGTACTCATCAAGGGTGGAAGCGCCAATGCACTGCAATTCGCCCCTTGCCAGGGCGGGCTTGAAAATATTGGAAGCATCTAATGAGCCACTTGCCCCGCCAGCGCCAACAATGGTGTGTATCTCATCAATAAACAAGATCACATCGCGGTTTTTTTCCAGCTCGTTCATGATTGCTTTCATCCGTTCTTCAAATTGGCCACGGTATTTTGTGCCGGCTACCAAAGCAGCAAGATCAAGCGAAATGACGCGCTTGTCAAAGAGCACACGTGAAACTTTCCTTTGTACAATACGCAAAGCCAGCCCTTCAACAATTGCTGTTTTTCCGACACCGGGCTCGCCAATCAGTATGGGATTGTTTTTCTTTCTGCGCGAAAGTATTTGTGAAACCCTTTCAATTTCTGTTTCCCTTCCCACAATCGGGTCAAGAGAGTTGGTCTCTGCAAGGCGGGTAATGTCGCGCCCGAAGTTGTCGAGCACGGGGGTTTTGCTCTTGGTGTTCCCTGTTGATTTTGATTTTTGCTGTGAGAATTTTTTCTCCTCATCGAAATCATCATCGTTTTCTTCAGCATAGTCGCTCCGTATTTCGTTGCTTTTTACCACGCCAAGCTCATTCCTGAACAGGTCATAATCTACATCAAACTGGTTCAGTATCTGGGTAGCTACATTTTCTTTATTTTTCAAAATTGAGAGCATCAGGTGCTCTGTTTCGACCGTAGCGCTTTTGAGGGCTTTGGCTTCGAGCACGGTAACACGGATTACTTTTTCCGCCTGCTTGGTAAGGGGCAGGCTGTTGATGTTCGCGATGTTCTTGCCGGTCTTATCTTTAACGGCCAGTTCCACTTCTTTGCGCAGTTCATACAAGTCAACATTAAAGCTTTTCAGGATGCGCACAGCTGTATTATCGCCTTCCCTGATCAGGCCCAAAAGCAAGTGCTCTGTGCCAATAAAATCATTTCCCAATCGAAGGGCTTCTTCCCTGCTGAACGATATAATTTCTTTAACCTGGGCCGAAAAATTATTGTCCATTTTTTAATAATTGTGCTTTGTACAATAATAACGAATATTTTTGATTTCTATTTCCATCACTTTATTAACGGATGTGAATTCCTAAAGCCTGATGAAGTTCAAAATTGATACCAGAGAAAAATTCCATGCCATTACCATCAATGAACCTGCGCTTGCTGCAAATATGACAGCAGAATTGGATGAATGTTTGATAGGGATACAGCAAAATGTCGTTAAAAATGTGGTGCTTGTTATGAAAGACATAAAAAGCATGGATAACGCTGCTGCCAGCTATTTAGTAAAAGTGCAGCAACGCTTTTATGAAAAAGATGCTTCATTTGTGATTTGCGGGCTGTGCCCGGAAGTGGAAAGGTTCCTTGATGAAGGGGAGTTCCTTGGATTAATGAACACTGCGCCCACTGAAAGCGAAGCTGCGGACATTGTGTATATGGAAGAAATTGAAAGGGAATTGCTCAGAGAATAAGTTTGTGCTTACAGTAGGGCCTTGCCGGGCTTTTCCAAAATTGACAGGGCTTTAGGTCTTTAAAGTAAAATAGGCATGGCCTTTATTATGTATCCGGATGTGAATAAGTCAATTGTTCAATTATGGCTTTCACAAAAACTGAATACCCCGATATTCTCAATTGTGGGTTCCCCTATCGGCGGTATTCCAGGCAAGGCATATAACATTGCCATTAACCAATCGCAAAACTTCTTCTGTAAAACAAGTCCTGCAAAAAAAGGCTGAGCCTGTTTTGATAGGCCCTGCTGTGTATTTTGGCAATCGCCACATTGATTTTACAATGACATCTCTTTTTGATGGGTTTGACGAGGAATTTTACCATGTATATCATCACCATTCCTCTTTGCCCGGCAACCATCAGCAAATCTGGGATATCTGTAACCTTTATCCTTTGCTTATTCATTTGAATTTATTTGGGGAAGGACATTTATCGAAAATCCGGGAAATAATCAGGCCTTTCTGAGGGGTAGGGGGTGGGCAGGAGAGGGCCGGCAGAAAACTGCTATCCTGCGCCCAAAGCACTTCTTTCCCCTAAAACCTTATTTAAAATCGAAAAAGTGGATGTATCAAAAGTAAAATGAACGCTCTGAGAATTGCGTAGACAAAAACTTTCTTCCCATCCCCTTGCCGAATAAAAAAAAGGCTGTCTCCGACTTTAGAGGCAGCCTTGTATGAAGAAAGGTACGGCGTTAGGAGACTACCTTAAAAATAGCATTTCCCTGTATTTAGGAAGCGCCCACTCGCTGTCATCAACAAGCAGTTCCAATTTATCTGCATGATAGCGTATCGAATCAAAAAACGGGTCCTTTACCTGTGACGTATAAGCAATGGCTTTGGTTCTTGTATTTCCGATTGCGTTGGCAACTTTTCTTGCTTCGATCATTTTTTCTACCAGGTCGCTTATCTTCCCAATATGCTCAGAGATTTTTTTCAGTATTTGTTTTTGATTTGCATAAGCCGTTTCCGGCAGCCCCAGTTCTTTCAGTCCTTTTATATTTTCAATCAAAGTGTTCTGGTATTTTATGGATGGGGGGAGGATGTTGCTTGTTGCCATTTCGCCCATGATGCGTGCTTCGATCTGCACTTTCTTGATGTATTTTTCGAGTTCGATTTCGTGCCTTGCTTCCAGTTCAGAATGGGTGTACACGCCATTATCTTCAAACAATTTTTTTGCTTTAGCTGTTACCATCGCATCCAGGGCAAGCGGTGCGGTGCGCACATTTTGTAAGCCCCTCCTTTCGGCTTCATGGTGCCACTCTTCGCTATAGCCGTCGCCCTCGAACAATATCTTTTCGCTGCTCACGATATATTCTCGGATAACATGCATCAGCGCAATTTCTTTTTTCTCTCCTTTTTCAATCAGTTCATCTACATCTTTTTTGAATTCTTTTAAAGTTTCTGCAATGATGGTGTTAAGCACTGTCATTGCGTTGGAGCAGTTGGCAGAGGATCCCACAGCGCGGAATTCAAATTTGTTCCCGGTAAAAGCAAATGGCGAAGTCCTGTTCCTGTCGGTATTATCGAGCAGCAATTCGGGAATGCTTTTGTGCAGGTCAAGCTTTAGTATGGCTTCATCTTGTTCATCAAATTTATCTCCCACCCTTTCTTTCACATCACCCAAAACCTTAGTGAGGTATTGCCCGATGAAAACGGAGATGATTGCGGGGGGGGCTTCATTGGCGCCAAGGCGAAAATCATTGCCTGCCGAAGCAATAGATGCCCTCAGGATATCGGCATAGTCGTGCACGGCTTTAATGGTGTTCACAAAAAAAGTGAGGAACATCAGGTTCGTTTTCGGCGTTCTGCCAGGGGCAAGAAGGTTGACGCCGGTATCTGTCGACATGCTCCAGTTGTTGTGCTTGCCACTGCCGTTAATGCCTGCAAATGGTTTTTCATGGAAAAGAATGCGAAGTTTATGCCGGCGGGCCGCACGTTCCATGATGTCCATCATCAAAAGGTTGTGGTCAACGCCCACGCTTACTTCCTCATAAATGGGTGCGCATTCGAATTGGGATGGGGCTACTTCATTGTGCCTGGTGCGAAGGGGGATACCAAGCTTATAACTTTCTTGTTCAAAATCGCGCATGAAAGCATAAACCCTTTCAGGTATGGAACCAAAATAATGGTCTTCCAGTTGCTGGCCCTTTGCAGAGGAATGGCCGAATACCGTCCTGCCACTTGTTACCAGGTCCGGGCGGGCGTTGAAGAAGCCTTCATCAATCACAAAATATTCCTGTTCCCAGCCAAGTGTTGCAGAAACCCTGGTAACATTTTTGTCGAAATAATGGCAAACATCTACAGCCGATTTATCCAGTGCGGCAAGCGCTTTTAAAAGCGGCGCTTTGTAATCGAGCGATTCTCCGGTATAAGAAACAAATATCGTAGGTATGCAAAGGGTTTTCCCTTTGTCTATTTCCATAATAAAAACAGGAGATGAGGGGTCCCATGCAGTGTACCCGCGTGCTTCAAAGGTTGCTCTCAGGCCACCGCTAGGGAAAGAGGACGCATCAGGTTCCTGCTGGATCAATGCTGCTCCATCAAATTCTTCGATGGGGGTGCCATCACTTTTTAGTGTAAAGAAAGAGTCGTGCTTTTCCGCAGCAGTTCCTGTCAAAGGCTGGAACCAGTGTGTGAAATGAGTTACTCCTTTCGCCTCGGCCCACTGGCGCAGGCCGGCAGAGATTTGATTGGCCACCGCCCTGTCGATCCTTTTCCCATTTTTTACTGAGTTGAGCAGGCTCTTATATGCTTCATCGCTTAAAAATTCGCGGGCTGCTTTCAGAGTAAAAACATTTTCGTTGAAAATGGCTGTAATTTTAGCGGATACCGTTACTTCTTTCTCTGTCCTGTTGCTTAAATTATTGATGGATTTAAATCTTAACGAAGGCATGAAGTTAGTTTTCGGCGAAACTAAATGTTTTCGTCCTAAATAAAAAAGCAAGTCATTATATGTGGATAAATGCAGAATTCTAAAAATATACCAGGTTATTTTGGCTATGCCTGATATGTTTTCAATTTTTTATGAGGGATTGGGAATATTATAAAATTTATTGTTCTGTTCATTTCCGTGTATTCGGCGATTTTGGGCGCAGCCTTTTAAAATCAAATAGCAAGGCAACCGCCAGGAAAAGGAACATTTCGGGAATGGATTTATACCTGACAATCGCTCCGGGGAACGGCACGACATAACCTATCAAAACAATTTGCGCAAAGCTATAGAACAAGAAAAAAAGGGGCAAAGGGCTGACGAGTATTTTCTTCCATGTATGCTTTCGGAAAAGGACGGATGCAAAAAGAAATATCCAAAATAAGATCACATCAACCGAAGCAAACAACTGAAGCAGTCCTTTGGCTTCCCAGGAAAATGGCCTTAAAAAGCCATTGGCAAAAGCCTGGGGAAAAATTTTTATAAAACTTAAGGCAGTAGGCTGAAGGCTGTCGAGCTTGAAAGAAGTATTGCCATGGAGAGATAAGAATTCCCGTTGCCTCATAATAATGGGGATGGACAAGTTGTTTTCAGGATTAAAAAAAATGCTTCCAAAAAAAACAACAATGCCGATGATGTAGAAAAGGCAAAAAAAATAAATTGCCTTGCGTGGTTTTTGCCAGCTTAAAGCAAGGCAAAAAAGGGCAGGCAGCAATACTGCCAACATCTGTTGTCTTAAAACCATGCATTCAATCAAAGCTGCTATTGTATAAATTATATAAATTGGCTTTTTTTCATGGTTCATGAATTTATCTGTGAAATAAAGGGCTGTTGAAATGCACAACAACAGCAACGCTTCAGCCCTTATGCCGCTCAGCCAAAATGTAGGAAGCGGCAGGAAAAACAACACTGCGATCAATATTTTTTTCTGTTCGTAAAAGTATTTCATCAGCAATTTGTATAATAACAATAGGCCGATAACAGAAATGAAATCAAAAAAAATCACATTGATGTAATAGTTCCCCCCGCTAAAAAAATTAAATATGCCCAGCGGTTTTGCAATAGAGTAATATTCAAGATGATTGGTATAATCGCTAAACCCCTTTGCCGGGTCATAAAAGAAATCTTTTAAAAATGCGAGGGGGTTATGAATAATTTTATCGCGTTCATTCAATGAGGCATTATGAAAGGCCCAGGTGTCATCCCCATTATAAAATACTTGAAAAATATAACCATAGGCGCATCCCATGAATACTTTATAAGCAAAAATGGCAATGGTCAGGGGCAATGGGAAATTTATTTTCTTTGCTTTTATTATAACAGCCAATGCGAGCAAAAAAATAAAAAAATAAAAAATAAAAAGAAGCACTGTCAGCATAAATTATGGAAATGCGTGTTTAATCTGTCAAATCTATAAATTTGAATTTAATATACCTGAATGAGCAATAACAAAACAGAAAATTCAAAACAGATTGCGTTTGTATCAAATAGTGCCTGGTCTGTTTATAATTTCAGGTTAGATGTTATCCGTTACCTTCGCCAGCAAGGTTATGGCCTGATTGTGATTGCACCTGGCGATGATTATTCCTCCCTGCTTATGGATGAAGGGTGTGAGTTTATTAATATACAGTTCAATAACCGTTCAGAGAACCCGCTGCTTGATTTAAAACTTTATATTGAGCTCAAAAAAATTTATGCTCAAAAAAAGCCTGCATTTATTTTTCATTATGTCATCAAGCCAAATATTTATGGTTCATTAGCTGCTGCGGCTTGCGCAATAAAATCAGCAGCAGTGGTAACGGGGCTTGGTTATTCTTTTGCAAGAAAGAACTGGCTCTATAAAATTGTCAGAAGTTTATATAAAAGGGCGCTGCGCAAAACCAACGAGGTATGGTTCCTGAATAATGAAGACGCCAAAGCATTTATCAGCGAAAAAATTGTTGATATAAAAAAAACAAAAGTACTGCCTGGCGAAGGCATCAATGTACATCATTTCTCCCATGATTTTGGCGGCCCGAAAAGAGGCAACGCAAGATTTGCCTTCCTGATGAGCGCCCGCCTGCTGAGGAGCAAAGGGCTTGCGGTGTATGCAGATGCTGCAAGGATCATCAGGAACAAAGGGTATGATGCGGATTTCGATCTGATCGGTTTTTTTGAAGAGCATCATCCTGATTCAATTGCTGAGCAGGAGCTAAAACAGTGGGAAGAGGAGGGGCTGGTAAAACATCATGGATTTGCCAAAGATGTGCGCCCTTACCTGGAGAACGCGGATTGCTTTGTATTCCCATCTTTTTATAATGAAGGCGTGCCCCGTTGCCTGATGGAAGCAGCCAGCATGGAGCTCCCTATTATCACTTCACTCAACCGTGGCTGCAAAGAAGTAGTGCTAAACAATTCCAATGGCTATATCTGCAACCCTAATGATCCTTTTGACCTGGCAGACAAGATGGAAAAAATGATGGCCCTTTCGCCGGAAGAAAGAGAGCGCATGGGCAAAAATGGCAGGTTGCTGGTGATGAAAAAATTCAATGTGGAGTCTGTGATCAAAGAATATGAAAAAACTTTGCGGAATATTTATTGATACAAATTGCCGAAAGCGTTTCTAAATAATTTTGCCTCAATTTTTGTCAGGCAATCCCCAAAAATTCAAGTACTCCCGATTTCCTGATCTGGTTTTCCCATCTCCAATCGCTCAGGTCAGGGAATGAATATGCAAAGGAAGAAATGTTTTCCCATGTAAAATTGGACAGGTCCTCATCAAGATAAAAAAAATTCCCGCCGCATTTTTTTTGGAATGCCCTTACCCATTTGTAATTGCTTGTAATAACAGGAATTCTTAATGCTGCATATTCCAGCAGTTTGGTTGAGGTTTGCTGATTGTGGGGTTCTTCGTCCACCCTGAAGTCTATGGCAAATCTTGACCTGCTGATTTGCACAGGCATTTGCGAATGAGCGAAGGCGCCTGCAAAACGGATATTGCTGTATTGCTGGTGGTTTTTTGCCAATTGGCCATAATGGCGGCTAATAACGAGCAGGCTCTTGTTTTTTAATCCTCCTGTGGAAAAACATTGAAGCAGCTTATTTATTTTCCTGTCGGCACTAACGCTGCCGGCATACACAAAATCAAATTCTTTTTTTATAGCGCGCTGATTGAAATGAAGAAAATCGCTGCTCACTCCCATATCGCGGAAGCCGAAGGGCACTTTATCAGTGAACCTGAATTTCTTTTTTACATATTCATTCAGGAAAAGACGGTAATCCGGCTTTGCAGACAAGATTTTTTTTGAATGGTTTTTGATGGATTGAAAAGTGCCTGTGGATGCTGAGGCATACTCATGTATCCTGATTGCTCCATGTTTTCTTTTTTCCATATCGGTCCCCATAAAATGCCATTCCACATCTGCATTCATGTTGCCGGCTGAACCCGGCTTCGCCACCATTGTTTCAATATGGAGCGCAGAGAAAAAATTTTGGTATGCTTCTACCTCGGGCAAAAAAGCCTTTTGGGGATGGACAAAAACAATCTTCATCAGGCAAAATTAGCTGGTGATAAAATTATAAAGAACATTGATGCGCTGTTTGTAATTTCGCCCTTTCTGAAAAATTTATGGAAATAACAGCGCAAACAGCCGAACAACTTAGACTTACAGCAGAAGAATTTGAGCTCATCAAACAAAAACTGGGCCGTGTGCCGAATTTCACTGAGCTATGTGCCTTTAGTGCCATGTGGAGCGAGCATTGCAGCTATAAAAATTCTATAAAGTGGCTTAAGACATTGCCACGTGAAGGAAGCAGGATGCTGGTAAAGGCCGGTGAAGAGAATGCAGGCCTGATGGACATTGGCGATGGCCATGGCGTTGTTTTCAAGATCGAATCTCACAATCACCCGTCAGCCATTGAGCCTTTCCAGGGAGCCGCTACCGGGGTGGGGGGCATTCATCGAGATATTTTTACGATGGGCGCAAGGCCAATCGCTTCATTGAATTCTTTGCGTTTTGGCAGCCTGAAAGAAGCAAAAACACAGCATCTCTTGTCTGGGGTGGTTCATGGCATTGGCCACTATGGCAATTGTTTTGGTGTGCCTACAGTTGGCGGAGAAATTTATTTTGAAGGTTGTTATCATACCAATCCATTGGTAAATGCCATGAGTGTTGGTATTTTAAAAAATGGCGAAACAATTTCTGCGACGGCAAAGGGAACAGGCAACCCGGTAATGTTTGTAGGAAGCGCGACCGGTAAAGATGGAATTGGGGGAGCTTCTTTCGCATCTGCTAATATTACCAGGGAAAGCGTGGAAGAACTGCCTGCTGTGCAGGTGGGCGATCCTTTCCAGGAAAAAAAATTATTGGAGGCTTGCCTGGAAGTGATCGCAACCGGAGCAGTTGTCGGTATGCAGGATATGGGCGCTGCAGGAATTATATGTTCAACATCTGAAATGAGCGCCAAAGGAGAAGTGGGCATGCGCATTGACCTTGATAAGGTGCCTACCAGGCAAAAAAATATGAAAGCATGGGAAATCCTGCTCAGTGAAAGCCAGGAGCGCATGCTGATGGTTGTTGCAAAAGGCAGAGAAGATGAAGTGACAAAGGTTTTCACAAAATGGGACTTGCCATGCTCAAAAATTGGGGAAGTAACGGGCGATGGCATTTTGCAGTTTTACCTGCATGGCGAACTTGAAGCTGAAATTCCGGCGTACGAACTGGTGCTTGGCGGCGGCGCTCCTCAATACAGCAGAGCGTATAAAGAGCCTGCTTACCTGGAGAAAATCAAATCTTTTGATGCTTCTGCTATCGAAGTGCCCGATGATTTGAAGGCCGTTGCTGAACAGGTCATTTCAATCCCAAATATCGCGTCAAAAAAATGGATTGCGGTGCAATATGACAGCACCGTTGGTGCTGCCAATTCTTCTACAAACGAGCCGAGCGATGCAGCTGTCGTCCTGGCGAAAGGAACAAAAAAGGCTTTGGCAGTAACTACTGATTGCAACAGCCGTTATGTTTTTGCTGACCCTTATAAAGGCGCAATGATTGCAGTTGCTGAAGCTGCAAGAAACATCGTATGCAGCGGGGGGCAGCCATTGGGCGTTACCAATTGCCTGAATTTTGGGAATCCTTATGACCCAGAAGTATATTATCAATTTGTGCAGGCTGTGAAAGGCATGGGGGAAGCATGCAGGAAATTCGATACACCGGTAACGGGCGGCAATGTAAGTTTCTATAATCAAAACCCTGATGGCGCAGTATATCCTACGCCAACAATAGGTATGGTGGGCTTGCTTGATTCCGTAAAAGATAAAATGACCCTCGATTTTAAAGAAGAAGGCGATTTGATTTTTTTGATAGGCAGGAGCAATAATGATATTGGCTCATCCGAATACCTTCATAAAATAAAAGGAATTGAATTCAGCCCCCCGCCACATTTTGACATCAATGAGGAATATGAGCTCCATGGAAAAATAAAAGAACTTATAAAAAGCAAGCTGCTCGTGTCGGCCCATGATGTCAGCGAAGGAGGATTGTTTGTTGCGCTGGCAGAATCGGCTTTCAAAAACAACCTCGGTTTTGATGTGGTTGCTTCAGATTATAAAATCAGGAAGGACGCTTACTGGTTTGGCGAGTCGCAAAGCAGGGTAGTTGTTACCGTTAAACCCGAAAAAGAAGCGCAATTCAAAGGACTGCTTGGCAACCATCCTTATGAAGCGTTGGGCCTTGTAACCAATGGCCAGTTAGAAGTAGATGGTATGGATTGGGGCAATATCCTTTCCTGGAAAGAGAAATACGATAATGCCATAGAAAGCCTGTTGCGCGAAACAGAAGCAGAAAGCGCACTTGGCGCTTTATAATAAATTTATGGGAATCAGTTCCCGAATTTTTCTTTCAGCCGTAAAAAAGGAAGCTCCAGGTATTTGTACGATATGGTGCTCACCGCAACCGTAAGCACAAAGCTTGTTATCGTCAGCAGAAAGTAATTGCCGTTGTTATCCAGGCTGATATTTGTTTTTTTCATGATTGACACCAGTGGCAATATCACTGCTAAATGATACACATACAGGCCATAACTGATTTTCCCCAGCCTGGAAAAAATATTCTTCTCTGTAAAATGGATGAATGTCCTATGAGTGCCGACTATCGTGATGAGCCCCGCGAAAGCAACTGCATAAATTATCGGGATATATAATGCGCCTGTTCTTTCAATATCCATGTATTGGTTAAAACAGAAAAGGGCCAATCCTAAAAGGAGAAACATGTTGAGCAGGGCAGGCGGTGCTAATTTTATTTTTTGGTTCAGCCAGCCGGGTTTATAGGCAATCAGCCAGCCTCCGATACCGCCCGCACAGAAATAATCAAGATTGGATAGCACGTCAATATCATAATAGCTGTTTAATGGAAAATGCCGATAGAACCCAATGCGGTAAGCAATGCCGAACAGCCACAACAATGCCAAAATTTTAGGCAAATGCCTGATTGGGGCAAGCGAAAGAACAAAAAACCATAGTATGTAAAAATGTTCTTCCACACAAATAGACCAGAGGGCCCGCAGCGGGGCGCCCCTCGGAAAATCGTTGTGCAGGATCATTTGATAGTTTTCAAGAAAGCTAACCGAATAAAATACATTTGGGCGATACCCGCCAGATGAGCCAAGCTGAAATGTTGATGTGATAAAGTTGTAGAAGTAAGCAATGGAGATGCCCGCAAAAAAAAGAGGCCAGATACGTAGTGAGCGCCGCAGGAAATAATGAAACCCATTTATTTTCCCGAAATGTATTTTTTCATAAACGAGCAAATAGGTTATCAGGAAACCACTTAGTACAAAAAAAAAGTCAACACCGATCCCTCCTCCGTCTGAAATCAATTTGCGCCAAAACTGATTACCTTCGCGAAGCGGAAGATGAAGAAGGAACACACGAAAAAATGCAAAAAAACGCAAAGCATTAAAACTATGGAATACCAGGCGGCTTTTCGTCATAATAATTCATCCAAATATCTGATTTAAGTATGATCCAGAAAAATAGCTCAATAGTTATTACCGGCGCGGCTGGCTTTATTGGCAGTTGTCTTGTAGAATATTTGAATTTCAAAGGATATCATAATTTGATTTTGGTAGATGAGTTTAGCCGGGAAGACAAAAAGCCAAATTTCGAAAAGAAGAAATTTGCTGCTACAATTGAAAGAGAAGTTTTCTTTGAATGGGTTTTCAAGAACAAGATTAAAATAAATTTCATTTTTCATATAGGGGCCCGTACCGATACCACCGAATTTAATTATGCAGTGCATCAGCATTTGAATGTGGAATATTCGAAAAAGATATGGGAATATTGCACTGTTGAAGAAATCCCCCTGGTATACGCCTCTTCTGCGGCTACCTATGGCAAAGGAGAGCTGGGTTATGAAGACAGTCACGAAATCATTCCTTCATTGCGCCCTTTGAACCCCTATGGTGTTTCGAAAAATGAGTTTGACAAATGGGTGCTGCATGCTAAAGCACATCCTCCTTTTTGGGCTGGCCTCAAATTCTTCAACGTTTATGGGCCAAATGAATACCATAAAGGCCGAATGGCCAGCGTGATTTTTCATTCTTATAACCAAATTCAAAAGAACGGGTTTGTAAAGTTGTTCAGATCGCACAAACCGGGTTATGGGGATGGGCAACAGCTCCGCGATTTTATATATGTGAAAGATGTTATTAAAGTTTGTTTTTGGCTGATGGAGAACCAGCCCGCTTCGGGCATTTATAACCTGGGGACCGGCAAAGCGCGAAGTTTTGAAGATTTGGTAAAAGCAACGTTTCATGCGCTTGGGTTGCCAACAAAAATTGAATACATAGACATGCCGGAAGATATCCGGGAAACTTATCAATATTTTACGGAAGCTAAAATGCAGAAATTGCGCAGTGCCGGGTATGCAGATGAGTTTTATACGCTTGAAAAAGGAGCCGATGATTATGTGAGGAACTATCTTAGCGGGAACAGATATTTTTAATCGGGTATATTTGAATTTATTTGCCCTGCATGCCGCATTGAGCACGGCGTGCTTTTTTTACATCATTTTCATTACTACAAAAAATCATGAACAAAAAAATAGCGATTATCGGGGGAGGCAATTTAGGCACTGCAATTGCCGAAGGGCTAATACAGAGCGGGTTTGTTCTGCCCAAGCATATCCTGATTACAAAACGGAATATGTCCACATTGCACGCACTGGAAAGAAAAGGAGCACTGGTGAGCGATAAGAACGAAGAAGCAGTTCGTTATGCCGATTTGGTGATCCTTGCAGTAAAGCCGTTCCAGGTAGATGATGTACTGGCTGCCTTAAAAAAAGATTTCAATGAAGAAAAGCACGTGCTGGTATCTGTGGTAACAGGTATCAGCATCAAGCACATTTCTGATATCCTGGGAACAAAAATTTCCATTGTCCGTGCCATGCCGAACACAGCCATCGCTATCCAGGAAAGCATGACCTGTATAGCTGCAAAAAATATTTCGGAAGAAAGGCTGCAGTATGTGCATGAGGTTTTCAGCCAGCTTGGAAAAACAACTACTATTGATGAAAAACTGATGGATGCGGCTACTGTTCTTGGCGCGTGCGGGACCGCGTTTGCGATGAGGTATATACGTGCTAATATACAGGGGGGAATTGAAATAGGCTTTGATGCGGTAACCGCTAACCTGATTGCAGCCCAAACAGTGAAAGGCGCTGCAGAACTATTGTTGAAAAAAGGCGCTCATCCTGAGCAGGAAATCGACAAAGTGACCACCCCTAAAGGTTGCACCATTGCTGGCCTGAACGAGATGGAACACCGTGGATTCAGTTCTTCCTTGATCAAAGGCCTGGTGGCGAGCTATGATAAAATTGCGAAAGACTGATAGAATTTCCTTTGTGCAACGGATAGCAAACTATTTGTCGGAACACCCATGACTTTTTGCACCCCAGCCCAACCAGCCATCATTAATCAGGAAATATATAGGCAGCTTTATGCCTTGCCGGTTTTCCAGGCTTCTTGAACCAATCCGGTTTTACCGGTTGCAAGTCGCTCGGTTATTGCGTTTAAACTGCATTAACCATCAGTGTTGTGCTGCCATTCTTTCTTACATCGGCCAGGTATTGCCGATGGTGGGGAAATAGAATTTCGTCCGTCGGAATCGCTGCCAGGTTTTTTGCTAAAGATAAATAATAAGAACTAAAGCTGGGCTTTATTCGTCAAGCCCCGAACCGCAGTACAGTAGCATTACCACTGCTGATTGCTCCAATGTTCAGCTTCGATATTGGCAAGGCCCTTTGTCAGGGGTTGTTTTTCTTCGTTGCTTCTACATAGTCGTCTTCGCCAAAATGTAACCTCAATCCAGCAACTTTTCCATTGTCGCCTCTTGAAAATCTTATAAACGTGTTCGTAAATGACCATGATTGAAACTCGTCCTTAGATACCCATCCAAGCTCGATTGTCGGATAAAATGATAACGCCATAAATAACTGCTCTTTCTTATGAGTTATTTTTAAGTCAAAATCAGTTGCCTCAATACCCATTGTTGTTTTCAAAAAAGTTTGCATATCAAATGGCGCATTTTTCAATGAATACACGCCAATGTATTCTTTAAGCACCTTTTCAGGCAAACTGCCTTTTTGAACTTCATCTAAAACAAGATTAAATTCTACCTGTTTTGCATTGCCCTTGTCTATTACGGGCCGGGTAATAAGCTGTTGTTCTTCGTGCGTAAATATTTTTAAGATAGGGTCTTTCTTGTTTCTTTCTTCACCTTCAAAAAATAATTGTGTTGTAAGTTCATGGTAATCTCTTCTTGACACTTTAAAATGAATATGCCTCGTTCTTCCTCCATAGGGGGCTGGATATATTGTTTTAAATTTGTATTCCCCAAATTCATTTGTAATTGCCTGCCCCCAGCCTTGAAAATTAGGATCGTCTTTGTATTCGCTTTTATCGTATTCATGATGATACTTGCCATAGTGGTTTGCTTGCCATATTTCTACTATTGCAGATTGTATCGGGTTGCAGTGTTTGTCAGTGATCCTTCCAAATACAGTTATGATTTGTCCAATTGCAACCCCTGAATTTCCTTCAATTTGGGTTAAATCAATATCGTGGTCGGCTTGCTTACGGTATTTCATAACAGCATAAGGGCCTAATTCTAAAATTGGTGTCGCTTTGCATTCATCGTTAGCCTGGCCTGTAAAAGGAATTGCAAAACTTGTAGAAATAGCGCCTGTCCCAAGAGTTAAACCTAACTGGTTTATGAATCTTCTTCTGTTAAAATTTTTGTCGCTCATGGGATCTTCAATTAATAAATGAGTGCTGATAAAATAACCGCTAACAGTCTTCTTTACCTGACAAGGCCATTGCAGGAATTATTTCTTTCTTTCAAGGCTATCAATCGGATATTTTGATTTCATGTCATTCCTGGTTCTTTCGGCCCACTGGATCAGGGAAGTTTTTTCTTCCTCGCTTAAACGGGCATCCCTATGTACCCAGGTGTAAGAGGCAATCGGCATTTCCCCTTCTTTTACCTGCTTGATTATTTCATCAAGTTTGTGGTACTGTCGGTGCAAATTGTAAGAAGCAAATTCATCAAAATTGATTTCGCCCTTGCCTTCTTTGACATGGTGGTTGAGCCACCAGGCCACTGGCTGTATATTGTTATACCACGGGTAAACTGTATTGTTGCTGTGGCAGTCCATGCAGGCTTTGGAAAGAATGTCTTTCACATTTCCGGGAACGGGAACGGTTTTAGAAATGTTGTTCGGCTGTTCGCCTTCTGCTTTATTTTTTGCAGGATGAAAAAACTGGATGACCGCAAAGGCCATTATCAGGAGAAACAAAATTTTTTTGAGCATAACAACTGAGTTATGCTTAAAATTAAGAAATTAAAACATTTCCTGGCATGATTGATAGTAGGTTAATTAATAATTTGACGCGATAGGAATAATTTATCGCCATGCCATATAGCAGGCAATTGAATAGGGAAGCCGTTGCAATAAAAACAGCCCGGCAATCATGGCCGGGCTGCATATTTGTTTGTCGGGGCGGCAGGATTCGAACCTGCGACCTCCTGCTCCCAAAGCAGGCGCGATAACCGGGCTACGCTACGCCCCGAATATGTTAGAGATCCATTCCTTTATAAGGCCTGCAGCGCCTTCGCCCTTGAGCCATCCCGCTTTCGGGCGGGACGCGATAACCGGCCTGCGCTACACCACGAAATAGCAGGGCGGCGAAGGTAAAGAAGTAAATTTAAATATCAAAATACCGGGAGGCAACCAGGTTTGATTTAAGTGTACAACTTACATTTATTCTGCACCTGTATATCACAAAAAACATTAAATTCATGCTTCATCTAATTTAATTGTACCATAAACATTTTTTGCATGACCCGTTATTCAAAACAAACCCGCTTACTGCTCGCTATTGATTGTATCATTTTTGGGTTTGACGGAAGCAATATAAAACTGCTTATTATAAAAAGGGGCATGGAGCCCGAAAAGGGCAGATGGAGCCTTATGGGTGGGTTCCTTCAGCCCAAAGAAAGCTTGAAAGAGTGCGCCAACCGGGTATTAAATCAGCTCACCGGGCTTGAAGGCGTTTACCTGGAACAACTGCGCACGTTCAGTGAATATGACCGAGATCCTGTTGAACGAACTGTTTCGGTTGCTTATTTTGCCCTGATCGACATCAATAAATATGAAAAGCAACTTAGCCATGATTACAGCGCTGAATGGTTTTTATTGAGCGAAAAGCCCAAACTGATCTTTGATCATGACGAAATGGTAAAACTGGCACAAAAACAATTGCGATATAAAGCATCTCTTCACCCAATACTTTTCGAACTGCTCCCTGAAAAATTCACCATCCCGCAGTTGCAAGGGCTATACGAAGGGGTTTATGACACTTCCTTCGATAACCGGAATTTTAGCCGTAAGGTGTTGTCCACCGGGCTGCTGGTGAAACAAAAAGAGAAAGATAAGCTCAGCTCAAAAAAGGGAGCATTTTATTACAAACTTGACAAGAAAAAATATAAAGCTAATTTTCAGGCATTTCTAAATTTCATCCCTAACCCTGATAAATTCATTACTTGAATGGGCGTTTCTTCATGACAAGTGAACAAAATTTTTTAGACGGTTTCTTGCCCAGGCAGTAATTGCTGTTATTAAATACCGGAGTCTTGGGCATTTATTATTTTATCATCAAAGCTGTTTGTTTAAAGCTTGTCGCGGGGAAAATGCTGCTTATGACCGGCATCCATAATAAAGCCATCAATTTCCCTTTTCGTACTTTTGTGATTGCTTTTGTAGCTGCCCGCATTCAAAGAATCGGCAAGGGTTATTAAAAATGCTTGTCACGAAAAAAAACTATATGGAGAAAAAACAATTAAGGAGAGAACAGGCTTTGGAATACCATGCCAAAGACAGGCCCGGAAAGATTGAAGTGGTGCCGACAAAGGAAGCCAAAACACAGCGCGACCTTTCATTGGCCTATTCTCCAGGGGTGGCCGAGCCTTGCAAAGAGATTCATGAAAACGTAGAAAATGTTTACAAGTACACCGCCAAAGGAAACCTGGTTGCCGTAATTAGCAATGGCACTGCAGTGCTTGGCCTCGGCGACATTGGCCCCGAGGCAGGCAAGCCTGTAATGGAAGGAAAGGGTGTTTTGTTCAAGATTTTTGCAGATATAGATGTGTTCGATATCGAGATCAATGAAAAGGACCCTGAAAAATTTGTTCAGATCGTTAAATCGCTGGAACCCACTTTCGGAGGGATTAACCTGGAAGACATTAAGTCCCCCGAATGCTTTTATATTGAAACAAAGCTCAGGGAACTTTTGAAGATCCCTGTAATGCATGATGACCAACATGGAACGGCTATCATCAGCAGCGCTGCTTTGATCAATGCGCTTGATATCCAAAAGAAAAAAATTGAGAAAGCAAAATTTGTCGTGAATGGGGCCGGGGCCGCAGCTATGGCTTGCTGCCACTTATATGTATCCCTTGGGGCAAAGCCGGAAAATTTCCAGATGTTTGACCGTAAAGGGATCCTTCATGCAGACCGGCCAGACCTTACCGAGGAAAAGAAAATGTTTGCCGCCACAAAGCAGCCTAACACCACGCTGCTGGATGCGATGAAAGATGCTGATGTATTTATTGGCCTTAGTGTGGGCAACACCGTTACAGAGGAGATGGTAAAAGTCATGGCTAAGAACCCTATTATTTTTGCTATGGCCAATCCTGATCCTGAGATCAGTTATGAAGCAGCTACAAGTGCCAGAAAAGATGTGATCATGGCCACGGGGAGAAGTGATTATCCCAACCAGGTGAACAATGTGCTGGGGTTTCCTTTTATATTTCGTGGCGCATTAGATGTAAGGGCAACACAAATTAACGAGGCCATGAAACTGGCGGCAGTAAAGGCTTTGGCGGAGCTTGCCAAAACACCGGTACCCGACCTGGTGAATATGGCGTATAATGAAAAAAACATTTCGTTCGGCCCCGAATATATTATTCCTAAGCCATTCGATCCGCGCCTGCTGTCAACGGTTGCGCCTGCCGTTGCAAAAGCTGCTATGGAAAGTGGCGTTGCACAAACCGCAATTGCCAACTGGGATAATTATGCCATTCAGTTGAATAAACGATTGGGCCTCGATAACCAGTTGATAAGGGTGCTCGGCAGCCGCGCAAGGCGAGATCCGAAAAGGGTGGTTTTTGCAGATGCAGACAATGTAAAAATCCTGAAAACGGCACAAATAGTATATGATGAGGGCATTGCCTTTCCTATTCTTCTCGGCAACGAAAACCGGATCAGGGCTATGGCTGCAGAAAACAATATTGACATTGAAGATCTGCCCATCATCGATTCTTATAGCGAAGAACAGCAGGAAAAAAGAAAAAAATTCGCAGAAATATTTTTCGAAAAAAGACAGCGCAAGGGTTTCAACAGGTATGAGTCCAATAAGGTCATGCGCGAAAGAAATTATTTTGGGTGCATGATGGTGGAAACAGGTGAAGCCGATGCGATGATCAGCGGGCTAACGAGAAATTACCCCGATGCCATTCGGCCGGCTATACAAATTATCGGCACCGAGGACGGCGTAAAAAAAATAGCCGGCATGTATTTGCTGCTTACCAAGCAAGGGCCTTTATTCCTGGCAGACACAACCGTGAACTTTAATCCTACCGCAGAAGAGCTTGCCGAAATTACCTTAATGACTGCAAAGGAAGTGCGCAATTTTAACTTGTTGCCGAGAATAGCGATGCTCAGCTATTCTAATTTCGGGACAAGCAATTCGGCTGAAGCAAAGCTGGTTGCTGAAGCTACCCGGCTGGTGAAACAAAAAAACCCCTCATTGATTGTGGATGGCGAAATACAGGCGAGCCTTGCATTTAGCAATGATATCTTAAAGGAAAACTACCCTTTCAGCCAGCTGATTGACCAGGAAGTGAACACCCTCATCTTCCCTAACCTTGCTGCAGGTAATATTGCATATAATTTAATGAAAGAAGTAGGAGGTGCAGAAGCTATCGGCCCCATTCTCCTGGGGCTGAAAAAGCCCGTGCATGTGCTGCAGCTTGGCAGCTCCGTAAGAAGCATCTATAACATGTGCCTGGTAGCAGTGATCGATGCACAGATCAAATGCAAAAACCCCAGTAACGATATGTTGAAAAAAGACAATTGGTGGAAACGGTTTAAAAAACCTTCCAAAGCTGAAGCAAACGGAAGCCATTAATGCAAAAACTTAATGTATGGATACTAATATTGGCATTTTACCAAAAAACACAAAAGCAGTTGCTGAAATACTGTCTGTTGTCCTTGCTGATGAATATGTGCTGTACACCAAAACGCGCAATGCGCACTGGAATGTGACAGGCATAGACTTTCATGAAAAGCATACTTTTTTTGAAACCCAGTTTGAACAGCTTGATGAACAGATTGATGAAGTGGCTGAAAGAATTCGCTCGCTCGGTCATTATGCCCCGGCCACTTTAAAATCTTTTTTGTCGCTTACGCGCTTAACTGAGCAATTGACAAATAACAACTCCAGTGAAGGGTTCATAAAGGAATTGTTGAATGACCACGAAAGCATTATCATCAAATTGCGCGAAAACATTAACCACATTGCCAATGACCTGCACGATCTGGGCTCCAGCGATTTCATGACAGGGCTGATGGAGAAGCACGAAAAAATGGCCTGGTTCCTGCGCAGCCATTTGAAATAACAGGAACATCCTGTTATAGGCCTTGTTATACAAAGGGCTTTACCGGGCTAAGCCCGGTTGGCAAAAAAGAATTGTATTTTCAAAGAGGTTTAGTATTTTGAATGCCGGATTTTGCGCAATGAGCGAAAGCGAGTTTGTGCCATTCGCATATATTCATATTCGATATAGACAAAAAAACTAAACTTTTATCAACAACGAGCAATGACTTTTTTTACTGAATTTGGCCGATACCTGCTGATGATACGCGATATGTTTTCCAAGCCTGAAAACGGAAAAATGTATTGGAAGGAATTTATGCACCAATGTTCGGAAATTGGGATTGGCTCACTCGGTATTGTGGTCATTATATCTATTTTCATGGGGGCAGTTTCTACTTTGCAAACTGCTTACCAATTGGCAAGCCCATTGCTCCCAAAGTCAACCATTGCGCAAATCGTGCGCGATACGGTAATCCTTGAATTTGCTCCCACACTGGTTTGTATTGTGCTGGCAGGCGTGATAGGCAGCAAAATTGCGAGCGAACTTGGTAATATGCGCGTGAGCGAACAGATTGATGCGCTCGAAATAATGGGCATCAATACCAAAACTTATTTGGTGTTCCCCAAAATCCTTTCCGCGCTTATTGTTATCCCAATGCTGGTCGTTATATCAGCAGTGCTTGGTATTTGGGGCGGAAGGTTCGCCGGCACCATGACGGGTATTGTATCCGGCACCATGTTTGACAAAGGCTTGCTGCTGAATTTCCAGCCTTATAATGTGTTTTTTGCATTGATCAAAGCGTACACATTTTCTTTTATTATTTCCAGCATACCGGCTTATTATGGTTATTTTGTGAAGGGCGGCGCCCTTGAAATTGGAAGGGCCAGTACAAAGTCGGTGGTAGTGAGCTGCATAATGATTTTGTTTTCCGACTATTTGCTGGCGGCAATACTGCTATAATGATTTTCTATTTGTATTGATTAACAGCTTGCGATGAAAGTTATAAGAAAGATTGCTATTTGCCTTTGTTCTATGGCGCTATTATTGCCAGCGCAATCCATCGCAGCAATAAATTTGTAATAAAGGCATCTTATAGCAGCAGCGCTGCGAAAGATTCCGTTGAACCTGTTCATGTTAATCCAGGCCAAAATCACAGTCAATGATTGAAATAAAAAATATAAAGAAGGGCTTTGGTGATAAAGCAGTGATCAGTGATGTCAGTGCTGTTCTTGAACCGGGAAAATGTAACCTTGTCATCGGTGCAAGCGGTAGCGGGAAAACGGTTTTGATGAAATGCCTTGTCGGATTGTTCGAGCCTGACAGCGGTGATATCTTATACAGCGGGCAGAGCTTTACTTCTATGAACAAGGAAGAACGAAAAAGCCTGAGGCAGCAAATTGGCATGTTGTTCCAGGGATCTGCATTGTTCGACAGCATGACTGTTGAGCAAAATATAATGTTCCCGCTCGACATGTTCACAGAAAATACTTTCGAAGAAAAATTGAAGCGGGTGAATGAAGTGCTGCTGCGCGTTAATTTAAAAGAAGTGAACCAAAAATTCCCTGCTGAGCTTAGCGGCGGCATGAAAAAAAGGGTAGGTATTGCCCGGGCTATCGTGCTCAACCCCAGGTATCTTTTTTGCGATGAGCCCAATTCCGGCCTTGACCCCCAAACTTCATTGCTCATTGACAAGCTCATTAAAGAGATTACCGATGAATATAGCATCACCACTGTTGTGAACACGCATGACATGAACAGCGTGATGGAAATAGGAGATCATATTATTTATATGTATGAGGGCATTAAAGAATGGGAAGGCAATAACAAACAAATCATCTTCAGCAAAAACGATAAGCTCAACAAATTCATCTTTGCCTCTGAATTTTTGCAGGATGCCAAGGATATGCGAATGCTCGAGGCGAAAGGGAAAATCGATAATGACCGAAATATGGATGAACTCTTGAAATAGCTTTCGGTTTCATATTGCCTTATGTCATTGGGCGTTTTCTTATACCTGGCAGGATGCCTGGCCCCTTCTTGATAAAAGCAAGCTTCGAGAAGGATTATTTACTTATAAATCCATCCATTCTTTTAACAAAGATGCTTTATCCCGGCTCACTACAACCATTTCTGCAATTGGCAAACTGGCTTCTATTTTTAATTTCCCATTAAACCATGGATGAATAGCGGTGATTACATTGTGCGCGATAATGTATTGCCGGTTTGCCCGAAAGAATTTCCTTGGGTCAAGAGAGTGCTCGATTTCATCTAAGGTATAATCGATAAGAAATTTTTGTTTATTTTTTGTGATAAGGTAGTTCAATGTTTTATAAGTAAAGAATACGCCAATCTCATCTATATTTACAGAAACCATTTTTTGCCCTGTCTTCACCAGGATTCTTTCTCGATATTTCATTGTTTTCGCTCTTCGCATTTCTTCTATCAAATTTTGAATACCATCTTGTTCCCCCGAATTCCTCAGCCCTTTTAATTTGAGCAGCGCCCTTTGTAATTCTTCTTCTTTAACCGGCTTTAATAGATAATCAATGCTGGTTACTTTGAAAGCCTTGAGGGCATATTCGTCATAAGCAGTTGTGAAAATTACAGGACTTTTGATCTGGGCCTTTTCAAATATTTCAAAGCTTTGCCCGTCTGCAAGTTCAATATCCATTAAAATAAGGTCAGGCTCCTCATTGTTTAACAGCCATTGAACCGATGAAGCGATGGTGTTGGTGCTGCCGACAACTTTCGCCGAAGGCTCAATACCTGCCAGGAGTTTTACCAAATGTTTTACCAGCAATGCTTCATCTTCCACTATCAGTATGCGCATAACTTTCTGTTTTTATAAGAGGAATGATAACCCGGAAAAGTTCAGTGGTTTCTTCTATCACAATATTTTGCTGCTTCATTAGGGCATACTTGGCGCTGATATTCTTTAATCCCATTTTATTGGAAAAAGCATTTGTGCTTTTCTTCTGTTTATTGTTTTCAACTACCAGGTTTTTTTTGCCCTCTGTATAAATGTTTATATGTAACGGCCTTTCAGGAAGAATAATATTGTGTTTTACTGCATTTTCGAGTAGCAGCTGCAAAGTGAGCGGCGGCAGCAAGTATTGCATACAAGCCTTATCAACTGAAATTGAAGTAACAAACCCGGCTCCAAATCTTGTTTGCAATAAGTGCCCATAGGCATTAATAAATATCAGTTCATTTTCGAGTGTTGTCAACTCCTGCTGGTTTGTTTGCAGCAAATAACGATATACTGATGAAAGCTCTTCTACAAATTTTTCTGCCTGTCGCGGATTTTCGGCAATAAGTGAACTGAGGGAGCTCAAGCTGTTAAATAGAAAATGCGGGTTGATCTGTGCTTTTAAAGAATCAAGTTGTGTTTGCAGGTTTTCATTCCGCAATGCTTCAGCTTCCACTGCAGAGGCGCGCCAGCTATCAAAATAATAAATGCCTTCATAAGTACCGCCAATGATAATGACATATAAAAGAGCTACAAATACGTTATACAAATATCCTTCAACCGGAAACACGTAACCCCATAATAAGGTTTTGTCATACAAAAAAATAATACCGCTTCTTATTAGGATAGTCGCCATTGATCCAGTAACCAACATTCCTGCAATGCGCCTCCTTGAGTTTTCGATGCCCGGGTAACGCTTGCGATAATAAATGATCACTAACCTTATGGCTTCCCATAAAACATAGGTTTCAGTAAGTGAGATAAAATAGATGATCCAAAATCCAAACCTTTCCTCGCCTAAATGGTTCCGGTTGAAAAAAGTGATGTGCCCCATTAATGCGATCAATGGTATGCCCAATAGCCGGAACCATTTATCATTTACTATTCTTGTTTTTTTAAGTAACACTGTAATAAAGCAATGCCTGTTATTGTTTTGACCGGATGAGATGCAACGTAAACTCCATTGCAGCATCTTTTTTTTGCAACAGATTTTCTATAGTATTTTTTACAACATAATCTGGTAGTATCCCACGGTCTTTATAAGGATAGCCTGCAACATTTGAATAATATGCCATCAAAGGAATACCCAGGGTAAGTTTGGTATTTGGCAGGTTCAAAATAGCAAATACGCCACTATTATTGCCATAATAAGCTCCTCCAGTTTCTTCTCCAATAAATATTGCCTTTTTGTTGTTATGCACAATGCTCATCAGTTCTGTTGTAGTCGAAAAGCTCATTCCGTTGATAAGGACATATAGGTTGCCTGTAAATGTATTTTTTTGTGGCGATTGTGTATGCAGGTATTTTTGTTTTGTAAAATATACTTTTCCATTTTTTTTCTTCATAAAAAGATGCATCAGGCCGAAAAATTTTGGCAACAGCGCATATTTGCCAAAGCTAAATCTTTCTTTTTGTGTCATTAGTATTTTTTTGTAATACCTGAATTTTTTATCAGTAAGATAAGAATATAAATACCCTCCCCAGTTTTCTTCGCCGCCTTCATTGTTGCGGACATCTATAACAAGATTGGCGACATTTTTTTCCTTCAGGTCTTTAAAAACACTATCGATGAAAGAATAATATTTCTGTTCTTTTTTATCGATATAAAAACTTTCTATGGTGAGGACTGCAATATTGGGGGAAGGGTAAAATAATCTTAAGGGCAATTGGTGGGGCAACTTTTCAAGCTCATCTCTTTTTTGAATGGATGATAAATTAACGGAAGGCAAAGTAACATGTAATAAATTCTTTCCATCAGAATAAGCAATAGCGTAAGACGGGGCAGTTTTTATAAAAGTAGCAAAATAGCCATTGAAAGAATGGTTTAATTCTTCGTATAATGCGGATTGAATATTGCCATCTATTGTAATGTACTTGTGCAGCTCATTGATAATAGAAGCAATGGGTTCGTTATTGATGCTTATAATCTCTGAGGCTGGTTTGATTGTAGTATCGCTATTGTAGGAATACAATACAAAAGCTTTGCCATCAACAAAATATAATTTTAAAGGAAATAAGCCATCGCTACGAAATGGATACCTGTCATCTGGTTTGTTGTCGGGATACCATTTGGTGTGGCCGCATTTAATACTGGATACCACGGGCATTAACAGTTCGTAAAATTCTTCTTCGGTCATTGCATGATTTATCTGCTTCGAAGTGGCATCGAAAATGCTGTCGAATGATTTTTGCGAAGTGTACCTGTGCAACCCGGGATGGGCTTCTTTTAATGCGCGAACAAAAATTTCATAGTCTTGCTGCAATTGAGGCACTGAAAATCGAAGCGCGTTTGTTTGCGCGGTTAGCATCACAGGGAAAAATAAAATCGAGGCTATCGCAATTTGTTTTAGCATAAAAAATATTTTGATGCTGCAAATAGCACATTCTGCCGCAGGCTATAAAGAACTAAACCCTGAGCCGTATTTTTTTTGGGTTGAAGCGTAATTGATGATAATGATTAGCTTGCAAGTTGGAAGAAAGCACAAAGCTGGCGACAATATTTTTCTTTATCAGTCCTGTTTCAGTTCAATCTTGTCATGAATTATATAGACCCCGGCTGTGTATGTGCGTGAGAGCCTGTTAAAGTATGGGAGGGCTTCGTCTTCTGTTTTAAAATTCCCCACTTTAAGCGTGTACCTCGAAGCTCTATAAATGATATATGCTTTTAGTTCGGGATAATCTTTATAGATTTTCGCTTTTGCATCGAAAACTTTATTGCGCTCAGTAGAAGACATTACCTGGATGCGGAAGCCGGGTGTTGTCTTTCGGCTTTCTCGTGTAGTAATATCATTCACCTGGATTTGTTTTTGCACCAGAGAATCTACCCGTGGGTCTTTGCGCACAACAATTGAATCGCCTTGTGCAAACAATTTGCCCGCAAATAGCAATGCTGCAATAAGTAGCTTTTTCATATCAATAATTTATGTTTTCGCCAATAGCGCCGCCTGAAACAATTGCTACGCCTGCGCTGCAGCCAATCCTGCTGGCGCCTGCTTCGATCAGTTGTTTTGCAAAGCTATATGTTTTAATGCCACCCGATGCTTTGATTTTGATATGGTCAGGCAAATTTTTTCTCATTAATTCCACTGCTTCAACTGATGCCCCTTTTTCTGCATAGCCAGTAGATGTTTTCAGAAAATCAGCACCCGCTGCACTATATAATGTGCAGCATTTCACAATCTCTTCATCGGTCAGCACCCCGCTTTCGATTATGATTTTTAATATTTTATTCTTATGGTGCACGAGCGGCACAATGGTGTTGATTTCGTTGGCCAGGTATTGCCAGTCGTTATTTTTGAGGGCAGCAATATTGATCACCATATCCAGCTCATCGGCGCCATCTACCATAGCTAAAACCATTTCAGCCACTTTCGCTTCAATAGCTGAATAACCAAAGGGGAAACCAATAACAGTTGCAGTGTTCACTCCCGACCCTGCAGTTAATTTTTTTGCCTGCTTCACAAAAAGCGGGGGAATACAAACTGCTGCAAACTGGTATTGTATCGCTTCAGCACAAACTTTGCTCACCTCGGCAACGGTTGTTGTTGGCTTTAATATCGTATGGTCAATATGGGAAGCAATGTTCATGGTATGGTTTTTATTGAAATGAAATTAATGTATTTTGTAATAGTGATTGCTTTGATAGTCTTTAGGTGTGCTGGGAATTGCAAGCGCCACATTAAAAGATTTCAACAGGTGCGGCTGTTTTTTTGGCTTATTTTTGAAATATGATAATAGCAACAATAAAATGAAACTAACATCACAGCAACTCTTCTACAAACTTGTGAATGAGTATAAAATCATTGGAGAAAAAGGGCAAATAAATTTTTCCCTAAAAGATTTGACCATTGCTGTTGAGACAAAAGATACAGTTGGCAACCTTATACAAGAATGGCTAAAAGCCTGGATGATCCAGAATAAAATTGAATTTGGTAACGCGCCACATTCGCAAGATTTTCCTGATTTTTTACTCGACATTGATAATCCAACTACAGGTTTGCTTGAGGTAAAATCTTTTGACTATAATAAATCTGCAAATTTTGATGTTGCCAATTTCATGGCATATCGTCGTTCTGTTTTGGCATACCCATACAGGCTTAATTCCGATTATTTAATTTTTGGATATAGAATGACTGGCAATAGCCTTGAAATTGCTGATGTATGGTTAAAAAAGGTTTGGGAAATTACCGGTGCAAGTGAAGATTGGCCTTTGAAATGCCAAGTCAAACAAGGTGAAGTTGTAAATATCAGGCCAGTAAAGTGGTATAACTCTGAAAGAACAACTTATAAAGCATTTAATTCTGCCCTTGATTTCATAAACGCTTTTGACGCAACCCAAAGACAATGGGCAAGAACGTCAAGAGATGCTGAAACCAGTACATGGTTAACAAGAGTAAAACGAGGCTATAAAACAGCCACTGGTTCAGGCCTTGATTGAGAAACATTTTCATTTTCTGAATAAGAAGCTGCTAACCTTGCTGCAATGGCTGAAACGACTTTTACCGCAACGGTGTTTCCCAACAAATCAAATCCTTCGCCTAAAGTAACTGGCATTTCAAACCATTCGGGGTATCCAAATAGCCTAAGGCCCTCCCTTAATGTCATTCTTCTAATGCCCTTGCCATCAGGAACTGCTAATCTTGCCATGTCAGTGGCTACAAGTGTCGGGGCAATCCCATTGGGGTTTAGTATTTTATTTATTTCAAAACTCAACTTGCCAGAAACGATATTATACCCGGGTCTTAGGGATTTATTTTCTGCCCGATAAGTTTTTGTCCCTAACAAAGTTTGCTCAGTAACCAGGCTCTTGGGGTGCTCAAATTTCAAATACCTTTTTGCAACTAAGTCATCAAGCATTTCCTTGAGGGTTGGAGAGTCATGAAATGTCCTTATTTGTTCAAGGGTTAGCGCCATCCCATCCATCCATTTAATACCAATTTGTTCAGCCCAATGCTTTTTCCTCCTTTCTTTAAAAAGTTTATTCAATATTATTGCCTGCTCTTTTGATATGGCCCCTCTAAGTTCAATATCCCAGCTATGTATGTTATCATTTCCGCCTCTCTTGTCCTTTATTGATTTTCCATATAAATCTTCAATCGAAAAATGGTTCAACAAAAGCTTTGAAAATTGAGTGTCCATGGTTGGCAGGCCCTTTTGAAGAATACTTTTGATTTTCTTTCTTTTAGGTTCAAATCCATCTAACGATATTTTCTCGGTTCTTGTTCCAACAATAAAAACCCTTTTCCTTGCTTGCGGCAAACTAAAATCGGCAGCATTTAAAACTTTCCAATTTACCTCATACCCAAGAATAGTAAGTTTTTCAATAATGGTTTTAAGTGTTTTTCCTATTTTGTCTTTCTTGTTCTCTGAATCATGTTTTACAAGACCTTCAACATTTTCAAGAATGAAACCGTAAGGTCTTTTATCTGCTATTATCCTTTCAATTTCAAAAAATAATGTACCACGCGTATCGACAAACCCCAATCGCTTGCCGCCAGCACTAAAAGGCTGGCATGGAAATCCCCCTAAAAGAAAATCAAAACCCGGAATATCAGCATTAGGTACTTGGGTTATATCGCCGACAAAATAATCATGAGTGAAATTATGTTGAAGCACTTTTAATGCAAATGGTTTAATTTCAGAAGTCATGACACACTTGGGAGCAAATCCTGCACTTATAAAGGCATCTTCAAAGCCCAAGCGAAGGCCACCCATTCCGGCAAATAAATCAATAAATCTAACTTCACGCATGTCTTTTGCTTTTGATTTTACTACTCTTAGTCCTATACAAAACAACCGGTGCTGATAAAATTATTTCTGAATCAACTTCTGGAATAAAAGTTCTGCAGCCCATTGCATTTAATCATTGAATTTAAAAGACAGCATTAAATGTGCCCCTCCTTATTTTGCCATCGACAATTCCCTTTGTTTCTTCGACACCAATATTATCCAATAACCTGACTAAGTCTTCAGAAATTATCCCTCTTCGTATCAACCCAGGCTTTAGTAATCGCATAGCTTTTCATTCCGTCAATACCATTCATGGCCTCATTTCTTGCTTATAATTATCAAATTTGCAAATATTTCTCAAATGCGACAGATATTTATTGCTAAATTTATTAACATCTTTTAGCAACTCTTTTCAACCGCCCGGAAGACGGGGCTTGTAGCATGGTACTGCCAAAATGCAGGCACAGTATCGCCTATGCTACTTTTAGCCAACAGCCGGTAAGGCCATGGATCTTTTATTTTTACTCTTGCCAATGCTGCCTGATTGTACATCTAAATGCCAGCTTCCATAATAAATGGGCGAAAGATTTGGAGTGATTGCTGGTCAACAAACCAGGGGTAATTTGTGGGTACATTTCTTTTATTTTTTATGAACCGACAGGGCAACACCTTGTGCACCAAAATTATTGTTATAGAAAAAGCTGATGTGAAAAAGCTGGGAAGAATAGCCGGTTCCTGGTTTGTCATAAAACAAAACATGTTACTTTCGTTGTTCGATATTTATTATATGGAAAATATTATTATGCAAGCCTGGAAAGATTATCAGGAAAAGAACAAAGAACGTTTTTTGAGCGAGCTGCTCGATTTGTTGCGGGTGCCAAGCATTAGTGCAAGGAGCGATCACAAAAATGACATGCTGCGTTGCGCAGAAGCCGTAAAAGGAAAGTTTTTAGAGGCAGGCGTTGATAAGGCCGAGATTTTTGCAACGGAAGGCCACCCGATTGTATATGCCGAAAAAATTGTTGATGCAAAAAAGCCTACTGTCCTGGTGTACGGGCATTATGATGTGCAGCCTGCTGACCCGCTGGAACTCTGGCACAGTGGGCCGTTCGAGCCGGTTATTAAAGAAGGGAAAATTTTTGCCCGCGGCTCTGCTGATGACAAAGGCCAGTTTTATATGCACGTGAAAGCATTTGAAACGATGAACAAAACCAATACGCTGGCTACTAACATCAAATTTATTATTGAAGGGGAAGAAGAAGTGGGCTCGCCCAACCTGGGAAAATTTGTCGCATCACATAAGGCCCTGTTGAAAGCAGACGTGATACTCATCAGCGACACCTCAATGATCAGTCTGGAAAACCCCTCCATTGATATTGGGGTCCGGGGGCTTTCATACATTGAAGTGGAGGTAACCGGGCCAAACCGCGACCTGCACAGCGGAGTATATGGCGGTGCAGTAGCAAATCCTGTCACCATTCTTGCAAAAATGATAGCGAGCTGCCACGACGAGAACAATCACATTGCTATACCGGGCTTTTATGATGATGTGGTGGAACCGGGCGCTGAAGAAAGAAAATTAATGGCTCAGGCACCGTTTGATGAAGGAGAATATAAAACAGACCTGGGCATCCGCGAGCTTTGGGGAGAGAAAGGCTTTTCTACCAATGAGCGGACGGGCATCCGTCCAACTTTGGAGCTGAATGGCATTTGGGGCGGGTACACCGGCGAAGGCTCTAAAACTGTTTTGCCCTCTAAAGCGTATGCTAAAATTTCTGCAAGGCTGGTCCCTAACCAGTCATCAAAAAAAACAACAGAAATATTATTGAAGTACTTTGAAAGCATTGCTCCTAAATCGGTGACGGTAAAAGCAACGGAACACCACGGTGGCGAGCCTTATATGACACCCATCGATTCAAAAGCATTCAGGGCTGCTGCAAAAGCCATTGAGGCTACTTTCAATAAACAGGTAATCCCTGTGCGCGGGGGCGGGAGTATTCCCATCTGTGCGCTTTTTGAAAAAGAGCTCGGGATAAAAATTGTGTTCATGGGATTTGGGCTGGACAGTGATAACCTTCATTCTCCAAATGAAAAGTTTGACCTTGCAAACTTTTATAAAGGCATCGAAACCATTCCTTATTTCCATAACTATTTTGCAGAAATGAGTTGAGTAAATAATGACCCTAACCATTTAAAGGAGCAATTGGCCATGAAAGGTTTCAATGGTAAAGAAAAACTCCGCGTTGATAAATATCTTTGGGCGATACGGCTATATAAAACGCGATCGCTCGCTGCAGAAGCGTGCGAAAAAGGAAAAGTAAAATTCAATGGCTCCCAGGTGAAGGCTTCCAGGCATGTGAACATTGACGAAGAATATGAAGTAAAGACAGAAGCGAGGCGGTGGCGGATTAAAGTGACAGGCTTACTGCAAAACCGCGTTCAATATTCCGAAGCGATAAAATATTATATAGACACCACTCCTGCAGAAGAAATAGAAAGGCTGCAATTCCAGGCTGCCAGTTTTCACACGGGGAAAAGATTAAGCAAAATAGGAAGGCCGACGAAAAAACAGCGAAGGGACTTGGACAGCATGATGGATGTATAATGAAGCAAAGAAAACATCAATTCCTCTAACCTGGTGTAATCAACAATTTCCAATCCTTCTTTAGGACCTTAGTTGTGGTATAATACTGAAAAATAGTTG
>JAFEAJ010000003.1 GCA_018266455.1 Bacteroidota bacterium
TTCACTGAAATTTCAAGCGTCCAGTTCCCGCAAAAACCAACATCGCCTTTCCCGGCAGTGGCATGTATATCGATCCCAAGCCGGCCTGTGGAAGACTTGCCCTCAAGAAAAGGCACGTGGGCGTGGGTTTCTGTATATTCTTCGGTTACGCCAAGATAAAAGATGTGCGGGTATAAGACGAAGCCGTCAGCAGGGATTTCAAAATAATTGATCAGGTTATGCTTTTTGGCATCCAGGATATGGTCATTATAAGTGGCGAGCCATTTTCCCAAATGCACATCATACGAATTGCTGCCGAGGCATTCCCTTTTGTAAGGCTGAATTTTGATTGTGCCTTTTTCGATTTCCGAAAGAATTTTTTTGTCAGATAAAATCATTTCCTTTTCTCCGTTTATTTATTGAATTTGCACAGCGCCGACAGTGGCGAATATCGCATTTCGCATGTTATCATGCCATTATTTTATCAACATAATATTAACGAACACACCAGGCTTGCCATCTGGCAAATTGCAGAAGACGAAGGATTTTTTCTGGAAAAAGTGCCCCATCACCGGGATATCACCCATCCGCACAAAAGGCTGCAGCACCTGGCGGGCAGGTATTTGCTGCCCTTATTGTTCAGCGATTTTCCATTGGAAGAAATAATGATCGCAGATACCAGGAAACCTTTCTTGCCCAATGAAAAATACCATTTTTCCATTTCGCACTGCGGGCAATTTGCCGCAGCAATTGCAAGCAGCAAAAACAGGGTAGGGGCTGATATTGAAATGATCGCAACACGCATTCAGCGCATCGCCCATAAATTTTTAAATGAAACAGAAAAGAATTTTTTTAATGAGG
Source organism: Bacteroidota bacterium (assembly GCA_018266455.1). Taxonomy (GTDB): domain Bacteria; phylum Bacteroidota; class Bacteroidia; order Chitinophagales; family Chitinophagaceae; genus Puia. The sequence continues at coordinate 841 of JAFEAJ010000003.1, forward strand.
ACTATAAGGCTTTTCTTGATCAATGGAGCTTAAAAGATAAAGTGTATACTGAATACTTGACCATGATGTGGAGCGCGAAGGAGGCCATTTATAAATGGCATGGCAATGGGGGCGTTGATTTTAGGAAAAATATACAGCTGTTGAAATTCACGAACATCAATCACGAACAGGAAATCAGCCTTCCTTTTGTTTTTGCCAAAGAAGACATCGTTTCGCTATCGGTGAATACGAAAATTTTTGATGAAATGGTGCTGGCATGGATAATAAGCTAATAGGGTATGCGCTCCAGGACCTTTGGAAGAAACCCAGGTATCGAATTTTAGCCAGGCTGTAAAAGATTGTTTCAATATGGAGTGTAGGAAGAATGTATGTTCTTGTTGCAATCGCAACAATAATTTGAGATTATTTTTTTAACAATAATGGTTATTTCGACAATATGTTTTAATTTGGGAGCGGTTCAGGGCGTTGTTTTTATTGCAATCTTAAAAAGACCATTATCATGAAGCACAATTTTAAAAAAATTGTTTTTTTTGGCTTTCTTTATACAAATGTCATTTTGACAATTAAAATACAGGCGCAGGCCCCGGTGCAACTAAGTATTAGGGAAAGCCTGCCGGGCCTGACCATTAGCAAATATATTTATGGCCATTTTTCTGAAGATCTTGGACGGTGCATCTATGATGGCTTCTGGGCTGACCCGTCAATGCCTGTTAAAAAACAAGGCCGTATAAGGATGGACGTGGTAGAAGCCTTAAAGAAAATAAAAATCCCTGTTCTAAGGTGGCCAGGAGGCTGTTTTGCAGACCAGTACCACTGGCGCGACGGAATCGGGCCGCAGGGCCAGCGGCCAAAAACAGTGAACACCACCTGGGGAATGGTAACAGATGACAATAGCTTCGGGACACATGAATTTTTGGAGCTTTGCAGTTTATTAGGCTGTGAGCCGTATATAGCAGGCAATGTAGGGACAGGGACGCCAAAAGAAATGGAAGACTGGCTGGAATATTTGAACTACAATGGGGAAAGTGCCCTCACCGATCTTCGCAAAAAGAATGGGAGAGATAAACCATGGAATGTTTCTTTTTGGGGAGTCGGTAATGAAAGCTGGGGCTGCGGTGGCAGCATGTCCCCCGAATATTATTCGAATGAATATAAACGTTATTCTGAGTTCGCAAAAAATTACCCCGGCACAAAACTTAAACTAATTGCCAGTGGCGCAAACGGCGATGATTACAACTGGACTGATGTGGTTTTGAAAAACACGGGGCTCTGGAATGCCTGGGGCATATCAATGCATTATTATGTAGTGGTGGGAGACTGGGGTCATAAAGGATCAGCGACTCAATTTGACGAGAGCGAATATTTTCATGGGCTGAAAAAATGCCTGCACATTGAAGGGCTTATTAACCGCCATTCAGCCATTATGGATGTGTACGACCCGGAAAAAGCAAAAGCACTGGTGGTAGACGAATGGGGGATATGGACTGACGCTGAGCCCGGAACAAATCCTGCATTTTTATATCAGCAAAACAGCTTGCGCGATGCGCTGATTGCAGCAAGCACGCTGAATATTTTTAATAATCATTGCGCCAGGGTAAAGATGGCGAACCTGGCGCAGACCGTGAATGTGCTGCAGTCGCTGGTGCTTACAGATAAAGATAAAATGCTGCTCACGCCAACTTATTATGTGTTCGATATGTACCAAGCGCACCAGGATGCTATGTGGCTTCCGGTTCAGTTTTCGAGCCCTGATTATGTTTATGGAAATGAAAAGATCCCCGCCATCAATGCTTCTGCTTCACGAGATGCTTCCGGTGCTGTACATATTTCCATCGTGAACCTTGACCCTGCAAAAATAATTTCAATTAAAACCTCTTTGGAAGGAATGCATTTCAAATCGCTTTCTGCACAGGTGCTTACCTCGCAAAAGTTTACAGATGTAAATACTTTTGAAAAACCTTTTACAGTGAAAACAGTTGAGTTCAAAGGAGCAAGAAAGCAAGGCGATGACCTTATGGTGGAAATGCCGCCGCAATCGGTGGTGGTCGTGGAGCTGAAGTAGGAAGCCATGCCGGTAATGGCAGAGGGAACAAATGCTGAATGAATTTAGAAACGTTGCTGAATGAAAAAAATAAATTTCGCGATTATCAGTATGTGCATGATCCTGGTATCATGCAATAACAGTGCAGAAAAAAGACAAGCTGCGACAGAGAAAATAAAAGCGGGAATAACCAAAACAGATTGGGGGTCGGCTGACGGGAAAGCAGTTTACCTTTTTACATTGACCAATAAAAACGGCGATGAAGTCAGGGTATCTAATTACGGGGGAACAATCACTTCGTGGACTATGCCGGATAAAAACGGCAATAAAACCAGTATCGTCCTGGGTTTTGACAGCTTATCAGGATACCTGGCAAAACCTCCTTACTTCGGGGCAACAATTGGCCGTTATGGCAACCGGATTGCAAATGGAAAATTTAACTTAGGCAACACCGAATATACACTTGCGCAGAATAATGGAAAGAATTCTTTGCATGGCGGTTTAAAAGGCTTTGATAAAGTTGTTTGGGATGCAAGCCCCCTGATCGATTCTATACCTTCTCTTACTTTGCATTATCTGAGCAAAGACGGAGAAGAAGGTTTCCCCGGCAACTTGAGTGTTGCCGTTAAATTCAGTTTGTCGGATGATGACGCATTGACCATTGAATACAATGCCGAAACAGATAAGCCAACGCCGGTTAACCTTACCAATCACAGCTATTTTAATTTGTCAGGAGATGTAAGCAATACCATTCTCGACGAAACACTGATGATCAATGCCGGCCATTATACGCCGGTTGATACTTCTCTGATACCAACCGGAGAAATCAAATCTGTAAAAGGGAGCCCGTTTGATTTTACAGCCCCGGAAAAAATAGGAGCGAGGATTGGCCAGGTAAAAGGAGGTTACGATCATAATTTTGTGCTGAACAGGAAAGACAGCCTGCTTGATTTAGAAGCAACCTTATTTGATCCGATGACCGGGAGGAAACTGGAAGTGTACACCACGCAACCCGGTATACAGTTTTACTCCGGGAATTTTTTAGACGGGAGCATTAAAACAAGCAGTGGCAAACCCATTAACCAACATGCTGCTTTGTGCCTGGAAACACAGCATTTTCCGGATTCTCCCAATGAACCTTTATTTCCTTCAACCATTTTGGGCCCTGGGGAAAAATACCATAGCATTACGGAATATAAGGTGCTGGTGGTGGGCAAAAAAGATTAAACAGGAATTGCCGATGATGCTGGTGTGATTATGGATGCAATTATTTTTTATGAAATCAGCATGATCAAAATACAACCACTATGCCTGAGCCGGCTCTTTTTGAATTTTCAGGTTGGGCCTCAGCTTCGCTTTTTCTTAATAGGTGATCGTAACCCCTGCTCCCAGGCCCATATCGCTGTCATAGTGAGAAGAAACAGAGATATACTTTGTAACAATGTAGCGCAGGCCAAGGGTATATTCTTTATCGGTATTGATCATCCAGTTAAACCTCATTCGAGGGGTAACCGAAATGTCTTCCCGGGACAATTGGAAGCGCAATTTCCCATTTCCGTCAATCCTCAAATCGGCAATGGTTAAAGTTGGCAGGGTGTAGGCAATGCCCGCAACAATGGTATGCCTGTTCAACTTGTCGCTTTTTTGCCCTAACCAGGTTGTCTCTTCATCGCCAAAAATATTTTTAACTCCTCCTTCAACCTTATAATGGTAATCGAAGCCGATATACGGGTACCACCATTGCATCCTGCCCAGGTACCTTCCCACCATCGTTTCGCTTTCATACCCGTGAATTGTAGTAAAGCCTAAATGCCATAGCGTACTTATTTTCCAGCGTGTTTGTGAAAAAGCGGCCTCGCCATCGCTTCCATTTGTTTCAACCCCTGCCCTTGCCATAAAATACATTTTCCGGTCATCGGCAAACAGCATCCGTTGGGCCGATTTAGGATCCATGATTTCAGGGTTTGCCGGTGAATTTTCGTAGTGAAAGATCCTGCCCATGCCGCTCATCATGTGATATAAGATATGGCAGTGAAAAAACCAGTCCCCATCTGTGTTGCCCGCAAATTCGATCGTATCTCTTTCCATAGGCATAATATCGAGCACGTTTTTTAATGGGGCATAATCGCCTTGCCCGTTCAGCACACGGAAATCGTGGCCATGCAAATGCATCGGGTGGCGCATCATGGAGTTGTTGTATAAAATGATTCTTATGTTTTCCCCTTTCCTGATTAATATCTTGTCGCTCTCAGAAACCGTTTTGTTATCCATCGTCCATACATAGCGGTTCATATTCCCGGTAAGTTCAAAATTCAAGGTTTTCATTGGCGCATCAGGCAGGGTTGTTTTTTCAGTTGCCCGCAGCATCGTATAGTTCAGTGTGGCGATGCCAGCATTTTCATTAGGCATGTTCATGCCTTGTATGCTATTGCTATCTGTCCTTTGAATGTTCTGCATATTGCCCTCATGCATGCCATCATCTGCATTCCCGTTTTTTCCTTCGCCCGTAATTTCAGGGTACATTACGGTATTCATATCCATGGCCTGGTTCTGCATTTTCATCCCTGGCATTTCAATCATGTTCCCTTTCATGTCCATCATGTCGTTCATCATCTTCATCCCTGCAAAGTAATTGAGCTTGGGCAGCTTTTTTGCATGCACTTTTTCGCCGCGGCCAAGCCATAATGATGCTGAATTAGTCCTGTCTTCCGGGGTGATCAGAAATTCATAACTTTTATTTTCAGGAATAGTAACAACAACATCATAGGTTTCTGAAACGGCAATCAACAACCTGTCCACCTCAACAGGTTCTACGTCGTTCCCATCGGTTGCCACTACGGTTATTTTTCCGCCGGAGTAATTCATCCAGAAATAGCTTGATGCGCCTGCATTGGCAATCCGTAGCCTGACCTTATCGCCTGCTCTAAATTGCGGTTGTTCATAAGCGTTATGGCCATTGACCAGGAAACAGTTGTAATAAATATCGCTTACATCCATTGCGTTCATACGCTTCCATTCGTTGATCAATTTCGTTTTCAGGTAGCCTTGCTTTATTGCTTCGCTGAAACTTTGAGTAGCATGTTTTTTAATGGCAAACCAGTCGTTAGCGCTATGGAGGCTTCGCTGGATCTCTTCCGGTTTCATATCTGCCCATTCGCTTAAAACGACGGGGATCGTGGGGATGCCTGGTTCGTTTTTCTTTTTTAATATCATGGCGCCATACATGCCGACCTGCTCCTGAAGCATGGTGTGGCTGTGGTACCAGTGTGTTCCGTGTTGTATGATGGGGAACTTATACAGGTAAGTTTCGTGCGGCATAATGGGCATTTGAGTGAGGTTGGGCACGCCATCGTACCTGTTCGGGACAAATAAGCCATGCCAGTGCAGCGAGGTCTCTTCGTTCATCATGTTGTGCACATAGATTTCCGCAGTATCGCCTTCCGTAAATGTCAATGTGGGCATAGGTACCTGGCCATTCACTGCAATAGCACGCTTATGCCTGCCCGTAAAATTTACTATGGTGTCGGTAACATATAAATCATACCGGACATTTTTTGAACTGGCGGCTGTGCTGTTTTCTTTTGTTACAGGGCCCATTTGCATATCCTGCGAGCGACCAAATAAATAGGTTAATAGGGATAATGTTATAAGGCCTGCCGTTTTCATACTTAATACCGTTTTCACCATGAACTGTTCCTAAATATGTCAAATTGTTATACTCTATCATTAAAACATGATCCACACAAATGCCCGATGATGATGCACCGGCAAAGATTGGGGCTGTACATATCCTTTACGCTCCTTGCCGAAAACATTGTATTCTTAAATATGCAATGTCAGTTTAATGTTTTTGCTATTTCGCCACAAGTCAGCATGGCCTTTCCGTAATAAGGATTTTTTATAGCTGTTTCATTCGTGAGCCAATAGGATTTCTTCATCGGGCAATATGCCTGGTAAACTGGCTGGGCAGACAGCTTTGCCTTTTTTGCCAGTGCGATCATGTTGTCGGATAGGTTGGTAAAATGTTCCCGCTGATGTGAAATGTCCTTGCTTTCAGAAATATGGCGGGAATCAAACGAAAGTTTTTCTTTCAAAGCCATAAAAGCCTTGTGGCCGGGTTCTGTAAGCTGGCTCATGTCAACAGCATTAATGGCTTTCAACAAGTCCGAGGCTTTGGATGCAGCAACAACAGCATCACTGTTTACCAGGGCATCTTTTACCCCATAATAATCATTTAGCACAATAGATAGCTGGCTTTTAGCGCTATCCTGGGCAAATGATTTTTGCACAAACAGGCTGGCTAAGAAGATTGACAGTAAAATATTTTTTTTCATTGTATTTTATTTTTGTTGATGATAGCCCTGTGTTGAATATATTCTTGCGCTATTTAATTAAACCATTACAAAAATCATTATCGCGCTCATTGCAATCATTAGCCCGTCTTCAATAATGGTTACGGTGCTCATCGGCAGGTTGAATACATCGCCTAAACAGGCGCATTTTATCTTTCTTTTATCAAGAACGCTTTGCAGCACACCGATGATGCTTACTGACATTACTGCAAAAGTAACCGAATTTGTTAAGAGGGGAGCAAGCCCGGAAAGGTACGCAAACCCCAAAAGCAGCTCTGCAAAAGCATACACATAACCCCATCCAGTCCATTTCTTTGCAATGATGTCGTACATAGAATAGCTTTCTGCAAAGCCTTTTAAGTTGAGCAATTTAAAAAAAGAAAATACCAAAAAGAAACCAGCCATAAAATGGCTCATCCATTGCGCCCATCGAAATGAATGAGACCCGGCTTCAATTGATAAAGTGACAGCAAGAATATACCCAAAAATAACAAGTATGGGTTTGTATGTTCCCATCCACGACCTTTTTTCTTCTTCAGGCACAGGCTCCTGGTGTTGGTTTTGTAATTCAGTTAATTGATATTTCGGGTATTCCTTCAGGGCTTCTCTTAAAACAAGAACCGGGATGTGTTTGTCCATTTCGATGGTCGCTAATCCCTGCTCCAGGTTGATAGAAACATTTTTCACTCCTTCAACTCCTGATAATGCGTGTTGAACTTTAGCCTGGCAACTGCTACAAGTCATACCGGTGATAACGTAGTTATGTACCATAAAAATTATTTGGCACAAAGCTATTGCAGCAGCCTTTCGTGGTTGTTATGTAATTATGGGAAAGAGTTATAAGATTTACAGGTCTTCAATGTTTTTGCGTTTATGTTCTTTCATTGATTTATAGAATGTGGGCGTAAGCCCTGTTACTTTTTTAAATTGCGATGAGAGATAAGCAACGCTGCTATAACCCAGTTTGTCTGCAATTTCCGACAGGCTGAGCTCATCATATACCAATAGTTCCTTGACCTTTTCGATCCGTTGCGAAATAAAATATTTTTCGATGGTTGCCCCTTCAACTTCTGAAAACAGGTTGCTTAGGTAGCCATAGTCATAATGCAGGGCTGCTGACAAATGATCGGAAAGATTTATCGAAATGTTTTCGCCTGAGTGATGGACAATCTTAATGATTTCATTTTTTATTTTTTCGATTATCCTGCTCTTCTTATCGTCTATCAATTCAAAACCCAACTGTTTTAATGAAGCCCCAAAAGCCTGCAGTTGATTTTTAGTTGGCCTATTTTTAATTTCTGCTTCGCCAAGGTCAACTGACAATGGGAGCAAACCGGCTTTTTCAAGCTCTGATCTTACTACCATTTTGCACCGGTTGCATACCATGTTTTTGATGTACAATTTCATTCTGTTTTGGTTTTATAAACCATTTTGGCCTGTTAATAGCCTGTCATTGATCAACATTTTCCGCATAGTCACCTGCATTGGCCGGCAGTCTGTGACCTAAGGGCAGGCCTTTCTTAATCAAAGGAACTCAGCAGTGCAGCTCAAATCATCAGGTGCTTCAGGGGAAGCAGATAAAAGTACAAAAAAATAATTTTTATGATGATGCGTAACGTCCGGGCCTCTCCGCCGTTGTTGGTGTTTGTGCATAGCCATGTGCGTTAGCTGCACCAACAACTGAATTTTTGTACCTTGCAATAGTGGCCAATCAACTTTATCATCCGCAGTTCTTCACAGCCACCATTCTTGAGTGGAAGCATTTGCTTAAGCCAGATAAGTACAAAGAGATAATCGTAGAAAGCTTGAGATTTCTGATAATAGAGAAAAGGGTAGAGCTATTTGCTTTTGCGATAATGAGCAACCACATGCACATGATATGGCAAATTTGTGATGGGCATAAAAAAGAGAACGTCCAGAGGGATTTTCTGAAATTCACAGGGCAGAGGATAAAATATGATTTATTGAGGAGCCACCCAAAAGTATTGGAGCATTTTGAAGTGAACAGTAGAGACAGGAAATACCAGATATGGGAAAGGAACAGCCTTAGCATTGACCTTTATTCAGAGAAAGTGTTCATGCAGAAACTTGAGTACGTCCATTACAATCCGGTAAAAGCAGGGCTGTGCAATGTGCCGGAGGGGTATAAATATTCTTCAGCAAGGTTTTATGAAACAGGTATTGATGAATACGGTTTTTTAAAACACTACAAGGAGTAGCTTGATGTGAGTTTGTTGTTGGTGAAGCTACACACAATGCTAAGCACAACACCAACAACGGCGGAGAATAATCTATTTATTATGAGGCATAGGGTAAAAATTATTTTCGGTATAGCGGTATTGCTCTGCAGCATGTGCCATGCGCAGCAAAAAAGAATGTATGCCGCCAATGCAGGTTTAATGGAAAGGGCATATTTAGTCAATGCCATGTTGAAAATTGCCGATCCCGTACTGCAAGCGTTGAGCAAAAATGAACTGAAACAGAAAATGCCTGTTGAAGCAAAAAACACAGACAGGCAAAACTATTCCTGCCTGGAAGCTTTTGGAAGGCTATTGTCGGGTATGGCGCCCTGGCTTGAACTGGGAGCAGACAGCAGCACCGAAGGGAAGCTAAGAGCAAGATATGTTCAGCTCGCCAGGGTTTGCCTGCATAATGCGACAGGCCCGTCCATGCCTGATTTCATGAATTTTAATAAAGGCAGCCAGCCGTTAGTGGACGCTGCTTTCTTAGCGCAAGCTTTGATCAGGGCGCCCGGGCAACTGTGGGCGCCATTGGACAAAGCAACCAAGCAAAATATTATTAATGCATTAAAATCTTCCAGGGCAATCAGGCCCGGGCAAAACAACTGGCTTTTGTTTAGTGCGATGGTGGAAGCCGCTTTATTGCAATTTGATGGCCAGTGCGACATTTCAAGAATAAACTATGCAATGCACATGCATGAGCTTTGGTACAAAGGGGATGGCACGTATGGTGATGGCGAAAATTTTCATTGGGACTATTACAACAGTTTTGTGATCCAGCCGATGCTTATTGAATTGTTGAATGTGATGCAGGAACATGACACCTCCGCGGCCATAAAAAATTTGCTCCAAACGGTTTTGAAAAGGGCCAAGAGATATGCTGCCATCCAGGAAAGAATGGTTTCGCCGGAAGGCACTTATCCGCCCATTGGCAGGTCGCTCGCATACCGTTTTGGCGCTTTCCAGTTGTTGTCAAAAATCGCTTTAATGCACCAGTTGCCCCAAACCATCAAGCCACAGCAGGCAAGGGCTGCATTGTTCGCCGTGATAAAAAAACAAATAGAAATGCCGGGCACATTTGATAAAAAAGGATGGCTGCAAATTGGGATGGCTGGCCATCAGCCGGGTATTGGCGAGGAGTATATTTCAACAGGAAGCTTGTATTTATGCACTGAAGCCTTTTTGATATTGGGCCTGCCTGCTCCAGATGATTTCTGGAATAAAAAAGATGAAGACTGGACTTCAAAAAAAATCTGGAAGGGCATTAATGTCCCGGCAGACCATGCTGAGGATTAGCGCCGGACAATTGCTTTGAAAATTTGTAAAAAATGAAATCGTGAACCATCTCCTCAGCTCTGCCGGGAGGCGGTTCGCTAAGGCCTAAAGTAAATTTATTTTATACCGTTCGCCCGAAAACAGGAAAATTTCTTTCTTCTTTGCTCCCCCCTCTTTACCTTTCTATACCAAACAGCTGCTATGAAAGTTTTATTAACTGCCATTTTATTTGCCTGGTTTGAAATTGTTTCGTCACAAAACCTTCCTCACGGTTTTTTTGAAACCAGTAAAGATATTGGAAACCCTAAGGTAAAAGGTTCAACAGTATATGACCCGAAAACCCAAACCTATACTTTAAAAGGCGGGGGATATAATATCTGGTTCAACCGAGATGAGCTTCAATATGCTTTCAGCAAAATAAAAGGAGATTTCATCCTGACCGCTAATATGAAACTGCAGGGAAAAGGTGTGGAACCGCATCGTAAAATCGGTTGGATGGTTCGTGCATCTGAAGATGATGATGCTGCACAGATGAGCGCAACAGTTCATGGCGACGGGTTGACTGTGTTACAATGGCGGCGCTTGCGTGGCGCTTATATGCGAGACCCTGAGGATGAGATTTTTTCAGTGAAAAGAAATCCTGAAATCATTCAACTGGAACGTATCGGAAAAACATTTATCATGCGAACGGCAAATTCTGGCGAGCCTTTGCAGGAACTGGGGAGAACGGATATGATTGATATGCCGGATGAAGCGTTGGCGGGAATATTTGTGTGCAGCCACAACCCCGCAGTGATAGAACAAGGCATTGCATGGAATGTGCGGATTGAGAAACCAGTGCCTGACAATTATGACGGCTACAGTGAAAAGGCCCTTGAAAGCAGGTTGGAGCTGCTGGATGTTTTCAGTGGTAAAAGACAGATCATACATACCGACTCCGGGAGGTTTGAAGCACCAAACTGGATGCCAGATGGAAAAAATATTTTGTTCAATAGAGGCGGCTTTATTTACACTATCCCGATAGAAGGCGGTAATCCTGAAAAATTAAATACCGGTTTTGCCAATCACAACAATAATGATCATGTGATTTCTTTTGATGGAAAAATGCTTGCCATCAGCCATCACAGAGATGGGATGCCTGGTGGAGGAAGTACTATTTATTATTTGCCATTGACAGGTGGTGAACCGAAATTAGTGACCGACAGCACACCTTCCTATTTGCATGGGTGGAGCCCCAATGGAAAAGAAGTGGTTTATACCGCAAGGCGATTGAGTAACGGGCCTTCATTTAATATTTATAAAAAAACAATCAACGGCGGAAAAGAAGAGAGGCTTAGTTTTATAGAATCGGGACTTGATGATGGGCCGGAATATTCTCCAGATGGGAAATATATTTATTATTGCTCCACTCAAAGCGGCACGATGCAGGTATGGCGCATGAAACCTGATGGTTCAGATAAAGAACAAATCACTTTTGATCAATACAACAACTGGTTCCCGCATATTTCGCCAGATGGGAAATGGGTGGTCTTTATTTCTTTTTCCGATACAGTTGACCCGACAGACCATCCGTTTTATAAAAGAGTGATGTTGCGGCTAATGCCTGTTTCCGGTGGTGCGCCAAAAGCAATTGCTTATGCCTACGGCGGCCAGGGAACGATCAATACCCCTTCCTGGTCGCCCGACAGCAAGAGAATTGCGTTTGTCAGCAACTCAAAATAATGAGGCCAACAAAACCTTCTAATATAATTTTTTTTCGGGACGTAGTTCTCTATATGCAGGCTTTGGTTATGTTTTCTTCTTTTTTGATGGGGTAGATTGGCCAAGATGTTAGGCATACCTGTCATTTAACTATTCGTCCCATGTAATCGGGCTTATAGAAACAATTTACCGCACGACAATCAAAAGTTTTGTATTTAAGGGGTCGAGATTAATTCTATGGCTCATGCCATTTTAATAATGGTGAAAAGGTTGAATGCTTCTTATCCATAACCTGGCAACACTTAAATATTCTTCTAAAAAATATTTTTTAAAAAGGTAGGACTAAACTCTCCGACAGGTATCATAGCAATAACCTGTTTCGGAATTGAGCCTTGCTGCAACAAAATTCTGAATAGTTTCAAATTAAACGTTTATGGCTGAAAACAATAACAGGCTGCAATATTTGCTCAACCAATATGCCAATAGCAAAAGTTCTTACGCAGAAGAAACTGAGCTCTTCATGTTGTTGAACAACACGAACAATGATAAAGCAGAATCAGTCTTAATGGAAATATTGGAGCAAACCGCTCCAATGCCGGATGAGAACAGAAGAAAAAAATTGCTTGAAAAAGTATTTGGCCATTCACTATCAGCAGCCAATAAAAGCGGAGCCAAGCTGAGAAAAATGAAGCCATTCCCCTGGAGAAGAATTACCGCAGCCGCATCTGTTATATTAATGATCGGGGCAGCCAGTTATTTTTTATTCTTTAACAGAACTGCAAAAAAAGTTGACATTGCAAAAAATGCAGTTGCCCCGCAAGATGTAAAAGCCCCGGCAGCAAACCGGGCAATGATTGCTCTCGCTAATGGGCAAAAAGTTTACCTTGATAGCACTGCAAACGGTAAACTGATACAGCAAAAAGGTGTCGAAATAGTAAAACTCGCAGACGGAAAAATTGCTTACAATGGCACCGCTACCGAATTGGTGTACAATACACTTACTAATCCAAGAGGAAGTAGGGCTATTGATATGACACTTGCCGATGGCAGCAGGGTATGGTTAAACGCAGGCTCATCTCTTACTTATCCCATTGCATTTGTTGGCAATCAACGAAAGGTTTCCATCACCGGTGAAGCATATTTTGAAGTGGCGCATAATGCGGCTAAGCCCTTCATCGTAAATAAAAATGACATAAATACAGAAGTACTGGGAACACATTTCGATGTCAATGCTTATGATGATGAAGCAGATACAAAAATTACATTGCTCGAAGGTTCTGTGAAAGTGTACAACGATAAAAATTCCATCTTTATCAAGCCGGGACAACAGGCAGTTATTAATAAAAACGCAGGGTTATCAGTAAATAAAAATGTAGATACGGAAGAGGTCATGGCATGGAAAAACGGCAAATTTATTTTTAACAGTGCAAGCATAGAAAGCATCATGCGGCAGGTGAGCAAATGGTATGATGTAGAGGTGGTATATAACGGCAGGGCGAGCAAAGAAACTTTTTCAGGAGTAGTGAGCCGCAACAGCAATATATCAGACGTGATTAGGATCATAGAAGAAGGCGGCGTGAAATGTAAAATAGAAGGGAAGGATTTAATAGTAACAGAATGAGAATCCCCGGTTAGCCAAAACAAAAACAGGCAGTGCTGGTAACACTGCCTGCCGAAAGTTTAGGGTAACCCATTAAAACAAATCGGCTAAGACTGCTTATTGTTTAACCCAAACTTGTTCCGAAGTAATCGGAACGAAACAAAGCTATGAATTTTAAAGCTCTTTATTTTTTTTGGCCCTTGTACCGGAAACCCATCACCAAACTGCTGCTGATAATGAAATTCTCAGCCATTCTTTTATTCGTTGCCTGCTTGCAGGCAAGTGCCATTGGGCATGCCCAGACGGTTACATTGTCAATGAAGGATGCCCCTTTGCAAAAGGTTTTTAAAGAAATAAACCACCAAACCGGGTTGCAGTTTTTTTACAAAGACAAACTGCTGAACCAGGCCGGCAAAGTGGATATAGAGGTAACCGATATGCCGGTGCAGGATGCATTGAAACTTTGTTTTCAAAACCTGCCCATTACCTATGAACTGGTAAATAATACCATTGTAGTAAAAGAAAAACAAATTGTTAGTGGCAACGCCCGGGAAATGCCTATACTGCCACCACCTATTGATATTGCCGGTACGGTTACCAACGAAAAAGGAGAACCGATAGCTGGTGCTTCGGTAACCGTAAAAGGAACTAAGAAAGGCACTACCACAAATGAAGTAGGTTTTTTCATGCTGAACGAGGTGGATAATAATGCAACATTGATTATCAGTGGCGCCAATATTGAAACAACAGAAAGGAAATTAGCTGGTAAAAACACTTTGAACATCGTTGTCAAAATAAAAATGTCGTTGGTAGATGAAGTGCAGGTCATCGGTTATGGTACCACTTCTAAGCGGTTTAATACCGGAAACGTTGCCACGGTTAAAGGCGAAGAAATAAAGGATCGTCCGGTGGGCGACATCACCCAGGCACTCTAGGGAAAACTTTCCGGCGTATCCATTACGAACCCAAGTGCCGGTATCGGTTCAGCAACGAATATCCTGATTCGCGGGCAGAATTCCATGAGCCTGGGTAATAATCCGCTGATTGTTGTAGACGGCGTGGTGGTAAATCAGGTGACCAATTCCCTGATCTATACGGATATTAACACTGCTTTGGCAGGCGCGGGTGCCAACACCTATGGCAACGGCGTTTCTTCGCTCAATTTTATAAATCCTTCCGACATTGAATCCATCGACGTATTAAAAGATGCCGATGCCACCAGTATCTACGGATCCCGCGGTACTAATGGGGTAATTCTGATTACCACAAAAAAAGCATCGCTCGGCAAAGCGACTACAACGGTTAATTTGTCCACCGGATGGAAAAATCCCACGGTACTGACAAAGCGTATGAACACGCCTCAGTACCTGCAAATGAGAAAGAATGCATTCGCCATGGGCAATGCCGATGCGTCCGGTGCCATCAATCCCATTGTTCCGGATCAATACACTGCACCGGATCTCACCCAGTGGAGCCAGACGGCCTATACCAACTTTCCCGACATGGAAATGGGTAATTCCGCACCCAACTACAATGCAAACGTGAACGTCTCCGGGGGCAACAAAGCACTCAATTTTGTGGCATCGGGGGATTATTATAAGATGTACGACGACTATATGTTCAAACCTTATCAGGAAAGAATGTTGGGTCGTTTACAGCTCAACCATAGCTCTGTAGATAATAAATTAAACCTGACATTGGGGGCTACAGTGGGAAGTGAAAACCAGCATTTCACTACTACGAATATGATGGCTAGTCTTTCTCCTACTTCTGCCAATCCGCCCAATTTCCCTCTTTATGACAGTATGGGCAACCTCAACCCGGGCAATTATGTTATTCCGAATGGTTACCAGGGATACAACCCCCTGTTCAATAAGACCATTACATCAGTTTCTTTTACGAACAACACATTGCTGAATGGTCAGATTTCGTATACCATCCTGGACGGTTTGATGGTCAAATTCCTGGCTTCTTATAATTCGCAGGCAAATGATGCTCAGTTCACCTATCCGTCAACAGCGATCAACCCTCAGAATCTCTTTAATCTTATACCCTTTGGACAGCAGACCACCCATCTCTATACCTCGGTGAATTATGAACCCCAGTTAAGTTATACGCATAGTTTTTCCAAACTGAACTTTTCTGCGCTGGGCGGTCTGACCTTCCTCCAAAATAAAAACGAGGAAACCTTTGTTCTGGTCAACAATCCCGGCAGTGACGACCTGCTGAACAGTTGGGCGGCCGGTCAACCTACAACAGCTACCAACAACAATACAGAAGAAAGATTTGAGTCCATATATGCCCGGGTGAATGCGAACTGGGACAAAAAATACTTACTGAATCTGACTTTCCGGCGGGACGGCTCATCGCGTTTTGGTCCGGACAACCGTTTTGGAAATTTTGGTTCTGCCGGTTTTGCCTGGATATTTAGCAGTGAATCCTTTATGAAAAATCAACACTTCCTCAGTTTTGGTAAACTGAGGGGCAGTTATGGAACCACGGGTAATAACAATTTACCCGACTACCAATGGCTGGGTTTGATGGATACACCTCCTGTTTATGTCAGTCATTCCTTTCCGGGGTATCCCTATTCAGGTCCCCTGGAATTTTCCAATTACCCAAATCCGGATGTGAAATGGGAAACCACGGCGAAATCGGATATCAGCCTGGAACTGGGATTTCTGAACAACCGTATCTTATTCTCCGCTGCCTGGTATAAGTCCCTAACTTCTGACTTATTAACAACCATACCCATTGCCGGACAAAGCGGATTTACCAGTTACTATGGCAATTTTCCCGGCCAGGTACAAAATACAGGGCTTGAATTTGAATTGACCACACAAAACTCCGGACCCAGCAATCCGCTGAAATGGACGACCAAATTCAATCTCAGCACCAATACCAATATTCTGAAATCCTTCCCCAATCTGGCGAGCAGCGGTTATGCACGTGAATATCAGGTCGGACGGGCCCTCCCCAATGAGAGTGGTACCGCATTGCTTATGGAAATGCCCTATCATTATACAGGGCTGAATACAGCGAATGGTATTCCGCAATTCCAGGATGTGAATGGCGATGGCATAGTGGACTACAATGATTATGCGTCCAATTCGGCCTGGTGGGGAACCTCGCTTCCAACGCTTTGGGGCGGGTTTACCAATTCCATCAGTTACAAAGGATTTACCTGTGATATCTTTTTTCAGTTTAGCAATGGGATATTCACCAGATGGAACTATGCCGATTTTAGCCCCATTGGTTCCATCTATAATCCCGCAGCCGATGTAGTGGGAAATTATTGGACCAAACCCGGAGACAATACCAAATACCCCCGTTTATATACGATGGCCCCGGGCGATCCGGAATATACAGACCCGCTCACACAGGAATATAACTGGAGTACAGCAGCTCTGTACAAGGGTTACTATATCCGGTTGAAAAATGTACAACTGAGTTATTCTTTTAACCAGGACGTTTTGTCAAAGCTGAAACTCAACCATATGGTGGTATACGCCAGTTGCGAAAACCTGGCCGTTTGGTCTCCTGTCAAACTGTATAAGGATCCCGAGATTCAATCTTATGGTAATGAAAATGGCATGTTGAGAACGATTACCGCGGGAATCCGGTTAGAATTTTAAGCTTTAAAACTTTTCAAAATGAAAAAACTTTTTCAACAATATAAACTCGCTTCACTCATCCTGATGTCAATTTTGGTATTAGGATCCTGTTCAAAATATCTGGATGTTCCTTATCCCACCAACTCGGTTACGACAGCTACTGCTTTCGAAAGCAAGAGTACGATCGACGGTATGATGAGTAATTTATACAATCAGTTCAGGGACAATGTGGAATTGCCTGGATATTTTCTCGATAGAATGGCCGCTTTGGCCGGAGATGCGTACAATCCAACCCTGGCCGCCCAATCCGTTGCGTATCAAAACCTTTACACCAATAATATGGCACCCGTGCAAGGGGCATATCTGCCGCCCTGGGACGGATTTTATCAGACTATATATTCAGCCAACGTGCTTATGGAAGGGATTCCTACGTCAACAGCAACAGGTATGACCGAGGATATAAAGAAATCATACCTGGCGGCTACAAAGACAATTCGTGCATTTGCCTATTTTAATCTGGTCAGATGCTATGGGGGGGTGCCGCTGGTGTTGGATGGAAATGTACCGGTTAACGCACTGCTGCCAAGAACGTCCGCAGACAGCGTATATGCCTTGATCGAAAAGGATCTTAAGGATGCGATAACCGATTTGCCGGCTGACATCAGCTCCAAATATTTTATCGACAACCGGTTTATACCGGAAGCCATTCTGGCGGAAGTATATCTCACCGAAGGAAAATGGGCGGAGGCGGAGAACCTAGCCTCTGATATCATCAACAGTGGAAACTATCAGCTGGCGGCATTAACCGATGTTTTTTTACAATCATCCAATGAAGGTATTTTGATCGTGCCGGCGATAGAAAATTATCAAAATGCAAATAATAATTTCAAACAGGGAATGTCCAATGGACTGATCCGGTTCCCAACCGGATTTGCCCAGCCTTTTGTAGAAGGCAATTCCAACTCAGTACTATCGCAGGACCTGTTGAACAGTTTTGAACCAGGTGACCAAAGAGCGGTCAACTGGGTAATATTTCAAAACGTTGCCGGTTATCCTGATCCTGCATACCGTATGTATTGCTACAAATACAAATACAGTTTTATCTGGACTGCCGATGACATCCCCGCGGGAACGGAAGAAGAAGATAAAGTGATCCGGCTGGCTGAAATCTATTTGCTGAGAGCCGAAGTCAGAGCGCGTCAGGAAAATTTGGGTGATGCCGCGGATGATCTGAATATGATCCGAAACAGGGCCGGTTTAGGTAACACCACCGCTACTTCTCAGGATGATCTGATTAATGCGGTTTTGAATGAAAGAAGACATGAACTGTTTTTTGAAGGCGGATACCGCTGGTTCGATCTGGTGAGAACCGGCCTGGCCAACACCTTTCTGCCTACTATTCCCTATAAGACGAACTGGAAACCCTATATGGTCTTGTTTCCACTCAGCACAACAAGTGTGCTTTCGAAAAATCCGAATCTCACGCAAACACCCGGATATTAATGAAACGATTTTTAGTATGGGCAGGAATATTCTTCCTACCCTTTTTTTCGCGTGCCCAGGACCGATTTCGGTTTACCCCGGAAAATCCGAGACCCGGTGATACGGTCTATTTTTCATATACGCCACCTGCTGAGTGGAAAAACGAGATACCGCATTGTGTTATCCGGAATGTTGGAAATTTTTTGGATAATTATTCTGCATGGGTACTTGATTTTCCTGGGAGAGTAACCGAGATAGAATGGAGTAAAATTGAAAATGAATATAAAGGGCAAATCATTACCTCTCCCCAAACAGCTCTCCTCACTTTTTCTTTCAACTATGGCCACATTCAAATGGAATCCGTCGGCGACCGGCTGGTTATGAAAGAGGGTAAGACCGATTGGAACGATAGTGCGGGATTCATGATCCGGATGAAAGGTAAGGACAATCAGCCCGTTCCACTGGCGAATTTTTATGCCGGGCGATTCATAGGAAGCGACGACATGTTTAATCCCACCAACCGTTTGGGTATGAACAATACGGCGCTGGGAATAAATTATCTGGAACAGGAGATTGAATTGTATGGTGCTTCACGAAATACCATGCTGGCTTATTACATGATGCAGAAAGACATTGCGAAATTCCGTGAACGATCGAAAGAACTTTTGGAAAAGCAGTTTCAAAAAGGATTGAAAACGGAATCCGATTTCAGTTTGGCCATTTTGCTGATGAGGAATCTCGAAATGCCCAATATGGCGAATTATTTTGGATCGCAAATGTGGGAAAAATTTAAGGATCAACCTGGAATTTATGGAATACAGATTTTACAAATGGCAATCATGGATACGCTGAAATCCTTTGCTCAAAAGGACAGTATCCTGCAGACGATGATTGTAAAAAAAGACAGCTTGAGCAATGATCAAATCAAAGCAATGGCTATGTTTGACATTCACAATACGCAATATTCCATGTTGCTGAATATTGCGGAAAAAGGAGATGAGCCCCTGTTTCGCAAATACGCAGACAAATATCAATATACTTACCAACGTCATAACTATTTAAAAAACATTTTAGTGGCCGATGCTTTTTCTAAAACTGTCAATTCGGGAACGCTAACTTATTTCAAGAGTGGTTATGATTATTTTAAACATGTTGATTCGCTATGGGAACTGCATTCAACCCAAAGGTTGAGCGACCCTGATGATACTTATTTTACTCAAAAGGAGATTTTAGACCATATTCGGATGGGTGTAATCTTATATGCCGATAAACTAAACCTGTATTACTACCAGTCCGGCGATTACAAGACGGCTATGTTGTATGCCAGCGAATCTTTTAGTGAATGGAAGGAGATCAATGACATTAATTTCAAAAACAATTTGCCGGTCGAGACCGACTATTTGAAAACGGCAGAAAAAGTATTGCCGCAGAATCAGGTTAAAAAAATAGCGGAAGATTTTATCAGAGACAATCCTGATTATGGGACTTACAACGAAGAACTGTTGAGGAAAATATACCTGGCCGAACATGGATCCAACAATGGAGTCGAATCGTATTTCCTGACCTTGCGTAGTAAGCAAATAAAAGAATTTTCCAAACAGTTTATTGCGCAACAGATCAATGAACCCGCGCCGCCTTTTACACTCACCAACTTAAAAGGAGAAAAAGTTAGCCTCAAGGACCTGAAAGGGAAAGTAGTGATTTTGGATTTTTGGGCCACCTGGTGCGGTATCTGCATTTCAGAATTTCCCAACATGCAAAAAATCATCGATAGTTATAAAAATAATCCCAATGTTGTTTTTCTTTTTGTAGATGCCTGGGAAAATGAACAATTAAAAGATAAGGAGAATGTGATTCCCAAAGTTAAAAAGGTGATCAGTTCCAGAAATCTGACGTTCAATGTGCTGCTTGACATGCACAACCAAGTGGTCAGCGACTATAACGTTCCTGGCATGCCCTATAAATTTATTATTGATAAAAATGGGAAGATCCGTTATAAAATCAATGGCGGAAACAGAAGCGAGAGCCAGTTTAAGGATGAACTCTTTGCTATGATTGAGTCTCTTTTATAAACCAAGTTAAGTATGAAGAAGAATAACTTATTGATATTGTTTTTTTCTGCTTTGTATTTCACATGCATAGCGCAAAACGGAGTGACCCTCCTAACCCAAAAAGTGCAACCCGGTCAGTCCCTTACATTCCGTTACACACCACCGGATAATTTATTTAGCGCAACGGATAAGATTCAATGCCTGGCTTACACGCATGGAACCTATATGGACGACGCGGCATTTGCCATTGATCGGCATAGCAAACCGGTAGAAGTAATTCTGACGAAGAAAGGATCCTATTACGAAGGCACAATTCAAACGGACACGTTCACTTGTATGGTTTCTCTGACGTTCAGTGCAGGCGAATTAAAATGGAAACTGGCCGATTTTAAACCTGTTCTGGTAAGTGGTAAAATGGACCACAACCTGGACTCCGGTTATCTTCTTCCTCTTTTTACGAAAGAAGGAAAGGAGTGCAGATTTGCCAACTACTTCATGGGAAGATACCTGACGGAATATTATGGCAATCGGTTTGGCTTTGTCAATCGCGAGAAAGCGATTCAATACTTGTCTAAAGAGCTGGAGCTGTATACCGATGCGCTCTATTATGTGGAGGTTTATCTGGTTCAAAACATGGGAAGACATGAAGACGGACCCGGAAAAACTATTATTTCGAGGGAAATAGAGAAACTCTATGCCGGTGGTTTGCATTCGGCAAAAGAACTCCGTCTCATGGCAAATCTAAGCAGTGCGAATGGATTGATACAACAGTATCACTATTTTGACAGCCTGTCCAATCTTAAAGCGAAAGACAGTCAGGATCCAATCGATCTACTAAATGCAGCTGTCAATAATTTTTTTGAAGATAGCTTGTTGGATAAAAAAGATAGTATCCTGAACGCTTATAACAGGCAGTGGCATCAGTCAGGCATTGGGTTTGACGAAAAGTTGGAATTGCAGTCGCCAGCGTACATGAAGGATATGTTTCTGGCATCATTGGCATTTAGCCATCAGTCTGATTCCTTCCGGAAATTTGCTTTAAAATTTGGTTTCGCTAACAGCTTCCTGGTGCTGAATTCAAACTATAGCTGGTATGTTACTATGATGATGGATTCACTAATGGTGGATAAGGAAGGCAGGCTCGTAGCCAGAGAAATTGCACAACCCTTATTGATGAGTTACGCGAAAATGTTATCTATCCCATCAGATGCCAACGCGTTTTCAAATCTGATCGGAAAGGAATATGCCACAAAAGACGAAGCGGCTAGTGAGGTGGCCACCGCAGCGGCAGCATTAGCGGATATATGCTCACAGACATATGTAGCCGAAGGGCAAGACTCCATCGCCTGGATTTATGCCAGGCAGGCCCGGATGTATTTACAAATGCAAAACAGGCAATTTGTCAAAGACCCTTTGATCAATACCCATTACTGCATACTCGCCGAAAAATATTTGTCCCCTGCGGCATGCCGGGAACAAATCGCACAAATTGTTTCATCGGGAGAATGGCAACCGGAAGTGCTGGACATCCTGAAAAGAGTCTGGGTCAAAGAAAAAGGATCTGAATCCGGATATGATGAATACGTCCTTTCTCTGCGTGCACAAAGTGTTAAGGAAGCGCAGAAAACGCTGATGGCGACACAACTGAATTATGCTATGCCATCTTTCACACTTAGGGATATTAATGGAAATACAGTTGATTCGAAAGACCTCAAAGGCAAAACCATAGTGCTGGATTTCTGGGCCACCTGGTGCGGTCCCTGCAAAGCCAGTTTCCCCGGAATGCAAAACGCGGTGACGTCATATAAAAATGATCCCAATGTTCAGTTTCTTTTTGTAGACACCTGGGAAGGAACACATGGCGAAACGATCACGAACGATGAAAAGCAAAAAGCCGCCGCAGAATTTGTAAAATCCCACAACTACGATTTTCACGTAGTACTCGACAACGAGAGCAAAGTAGTGGCCGATTTTAAAGTCACTGGAATACCTACCAAGTTCATCATCGATAAAAACGGAAACGTTCGATATAAAGTAGTCGGATACGAAGCCAATGAAGGCAAATTATTGGATGAGATTACGGCGATGATTGAATCTGTTAAATAAAATATACAAATTCAAAACACTAATCAATAAATCAAGAAAATGAAAAGACTGGCTACATGGGCAACAATATTCTTACTGCCTATTTTACTGCATGCACAGGAACAGTTGAAGTTATCTACTGAAAAACCAACTCCTGGTGCCCTCATAAAATTTACTTATACACCACCCTCCGGAGTTTTTTCTGCTTCGGATAAAATTCAATGTCTAATCTATAAATGGGGAACCTATACGGATGAGGGTGCACTACTGACAGGTCGGAGCAGCCGCGCGCAGGAAGTCGTATTAACCAAACTGGGCAATACCTATTCCGGTCAAATACAAACAGATACTTCTACAGTCCTCCTTTCCTTTTCCTTTTACAGCGGAGTGCTGAAATGGAAACCGGTTAAAATGGATTATGCATTAACTGGTGGTAAGCTGGATAATCACAATGGTGCAGGGTATTTCTTTCCATTTTATGACCGGAATGGAAAAGAATGTCAGTTCAGCAATTACTTTATAGGCGCCTCGCTGGTACTACCGCAGGTGAGAGGTGTGAATTCGATAAATACGGATAGAGGATTTGAATTCCTGCTCAAAGAACAGGAGCTTTATCCGGACTCTAAATACTATACATTTAATTGGTTGGGAAATTGTAAAAACCCGAAAACGGAAGAACAAATAAAATCCATGTTGAAGAAGGAAGAGGAAGGACTTTTCGCCGGGGGCTTACACACCGCAAAAGACCTGCGGTTTATGGCAACGGTTTCCATGTTCTCAGATAAGAGACAACAATGGACCTATTTTACTCAGCAGGCGATCGAAATGGGCAAAACCAGTAAAGATCCTAACGACCGGCTGCATGCCCTGTTGGATGAATATTATACACTACAGGATGCTGCCCGTATGGATTCAAGTCTGAAAGAATATACCAGCCTGCTGAACACCTCCAATCTGGGATTTGAGCAAAAAAGGGACCTGATCTCACCCTATGCCATGCAGATTCGGATGATCGGTACGCTTGCCTACTTCGGACAACTGAATAAGGTGGAAAGCTATGTCACGAAATATAATTTGCTAAATCAAAAAGTGATCATGGACGAAGGAGCTGTATACAACTTTTCCTTTGCCCTGGATTCGCTGATGACATATCCGGAATATATTGACTACGCGGAAAAATTGGCGAATGGAATTTACAAACCCTATGCCGCGATGTTATCGGACCCCAAATCTGATGCATCCTTTTCGCAACTGATCGGTCATGCCTATTATTCAAAAGCAGATGCGAAAAATGAGCTCGCTACCACAGCAGCTATTTTCGCAGACTACTGCTCGCAAATCAACCTGAAGAAAGGAAATAATAAAGCAGCCTGGGATTATGCAAAGGAATCGCATCAGTTTCTCAACATGACAACCACTGGGGTTTACCAGGCCCCCGATTTAAATGCGCGTTACGCTGTTCTAGCAGAAAAAAATCTCCCAGCTAAAGAAGCGCAACAACAAATCGGAGCAATGATCACGTCGGGTGACTGGAAACCGGATATGCTGGATATATTAAAAAGAGTCTGGATCAAAGAGAAAGGCTCCGATGCAGGCTTTGATGCTTATGTACTCTCTCTTCGCAAAACCAATATCGAGGAAGCGAAAAAAACTTTACTGGCTGAACAGCTCAATTATGCGGCGCCTACTTTCGAACTTAAGGATTTTGATGGGAAAAAAGTCAGTTTGAGTGAGCTAAAAGGCAAAACCGTAGTCCTGGACTTCTGGGCTACCTGGTGCGGTCCCTGCAAAGCCAGTTTCCCCGGCATGCAGAAACTAGTCACTTCCTACAAAAACAATCCAGATGTGAAATTTCTTTTTGTGGACACATGGGAGTACCAGGGACAACCAAATTTCGATTATGAGAAAAAGGCCAAGGAAGCGGCAGACTATATTAGCGCCCACCATTACGATTTCCACGTTGTGCTGGATACGGCCAATAAAGTTGTGGCGGACTATAAAATAGACGGCATACCGGCAAAATTCATCATTGACAAAAACGGAAATGTGCGATACAAAGTGGTTGGATTTGAATCCAATGAAGGAAAATTGTTTGATGAAATGAATGCGATGATAGAATCAATTAAATAAGCGCCTTGAAATTGTTTTTCATTTTATTAATCGGTTTAGGGATGCATTCATCCTGCTCAACAATTGCTTCTGTTAAAAAGAATACGCTGATAACTGACAGTGCAAGGCTCCGTGATTTTACGGTAACGATAAAATTGCTTAATCAGAACAACGGCGCAGCACTGGTGCAGAATACATTTAGTCAGATGCAACAAGAAATTGGAGAATATCAAATTGAGCGCGTCAGGTGGAGTAACATTTTAGGCAGCACAACTGAAATACAAGTGAAGTTTTTTGCAGTACCTGAAAACAAGATCAATATGATCTTTTCAAAACTGTCCGAGATGCCTGTTGTTGTTGGAGTAATTATTAATAAAGATTAAAGCATTTCATTACTAAAATAATTCAACGTTTTCTCATGTGTTTTAGTTAGGATCAAAGGGGGTGCAAAAACACTCCCTTATTTTAAAATCCAATTTAAAAAGTTATTGCCGGTTGTGAATCAATCAGGGCACTACTGTTCTTCACTACAGTAGCACAACTGTCTAATCGAAGCTCCTTCCCGAAAACGGATTGTACATCGTTTTCGGGTCGCCTTTTTTGGTTCTTTTTTGGCGAAGCAAAAAAGAACGAATAAAAATATCGGAAAAACCTATATAAATACTCAGCAATTTGATAAGCCAACGATGAAACTGTAATACACCAATAAAATTCCATCAATTAAAACCTATAGTATGCGTTTATTTTTATTAGCACTTTTATTAACCCCAATAATAACACTTAGCCAGGTAAAAAGCTCCGTAAAATGGGCTTTCACTGCAAAAAAGATAAGCGCCGGCGTTTACGAAGTTCATCTTGCCGCTACCATTGAAGCGGGCTGGCACACCTATTCACAAACAACTCCTGACGGCGGGCCTGTGCCTACTTCTGTCAAGTTCACCGCCAATCCGCTTATTATGATTAATGGAACGGTTAAGGAAATCGGAAAGCTTGAGCAAAAACATGAACCCATATTTGGCGTGGACGTAAAACAATATTCCAATAAGGTTGACTTTGTACAAAATGTAAAATTAAAAGCGCATGCAAAAACATCTGTTACAGGTGAAATAAATTTTATGGTATGCAACGACAGGGAATGCCTGCCACCTTCTACAGTAAACTTTTCTGTATCGCTTAATTAATTTATTACATGCATCATTTTTTAAAATACATACTAACGTTTATACTTGTTTGTTTTTTTGTTTGTTTTCTCCGTGCACAGATTACATCGCCCGTTAGTTTTAGTTTTAATAAAGAAAGAACAAGTACAGGTGAAGTGCTGCTACAAATAAAAGCAACACTTAAACCGGGTATTAAACTGTATGCTATTCAGCAGCATTCACAGGATGCTGTCAGTTCCTCCATTTCATTTGATTCTGCTGCTGCAAAATATTTACAAGGAGCAGTCATAGAAAAGATAAATCCAAAAACAGAAAAAGATGCAACCCTGGGCGGAGAAGAAAACTTCAATCTTGATTCTGCGATATGGCAACAGAAAGCAACAATAAATGCAGGAGATAGTGTTGTTCTGCGGGGAACGATTAATTACATGTACAAGGAAGGTGATGCGTATAAACCGGGCGAAGAAAAGTTTAAATTTTTTATTCAGCCCGAACATGCTATTGTTTCAGTTGCTGCTAATGATGCAGGTATTAATAACAAATCATTGTTGTGGATATTCCTCGCTGCATTCGGGGGCGGACTGCTTGCGCTCCTCACTCCCTGTGTATATTCTATGATACCTGTTACTGTTAGTTTTTTTACCAAGCGAAGCAAAACAAAAGCAGAAGGAATTCGGAATGCATTGTATTATGCTTTTTCTATTGTAGCCATATTCACCGGCTTAGGTTTTCTGATTACATTGATATTTGGTCCTGCAGCTTTAAATAATCTTGCCACCAACTGGATCGCTAACCTGATTTTTTTTGCATTGTTTGTTGTATTCGGCTTGTCGTTCCTCGGTGCTTTTGACATTGCGCTTCCTTCTTCCTGGATGAATAAATCAGATGCAAAAGCAGGCGCAGGAAGTTTTATGGGAATATTTTTTATGGCGCTCACGCTGGTATTGGTTTCTTTTTCCTGCACGGGCCCAATCATTGGCAATTTATTGGTGTTGGCTGCCCGGGGCAATAAGTTGGGGCCGCTGATAGGAATGTTTGGTTTTTCGTTGGCGCTGGCATTGCCCTTTGCATTGTTTGCGTTCTTCCCCAGCAAATTAAATGTGCTCGGTAAAGCAGGCGGATGGTTGAATGCGGTGAAAGTAACTTTGGGTTTTTTAGAATTGGCGCTCGCCTTAAAATTTCTTTCCAATGCAGACCTGGCAAAAGGATGGCGGCTATTAGACAGGGAAACATTCATCAGCTTATGGGTTGTGATTTTTGCTTTATTAGGCATTTATTTATTAGGCAAATTAAAATTTCATCACGATGATGAACTGCCGAAAAATGATTTCGGCATTCCGTATTTATCCGTAACTCGTTTATTATTTGCAATCACATCTCTTGCTTTCGTGGTTTATATGTTTCCCGGGTTATGGGGTGCTCCTTTAAAAGCCATCAGCGCTTTTGTGCCCCCGATGGGCACGCAGGATTTTATTGCAAATGGAGTAAAAAATGAAACGCCTTCTTCAACGGCAGATGCATTGCCTCGCCCTGTTAAGTATTACGATAAGATGAAGTTGTACGAACCTGAAGTAGTAACCAGCTTCGGGATGACCACTTATTTTGATTATGATGAAGCACTGTCTGTTGCAAGAAAATTAAAGAAGCCGCTGATGCTTGATTTCACCGGTATCAATTGCGTGAATTGCCGCAAAATGGAAGGCCAGGTGTGGAGCAACCCTGAAGTAATGAAACTATTGAAAGGAGATTTTGTGATAGTTTCTTTATATGTGGACGTGCAGAATATTGACCTGCAGGAAAATGAACAGTACTATTCAAAGTCTCTAAGAAGGAACATAGCAACACTGGGAGATAAGAATGCAGATATGCAGGTAACAAAATTTGGGTCCAACAGTCAGCCTTATTATTTCTTTCTGGATGCCAACGAAAAAAAATTAATTCCCGAAGGCTATGGCTACAACCCCGACATTAACAAATTTATTGCACTGCTCGATACAGTTATTTCCAATTATAAAAATTCAAATCAGGAAAAATAAACTAAATGAACACGATTCAATATTTGATTGCATTTGTTCTTACCGGAATTTGTTTTTGCACTTACGGGCAAAATAAATATGAATGGAAACAAGCTCGTTCGGGGGATTATACCTACAAGTATGTAACGAACGATCCCATGGAAACCAGGTTTTATACTTTAAAGAATGGGCTTACTGTAATATTATCTCCAAATAAAACAGAACCTAGGGTTTCAGTGCGCATTGCGGTCCGCGCCGGAAGCAATGATGATCCTTCTAACCATACTGGACTTGCACATTACCTGGAGCATCTTTTGTTCAAAGGCACAGATAAGTATGGAACTTTGAACTGGCAAAAAGAACAACCTTTATTGCAGCAGATTGATAAACTGTATGAGCAATACAGTATAACAACTGACACGGTAGCGCGAAAAGCCATTTATAAACAGATTGACCATGTATCCTATGAGGCTTCAACATTTGCTATTGCCAACGAATACACCAATATGATGTCTGCATTGGGCTCAAAAGGCACAAATGCCCACACCTCCGTTGAAGAAACGGTTTATGAAGAAGATATACCTTCTAATGCTATGGATAAATTCCTTGCCATCGAGGCGGAGCGTTTCCGTAACCCGGTTATCCGCCTGTTCCACACAGAGCTGGAAGCAGTGTATGAAGAAAAAAACAGGGGGCTGGACAATGACAACAATAAAATGCAGGAAGCCATGCTGGCCGCTGTATTTCCCACACACAATTATGGCTTGCAGACTACAATAGGCACTATCGAAGATTTAAAAAACCCTTCTATCGAAGCCATCAAGGCATTTTATAAAAGATATTATTTGCCGAATAATATGGCCATCATCATGGCCGGTGATTTTAGCCCTGATGATCTCATAAAAAAGATTGACAAAAACTTCGGTTATATGATCGCTAAGCCGGTGGAAGGATATAAAGGCACAGTAGAAAAACCGATACAAGGAATTATTACTAAAGAAGTTTTCGGGCCTTCCGCAGAAAGCGTACGAATTGCATTTCGCTCGCCGGCAAACAGTACGAGGGATGCTATGTTTTGTGATATGATTGGTTCTATTCTTTTTAACGGGAAGGCAGGACTGATTGATGTAAACTTAATCCAGCAGCAAAAACTATTGCAGGCTTGGGCAAGTTTATGGCAACTGAAAGACTATGGGATTTTTATTTTAAATAGCAGCCCAAAACAAGGGCAATCACTCGAAGAAGTAAAAGACCTGCTGCTGGCGCAAATCAAAATTTTAAAAGAAGGAAGATTTGATGAGTCCCTGATCAAAGCAACTGCGGCAAACTATAAATTAGAACTCATGGAAGGCCTGCAAAATAATGGCAACCGGGTAGGAAGTATAGTAGAGCAGTACATACAGAACAAAGGAATGAAGTGGGATAAAAATGTAGCATATATAGACGACATGCAAAAAATTTCAAAAAAAGGAATTGTGGATTTTGCCAACTCATTTTTTAAAGATGATAATTATGTCATTTTATACAAACGAAAAGGAGAAGATAAAAATATCATAAAGGTTGAAAAGCCTCCTATCTCTCCGATAGAAACAAATGCGGGAAAAGAATCGGTATTTGTTCGGTCAATCCTTGATTCGCCATTAACACCCATACAACCGGTATGGCTCGATTATAAAAAAGATATCACGATAGAAAAACAAGGTATTGCAGACGTATTGTATGTTCCTAATAAAAAGAATGACCTGTTCACGCTCTCTTACAGGTTTGATATGGGAACTTGGAATAACCGCGTTTTGTCTATCGCCATTAGATACCTGGATTATCTCAGTACAGACAAATATACAGCCGCAGAAATAAGCAGGAAGTTTTATGAACTGGCCTGCAATTTCAGTATCAAGCCGGGAGAAGAAGAAACAATCATTACTATTTCAGGCTTGCAGGAAAATTTTGACGAAGCGGTTAGTTTGTTTGAAAACCTCCTTACCAAATGTTTGCCTAATGAACAAGCGCTGGAAGGTTTAAAAAATAATATTTTCCGTTCAAGGGCAAATGCAAAATTGAACAAGCAGGCAATTGGGGAGGCGCTAAGAGATTATGCCATCTATGGTGCACACAATCCTTTTAATGATGTGCTCAGCAATGAAGAAATAAAAAACCTGAAAGCAACCGATTTAATTGAGTTGCTCCACTCATTAACCAGCTATGAGCACCGGATTTGCTACTATGGCCCGGCAACAATGCACGAATTACTACCGAAGCTAAAAAATATTCATGCCATCCCGGCATCATGGAAAACCAATGCCGCCAAAATGAAGTTTGAGCGGCTCAATCAAACAAAGGCAGAAGTACTTTTTACCAGCTACGATGCGGTACAGGCAGAAGTATTCTGGATCAGGAATCTTGATAAATATGATCCGGAAAAAGAAGCCATCGTAAACCTGTACAATAATTATTTTGGAGGGGGAATGGGGTCCATTGTATTCAAGTCCATTCGTGAGTCAAAGGCGCTGGCTTATTCTACTTATGCCTTTGTATTAACCCCTGCTGACAAAGGCGACCGGTTTTCAATGGTAGCGTATGTAGGCACACAAGCGGATAAATTTAATGAAGCTGTTACAAGCATGAATGAACTTTTTAAAGAGATGCCTATGTTTGAGCAAAATTTTGCAATGTCTCAGCAAAAGTTGATCAGAGATGTTCAAACCGAACGCATCACGGGAGATGCCATTATCAGCAATTATCTAAATGCAAAAAGAAAAGGGATAGACCATGACATACGTATTGATAATTACAAAAAATATAAAAGCCTGCGGTTGGAAGATTTGTACAATTTTCATCAGCAACAAGTATCGAATGTGCCCTTTACTTATTGTGTAATTGCCTCCGACAAAAAAGTGCAGGTAGATGAATTGAAAAAATACGGCGACTTGAAAATAATTTCTTTGAAAGAATTGTTCGGTTTTTAGAATTCGATGTTGATTGGTTAGGGAATAGAAGGATCTACTTCAGTATGAATGGATTTAATCTTTTCCAAAGCTCATAAAGGATTAGCTGATTTATCATCAATTAGAAGCTTTGGAAAAGTTGAACCGCTTACTTCAGCATGTGTGACGCTAATACTTAGAGAGTATCCGTCATTCCCCTGAAAAGGGGAATCTGAAGCTGATCTGAATGGTATATTTTACAGAATTACTCAGGATAAATACAAAGAAGCATTGACACAATATGAATGGCCTCAGAAAAATGACGTTAAGAAATTTACGGAATGGAGCGTTATGCCGAAAACGCTGGCTGGCTTTTATACAATGCAAATGCGCAGACATGGCTAAATCAAGGCTGGAGAGATTGGCTTTAGGGTCGTTTTCGGTAGCGGAATGCAGTAAATTTTAGCCATTTTTCTGCAGCCTTGATTTTTTTGTTACTTTTTGCATCAAGGCAAAAAGTAAATAAGAAGAAAGGATATGTGAAACAACCTTGTAAATAAAAACCATGGGATCATCCTGCCTAATCCTAATATTTTAAAATATTAGAGACTTTTAAAAATGGGCTTAATTTTTTCCAAAGCTCATACAGGATCACCTGATTTATCATCAATTACAAGCTTTGGAAAAGTTGAACTGCATACTAAACAAAATTGACTTTAAGACCCGGCTTCAAAACTAAAAAAGTATAAGTATGATAAATGAAGATTGCACTGTTTTTGAACAGGAAATTAACCCCCCCGGTAAAAAACTTAATAAATTTCAACACCTCTGGCATCTCATTGGTAACACCCCTATGATAGAAATTACCTATCGGTATAAAAAAATTTGCAGGAAGGTCTATGTCAAATGCGAACACTATAATCTTACAGGTAGTATTAAAGACAGAATGGCTCTTTATATTTTACAGCGGGCTTATGAGCATCTTTTGATAAAACCGGAAGACATTATTGTTGAAGCGACAAGTGGCAACACCGGAATTTCTTTTAGCGCAATTGGCAAAGCGCTTGGTCACGAGGTGAAGATTATTATGCCCAATTGGCTTAGTAAAGAAAGAATAGATATTATACGAAGCCTCGGTGCAGAAGTAATACTTGTATCAAAAAAAGAAGGTGGCTTTCTCGGAAGTATTGCATTGAGTGAAAAAATGGCAAAGGATGATAATCGCGTGTTTCTTCCTAAGCAATTTGAAAATATATACAATGCAGAAGCACATGAAAAAACAACAGCGAAAGAAATATGGATGCAACTGCAGTCAATAGACATGTCTCCCGAAGCATTTGTTGCAGGGGTAGGTACTGGTGGCACCATCATGGGCATTGGAAATTATTTAAAGAAAAAAAATCCTTCAATAAAAATCCATCCGCTTGAACCTGCCGAATCTCCTACATTATCTACCGGGCACAAAGTCGGCTCGCATCGTATCCAGGGAATTTCTGATGAGTTTATTCCCGCGATTGTTAAACTCGACAAATTAGATCAAGTAATAAAAGCATCTGATGGGGATTCTATATTGATGGCACAAAAACTGGCAAAGCAACTTGGCCTTGCAGTGGGTATTTCATCCGGCGCTAATTTTATCGGAGCCATACAATTGCAAAATGAAATGGACCAGGGTGCTAATGTTGTGACGGTATTCAGCGACAGCAACAAAAAATATTTAACCACAGACCTGATGAAAGAAGAACCGGTAAAAGATGGATATATCTCAACGGATATTGAATTGCTGGATTATAAAGCGATTGACAGGCTGTAAAAAATATTTGATTAGTCAGCAATAGTGATCAGTGTGCATTTTTTACAAGAAAAATGACAAGGGCAATTGTTGTGCCGGGTGAACTTTGCAATTTTTGTTTTATAGAATGTAATGCTTCTGTCAGATGGTTTTTTACGGTACTTTTTGAAATGTTTAATTGTTCAGCAATCTGTTCATTGTTCAGTCCCTGGCGGCGGCTGAGAAGGTATATTTTTTTTTGTTGCGTTGGCAACTGTTCCACTGCTTTATTAATTAGTTCTTCTGTCTCTTTCAGATCTATCATTTCTTCAGTAACGTTTTTCTCAACTGTCATTCGTCCGCTAGCTTTTTGCACTAAAATAGCATGACGTGAGCTTTTTTGCATGTACCGCAGTGTGCGGTTTACTGCCATCCGGAAAAGGTATGAGCGTGGGTTGCCTATCTGCATAGCCAAAGCCCTGCTCGTCCATAGATTGATGAAAAGTTCCTGCACTATTTCTTCCGCTGCTACTTGAGAACGGGTCATTTTTAATACAAATGGGTAGATTCTTGGCTCGTAATGGTCAAAAATTTTAGTGAATGCTGCCTGGTCATCTTTAGACATTAAGGCAAATAATTCTATTTCATTAGGTAATATATTAACAGGGGTGGTGGACATGTACTAAAATAGGTCTAAATATAATCAATTCGCAGGACATGAACGGGCTTTTTCTGCTCTAAAATAGATAAAAATTGAGGAGCTGATGCTAAGCAGCTGTTTAAAATATTTAGGAATTTCGTATCGCAGCGGCTCAACTCTTCCAAGGTTTGTGAGCGATCATTGATACTGTGCCCCGGTATGGGCTTTTTATTTCATCATTTTCTTTGGATTTAAGGTCATAAATCAAGGCTTAGTAACCAGGCTTTGAAATAAAAAAGGGAAGATTTTTTAATCTTCCCGCCAGGTGGAGGTGAGGGGAATCGAACCCCTGTCCAAACACATCCTTCAAAAGCTTTCTACATGCTTATCCTGCTATTGGTTGTCGGCAAAAAACAGGGAACAGGCAAACCAATTTATTGCTTAGCTGAATGGTCTTTTGGTGCAGTCACAGCCTTCTGCAGCAGCATTCTGTGTTTGTTTTTAAGTCGGCGGCGGAGCTTGGCAACAGAACAACCGGCTCAACGCGGCCCTAATGACTACTTAATCACTGATTAGGCAGCCATGGCATACTGAGTATTGCCATTTAAGTTTTGAATATTCAGATTTACGTGCTAATTATCCAACGCACGGCATGCTTGCACTTTCAAAGACCTATGCTGTCAAAACCAGGCACCCCCAAAAAATTTTGTGCCTTCAGGCTTCATCGAACTGCCTGGAAAGAAAATGTGATTAACAGATCAAAATTGGTGCACATTAAACTTTAAATCTAAAACATTAAACAATTATTGCGATCAGAAGTTTAAAGTTCGCGGATAGGCCAATCAGTCTGCCCATAAAAATCAGGTTAACTCCATTCCGGGCCCATTATTATTTGAACAGCCTGAAAATATCTAACCCCAGCGCATAAACCATTACGCTTAATAATAAGACCATTCCGGCCATTTGGGCGTACTCAATAAATTTATCGCCAGGTTTTCTTCCGGTAATCATTTCGATCAGCACAAACAGGGCATGGCCACCATCCAGCGCAGGAATGGGCAGGATATTCAGCAAGCTTAATATCAACGAAAAAAAGGCAGTGAGCCCCCAAAAGCTTTGCCAATCCCATACCGGCGCAAACAGTTTCCCAAAGCTGATCACGCTGCCCAATGATTCATTGGTGTTTACCTTTCCACTGAAAATCAATTTCAATTGCAGCCAATACGATTCCAGGGTTTCCTTGCTTTTTTTCAGGCCTGCCGGAATGGACTGCGCAAAATTGTAGCTGATGTTTTTTACTTCATAACCTGAGTCTTTTGGAGCAACCGGGTATATCCCCAACACACCAGTCGCGAGGCTGGCTGTTTTTTGAAGGGTATCTTTTCCGCGCATTACAACAAGCGACACTTGTTTCCCGATGTTCTTTTTTATCTCTGTCCTGAAGCCGCTGTAAAATGGAACAGGAATGCCATTTACTGATAATATCTTATCTCCTTTCATCAACCCTGCTGAATCTGCGGCTGTGCCTTTGACAATGGAGTCCAACCCTTCAAAAGGAAACCGGACATTGATGAACCCGATGTCTTTATGGCTAATCACCGTTCGTGCAAAATTGACGGGGATGTTTATACTTACCTTCTGCCCGTCTCGTTCTACTTCCATTGTTTTTGCGCCGTGCAGGATGACATATAATGGGATAGACTTGAATTTTTCAATGTACTTACCATCAACATTCAATACCTGGTCCCCATCTTTCAGGCCGATGCTTTGGGCAATGGAATCGGTGGCAATACCATATTTCAGTTTGCCTGTGGGAATGTAAGAATCTCCCCAGTGCCAGGCCATTAAAGCGTAGATCAGGAAGCCCAGCATCAGGTTCACCATCACCCCTGCTACCATAATGATCAGCCTCTGCCAGGCAGGCTTGCTGCGGAACTCCCAGGGCTGTGGCGGTTGTTTCATTTGTTCCTTATCCATGCTCTCATCGATCATTCCTGAAATTTTCACATAACCACCAAACGGTATCCAGCCAATGCCGTATTCTGTTTCTCCTATTTGCCTTTTGAAAAGCGAAAACCACGGATTGAAGAAAAGATAAAATTTCTCTACGCGGCATTTGAACCATTTTGCAGTCAGGAAATGCCCAAGCTCATGCAGCACTACGATAATTGAGATGGACAGCACGAACTGCCCGGCTTTTATGCCCACTTCTGCCCAGTTAATTGCTAATAAGGTCATAGTAAAATTTAGGATTCAAAATACGGTAATCAGGCTTGTGGCATATTACCAAATGTAAACTTTATAGTTTTATTAAAGAAGCGGCAAAATTACGGGCCTCGGCGTCGCTGTCAAAATATTCTTCGAGCGTAGGCTGTTCAATGTAAGGAACATGTTCCATGGCCTGCTCTATCATATCCGTCATATCGAGAAAGCCGATCCTGTTGCGCAGGAATGCGTACACTGCAATTTCATTGGCTGCATTTAACACGCAGGGCAGGTTGCCCCCTTTATGCAATGCCTGGGTTGCCAGGACAAGGTTCCTGAATGTTTTAATGTCGGGATCTTCAAAAGAGAGCACGTTTGGTTTTTTAAAATCATAGCGCGGGAATTTGTTGGCTATCCTGTAAGGGAATGCCAAGGCATACTGGATAGGCAATCGCATATCGGGCAGCCCCATTTGTGCTTTAATGCCGCCATCTTCAAACTGGACCATGCTGTGCAAAATGCTTTGCGGGTGAATGACTACCTGCACCTGGTCTGGTCTTAGATTGAAGAGCCATTTGGCCTCGATCATTTCCAGCCCCTTGTTCATCAGCGTGGCAGAATCAACAGAAATTTTTGCGCCCATATCCCAGTTTGGGTGCTGTAAAGCATGGTCGCGTTTTACATTCACCAGGAAGTTAGGTTTCTTCCCAAAAAAAGGCCCTCCTGAAGCAGTGAGGATAATCTTTTCAATTTTGTTCCTTGTTTCGCCAATGAGGCATTGGAATATGGCTGAATGTTCAGAATCCACCGGGATGATCGGAACTTTGTTCTCTACCGCTTTCTTCATTACATAATCGCCAGCAACAACCAAAGTTTCTTTGTTGGCAAGCGCAATGGCCTTTCCGTTTTCCACGGCCTGCAAAGTCGGCTTTAATCCTGCAAAGCCAACAATGGCTGCTAACATCATATCGTAACAATCCATCGCTGCTACTTCTTCCAGTGCCTGTTCGCCAATAAAAACTTTGGTGTCAGTAGTGGCCAGTGCCTGTTTTACTTTATGCCCTTTTTTTTCATTGCCTATCACCACAATATTCGGCTTGAACTTCAGCGCCTGCATTATGAGGAGGTCTTCATTGTTCTGGGCAGTCAATATTTCCGGCACAAACCTGTTCGGATGTGAAGCAATGACATCCAAAGCCTGCTTCCCGATAGACCCGGTAGAGCCAAAAATCGCAATTCTTTTAACAGGCATACTATTTCCCATGCATGCAGTTTAGAAACTTAAAAATAAGGAAATATGCTTAGCAGCAGCATTAAAAAATGTACGCTCATATCTTAAAAGTTTAATTTCACACAAAGTGGCAACGAAGAGGAAGGGGCAAATATTGATTACAGGGGATGCGTTGCGTTTTTTTCGTTCCTTTATATGCGATATTTTAATTTTATAGATAAGCCTTATACATATTTCGATAGTTGCTCTGCCAGCTTTCTGTCGTTGCTGAGACGGGGAACTTTGTTTTGCCCTCCCAGTTTCCCGACAGATTTCATATAATCAATGAAACCGTTTTTCCTGACCGGTGTTATTTTTAAAGGCTGTAAAATATTGCCGCTGATCAGGTCATCATAATAAATATTTTTAGTGCGCAGGTTAAAATCAACTTTTTCAGCGAAGCGCCTGATGTCTTCGGGTGAATTCTCAAATTCTATAAACCATTCGTGGTATGATTTCTCTTCATTTTGCCGGATCATGGGCGCCACGGTGAATTCTGTGATGTGCACACCTTCTTCGGTTGCAGCTTTCATCAGGCTGTATTCCACTTCTTCTCCGATCACATGTTCTCCAAATGCAGAAATAAAATGTTTCACCCGCCCGGTTACCACAATTTTAAAAGGATTGAGGGAAATGAACTTGACCGTATCGCCAATATTATAGCCCCACAAACCCGCATTGCTGTTTATTATTAATACGTAGTTTTCACCTGTTTTTACTTCTTCGAGGCCCAATCGCAAGGGGTTTTCTTTTGTGATCTCAGCAACAGGAACGAACTCAAAAAAAAGCCCGCTATCGGTATTTAATAGCAATCCTTCTTCCTTTTGAGCGTCCTGGAATGCAAAAAAGCCTTCTGATGCGGGGTAGGTTTCGATCGTATCGATTTTTCTCCCGATGCGCTCAAATAATTTTGCTTTATAAGGCTCAAAATTTACGCCTCCGTGCACCAGCACTGAAAAATTGGGGAAAAGATCTTTAATTTTTTTCGTGCTCAATTGTTCAAGCCTGTCAAAATACATCTGCACCCATGGCGGTATGCCACTGATCAGCGACATGTCCTGCTTCATCGTTTCGGTTACAATCTTGTCCAGCTTTGTTTCCCAATCATCAATGCAATTGGTTTCATAGCTTGGCAGTTGGTTGGTGCGCAAATAGCTCGGGACATGGTGGTTCACGATGCCGCTTAACCGGCCTGTCGGTATCCCGCCTATTCTTTCGAGCTCCGGCGAGCCTGATAAAAAAATCATTTTGCCATCTGCAAAACTGGTATTGCCCGTTTCTGACATGTAGCAGAGCAGCGCATTGCGGGCTGTATTGATGTGATTGGGGATGGAATCTTTGGTGATCGGTATGTATTTCACGCCGCTTACTGTGCCGGATGTTTTGGCAAAATAAAGGGGTTGGCCCTTCCACAATACATTATGCTTGCCTTCTTTTATAAGTGCTATATATTTTTTGAATTGCTCATAATCGCGAACAGGCACATTTTTCTTAAAACCATCGTATGTCTTTATGCTCCCGAAATCGTGTTCTTTGCCAAATATAGTTTTGCTGCCGGTTTTTATCAGTTCTTTAAAAATGTTCTCCTGGGTGGCAATGGCGTTGGCTGCACTTTTTCGGGTACTTTTATATATATACGCGGCAAACGGTTTCGCTAAAAAAGATTTGAATTTCATAATGTTCCTTGCCGCAAAAATAGGGAATCTGCTTACGCCGCCGGTTCATAAAATTTAAAAGGGCAAAGGCGCCAGCCCAAAGCAGATGTGGTTACGCAAATTTTTCTGTTTAGGTTTCTCATTTTCAGGTAATACCCTTACCTTTGCAGCCCAAATCATGAATTTATGTTAGCAGTTGTAAAAATAGGCGGCCAGCAATTCACTGTAAAAAATGAACAGACTTTATATGTGCCTCGCGTTGAAGGCAAAGAAGGCGATAAAGTTGAATTTCCTGATGTATTGCTTGTTGACAATGACGGCAAGCTTTCAGCGGGCAGTGCAGTAAAAGCAACCGTAAAAGCGGAGATCCTCGGGCAAATAAAAGGCGATAAGGTTATTGCCTTTAAAATGAAAAGAAGAAAAGGTTTTAGAAAGAAACACGGGCACCGCACGCACTATACTAAAATTAAGATCGAAAGCATCGCGTAAGCGAACCATAATTATTAAAACCAGTTCTTGCATGCATGGTATAAATGAGGAACCTGTTTTAAAACATACCTGTTCAGTTAGATTTTTAAATATAGTTTTTAAAAAATAAAATCATGGCACATAAAAAAGGTGAAGGCAGCGTGAAGAATGGCCGCGACTCGCAAAGCAAACGGTTAGGCGTAAAAATTTTTGGCGGCCAGGCTGCTGTAGCAGGAAATATTATTCTTCGCCAGCGCGGAACGGAATACCATGCAGGGAAAAATGTTGGCGTAGGAAAAGATTTCACATTATTCGCATTATCAGACGGAGTGGTCGAATTTAAAAAAGGAAAAGGCGACAAAACTTTTGTTAGCATCAGCCCGGTAGAAGTAACTGCATAAAAAAAAATTATTAAATTTTCAAAATTTTTTTTGGTTGTTCCAAAGAAGTGTTTATTTTTACTACCGTAATTGATTTACTAATCACTTAAATTCAAAAAAAATGGCTACAGCTAAAAAAGCAGCTAAGAAAAAAGCAGCTCCTAAAAAGAAAGCAGCTAAGAAAAAAGCAGCAAAAAAGAAGAAATAGTTTTTTCTTGAACAGAAAATATCACAGTCCCAGGTTAAAGCCTGGGACTTTTCTTTTGTGCTTACCGAAACCTGCCATTGATGCAATACCACTAACTTGCACTTCAAAGCACGAAATTTAACAGATATGGCTGTTGACAATTATTATATAGCTGACCAGTTTTCGCTGCTGTCAAAACTGATGGACATACAAGGAGAGAATTCTTTTAAAACCAAATCGTATTCCATTGCTGCTTTTACCATTGAAAAATTGCCAAAACAGCTTGCCGATATGTCCCAACCCGAAATTTTTTCAATAAAGGGCATTGGCGATGCTACGGGAAGAAAAATCATGACTATGCTTCAAACAGGCGAATTGCCTGCGTTGAAGGAATATATAAAAAAGACTCCGCCCGGTGTGATTGAAATGCTGAATATAAAAGGCCTTGGGCCAAAAAAAATCGCAACGGTCTGGAAAGAAATGGAAATTGAATCCATAGGCGAGCTGTTGTATGCGTGCAATGAAAACAGGCTATTGCTGTACAAAGGCTTTGGAGAGAAAACGCAGAACAATGTGCGGGAAAGCATCGAATTTTACTTAAAAAGCATAGGCAGTTATTTGTATGCTGAAGCCGAATCGTTTGCCGCATCGATAGACAAAAAACTGAAAGAAAACTTTGCTGATGAAAAGTTTGAGCTGACCGGGGAATATAAGAGACAACTGGAAATCATTAACCAACTGGAATGGGTTACAACGATTGATGGCAACACATTGAAAACCTTCCTGGAAAAAGAAAATTTTAAGTTAGATGATAACAATGCTAAAACAATGGTTTTTAAAGGGAGCCAGAACATCAAACTGTTGTTTCACCTGGCTGGCGAGGCATTGTTTTATTCAACATTGTTTGAGACAAGCTGCAGTCCCGATTTTATACAAGCATGGAATGAAAAAACAAACTGGGACAACACCGCCAGTTTTTCTTCGGAAGAAAACATCTTTTCCTCGGTCAAAATTAATTTTATACCGGCTTTTGAACGGGAAACCGCAGGCATTATTGATGATGCAAAAAAAGCTCCTTTAAGTAACGCAATAAGCCCTGGCAACATAAGATCAATGATCCACTGCCATAGTAATTGGAGCGATGGCTCTGGCACCATTGAAGAAATGGCAAAGGCATGCATTGAAAAAAAATATGAATATTTAGTGATCAGCGACCATAGCAAAAGCGCCTTTTATGCGAACGGGCTAACTGAAGAGCGTGTTAAAGAACAACACCGCTATGTTGATGAACTGAACCAGAAACTCACCCCGTTCAAAATTTTCAAAAGCATTGAATGTGATATACTCAATGACGGCAACCTCGATTATTCAGACAATGTGCTTTCCACCTTTGATTTGGTCATTGCGTCTGTCCATTCGAATTTGAAAATGACAGAAGAAAAAGCCATGATGCGCCTGGTGAGGGCAATTGAGAACCCGCATACCACAATACTTGGGCACATGACAGGGAGGTTGTTGCTGAGCCGTCCGGGTTATCCGGTAAACCATGAAAAGGTCATTGATGCATGTGCAGCCAATAGGGTAGTGATTGAGCTAAATGCTCACCCCCGCAGGCTTGATATCGACTGGCGGTGGATCAGGCAAGCTTTGAAAAAAAATGTGCTTATTTCCATTGACCCCGATGCCCATTCCATCGAAGGGTATAATGATGTGCGGTATGGAGTGCTCGCAGCTCAGAAAGCCGGGCTGACTAAAGAAAGAAACTTGAGCAGCTTCGGCCTGAATGAATTTGAAGAATTTTTAAAACAGAAAAAAACATTCGCAAATTAAAATATTTCAATGGCAGAACGAGAATGGTACTGGCTGTCTTTGCCGGTCCCGAGGCAACTGGAATGAAGAATTGCATGTCGTTGGGGCTTTATCGGGTCCTCGCTTTTTATGTTCCTGCCCTTCGAGCCTTAAAATCAATAATTGTATTGGTACCCGATTTTTCCGAGCAATTCTTTTAGCTTGTTATAACAGGTTTCCTGTGACCTGAGCCCATTGTCATGATATTCGTATAGCCATTTTTGATAATCACTGCTTCCGGGAACGACATATAACATGGAACTTAACCGGTCATTGCTATTATAAGCAAACATATATTCGGGAAGCAAGCGCTTTGCCGCATCATTATAACGAACAACATCGGTAAGCCTGTTACGGTCATCGTAGTAATAATAAACAACAGGAAGCGCATTGTTGTTGCGCACCGGGCGTTCTTCCACAACATTGCCTTTTTCATCTTGCACTAAACTGATAAAAGTGGTATCGGTGCCGTTTTTGACCTTGATCATGCTGACAGGCTTGCTATCCGCGTTGTATTTCCAGGAATGTTCTTCCATATCTTTCGTTCCGCTGAACGTTTCGGTCGAAGTGTTGGTAATAGACAGTACATTTCCGGCCTGGTCATATATATATGCAGTTGTGCTGAGGTAATTTTTTCCTGTATCTACCGTTTTTTCCAGCAACCCATTTGTGCTGTAAAAGGAAGTAAGGAAGGTTTCTTTAGAGAAATTGGCTTTTGTGTAGGTGGTCATTTTTGAAAAGTCCCTCGATATGTTTTGCCTGCACTCAAAGCCCTCTGTTGGCCTGTCATCCTTTTCAAAACTGGAAATGATTACGGAACGTACCTTATTGCTTTTGTACAATGCCCATTTTTGGTTGGCCTGTTGTGTGGCAACAATATCCTGGTAATAATATTGGGAGAAAGAAATTTTCACATAAAACAATAAAAAGACAAAGACTGATAATCGTTTCATTTTGTTTTTTTGATTTGGCAAAAATAAACGCTCAGGTAAGAACGGAAAAATTAACCATTTAATGTGCTGACGGTTTAAGTATATTAAAGCTAAAACGAGTTCAAAAAGCATCTGGCGCTTCACCTGGTGAGCTGTGTATTATAAACATCCCAGCCGGTTAACGATATCCCTGATGTTCCTTATTTTTAGCTAAAATTTGCCTTTGTCGCATTTAGAAGAAAGAAAAGAAAAAACCTGCCTCAATTGCGGAGCCGGGCTTTACGGCCGCTATTGTCATCAATGTGGGCAGGAAAATCTTGAGCCGAAAGAAAGCGTTTGGCACTTGGTAGACCATTTTTTCCGTGACATCACCCATTTTGACGGGAAATTTTTCAGCACCGTAAAATACCTCCTCGCAAAACCAGGTTTTCTTTCATTGGAATATATGAAAGGCAGGCGAGCCAGTTACCTGAACCCGATAAGGATGTACGTGTTCACTTCGGCGTTTTTTTTCCTGATTTTTTTCTCATTTGCGAATACTGATAAAATTATGGTCATGGACAAAATGCCAGAAACCACGAAAGAAGGCGTTTCGGACTGGCTGGCACAAAAGGCGAAACTTGAAAAGCGGCTGGAGAAAGCAAAGGCTGAAAAAGAGGAAGACAGCACTGAAATAAAAGTTAATATTGCTATTGCCGAACAGAAAATTGCAGCTGCAAAAAAAATTTATGGGGATACCA
Source organism: Bacteroidota bacterium (assembly GCA_018266455.1). GTDB lineage: Bacteria > Bacteroidota > Bacteroidia > Chitinophagales > Chitinophagaceae > Puia. Next base: position 43,586 of record JAFEAJ010000003.1, read on the forward strand.
ACACCAGGAAATTTAGCGTGGCTGAAGTGGCATTGTTACTGGCCCGCATTAAAATAGATACCCTAAAAAACATTCCCGGCAAGCCTGCAGAAGTTGTGGGCACCACCAACAATGAATTGCCAGGGCAAGATTCGGCACACCAGGAAAACGATATCGGTTTTTTCGATTCCCGTGCGCAGGAGTATAGCTCAGTTGCAGCTTATGATTCTGCACAACAAAAGCTTTTTCCCGGAAAAAGAGATGGGTGGTTTAAGCAGCAAGTCATCAGGAAAATGATTGAAGTAAATAATGAATTCAAAAAAGACAAACGCGGTTTTTTTGAGCAGTTGCGCGAAAAATTTATTCATTCATTCCCAAAAATATTATTTATATCCCTGCCTTTTTTCGCCCTCATTTTAAAGCTGGTTTATGCCAGGAGAAAACAGTTTTATTATACCAGTCATGGCATATTCGCCATACATCTTTATTGCGCCGCTTTTATCCTGCAGCTGATCATGATTTTGCTGGGCAGGTTCCAGGATGTCGCGCAATGGAAATGGCTGGATGTAATTGTTTCCATAATTGATTTTGCCATTTGGGCTTACCTGTTTGTGTATTTATACAAGGCCATGAGAAAGTTTTATGGGCAGGGGCGCTTTAAAACGATGGTGAAGTACCTAATCATTAATTTGCTTGCCATTATCATGAATTCCATTCTTCTTGGGATATTTGTGCTGATTTCGGCAATTTCTATCTAATATTTTTTTATGAACAGTACTTCAGTTGCTTTTGAGCGGTTGGTGAACATTATGGACAACCTTCGCGAAAAATGCCCATGGGACAAAAAACAAACCATCCAGACCCTGCGCACGTTGACCATTGAAGAAATGTACGAACTGGCTGACTCCATTACTAATGAAGATTGGGATGGCATCAAAGAAGAACTGGGCGATTTGCTGCTGCATATTGTTTTTTATGCCAGGATTGGCAGAGAGCAAAGTAAATTCACTTTGGATGAAGTGATCAACAAAATTTGTGAGAAGCTTATTGTTAGGCACCCTCATATTTATGGAGATGTTACAGTAAACGATGAAGAAGAAGTCAAAAGGAACTGGGAAAAAATAAAATTGAAGGAAGGAAAGAAATCTGTTTTGGAAGGAGTGCCTGTTTCACTGCCTGCTACAGTAAAAGCAATCAGGTTGCAGGAAAAAGCCGCACAGGTTAAATTTGAATGGGACAATGCAAGCCAGGTTTGGGACAAAGTGGAAGAAGAAATCGGAGAGCTTAAGGATGCCATTGCATCAAACAACAAAAGCAAAATTGAAGAAGAGTTTGGCGATTTGGTTTTTTCATTGATCAATTATGCACGGTTTTTGCATATCGATGCTGAGCATTCACTTGAGCTGACGAATAAAAAATTTATCAAACGGTTCATCCAAATGGAAAACATGGCCAGTTTGCAGGGCAAAAAGCTTACCGATATGAGCCTTCACGAGATGGATGTCATTTGGAATTCCGTTAAAAAGCAAAACCAGCAGGATTGAAGCCTTTTTTAAAAGTTTTTTTACGCAAGAACTTATACCTTCTTATAGCAGCAATTTCATTGCTTGTTACAGGCTACATCGCCCGTTTTTTTCTAAAAAGCAATTTTTCGGATGGTTATTGGCGCAACTCAGTACAAAATTTTTTACAGAAACGTGAAAAGGATTTTCTTGATATTGCCAAAAACCAGAAACTCCTGCATGAACTGGCAACAGGCAGTTATGATGGCAACCAGTTAAAGACGCTTGCTGACAAAAACTATACTTTGCTTTTGTACAAAAATGATGATGGCATCCCTGAGTTGAAGTTTTGGAATAACCAGCAGTTGCTCCTGTCGGATAGCATCTTAAAAAAAAGTGACGGGAACTATTTTTTGAGTTTGCTTAACGGCGAGTACGAATGCCTGAAACGGACGGTGCTGGTCGGCACTGACCGGATTGCTGTGATAGGTATGCTGCCGGTCAGGAACCAATATTATATCTCAATCACGAGTTTCAAGCCTGAATTCAAGAACTATCCGCTTATGGAGGACAGGTTCAGGATAACACAGCTTGTAACAGGCTTTCCTGTACAAAACAGTTTCGGCCAGACATTATTTTACCTTGAAAAGAAAGAAACGGCAAAGGGCTATGATGGCAACTGGATACCAAGGGCGCTGTTACTGGCCAGCATTTTGCTTTTCCTGATTGTTGTGCATAACCTGGCAGAGCATATTGCAGAAAGTTTCGGCTCGATGAAGGGCATTGTGTTACTGGTTGCCATAGTGCTGGCGGCCAGGGCCTTGGTCTACGCTTTCCCTTCACTTCTCCATCTCAGGCAGTTCGAGCTTTTTGATCCAGCTATTTATAGTTCTAGTTTTATATTAAGCTCGCTTGGCGATCTTCTTATCAATTCCCTGCTTTTATGCTGGATAGTGTTGTTCATTAAACAACAGGTCAGCGGTTATGCATTCCCGTTCATGAATAACCACGTTAAAAGATGGGGCATTGTCATTACTGTTCTGTTAATTATCCTGGTGCTGACCTTTGTCTTCTCAAACACTGTCTTAAGCCTTGTTGCAGATGCCAGGATATCTTTTAGCGTTACCAATTTCTTCAGCCTGAAAGCCTATAGCTTTATTGGTTTTATTGTTCTTGCCACGCTGGCCCTCAGCTATTTTTTCATCACACAGCTGCTGTTGAACCTGATCAGCCGGCTTGTTCGCCCGAACAATATTGCTGTGTATGTGATACTGGCTTTTTTGGGGCTGCTGTTGCTTACCTTCCTGGTAAAAAGCCCCGACCTGGTTTCATTGGATGTGATCATATTGCTATGGCTGCTGGTTTACATCTGGCTGATGCAGCGAAAACTTTTTTCCAGCCTGAACCTACGGCTGAATATCTCGGAAGTACTTTTCTGGCTTTTCATTTTTTCGGCTTCTATATCATCGATCATCTTCTTTGAAAATAAAAAAATTGAACTCGAGCAAAGGACAAAAACCGCAGACAGGCTTGCAGAGCAGGCCAACCCATCGAGCGAACGGTTGATGAGCATCGTCCTGGCATATTTGGACAATGATTTTTTTTACTCGAACTTCCATCGCTTTGCCGATTCTGCTTCGAATGAGTTTTTGAAAGATAGCCTGGTCAACAGCAGCTATACCACTTACCGGGACAAGTACGATATGAAAATATATACGTACGATACTGTTGAACGGCCTTTGTTCAATCCACAACCAGCTTCCTTCGATACACTGAACACCATCTTTAACATCCAGGGCAAAACGACGAACATTGATGGTTTGCGCTATTATGAAAAATCGTACGACAAATACACCTATATCTATAAAAAAGTGGTGAGGAACAGCCTTAGCAAACCGATAGGCTACGTTTTTATTTTATCAGATCGCAAAAGCGATAAAGGAGATGTGCTGACACCAGAGCTGTTCCAGCAGAAAAAAGAATTTTTCCCTGAATACTCGCCAGTATACTCGTATGCCATTTATAATAACAACGAACTGATAGATTATAGCAACAATTATCCCTTTCCCTATCTTTTGAATGAAAGCAAAGTTCCTAAAGTAGATTACGAAAGAAGGGCTAACGGATCTTATGATGAACTTTGGCATAAGGCAAGCGATAATGAAATTGTGGTGGTTGCTAAAAAAGACAACTCGTTTATTGAAGCAGTTACCCTTTTTGCGTACCTGTTCAGTGCTTTTTTAGTGATGCTGGCAATAGTTCGTGTGGTTGCCATGTTGATTGCTACGCGCCTTCAGTTGGGCAGGCTCAGGCCCTACCTGCAGTTGAACATCCGTTCACAGATACACACGACCATCATCTTTATCAGCATATTTTCTTTCCTGGTAATCGGCACCGCAACCATTTTGTTTTTTATAAACAGGTACACAAGAGATAACCAGGTCAAGCTAAGCAAAGACATTAAAGTAGCAGTAAAAGAGCTGCAGGATAACATAACGTCCCCCAATTTTAACGACAGCCTGCAGAAGTTTGAGTTTGTATCTAAAGAGAGCCTGGAAAATACAGTGAACAATCTTTCGGAGATACATGGCTCGGCTATTAACCTCTATAACCTGGATGGAGACCTTGAAGCATCCTCCAACCCTTTTGTTTATGACAAAGGCATACTGAGCAAAAAAATGGACCCCATTGCTTATTATAACCTTCATGAGAAAAATGCAGTGGAATTCCTTAACCAGGAGAAAATGTCTAAAATATCTTATCTCAGCGTTTATTGCCCAATCAGGAACGAAAAGGGCAAGGCTTATGCTTATTTGAACATACCTTCATTCACGACGCAGGATGAACTGAAACAGGAGATATCCAATTTTTTGGTGGCGATAGTTATTTTGAATGCATTTATTTACCTGGTAGCCGGCACCATTGCGCTGATCCTCACCAACAGGATCACCTCTTCCTTTACGCTGATTTCAGAAAAAATGAAGGAAGTGAACCTTGGCAAAACGAACGAGCCGGTTGAATGGGGGCGCGATGATGAGATTGGCGGCCTCGTAAAGGAATACAATAAGATGGTCAAAAAACTGGAAGAAAGCGCTGTAGCCCTTGGTAAAAGCGAGCGCGAAGGCGCCTGGCGCGAAATGGCAAGGCAGGTTGCCCACGAAATCAAGAACCCGCTGACACCAATGAAGCTGAGCATACAGTACCTCCAAAAGGCAATTGATAATGATTCTGCGAACGTAAAGGAAATGGCTGCCGGCGTGGCAAAAACTTTGGTGGAACAAATAGACCATTTGGCAAAAATCGCTGCAGACTTTTCACAGTTTGCCAATATAGGCAACCCCAAACTGGAGGTTTTTGATTTGCATGATATGCTCTACTCGCTCTCATCATTGTATGAAACCACAGAAAACCTTTTGTTCAAGTGGGTGCCTGTGCATCAAAAAATTTTTCTGAATGCCGATAAGACCCAATTGAACAGGCTCTTTACCAATCTCCTTCAAAATGCAGTGGAAGCTTGTGAAAACAATGATAAAAAAGTAATCAGCATAAGCGAAGAACTGAAAAACGGGTGTGTTGTTGTTAAAGTGTCTGATAATGGGGAAGGCATACCTGTTCAAACACGCTCAAAGATTTTTACACCAAACTTCACCACCAAATCTTCGGGCACTGGCCTTGGCCTTGCCATGAGCAAAACCATTGTGGAACAGGCTAAGGGAAAAATCTGGTTCGATACGAAAGAAAAAGAGGGCACCACTTTTTTTGTTGAGCTGCCATTGGCTGAAGAGGCGGAACAGGTGGGATAAAAAACCAGGGCGCTGCGACCGGCACATTTTCGTTAAATAAACCGCTTAACAGGATCCGTACAATTCTTTGAACGCTTCCTCTGCATAATGAAGCAATTCATCCGCATTGTGTTTATTGAAGGTAAGCGGGGGCTTAATTTTTAAAACATTATGAAGCGGCCCGTCAGTGCTTAACAAGTATCCTCTTTCTCTCAGCCTTTCCACTACCATGTTTATTTCCGGGACAGCAGGTTCAAGTGTTGATCGGTCCTTTACCAATTCTACACCTATAAACAGCCCGTGCCCACGCACGTCACCAATGATGGCATATTTATTCATCAGCTTTTTAAACCCGCCGATTAAATATTCCCCGGTTTCTTTTGCATGCTGCTGCATTTCTTCCTGTTCAATTACATCCAGCACCGCCAGCCCGGTTGCCATGGACACCGGGTTGCCTCCAAAAGTGTTGAAATATTCCATGCCATTATTAAAGGCTTCGGCAATTTCATTCGTGACCACAACTGCCGCTAAAGGATGCCCATTCCCAATAGGCTTCCCCATCACCACGATATCAGGGATTGCCTGTTGCAATTCAAATCCCCAAAAAGCATCGCCTACCCGGCCGAAGCCGACCTGTACTTCATCTGCTATGCAAACGCCCCCTGCGGCCCTTACATATCGGTACACTTCTTTTAAATATCCCGGCGGCAAGGGCATCTGCCCTCCAACCCCTAATAATGTTTCGCAAATAAATAAGGCAGGGCTTTTATTTTCTTTTTCCAGGTTTTCAATAATGAGCTGAACATCCTGCGCATATTTTTTCCCCGCGCTGTTATCTCCGTATTTATAAGGTCCGCGGTAAAGGTCGGGGTTTAGCGCTTTGTGTATCCATGGCATTTTGCCAAAGCCGCCTTTGCCATCAAACTTATAAGGGCTCATTTCCATGGCAACTGTGGAAGTGCCATGATAAGCATGGTCAAGAACAATAATGTCTTTTTGCTTTGTGAAATGACGGCTCATCCTTACGGCAAGGTCATTGGCTTCGCTGCCGCTATTGGTAAAATAACAAACTGATAAGGAAGCCGGCAGCCGTGAAGTTAATCTTCTTGCATATTCAACAATGTTGTCGTGCAGGTACCTGGTATTGGTGTTCAATACAGCCAATTGCTTTTGCATGCGCTTGACCACTGTCGGGTGACAATGCCCAACATGGCTTGGGTTATTGACACAGTCCACAAATGTATTGCCCTTGTCATCGTAAAGATATTGCAATGCCCCGCGAATGATTTTGATGTGCTTTTTATAACTTATGCTCAGGTTCCTGCCAACATGATTGTTTCTTTCTGACAAAAGCGTTTGATAACCTTCATTACTGATGGCTTCGGTAAAACCACAGGCTTTCCTGAATTCGTTTTGCGCTTTTACCGGATTGACCCTGATAAGTTTTGTCAACAAATCCCATGCAGGCTTTTCTGAAATAAAATGATGTTCATTATTTGTAGCGATAGACGCATTGTATGCAGATTGCGCAACACTGATACAAAGCCTTGCTGCGATCAAATAATACAACACATTCACTTCTTCGGCTTTTAAAGGGTAAGATTGATGATAGCCTTTAACAAGCAGCATTGCAGCACGCAATGGCTCCGGATGGTTCATCATGGCATAAGTGCAGGCCACTGCCACATTATTGATGAGCGCAGTGTGCACCATGTCGCTGAAATCGATGAGCCCTGAAATGCGGCCATCTTTTACGAGGATATTGGTATCATTGGCATCGTGGTGTGCATAAGCATGGCGGAATGAGCTGATCAAAGGCAGCACTTCAGTTTCAAACTGCAGCAGGAAGTATCCTGCGATCCTTCTTTGTTCGTGGTTTTTAATACACGAAAGTTTTCTGTTGGCGTCCGCTGCATGACTGATGTCCCACAAATAATAACGGTGCATGGCGGGGTGAGAGAAATTTTTCAAGGCCTTGTCCATCTTCCCTAAAAAGCGCCCAAGGTCGATATGCAGGCTGTCAGGCTTATTATTAAGTTCTATCCAGAATTCACCTTCCAGGAAAGTGAGCAGCCGCAAGAAGTAACTTTTATTTTTGAGATTTATGGAAACGAGGTATTCCCCATGCACAGACGGGATGTGTTTATAAAATTTATCCGCTACTTCAGAGGCTGAAAGGTGTTGCAATATCTTCACCTGTGCGTCAAAAAATGCATGGCTGTGCTCATCACTGGCTAATTTCAGGATGTATTTTCTGCCGTCAGCAGCGGCAAGTTTGAAGTTGTATTCATATTCTCCTGTTAGCGCAGTTGCTTTTGCTTCTATAGAATAAAACTTCTTTGCCAGTGCTTCGATGTCTTTTTCTGTAAATGACATTTTCAAATTTTTGAAGGAACGGGCCGATGCCTTGCTGCGGTTCATTCAACCGATCAGCAAATTGGCTGAAACAGGTTTCAAGGTAAAACTATATTCCTAATCTATGTAACTTTATAGCATTGGAATTATTATTGGCGAAGCGATTGAGAATGCCACGGGTATTATAATTGAAACATGCAAGGGCATCGAGCTGATGTTTGCTTCAATGAAACCGGGTGCCTGGCAGCTTGTCATTAATATGATGCAGAGGATGTGCCCACGGCTGTGCTGATATAGAAATGAACACTGGTTTTTGCTCGTTTTTTAAATGGTATCTTATTCAACGTATCACGCTTTCTAAAAATAATTCTTTGAACGGCTGGCAGGTTTAATCTTTTCCAAAGCTCATGCACGACCATCCGATTTATTATCGATTGCAAGTTGTGGAAAAGTTGGGCCGCTGATATATAAAATCCCTGAAATCATTTTTTAAATGGCTTTTTAGCAAGCGAATAAATTATAATGCGCCTTACGATATTATTCTTCCTGCTGTCCTTACTGTTGCCTGCCGTTGCTCAATCGCAGTACATTTTTCAACATGTTACGGCGGAAGATGGTTTAATCCCAGGCCCTAAAATCAGCACTATGCAGGATGCGGAAGGGTATTACTGGTTTGCTTCTTCCCGGTTATTGCAACGTTTCGATGGGAAAAATTTCATCACTTATAAATACCATTTTAAAAACAAACCGGGTTATGATGCGGACTGGTCCGTAAAACCTATTGAGGACAAAGAGGGAAACATTTGGGCCAGGAGCCCCGAAGGCATTAATATTTTTAAAAGAAAAGAACGCAGGCTGGAAAGGTTGTACATGAGCGATGCACCTGACAGCAACACAAGCAATATTTGCAATGTTTTTAAAGATGTGCACGACAACATCTGGATCATCAGCAGCCGGAATATTTTCCGTTACGATCATTCATCTGCTAAGCCTGTTTTCGTAGCAACGATGAATGAAAATTTCAGTCATGCGGTATATGACCGCGGAAGAAACCGCTTTTGGATCTTACTCGATGAAATGCCTCATGAAATGGTGTATTTTGATTGCAAATCAGAAAAGTTCGGGAAAGTGCCCGAGTTGAGCCTGATAAGTTTGTTCAGTAAAGATAACCCGGTTTCTCTTTTCAAAATAGACGCAGATAACAACTTGTGGGTTTCAAACTACATTGGAGATTTGTGTATGTACGACCCGGCCAGTGGCAAAGTCATTTATTATAACGTGCTTCACAACAGGCACAATGGCAAAACAAATTTGCCAAACTCAGCCGTTTTTGATTTGTCAGACAATGGGAATTCAATATGGTTCACCTCAGATTTTCATTCAGGCTTAATTCGGTTCGATAAAAAAACCAAAAGTTTTTCATTTTTACGAAATGACAATGGCTCAGAATATGGCTTGCATTATGAAAGCGAGTCATACGATATTTACCAGGACCGGGACCGGAACATTTGGGTAAACACCGATATGGGCATGAACATCTTTAACCCTCAACTGAACAGGTTCAAATACTTTGATGCCCGTCAGGCTAAGGCCGTTCCGCCATTCAGTTCAGATGTTACTTCGTTTTTTGAAAGCAGCAAAAACGAGATATGGGTCGGTACCTGGGGCGCTGGTGTTTTCAGGTATGACAGCAACTTTAATCTTCTTGCCCATTACACCTACCGGGAGAAAGATAAGGCCTCTTTTGGCGAGCCTTTCAACAAAGCCTGGTCATTTGGGGAAGACAGGTCCGGAAAAATTTGGATCGGCTGCCAGTATGCGATGCTTTCTGTTTTGAATACGGGAACAGGGAAATTCAAAAACGAATACGTTCCCGATTTTCAAAAACAGACCATTATGCAAATGACAAATGATCAAAAAGGGAACTTTTGGTTTGGCTTGCATAGCGGCTTCCTTGGCGAATGGAATGCCGACAGCAATAAATTTTGCGTGTACAAAAACCTGTATGGCCCTGGCGAAAAAAATATACACGCCATTGATGGCCTTTGTGTTGACAAAAACAATAAGGTTTGGGTGGCAACAGGTGATGACAAGCTGAGGTGTTTTGACCCGGATAAAAAAATTTTTACAACCACCGCGCTTAGCGGTGTGCATGTTTTGTTGTTTTCAATAGTGAATGACTCGCTCATTATTGGGGGCACTTTAGGGAGCGGGGCATTTGTATATAATATAAACAACAGGCAAAAACGTTTTTTTACAACTGAAGATGGCCTTACTTCAAATACCGTTTATGGGGCAGTTGCGCAAAACGAGCACAATATCTGGGTGCTCACCAATGAATCGATTGAACGTATTGACATGGTTTCTGGCAATATTAGAAAATTCGGTAGCGGGGATGGGATAAAAGACCATGTGTTTGGGCGTGCAATATGCCAGCTAAAAAATGGCACTATGCTTATCGCTTCAAATTCAGGCGTGATCTATTTTCGCCCCGATGGCCTCATTCCCCGTAAAGCGCCCCCGAATGTTACGATTACGGCATTGCGCATCGATCAAAATGATGTGTCGGTCGATTCTTTGGCCCAACTGAAAGAGACTGATCTTGCACACTCACAAAATTCAATTGCAATTGAATTCGGATCCCTTTCTTTTAGTGAAAGAAAAGACATTGAATACTTCTATAAACTGGATGGCAGCGATAAAAAGTGGATAGCCGCAGGTAACCAGCAATCAGTCATGTATGCCAGCCTGGCTCCGGGGAAATATACATTCCAGGTAAGATCGCAAAACCGTGATGGGCTAAGATCTCCCGGAATTACATCGCTCATTATAGTGATCAGCCCGGCATGGTGGCAAACCTGGTGGGCCTATTTGCTTTGGGCTTGCATGGCGATATCAATTGTCTATTCTGTTTACAACTACAGGAAAGCAAATAAAACAGCGCTTTCCAGGGTGCGCCAGAAAATTGCAAGCGACCTGCACGATGACATCGGGTCAACACTGAACAGCATTTCGGTTTATAGTGAAGTGGCAGGAAGGCAGTTGAATGAAAATTCGCAAAATGCAAAAGCTTTGATTGAAAAGATAGGAGCGGTGTCGAGAAACATGATTGAGAACATGAACGATATTGTATGGGCGATAAACCCGAGGAACGACCAGTTTGGGCACATTATCCAGAAGATGCAATACTTTGCAGGCGAGCTGTTGTCAGGAAAAAATATCTTGTTGCAATTCAGCATTGATGAAAAAATTAAAAGCATCAACCTTACGATGGAAAAAAGAAAAAATTTTTACCTCATTTTTAAGGAGGCAGTTAACAATGCCTACAAATATTCCATGTGCAAAACAGTAAATGTTGTGCTGGCTGCCGGTACTGGCAAACTGGTTATGATCATTACTGATGACGGATGCGGATTTGATATTCTTCAGGAAAAAACACATGGCAACGGGCTGAAAAATATGCATGACCGGGCTAAGGAAATAGGAGCAGACATAGATATCAAAAGCTGGGAAGCAAAAGGAACGAGATTGGAATTGTCGCTGCCTTTGAAATAACCGGGCTACATACCCATGTGGCCGGATTAGTTAAAACAAGTGCAATTTTGCAGCAATGGAAAAGAATATCAGGGTTGCCATTTTTGAGGACAACTATTTGCTGCGCGACAGCTATTACCAGCTTATTAACGGCACTATGGGCTTTTCTTGTGTCGGGGCATTTGATAATGCGAGTGACCTTGTCTTTAAAATCAGGCGCAGCGAACCAGATGTGGTGCTGATGGATATTGATATGCCCGGCATTAATGGCATAGAAGCGGTTGCCATCATCATGCAAAACTTCCCTTCGGTTCATGTGGTTATGCAAACCGTATTTGAAGATGATGATAAAATATTTAATGCCATTCAAAATGGAGCAAAAGGGTACATCCTGAAAAAAACACCTCCTGCAAAAATGCTGGAAGCCATAGCGGAAGTATATAATGGAGGAGCGCCAATGACACCGGCCATTGCTGCCAGGACCCTTGAACTTTTCCGTTCAAAAACAAAACCAGCCCACGATAACGGGGAAAGCCGGCTCAGCGAAAGACAAAAAGAAATCCTGCATTGCATTGTAAATGGCATGAGCTACAAAATGATTGCAGAAAAACTTTCTATTTCTATTGATACGGTAAGGTACCATGTGAAAAATATTTACGAGATACTCCAGGTACATTCCCGCTTTGAGCTCATGAACAAAAAGAGGACTTAGGCGCCTCCTGCTACTTTTTGTGCCTACATGGTAATGTAGTATGTATTAAAATTTAAGCCTTCAACTTTGTAACCGCAGGGTTCACTGACAATTCCTGGCAAAAGGTTAAAACATAAACGGGGCAAGTATGGGGTTCCAATATAAATACATCATCGTTGATGACGATGAATTGAGCAGGCTTTCCGTTGAGGCGGAAGCTGAAAAATATGGCTTTCTTCATAAAACAGCCAGTTGCGGAAATGCATTAGAAGCAAAAGAAATCATTTCAGCTTGTAATCCCGACATTGTTTTTGCGGACATTGAGATGCCGGGGATATCCGGAATAGAACTTATAAAATCTCTTTCTGTGATGAGAATTGCCCCGGTATTCATCACCTCTCATCCTGAATTTGCTCTTGAAAGTTATGAACTGGAAGCCTTTGATTATTTGCTGAAGCCGGTTAATGCAGAAAGGTTTGAGAAATGCGCCTTCCGGTTAAGAGATTTTTTTGAACTGCGCGAAAATGCTTTCTCGTTTACCCAGGAACAGGAATTGAACAGCATTATTATAAAGCAGGGTTATGATAAGTACAAGCTGCCGGTTGGGGAAATTTTATACCTCGAAGCCATGAAGGATTATACAAAAATCATTACTGAGAAAAAAAATTACCTCGTATTGGAAACGATAACAGGTATGCATAATAAACTGCCGAACGAAAAATTTATCCGTGTGCACAGGAGCTATGTAGTCAATAAAGAAAAGATAGAGATCGCAAAACCCAACGCCATTAAAATAGGATCACATGAACTGCCCATCGGGAAAATGTATAAAAGCGTTTTGGCTAAGCACCTTTATTAATAAAAATTATGCAGGCTAAAAAAACACAACAGGTACTGATGATTTTTTGGGCAATGTTAATCCTGCCTGCCAAACAGGTTTTCAGCCAGCCACCTGACTTATCACAATTTCACAGCAAAGCAGATAAAGTCAGGGCGTGGATATCGTATTGTGAATCGTTCCGCATGAATAACAACAAGGGGAAAAATAATTTTATCACAATGGAAGAAGCCGCGCTGAAAGGAGTGGAGCTTGCAGGCGCAGAAGACCCCTATAACCGTTCGCGGTTTTTCTTTTATGCAGGATTAGGCGCATACTACCAGGTTAAATTCGACAGTGCCCAATATTTTGTTTATCAATCCTTGTATGATGCCCAAAAGGCTAAATCTGCCGAACTGATCGCGGGGGCATGCGTAGCGCTGATACCTATGAATTTTCAACTGCGCCAGCAAGATAAAGTGGACAGTTGCAAAGACCTGCTCCAGTCTATCATTGATACCACTAAGAATGAAAAAATTTTGCAGGATGGATATTCTGCAATGGGAAGCTATTATCAGCAAAAATCATATTACAGCACTGCGCAGGATTATTTGATTAAAGGAATTGAAATCCGGAAAAAGAAAATAGACACTACTACAGATGCAAAGCTGAAAGCCGATTATGCCATTCAATGTTATCTTTTGTCCAAGCAATACCAAAACACCGATGTGCTTGATAAAAGCCTGGCCATTTTAAAAGAAGGAAGCGGTTATGCAAATGCATCACCGTTGGTCAGCATCAGGTTCCTCGGCTCATTTGTTGAAATATATTCGCTGATGGGCAATATTGATTCGGCACTGGCTTATGAAAAGGAGCTGGAAGCAGCTACGAAAAACAGCCCAACGGTCGCTTCTGAAATGGTTACGGCCAACATGAATATTTCCCAATACTACCTCAGTAAAAACCTGGCACAGAAGGCGCTTCCTTTTGTGAAGAAAGCAGATTCTTTATCGGCAGTAAGCAAATCTCCCATGCTGATTTACCAGGCACAAATGGTTAGCGGCAGGTATTATGAAGAAACGGGAGATCCTGGCAAATCAATTTCCTTGCTTATGATGGCGCTGCCGGTTGCCAGGCAGATCAGCAAGGAGCAATATGCCGACATTCTGAAATACATTGCGGTTGCTCAAAAAAAAGCAGGTAATTTGAATGAGGCAATAAATTATTATGAACAATACCTTTCATTTTCAGATTCGCTCATCAAAGAAAAAATTTCAAGGAACTTTGCAGACCAGGAAACGCGTTATCAAACCAACCAGAAAGAACAAAGGATAACTGCGCTAAATAAAGAAAACCGGCTAAATGTACTGGAGCTTCAAAACGCTTCGCGGGCAAAATTGCTGCTGATTATTGGCCTTGGGGCTTTAGGAACAATATCGCTCCTGCTGTATTTTATCTACCGTAATAAAGAAAAAAACAACAAGCTGCTAACTGGCAGAAACAACCAGCTTGATGCATTGAACCAACAACTGGCAATTGCCAACGATACCAAAGCAAAACTGTTTGGTATCATCAGTCATGACCTTCGGTCGCCTGTCAGCCAGATTGTTCAATGGCTTAGGCTCCAAAAAGAAAAACCGGAAATGTTGAATGGCGCAGCATTGCAAAAGCATGAAGAAAAAATGAAATCTGCTTCAGAAAACCTTCTTGAAACCATGGAAGACATTTTGCTATGGAGCAAAAGCCAGATGCAGCATTTTGAGCCGCAACTTATTCCGGTGAATGTTTCATCGCTGGTGGCAAAGGAACTGGCTTTTTTACATCCGCGCATTGAAGAAAAAAATATTTTAGTGAAGAACGATGTTGCCGATCGGTTTATCCAGGATACGGATGAAAATTTTGTAACGGTCATCTTTCGCAATCTTTTGCAGAATGCCATTAAATACAGCCATGACGGAAGCTCAATTTTGATTTCAAATGATGGCAATAGCCTGTTTATTACAAACCTCACAGATTCGGGGAAAGCCGAAATGCTGAATGTATTGCTTCAAAATAAGCAAGTGAATAGCAAAAGCTTTGGCCTTGGGCTCCAAATAGCGAATGACCTGGCATCCATGATTCACGCGAAAATATCTTTTATAAACAAAAGCGATGGCATGCTCACTGCCGTGCTCAACTGGAACAAATGAATTCCTGCTTTCCGCGATGATCACCTTCTTTTGTCGGTTTTCTGCATGTTTTCATCGGTTTGTTTTCATAGCCAGTTTACATTGATGACATCTTTGTGACGAGAGGAAATTTTGAGCGTAATAGCTTCTCCTCAGTAAAAATCTCTATTCACTTTTATTTTAAATTTTTATGCGAAACAAACTTTTATTTCTATTTTTTTTTATTGGCTGGGTAATGGTTCAGGCCTCATGCAGTAAAAAAAACAATGGCCAATCCGGGAATTCTAGAGTTGCAGGTTTTTGGACCTATAAAACAGACCCCAACAATTCAAACAATTACTGGAATGGCAATGTGCTTTTTAAAAGCGATGGTACATTCAGGATGTACACCGCGTTGTCTTTAGATGATACGCTCGCGATTAATGCAATTGCTGATACAGCCAACCAGGTAATTACCATTGGGACTTACACCGTTTCGGGGCAAAACCTGAAAATGGTTTGGCAGGAATTTAATGTGATCGGTTTTAAGGCAACCGGGATATTCAATAGCAGCTTTACCAATTTTACAGGAAATTTAGAAATCAACCAGCCGGGGTCAGCTTCTCCTTTGTGGATATTGACAAAACCATAAAAGCCAAAAATATAATAACAGGAATTATCCGGGATCCGTTTTTTCGATATACAAAGATTTCCTATTCTAAGGGGTTAAGCAGTTGGATATAGAATTTTAAAAAATTCCTTTTGTCGTTTTTTATCATGCTTTCATCGGTTTGTTTTTATAGCCAGTTTAGAATGATGACATCTTTGTGATAAGAAGCAATATTGGGAAGAAACAGGTAATAGCGCTTCATAAATTTTGTAATAATAATTAACACGAACAGCATTATGAAAAAGAAATTAATTTTCAGCGGCGTTTTTTTGAGCGCTTTAATAATGATCGCTCCTTCATGTAAAAAAAGCAGCGGAGCTACGAATAACAGCAATGGTACTGATTCAGCGTCCACGATATATTCCACTACGCTGGCAGGGAACAACAGCAGCAAAGGCACTTTTGATTTTGGGCCAACCGGGGTAACGGTTGATGCGCAGGGGAATGTTTATGCTGCCATCTCTACGGGATCTTATATAGTTAAGGTGGCTCCTTCCGGCAGCATTTCTACTTTTGCCGGATCAGACGGGAACCCTGGCTGTGAGGCAGGCACAGGCACCTCAGCAACGTTTACTGACCCTTATGCACTTTGTATTGACGCGCAGGGGAACATTTATGTAGCCGATTACATGTGCAACATTAAAAAAATATCACCTGCGGGGGTATCAACAACATTTTCCAGCAGCGATGTGATTAATAATGTAATTATTGCCCCCCAGGCTATTTGCATTGATGCAAACGGAAATGTATATAGCGCCAATCAACTTGGTGAAGAAGGAATTGCCATGACCACCCCCGGTGGGGCAGTTTCACTATTTGCAGGAAATGGGACAGCAGGATATGTAGATGGTGCTGTTTCTGCTGCCGAATTCAATGGGCTTGGCATTACCGGCCTTTGTGCGGATGCCAATGGAAATATTTATGTGGCAGACCCGCCAAGGATACGAAAAATTTCAAACGGGCAGGTTACTACTGTTGCCGGCAATGCCAGTCATGGTTTTACAAATGGCAAAGGCGCTGCTGCAAGTTTTGGTGGCGCTATGGGCATTTGCATGGGGCCGGATGGCAACATCTACATTGCCGATGTATATAATAATATGATCAGGAAAATGACACCCGACGGAACGGTGACTACTGTTACGGGCACAGGTGATGCAGGCTTTAAAGATGGCGACCCGCAAGTAGCGCAGTATAATCAGCCATCCAACCTTTGTTTTGACGCAAATGGCAATTTATATGTAGCAGATTATGGCAACAAAATGATCAGGAAAATTACATTCCCCAAATAGAAAACGGCACACTCATTTTTTAAAAATTATACAAAAAAGAATATGAAAAGGATTATATGTTTTGTTATTGCGCTGTCAACAATTCATCTTATTGCACAGGCCCAGGACAAATCGACGTATAAAGCTGCCATTGGCCTGCGCGTTAGCGATGGCTATTACGACCTGGCCTCGGTTTCTTTCAAAGCATTTTTGGGCAGCCCGCTTGCGCTTGAGGCAAATATCGGGTTTCGCAATTACGGCATCATTGGTTACAGCTGGTTCAACCTTTCCGGTTCATTAAGCCTGCAATATCACTTCAAGATAAATGCAGTGCAGGGCTTGCAATGGTTTATTGGCGGAGGGGCAACTGCGTTCAATACTTTTTCAGGTGATTCCTATTACAGGGGCTTTGGGCTGGGCGTTTTCCCGACTGCAGGAGCAGATTATAAATTTTCTAAGATCCCGCTGGATGTTTCTGCAGACATCCGCCCCACCATTGGCATCATTAAACCTTATGCTTATTACGATGATTTTTATCTCGCGAATGTGGGGGTGTCCGCCAGGTACACATTTAAGTAACATGCTCAAAGCATGCTTACGCTTTTTCATTCATAAAAGGCAGCAATGGCAGGTTTTTGATATTGTGCATCGTCCATCGGGCAGGGCATTGGCCGTATTGGATCACAAAAAACTTTTGCAGTAAAAGGCCTGCCGCAGTTTATTTTCATGAAAGTTTGGGACAAAAAAATATTCGTCGATTACGGCATGGGGTTCGTCGGTTTCATTTGTAGCTTGGTTCTGGTTTCCTGCATTTTTGAAATATAAAAAGAAAAGAACCATCACCGGCCTAATATCATAAAACCTGCATTTTGTTCCATAGATGTCTTTGCAGTAGTAGGAATTTATTTTGAAAGGTTATGTAAAAAGAAGCCATCCAATATCCCATGTTGTTATTATTGATTAATACTTCAGCTATGTCTTGGGCAAAACAAAATAAAGCATTCATAAAATGGGTATTCCTGGTCCTTGCTGTTTTATTTTTTCTGCTGGCTGTTGTAATGCTTTTTAAACTGTGAAATTTTTTTTATGACCATTCAGAAATTAAACATGATGAAAACCTGTTTACCAGCTTTCCTGTTCGCATCGATTATTGCCTGTACAGGGGCAACAAGCGGCAATTCTAATTTGGCTGATAAAGGAACCCTCCTCTCCGTTTTTGGTGACGGCGATATGTATTATGAATACAAATTGACCACAACAGGCAATATTCAACTGATCAGCAGCACAAAAATGTATGTTTCTTCATCCGGAAAAATCAGGGTGGAGACTTCGATGGCAAAAAACACGGCAGGTGACAAACCGCTCAGTTTTGTTCTTATCGGGAGCAGTGATAAGCCCAACGAAAGCATTTTGATTGATGATGAAAACAAAACATACACCGTCAATCATTTTAACAGAGACAGCGTGGCGAGCCTTGAAAAAGTGCAATCTGTAGCAACTAAAATAGGGGAAGATAAAATACTTGGGTATAACTGTGTACATGCTAGGGTTATTTCAAATAAAAACCTTGGCGGCTTTTTTAAGACCACAGACACACTTGATATCTGGCGAAGCAATGACGTTCCTATGCAGGGCCGGTTCAAAAGCATCATGAACAGTATTGAAGCAAAGACCGGCAATTTCATGTATTCTGCTATAGTAGCCGAGCAGCTTAAACAAATGGGCTGTGATGGGTTTATGGTAAAAATGGCCATCAAATCAAAAAGAACAGCGATAACAGAAGAATTGGCGAAGGCAGAGCACAAAAGCCTTCCTGCAAGCATGTTTGTGGTTCCCGCCGAATATAAAGAAGACAAAAACGGGCTGCTTTAAAACAAATGCCCCTAAACCATTTTCAGCAAAAGCAGCAGGTAATATCCCTGTGATCAAAGAAAACAGCCCCTGACCCAGGGGCTGTTCCTGTTAATGGAATCAATCGAGCGCAAACACCCGGTTTTTTACGAAAGGTCCTTGTATACGGAAAAGCAACTGATCAGGGATACAATACCGGGCGTGCTGATTATTCCAGATGAAAAGCCCGGACGAGGAGATTTATCTATACTTATAAACAATCAGTACATTACCCCAGCCAACAGGATAGTCTTAATCTTTTCAAAAGCTTATATAAGAGCTCTCGATTGGTTATCGATTACAAGATTTGGAAAAGCTGAACCGCTGTTATATGAAATTCGTGAAATCATATTAGGCAGCTTCTTATAAAAATTGTAATAAAAGTTACCAACAGGCTTGATAAATTGAAATACTTTTGTAAAAATATCAAATATGAAAAAGAACATGGGAAATGCAGACCGCATGATCCGGCTGCTTGCAGCGGTAGTAATAGCTATATTGTATTACACAAATACCATAAATGGCGCTGTGGGTATTGCGCTGCTCGTTATTGCAGCGATATTTATATTAACCAGCCTGGTAAGCTTTTGCCCGGTATACACTTTTTTGGGGCTAAATACCCGTGCTGTAAAAAAATCATAAACATGCTCATGAAATATTCTATGCCGGCAATTTTATGCACAGCTTTGCTGGTGTCTTGCCAAAGTAATGCACAAAACACCAATCTATCCGTTGAAGAATTTCAAAAAGCAATCGCCCAGAAAAACATTCAATTGCTGGACGTCAGGACACGAGAAGAATATTTGTCTGGCCACATTAAAAACACATTTTGGGCAGACTGGAACGACCGTACTGAATTCCAATCACGTGCAGAGGCCCTGGATAAGAAAAAGCCAATATACATTTATTGCCTTAGCGGCGCAAGAAGCAATGCCGCAGCACAATGGCTGAGGAAACAGGGATATACTGCTTATAACCTCAATGGCGGCATAAATGCGTGGGAAAGAGCGGGCAAACCGATAGAAGGTTTTCGCGCAACAAAACAGATTTCCATGCAGGAATACCTTTCGCAGATCCCGGGTAACAAGACTGTGCTTGTTGATTTCGGGGCAGAGTGGTGCCCTCCGTGTAAGTTAATGGCGCCGATAGTAGATTCTTTAAAAAGCCACGGCAGTTTGCCATTTGTACTGGTAAAAATTGACGGCGGGGCCCAGGTTGAAATTTGCAAAAAACTGGGAGTGGATGCCTTCCCTACATTTATCGTATATAAAAATGGCAAAGAAACATGGCGAAAACAGGGGATTATTGAAGCAAAAGAAATGGTATCCCACCTCTGATCATGCTTGTTGCCTATTAATTTATTTATGAACCGTTGGCTCCAAAAAAACATTATTTATATAGCAGGGGCTTTGACAGGGGCTGTTGCGGGGTATCTTTACTGGCAAGAAATCGGATGTGCGAATGGCACCTGCCTGATAACTTCAAAACCCGTTAACAGCACGGTTTACGGAGCCTTGATGGGAGCATTGATATTTGGATTGTTCAAAAAAAACAAGGCAAAGAAAAACGAGAATTAATATAGTGATAAAACATCCAATGGCATGGAGCTGAAAATTGCCAGTTCCCTTTTGTTTTAACGGTTATAGACACCTGTAATCCCTGCTCATAAAAACCGGCGGGCAACCCGATTGCCATCCCCTTATTGAAAAAATCAGCCCTGTATTTTATCGGGAAGACAACTGTTGTCAGGGGGCATTTCCTTTCAAAATCCCGCCAACCGGGCATTATACGTAAAAACTTTGAATTTCCAGAGAGAAATTTAAAGCTATGTTCACAATTTCTGAACAGTTTGTTTTGGCGGCACAGTCAAACATCACTATTTTTAGCAGGTTATAATTATTAATAATTTACTAACGATTTAATTCTAACCATCATGGCTAAAGCAAAAAAGGCGGCTAAGAAAGCTGCTAAAAAAGCGCCCGCAAAAAAAGCTGCTAAAAAAGCGCCTGCAAAAAAAGCCGCTAAGAAAGCTGCTAAAAAGGCCCCAAAAAAGAAATCTGCAAGAAAACCCAATGCAGCTTTCATGAAACCACTTACTCCGAGCCCTGCCTTGGCAGAAGTGATTGGGGCAAAACCGCTGCCAAGAACCGAGGTGATTAAAAAGATATGGGACCATATCAAAAAGAATGGCTTGCAGGACAGCAAGAACAAGAGGATGATCAATGCTGACGCGAAACTGAAAACAGTTTTCGGGAAAGCACAGGTATCTATGTTCGAACTGGCCAAAATAGTGAGCAATCACTTGAAGTAAGCCCTGGCAAAAGTTTTGATCAAATAAATAATGCCTTAACAGAAATAAAGCTGTTAGGGCATTTGAATTTAAAAATAACAATCGTCAATGCAATTTTTAAAATAATTTCTGTTTAGGCATCAGCGCAAATCAGGTTATGCAGAAACAAAAAGGAAAGATTGATATTATTAATGAAATACTGGAAGAATGCATTCTGGCTTATCCTGTTTCATCATTTGTGATAAGCCTTTACCAACGCTACCAGCTCATGGGAAGTTTAAGCAAGAAACAATTGCAGGGGCTTTATGGCAAAGCTTCAAAAATAAAAGGCCTGCTTCCCGGGAAATTAGCGACACTTGAAGCAATCATTAAACGAATGCCCACCAGGTATAAATCCGAACTGCCTTCTCCTAAGCCTCTTTTTGAAAAAGATACAGAGACAGGACAATTGATCGCAGCTATTCTTTCAAAGTTCCCCGGGCATAAAAGAGCGCTTTTCCTCAAAACGAAATTTGATAACAACGAACCTTTGTCAACTGCTGAAATCAATGACCTCAAGCGCTTTAGTAAATGGAGCGAAAACAAATAATTTTTTTTGCAAGTGCCTTGTAATGAAAATCACTACCCTTGCTTTTTGTGGATATTAATTAGGCTCAAAATCAAAATGCCTTGCCCTGGTTTAAAATAAATTCTTTATTTTTGATTTTTCCTCTGAGTGCAGTACCAATTCACTTTATTGCCTGCAAAAGAAACGATGCCATTTCACCCAGCTATGTAAATGCACCATTTACAACAAACTTCTTTCTTGAAAAAGCACATTGAACAGTAGTTATTGCCCAAAGTGCGGCAAATTATTATTGAAAAAAATGATTGAATTTTAACTTCATGTATTTAAATAGCTGGGCTTATGAAACAAACTAATGTAAAGAAAAAGGAATTGCAGGAAGGGGCTCTCTTCTTATTTGTTGCAGTATTGATAATTGCGGTGCTGGGTTTGCTGGACACTTTTGGGATGCTGTAAATTTTGTTCTTCTGTCACTGTTTAATATAAGCAACAGTTTGGCAATACCTGCTGATGTCCCTTGACATAGCGGGTTAAGCAATTGAGGCTTTCTTTGACGTTTTCATGCTGAAGTATTTTGTATTGGCTGATTGGCTTCAGCATTTCAATTGACCGATGTCATTTTAATCTAAATTTTTTGGGTTGTTCTTTGCCTTTTCAATTCATTAGCCTAAAAATACAGAACATGCCCCTTCCGGTAGTTGTTATCGTGCTTGGCTTACCCGGTTCCGGAAAAAGCTATTTCGCCTCACAATTTGCTCAATCAATCAATGCGGATCATATTAATAGCGACCATGTGCGCAATAACATGATCGCGAACAAAACCTATTCTGATCATGAAAAACAATCAGTGTACAACGAAATTTTTTTAAAAATCAGGCAATCCGTGCAGCAACATAAAAATGTTGTAGCAGATGCTACTTTTTACAATAATGCGCTAAGAGAAAAAATTTTTAAGGAAATAAGCAACCTTGCATGTTTGTGTTTTGTTGAATTGTATGCTGATGAAAAACTGATAAGGCAAAGGCTGCAACAAAAAAGAGTGGACAGCGATGCTGATTTCAAAGTGTACGAGGCCATCAGGAAGCAATGGGAACCACTATTAAGGCCGCATTTAAGAATGGAATCGACCCAGTCAAATATTAATGACCTGATCAACAGGGCTAGTTCTTATATCATCCAAAACTGCCATTAAGCATGACACGGGGAGATATAGACAATTTAATTTTGCACTGGAATTTTCCGGAAACAGGCTGTAATCCGGAAATCATTGAAACACACATTTCCTGGGTTGTTTTATGTGGCCAATTTGCTTATAAAATCAAAAAGCCCATCCATTATCATTTTCTTGATTTTTCTACTATTAAAAAGAGGAAATTTTATTGCGAAAGAGAAATTGACCTGAACAAAAGGTTCGGGGATGATGTGTACCTCGATGTGCTGCCGGTAAAAAAAGCAGGAGATAAGTTCTTCCTGTCTAATGTGGAAGGAAAAATTGTGGATTATGCAGTCAGGATGCGAAAGCTTAACCGGGAAAGACAGATGGATGTGTTGTTAAAGGATGGGAAAGTAACATTGAACGATATAGAACAGCTTGCAGAAAAAATAGCCGGCTTTCATCAACGAGCAGCTATTGTGATTGAAAAAAACCTTGCTGATGTTGGGGAAAAGTTTTTGGATTTGAAATATGAAAAAGAATTCCTGCAGGAGAGCATAGGGCAAAGAACTGCTGCCCAGGTTAGCGGGGCGATCAATTTATCAAACCTGTTTATTGAAAAAAGCAAACAGCTTCTTGCGTTGAGGCTAAAAGAGGGTTTTTTTAGGGACTGCCATGGAGACCTTCATGCTAAGAATATTTTTTTGCTGCCTTCATCTCCTGTATTATTTGACTGCATTGAATTCAATGACGATTACCGGCAGGTCGATGTTCTTAACGATATTGCTTTTTTATGTATGGATCTTGATGCATACGGTTGGGGAAACTTCGCAGAGCACTTTATTAAGCACTATAATATTTTTTTTCCTGTTATGCGCAATGATGAAGAAAAATTACTTTTCGTTTATTATAAAAGCTACCGTGCAAACATTCGTGCTAAAGTCAATAGCCTAAGGGCACGAACCGCCAGTGACAGCCGATCCAAAAACTTGTTTTTGAAAGAAACAACAAAATACCTTCAGCTCATGAGCAGCTACCTGAAGATGGTGGAGCATGGGTTGTAATAAATGTCACGATCATTTGCTTTTTACAAGCGGTGATGCTGGATAAAGAATGCATACAATTGCATCAGCATATAAACAATCGCGTTTTTTATTTGCTGAAAGTGAATAGATACAATCAACATTGCCACCAATATGCTTACTATGTATCCGAACCTGATGGCATCAATATTAGTAACATCGTTCTCCATACAGATCATTTTATAGCATTGCCATATATTACCTACTCTTTTTTATACACCAATAGCGGCACTTTTGTTTCAAAAGAAAGCTGTTCCGCCCTGCTTGGTGAGAAAATTTTTTGGAACAAAGTCCTGCTTTGATCAGTGAACATAATGGTCATTGATGGCTTAAGCATTTCAACCTGGGCTTTAAGGCCCTCGGTCAAGGAATCGAACAAATCGTCAGTGACAATCTTTAGCTTAAAATCAATGCCATGCTTGCCCATTAATTTCTTTTCAATGGCTTCCCTATCTGGTGGTACAGAGCCAGGCCAGGCCAGGTGGAGCATGGTTACGCTTGCTTTCAATGGCCTGGCAAACTCAAATACTTTCTTCAGTTCATTTTCAGGGAGAGAAAAATCAGTTACATACAGCAGGCTTTTTATTGGTTTCCTTCTACCGTAACTTTTAGGCACAGCAATCACCGGAACCTGGGACTTGGTAATGAGGTTCCCCGAGTGCGTACCAAATATTTTTTTTATTTTTCCAGCTCCCCTGGTGCCAATACATATAAAACTGATATCGCCCTCTTGAAGGCAATAATCCATAATGCTGATATCTGCAGAAGCGCCATGCAAGGCAATACACGCGTGTTTTTTGGCTTTTATGCCTGAAGATTGGTAAATACCTGATGCAAATTGCTTCAGCTTGTTTTCGTAAAATATTTTTTCAGAGCTGATGTATTTTTTATAATCATAATCTGTCCATTGCGGTATCCTGTTTATATGGAATACATGTAAAAACTGCAGCTCAATTTTTTGCTGTATTGACCACTGAATAGCGAACCTAAAAGCTGTTTTTGAATTTCCTGAGAAGTCCGTTGGCACCAATACTTTGATTGTTGGCATCTTTAAATCTATTTTATTTATACTTTAGTGAAAATAGCTAAACAATTGTGTACGGAAGTTGATCTTCATCATTCGGAGTACTGATGGTGATGCTGTTGTTGGCTGGCTTATTTTGCTATCTTATTCATTCAATTAAACATGCAAACAACAAAAACATCAGGATTGAACAGCCGGGATGTGCCGCTTTTGCAAAAGCAATTTGGAAAAAACATATTCACATCTGGCCGAAGCAAGGGGAAACTTTATATTATCAGTGGAGTTATAAAAGAGCCGATGTTCCTGTTATTGCTTGGGGGCAGTGCACTTTATTTTATTTTAGGCGAAATCAGCGAAGGCTTTTTGATGCTGGCAGCCATGATGTTTGTGGCTGCAATTTCTGTTTATCAGGAAGCGAAAAGCGATAGGGCAGTAGCTGCTCTAAGAAAATATGTGGAACCCAAAATAACAGTAGTGAGGGATGGAGAAGAACAAATGATTTTATCAGAAAATTTGTTGCCTGGCGACCTGATGATCATAGAGGAAGGCAACAGGATACCTGCTGATGCAATAGTGATCCAATCAAATGATTTATCGGTGAACGAGTCGGTAATAACAGGCGAATCTGTACCTGTTGAAAAAAGCAATTCAGACGGCAGCAACGCCCTGTTCCAGGGAACTACGATAGGTTCCGGCAAATGTTATGCAACAGTTACAGCCATTGGCGTTAACACTGAGCTTGGCAAGCTGGGGAAATCCATCAGTGCAATTGCAACGCCCAAAACATTGCTGCAGGAGCAAATTTCGCGTTTTGTAGGTGTTATGGCTACCATGGGGGTCTTTGCTTTTGCATTGATATGGCTAATCAATTATCTGCACACTAACGATATTGTACAAAGCTTATTGACTGGGCTTACCCTGATCATGGCAGCCCTGCCCGAAGAAATCCCTGTTGCTTTTTCTTCATTTATGGCATTAGGCGCATCGCACATGGCAAAACTGGGCATTATTACCAGGCAGCCTCAAACTATTGAAAACCTTGGAGCGGTGAGCGTGATTTGCCTCGACAAAACAGGAACGATTACCGAGAATAAAATGCAGGTAGAAAAAATTTATGATTTTGAGACCGGCATTGTTGAAGAATTGGGTGACAGGAAAACATCAAAGGCTTTGAATGTGCTTCATTTTGCGAGGCTTGCCAGCGAGCCAGAACCCTTTGATGTAATGGAAAAAGCAATTGTGGAGGCATATACATCTTACGAGGGCGAAACGCAAACAGATCGCTTGCGGATGATTCATGAATATCCGTTAAGCGGCAAGCCGCCTATGATGACGCATGTGTACACCGATGGGGAAAGAAACTGGGTGGCGGCAAAAGGCGCCCCGGAAAGGATTTTGAGCGCGTGCAGGCTGGATGGGGATCAGTTGGAAAAAGCGGTTGCCATTGTCCGTCAAATGGGATCCTCAGGCTATCGCGTTCTGGGAGTGTGCAGCGCCTTGGGGCATGACGGGCCGTTCCCTCAGCAGCAGGATGATTTTACATGGAAGCTCGAAGGATTTATTGCATTACATGACAGGCCTAAAAAAAATGTAGCTGATGTTTTCAAAAAATGGCACCAGGCAGGCATCAATATAAAATTGTTAACCGGCGATTATGCTGAAACAGCCATGAATATTGGCAAACTGGCCGGGATAAAAGACCATTCAAGATTTCTGACAGGCAATGAAATCATGAAAATGACAGACCGCGAGCTTGCGATGACCGTAAAAGATACCAACATTTATGCAAGGACTTTCCCTGATGCAAAGCTGAGAATAATTGAGGTGCTGAAAGCAGAAGGCAATATTGTTGCCATGACAGGGGACGGCGTGAACGACGGCCCTGCGCTCAGGGCTTCGCATATTGGCATTGCCATGGGCAACAAAGGAACAGAAATTGCGAAAGAGGCCGCAGACCTTATTATTACCGATGACAACCTGGATAAAATTACGGAAGCCATTCAGCAGGGAAGAAAAATTTACAGTAATCTAAAAAAAGCAATACGCTACATCATTTCCATCCATATCCCCATCCTGTTAACAGCCTCGATGCCACTTTTATTGGGATGGAGGTTTCCTAATATTTTTACTCCGGTTCATGTCATTTTCCTGGAACTGATCATGGGGCCTACCTGCTCAATTTTTTATGAAAGGGAGCCTGTTGAAAGCAATATCATGCATCGCAGGCCCAGGCCAAGAAAGCAAAATATGTTCTCTGCAAAAGAACTACTGGTAAGTTTTGTGCAGGGATTGATAATTGCATCCGGTGTTTTAGCTGTTTATTTCTTTTTCATGCAAAAAGGGTACCCCATCCGGTATGTAAGGGCACTCGTTTTTACTACATTATTGCTTAGCAATTTGTTCCTCACGTTTGTAAACCGGTCGTTCTACGAAACCATCAATAAAACAATTTTTTACAAGAATTCGCTGTCGCCTTATGTAGTTTTATTTTCCATCGCTTTTCTTTCGTCGATTTATTTCATCAGCCCGTTACAAAATATTTTTGAATTAACCCAAATCAGCCCACGACATTATCTTATCTGCCTGGTCGTAAGCTTGGCCTGCACAGGTTGGTTTGAACTGTTCAAAGGCGCATTGAAGCATTTGAACGTGGTGCTTAAAAAATAACCTTGTGTACTGTGCACAAATGGGTTGATTAAAAATGAAGAGCATTATATTTTTGTGGTGATGGGCCTGAACAATTTGGGGGGCCATCTGTATATTTTCCTTTATGCCCAGTAAAAAAAAGATAAGGCACCAACAATATACTACAGTTAATCGCGTGAGGCTTATCCGTAGCGGCAAACAATATTTTGATGAACTTTTGCAGCTTATCAATAAGGCAAAGGAAAGCGTGCATATCCAGACCTATATCTATAATGATGACGAAACCGGGAGGATGATAGCCGAAGCGCTTAAAAAAGCAGTGCAGCGAAATGTTGTAGTGCACCTGCTGGCTGATGGATATGCCTCTCAGTCCCTTTCCGGTGCGTTCATTGCCGACCTAAAAAAATCGGGTGTCCAGTTCCGTTTTTTTGCGCCAATTTTCAAAAGCAAATATTTCTATTTTGGCAGAAGGCTGCACC
Source organism: Bacteroidota bacterium (assembly GCA_018266455.1). Taxonomy (GTDB): domain Bacteria; phylum Bacteroidota; class Bacteroidia; order Chitinophagales; family Chitinophagaceae; genus Puia. Next base: position 71,460 of record JAFEAJ010000003.1, read on the forward strand.
ATAAGGTGGCTGTAGCTGATGCAAAGTTTGCCCTGGTAGGAGGCATAAACATTGCGGATAAGTATAATGACCTTCCGGGAAAGCCTGCCTGGCTCGACTTTGCGTTATTTGCAGAAGGGGAGATTGCTGCCCCTCTTTGCGTGCTTTGCTGGAAAACATGGAATGGCTACCCGTTGAAAATGGAGTTGACCCCTTGTGAAAAACAAAAACTTTTATTTGATATTCCTGAGCCAGAAAGGAACGAAGTGAAGATGTGCCGCAACGATTGGGTAAGGAGAAAAAATGAGATATCAAAAACTTATGTTACCATGCTCCGCAATGCCCACACCCAGGTTATTATGTTATGCAGCTATTTTTTGCCTGGCAAAATAATCAGGAAGCAAATGGTGCAGGCAATAAAACGGGGAGTAAAGATCAGGGTAATTGCGGCAGGCCGTTCAGATGTAATGCTGGCCAAAATGGCTGAGCGCTGGCTATATGCCTGGTTGTTGCGAAATGGAGTAGAGCTATATGAATACCAGGAAAATATCTTGCACGGAAAAATTGCTGCTTGCGATGACAGGTGGGTGACCCTTGGCTCGTATAATATCAACGACATCAGCGCTTATGCCAGTATTGAATTAAATTTAGACGTTCGTAATAACACATTTGCACAACAAGTGAGGGAAACGCTGGAAACGATAATTGATGAAAATTGCATCCCTGTTGTTCCTGGGCAGCATAATGGAGTAAAAAATATTTTTAGCCAATTTATGCAATGGCTTTCCTACAAACTTTTTAAGGTGATTTTTTATTTGTTCACTTTCTATTTCAGGCACCAGCGTTAATTTCCCTTAATGTGCTGCCATAGTGATTTTAATGTCTCCCAGTTCCACTTTTCAAACCTTCCCCTCTGTACGACCAGTTTGTTTTCTTCGGGATATTGCAAATAATAATGGAACACAAATTGCTCATGCGGGTCTTCCCAGCCAATGACCTGGCCGAACCGGAGGTCATTAAAAATTAATGTATCGTGCATTCTTTCAATGGTGTAAAACTGTTGGGAAAAACGAATTAATTTTTGCAAGTCCTCAATGTGCCCAATAGGTTTAAGCAGAGAATCGTTTTTTGGGAAATACTGAAAGCTCATTTTCTTTTCATGGTCAAAAACAGATCGAAACCCCACGTAATAACCTGTGTCGTTTCCTGAAACCACATACCATAACCAGTTTTGCAATGGCGTAGGAGTAGTGAAATATTTTTGATGCGGTATATGCTCTTTTTCAAAAATTCCTTTAACCTCCTGGTCAGTTTTGAATTTATTAAAGCAGCAATACGAAAGGTAAACAAAAGGGATAATGAGCCCAAACTTCCACCAGAATGTGCGCTTGTGGCTGTTGCTTTTCAAAAAAATCAAAGCAACACAGGCAATGCCCGGCCACAAGGAAAAAAACGGGTCTGCAACATAAATCGTGTTGAAAGAATAGCGTGCATGGCTGAAGGGCTCAAGCCAGCCTACCCCATAATTGTTAAAGCCATCGATGAACAAATGAAAAAATACTTCGGCTGCAAAAAAGGTTATCCATGTCCTGAATGCAATGTTATGCGGACGGTGTAGCCTGTCAGCTAAAAGCGCAAATACAGGGACGATCATCAAACCAAATAGTACAGAATGGGTAAAACCACGGTGTGCCAATAAGTTTTCTGGAGTGCTTAGCCAGAATGACGCGACAAAATCTATATCCGGGATGCTTTGTGCAAGGGCTCCCCACGCCATAGCCTTTTTTCCAAACCCTTTTTCAAAAAAAGCCTCACCCATGCAAGCGCCTAATGCTATATGTGTTAGGGAATCCATTTCGTTTCTCAAAAATACCCTACATTATTTTAAATGTAGTGCTTCATTTCGGAGCATGGCGTTGTTTCCTGTTCCCATTGGTGCGCACACCCAATAATGCGTAGAGCGGGCAATAGCCGATAAAGCTGGTAATGGAGAAACCCCCGGCTATTGCAAGCAAGATTGCTCCGGGAAGCCCTTTGACGCTAAGGTCTTCAAACCATAAAATGAATAGTGCGCCAGCGGCCACGATTCTTATTACCCTGTCAGTACTGCTCATGTTTGTTTTCATAAAAATAAATTTAGATTAAAAGATAAGGTTGGCTCCTTTCGTTTTCTACTTTGCCGGCCTGTTATAAACTTCGGAAATTGGGTTTACACAAAAAATGATAACAATCAATTTGATGCCTGATTATTTTCGCCGGGCATTACATGACCTTAATCATCTGAAAAATTGAGGACAATCATGTGTTTTGCAGACCCCTCTGTTTAATTTGCCGGGGTCGATGTTTCATTTTCTTAAAAAGAACCTGGGCAGGACTGGCAGGATCTTAAAGAAAGCATGAAGCTGAAAAATTGATCAGAATAAGTTTCTTTTAATGCTTTTGATGAAAAGAGAAATGGCTCCATCGATTTGATAGCAGCAGCAGCGGTGCGTGGGACAGCAGCTATATTGACAAAAAGCTGGGTGGAAAAGCAGTCGATAAAACAGGCTGGTGGCATGTGAAAAGGGTAAAGACTATAAAATAAAATATTTCAGCCAACGCTGTAAAAAGGCTCGTTTATGTTGGTTCTTTCTTCCCGCCGCATTATTGCGGCGGGTTTTTTTGTGCCATTTTTATGCTACTTGCCAATTAGCCCTATTGCCAACATTTTATCTTTCAGTGTTGTTTAACATAAAGAAGAGTGCGCACAATCAGTGTGGAAATTGACTGGCATCATACTTATCGAACGAATCCTGGTTTAGCTTTATTTGTTGAATAGGTAGTAGAAGAAGTTATTAAAATGCAAAACAAAAAAGAAGCAAGGGATTTTTTGGTGTAATTATGTTGAAAGCATCTCGACATATTGTTCTAATAAAATTATTGCCATTTAAAAAAAATAACATGAAAACGATAATTGCTCCCACTGACTTTTCTGCTCTTTCAGTAAATGCGGTGAATTATGCCGCTGACCTTGCATGTGCAATGAAAGCTGATTTGACTATTGTTCATGTATTTTCCATACCTGTCACCTACGGCGAAATACCTATTCAGGAATTTAGTGCGAAAGAAATATTTGCAGGGGCGGAAGAAGGCATGAGCTCATTAAAAGAGAAAGTTCAAGCGCGAATTGGCGGAAAAATTAGATTAAATACTGAATTGATTGAGGGCGACGTGGTGCCAAGCATAACTGATTATTGCAAGTTGGTTGAACCGTATGCGGTTGTTATGGGGTCAGAAAGTGGCAATGTGTATGAAAGGTTCCTATTTGGCGCGAAAACAATTTCAGCCATGAAGAAACTTTCATGGCCACTGATTGTTGTGCCTGCGGAAGCAAAATTTGCAAGCCTGAAAAAAATAGGGCTTGCTTGCGATTTAAAAGAAGTGATAGGAACGACTCCTGTACTTGAAATAAAAAATCTTGTGAATGAGTTTCGGGCAGAGCTTCACGTGCTTCATGTAAACCCTGAACATGTGGGGTCATTTGATCCGGCAACGATTGCCGAATCCGGCTGGTTGCAGGAAATGCTTACAGATTTGAGCCCTACTTACGATTTTATTGAAGACGATGATGTAGAAGAAGGAATCAATAAGTTCGCTAAAAAAAACAATCTTGACCTTTTGGTCATTATCCCCAAGAGGCGCAATTTTATAGATCGGATTTTTCAGCACAGCCATTCAAAACGATTGATACTTCATACACATCTGCCTGTTATGGCTGTTCATGAAGTGAAGTGAAAAGAAGGCACACTGCTGGAAGATGTGGTTTATGCTTAAACTTTTTTCAACAGAAAGGGATGGAGCGGTATTTTACCAGGTTTCGGATATGCAAAATGAAGCCGCCTATAATTATAATGTTTCGCCCAGGAAGGCATTAAAGTTTATTTTTAATTTATTGAATGCAGCTTCTGTTTCTTCAATTCTTGTTCGCATTATTTTTTGTTGTTTTTTGGCTTCTATGAAGAGGCTGTCATTCTTATAAAAATCATTGTTCAAAAGCCTGTTTTTTTCATTTATTTCATTTTTAAGGGACATGATGATTCTATCCTCCATTATAAAGGCGTTTTGAAACTCATCCAGCTTTTCCAATAACGCTTTGCTATTGTTGCTCATGCTGATCACTACTTCGGCAATCCTGTTTTTTAAAATGTTGTTTTCTTCTTCGGCGAACATCAACAACCGTTTCCAGGTGTCCCTTTCATGCCTAAACTGGCTCAATATCGGAACTTCTTTTGGCATAGGAATTACGCTAGAATAAAAAATTTTTTAATGCCCGGGTGGGTTTTACTAATCAATTTTAGTGAGCAGGATTAGCCATTCTGTTGCGGATAATAGCCATTTATCGTTCTTTCGGAATTTATTATTGAGTTTAATAAAAAGACCGCCGCAACTGCGGCGGTCGGCAGCGCATACATAAAACAAGCTTATTTAACAGCAATGTGCTTGCTTGTTTCAAGCCTTTTGGCTTCTTCTTTTTTTGGAAGGGCCACCTTTAAAACTCCGTTTTCGTAGTGCGCCTCAATCTTTTCCCTATTTACTTCATCAGGTAATGTAAAGCTGCGAGCGAAAGATGAATAGTTGTATTCCTTTCTTGTATAATTGGCATCTCTTTCTTCTTTTTTCTCTTCAACCTCGCAGCTAATGGTAAGCATGTTGCCATTTACATCAATGGTAAAATCATCTTTCTTCATGCCTGGAACAGCAAGCGACACATTGAAGCCGTTTTTGTCTTCTATGATGTTGGCTGCCGGCACCGTCAATGTTCTGTTGAATATGCCGCCATTATCGAACCAGTCGTGCCAGCTCCATGGACGCATAACATCGTTGAACAATGCAGGGATTGTTTCGCTTCCCCTTATTAATGATTTTGTTCCCATAAAATATAATTTAAACATTAAAAATATTATTTGCACTTCAAATATATCCAAACCAAGCAGCTAAAAGCAAAGAGGTACATCAACGCTGCCGATGAGGCTAATCACCGATTTTTTATTGAAGTAGGATTGGTGGTGATGTTGCTCAGCCTTTCCGGTGATGAAAATCCTTTTAATAGCGTTCCTGTTCCCGTAAATTTATTGTATGAATTTGTTTTTTATGCAAAACAAAACAGACATCCATTATATGCATGTTGCAGGATTGAAAACTGCCAGTTATAAGGTTTCTGGGAAAAGGCATGATGGTTTTGTTTTTGAAAAATCGAAGAAGGAAATGACAGGCAACCGAAATGCTGCTGAATTGCTATCGAGGCTTAACCGGATCGCGAAAGACCGCCCTTTTTGCATAATGTATCATGCAAAAGATGACGACCCATTGTGAAGTTTTATTTATTGCAGGCTGCATTTGATGCGCATCAGGACAGGTTGCAACGGCTATTGTTTCTACGGTTGCAGGATTGCTATGTTATGCAAAAATTGATGAAAACAAGTATCGTTTCCTTTGACGGATTAAAACCTTCAGGAAGCGATATTTTTTAATGTGAATAATAGAATTTTATAAAAGAAGAGCAGGGAAAGGAAGCGCAAAGAACACCGGTCTTCATTTGTTAATAAACTGCAATTTGTGTATGCGGGTTTTTTAAAGGCTTGCTTGACTTCGGCACATGGATATGCAGTGTTCCTGATTTGTATTCAGCCGAAACAAATTGTGTGTCTGCATTCGGCGGTAATTTGATCTGGCGGTTAAAGCCACCGAAATCCCTTTTTAGTGAGTGCGGGCTTTTTTGGTGCATCCCGGCCTGCTTTTGATGTGGCACGCAAATAAAAATAGTATCCTGGTCTGATGCCATCATGATTTCTTCTCTTTTTATTCCAGGCATAACCAGTTCGATCTTAAATGTTCCCTGCGATTCTGACAATTGGGCAGCATGTTGCACAGCCTTGTTCCTTCTAAAATGCTTTGCTTGCTGGGCAACTTCTTTTTCATTCATGAGAGGCACATATTTTCCCGGGTAAACCTGGCTGTCAGTATATGTCATTTCAATATTTTTCATAGCTTATATAAGTTTGAGCAAAGATAAAAACAGCATTTTCTGATTTTGATGACCGTATTACAACAAAACAATGATTTTCGTCATTGGTTTCATAAAAAGATTCGGATTATTAATAAGAATAAGCAGTGTTACAGGCCGTTTTTTTCCAATGAACTATTTTTCCCTGCGCAGTGTTTTGGATGGCCAAGATGTGGTTGAAAAATTTGAGCACCTGTTGTGCCAGTTTTTATGATTAGCAAAACTGCTTTATTACAAATTTTGCAGCATCGATATCATCAACAGTCATGCTTTTCTTGTTCGTTTATATCTTTGCTGCTTCTTAATACCTTGCGCTTATAATCGAAAGGGGCTGCCCCATTTATTGCCACGGTTTTATGGGTTTATCAAAATGCTTTTTGTTCACAGGGTGGGTTTGAGCTGCTGTTTTGCCATTGCAAAAATCGCACAAGAGATCAGGCAGCTTTCAGGAATAACGATAATGCATACCTGAAAAACAAGCTGTACGTTTTATGGCCCCCAAAAATATATTTCACTGGGTTAGGCCAAAGCATTACATTTAATGTTCTTCCTTAACAATAAATTACAGCTATATGAAAAAGAAAAATTTTTTAATTCCCCAAAATAGCATGGGCAATACTTCTTCCCCGTTCCATTCAAATCTCACCAGGAGAAAGTTTGTTGGCACGGTAGCAACCTCTGCCCTTGCTTTTACTATTGTGCCAAGGCATGTTCTTGGCGGCAAAGGCCATGTTGCCCCGAGCGATAAAATAACGCTTGCTTACATTGGTGTTGGAACACAAGGCATCAGGGAAATGCTGCCCCTTCTTGCAAATGACCAGTTCCGGGTAGTGGCTGTTTGTGATCCCAATAAAGAGGCCATAGGATATAAGGATTGGGCCAAAGACTGGCTTAAGAGCGAGATCAGGAAAGCAATCAAAGATCCTCATTGGGAACAGGGCGGAGACAATATGATACCCGGGGGGAGAGACAACGGGAAATCCATTGTTGATGGTTTTTATGCAAATGCCCGACCTGAATTAAAATATAAAGGCTGCGCAGCGTATGCCGATTTCAGGGAGCTTTTTGAAAAAGAAAAAGACCTTGATGCGGTAAAGATCATGACTCCCGATCATTTGCATGGCCTCATTTCAATGGCGGCCATCAAACGCAATAAACATGTGCTGGTGCACAAACCGCTTTCCAATCGGTTGATAGAAGGGAAGAAGGTGATCCAGGCAGCACGCGATAACCCCAAAGTGATCACGCACCTGATCCCATGGGACTCGAACGGGTCTATGGAAACGGTAATGTCCTGGATAAATGGCGGAGCTATCGGAACGCTGGCAGAAATACACAATTGGACGAACCGGCCTGTGTGGCCACAATATCCCACGCTCCCTGCCGATACTCCTGCAGTGCCCAATGATTTTGATTGGGAGCTGTGGCTGGGCCCTGAAGCTTACCGGCCTTATCACCCCAACTACACCAATATGGTTTTCCGTGGCTGGTATGACTTTGGGGGCGGATCAATGGCCGACATGGGGCATTATAGTTTATGGACTGTGTTCAATGCGCTGCAACTAAAGGGGCCAACAACGGTGATTCCTAACCTAAGCCACGTTTGCGGTATGCATGACCCTGTGCCTTACCAGATAAAAAATGATTTTTCGTTCCCGGCAGCATGCACAGTAAGGTTCAAATATCCTGCCAACGGATCCAGGCCTGCCGTCGACCTGTGCTGGTATGATGGCGGCATGCGACCGCCGATCCCCGAAGAGCTGATGATAGAAAATAAAGAACTGCCTGCAGAAGGAATGATGTTTGTGGGCGATAAAGGAAAAATACTTGCAGGATTTAATGTACAGGCCCCTGTGATTATTTCTGGTAAAAAAATGGATGCCCCTTCAAGCACAATAGTTGATAAGCGCAGCCAGGTGGAACAAACATCTGAAGCTTTGCCCTTGTTTATTAATGCCTGCAAAACCGGTAAGCAATACCCTGGCAATTTTTCTGAAGCGGAAGACATTACTGAAGCGATCAACTTATATGCGGTGGCTTTGCGCACAGGAAAACTGCTGAAATATGATGCTGCCAACCGAAAGATCACCAATGTGCCTGATGCCAATAAGTATCTCGACCGTGAATACCGGCAGGGGTGGAACATCACATCAATATGATCAGTACTTGTATAAAAAAAGTATGCCATGAAAAATATAAAAAGAAGAAAATTTATTTCGGATGCCACAAAAGGCATTGCTGCAACAATGGCGCTATCACAGATGCCCTTGTTATTGTCAGCATTTAAAAAAGTGAGCGGCCTTCCCATCGGGTTTCAAACATTTCCAATAAGAGACAGGCTGGCAAAAGATTTTGCCGGAACGTTGAAGATGATGGCCGGCATGGGATACCAGCTTACTGAAATGTGCTCGCCGCAAGGCTATGCTGCCATTGGCTTTGGGCCATTGGTAAGCATGAAGGCGTCAGACATGAAAAAGCTCATTAACGACTCCGGCCTAAGCTGCCCAAGCTGTCATTTTGGATTTGGCGAACTGACAGATCATCTTGAGGAGCGCATTGAATTTGCTCATGCGTTGGGCCTTGAGCAAATGATCTGCTCTACATTCTGGCTGCCTAAAGCAGCAGGGCTAAAAGATTATTTGGAATCGGCTGAAAAACTGAACAAAGCAGCCGAAAAAATACAAGCAGCGGGCATGCAGGCCGGCTTCCACAACCATGAATTTGAATTTGCACAACTTGATGGCCAATTGATCTATGATGCGCTGATGAGCCGCTTTGATCCGTCTTTGATCAAGATGCAATTTCAGACTGAAGTAATTAATTTGGGATACAAAGCTGCCGATTATTTTAAAAAATATCCGGGAAGATTTATTTCTTCACATTTGTCAGATTGGACTACTGATAAAAAGGAGGCCCCGATTGGCCAGGGCGTTATTGACTGGAAAGATTTTTTTGCAAGCGCTAAAATTGGTGGGGTAAAAAATTTCTTTGTAGAGATGAACCTGGATAAATTTAAAGACAGTGCGGCTTATATTCATGGCCTTGAAGGATAAGATTTTGAAAATGCTTCTCCAGTATGGAAGTTTATTTTCAGCATGGATGGTAAATTGGTTTGATTTTTTTAAATGATTTGAATGTAGAGATGCTAATGCACAGATCCGGGCTCTTAATTTTGCTCGCCCTCAACTTGCCTTTTTTTCTTCATGCGCAGGAAATAAATCAACCGAAGCTGATTGCTAAAGTTGACAGTATCCTGCAAGCTGAAGTTGATGCTGCTAAAATCCCCGGGGCGGTTGTTCAAATCAAAAAAGATGGGAAGGTTGTTTATGCCCACGCTTATGGTTATGCGCAGGAGTATGACTTTCCCCATATCTTGTTAAGCCCTCCGGAAAAAATGACGACAAGCCATCTTTTCGACCTGGCGTCGCTGACGAAAGTAGTTGGCACTACCACATCTATTATGCTTTTGCAGGACCGGGGGCTGTTGAATGTAGATGACCCCGTGGGGAAATATATACCTGCTTTTAATAACGAACACAAGGACTCCATAACAATTCGCCACCTGCTCACGCATACTGCCGGACTATATGAATGGTACCCGCTCTTTTATACCTGTTCGAACAAGGAACAGTCTTATCAGCTTATCGGGGAACTGCCGCTAAAGTTCCCTGTTGGCAGGCAACGCAAGTACAGCGATCTTGGTTTTGTGCTTCTCGGAGAAATTATTGAACACATTTCAGGAATGGCTTTAGACCAATTTGAACAAAAAAATATTTTCGGCCCATTGGGCATGAGCAGCACAACTTATAATCCGCTCAAAACAGGCAGGCCCAAAAAAATAGCGGCAACCTCTCTTGGCAATCCTTACGAATACCGAATGGTGCATGACCCTTCACTTGGGTTTTCTATAAAGGGAATTGACCCGGATTCATGGAATGGCTGGCGAAAATATGCTTTGCGCGGGGAAGTGAACGATGGCAATGCCTGGTATGCTAATGGAGGAGTTTCCGGGGCCGCAGGATTGTTTTCTACTGTATCAGATATTCAAAAATTAGTGGACGTGCTGATGCATCATGGAAGCGCAGGAGGCTTCCAATTTATATCTTCAAAAACAATACAAGCCTTTTTAACGCAAGACAAATTCCAGAATGGCATGGGCTGGATGATGGATACCGGGTATTCCGTTATCAAGAATGCGCCCGCCGGGAGTTTTGGCCACACAGGTTTCACAGGAACAAGCATTGCTGTTATCCCTTCCATCGGCACATCTGTGATCCTGCTCATCAACAGGCAAAATATGGGTTTGCTTGAAACTGGCGAATACTATAATGTAGGGGCGATAAGGCAAAAAATAGCAGAAGCTGTTATGGCTGCGTTTAAAGGAGCGAATTGAAAGCCTTCATCCGGTTGTTCCTGTTTCGATTCATTTTAAAATAGCAAGCCGGCTTCAAAATAGGAGAGCTCTTTCAGTATTGTTTGCAGGGCCTGTTCTAAAGCCTCATTTGTAAAAAAACCATGGGGTGCTGTTATGGACAACTTGGGATTTTGTTAAACTCCTTGTGTTTTTTACCTGGCCCTGAAATTATTTTTTGGCTATAACCCTACAAAGATTGAAATTTATTATGAGGTCAGGAAGTATATGCAAATGGTTTTGCTATAATG
>JAFEAJ010000040.1 GCA_018266455.1 Bacteroidota bacterium
TGGTTTTGAAGGGCGAACAGCTTTTGGCGCTACAGGTTTAACAGCAACATATACCTGTGCCGAAACTGTAAGTGAAAAAACCATCGCCATTGCTGATAAAATACCTATACTGTTCAGGGGCCTATTCATAACTGATTCATTATATTTTTAAAGATTGAGGATATAAAGCTAAAAAGTTTAATGCAAGGCCAAATTAATTGTTAATGCCATCACTCAAAAAAAACAGCCTCGCCGGTTTGGCGAGGCTGCAAATAACAAATGTTGGCCTAAACATTAGGCATTCACTTTCCCTCTCACTTTAGCGATCACTTCTTCAGCAATATTATTGGGGGCTGGCGAATAATGAGAGAACTCCATGGTTGAAGTGGCCCGGCCGGAAGAAAGCGAGCGCAACTGCGTAACATAGCCGAACATTTCGCTCAAGGGAACCTTCGCCCTGATCACTTGTGCATTGTTCCTGCTGTCCATACCTTCAAGAATACCACGGCGACGGTTCAGGTCACCGGTAACATCGCCCATATATTGATCAGGGGTAATCACTTCCACTTTCATTATTGGCTCGAGCAAAACAGGTTTTGCTTTTCTTGCTGCTTCACGAAAGCCCTGTTTTGCACAGAGCTCAAAAGACATAGAGTCCGAGTCCACTGCATGGAAGCCTCCATCGAATACACGGACTTTCATATTTTCGACAGGATAGCTTGCCAATACCCCTGTGGTCATTGCGCTTTCAAAACCTTTCTGGATCGCAGGCACAAATTCACGAGGGATAGATCCACCGAAAATATCATTAACGAACTGGTAATGCCCTTTGTCTTCCTTCAAAAACTCTTGATCGGCGGGCCCGAGCTCGAAAACGATGTCTGCGAATTTACCGCGGCCCCCCGTTTGCTTCTTCAATATCTCTCTATGTTCAATTGTAGCCTGGAAGGCTTCTTTATATGCAACTTGTGGAGCGCCCTGGTTAATTTCCACTTTGAATTCACGCTTCATCCTGTCCACAATAATTTCGAGGTGCAGCTCACCCATACCGCTCAAAATCGTCTGGCCTGTTTCTTCATCTGTTTTCACTTTCAAAGTAGGGTCTTCTTCAACAAGCTTTGCAATTGCCATTCCCATTTTGTCGACATCGGCCTGGGTTTTTGGCTCAACGGCTATAGAAATAACCGGTTCGGGGAAAGTCATGCTTTCCAGGACTATCGGTTGGTCTTCGTTGCAAAGCGTATCTCCTGTCTTGATATCTTTAAAACCAACAGCAGCGCCAATATCGCCGGCTTCAATGAAATCGATCGGGTTTTGTTTGTTTGCGTGCATCTGCATGATGCGCGAAATGCGCTCATTCTTTCCTGTTCGCGTATTGAGCACATAAGAGCCTGCATCCAAATGACCGCTATATGCACGGAAGAATGCAAGCCTTCCAACAAAAGGATCGGTCATGATCTTAAATGCCAAAGCAGAAAACGGTTCTTTCGCATCGGGCTTGCGCTCGAGCTCTTCGCCTGTTGAAGGGTCTGTCCCTTTTACTGATTCAATATCCATCGGGCCAGGCAAATAACGCACAATGGCATCGAGCGCAGTCTGCACTCCTTTGTTCTTGAATGATGATCCGCACATCATCGGGATAATAGAAATATCAATCGTGGCTTTCCGGATCGCCTCATGAATTTCATCTTCAGTAATGCTGTTAGGGTCTTCAAAAAATTTCTCTAACAATTTATCATCATATTCTGCCACCGCTTCAATCAAATGCTGCCGCCATTCGGCCACATCATCTTTCATGTCTTCGGGAATAGGCACTTCTTTATAGGTCATCCCTTTGGTTTCTTCTTCCCAGATAATTCCTTTCATTTGTATCAAATCGACAACACCTTTAAAACTGTCTTCAGCGCCAATAGGCAACTGCAAAGGAACAGCTTTGGCACCAAGCATTTCTTTCACCTGTTTGACCACATTCAAAAAGTCAGCTCCTGCACGATCCATTTTATTTACGAAACCAATACGCGGGACTTTATACCGGTTGGCCTGGCGCCAAACAGTTTCAGACTGCGGCTCAACGCCCGATACAGCGCAGAACAATGCCAGCAAGCCATCCAGCACACGCAATGAGCGCTCCACCTCTACTGTAAAATCCACGTGCCCAGGAGTGTCAATGATATTGAATTTATATTGTTTGGTGTTTGCATTTTTCTGTCCCTGGGTTGTCGGGAAATTCCAAAAACAGGTTGTAGCCGCAGAAGTAATGGTGATACCTCTTTCCTGCTCCTGTGCCATCCAGTCCATTGTTGCAGCACCATCGTGCACCTCTCCAATTTTATGGTTCACACCGGTGTAATACAGAATGCGTTCTGTTGTAGTGGTTTTTCCGGCATCAATATGAGCCGCAATACCGAAGTTTCGCTGAAATCGTAAGTCTGACATTTTTTTATTTTAAAAAGTTATTTTATCGAGCCTGTCTATTTATTAAGCTGGCTATTTTCTGCACACCAACACTACGATTGATGTCATCTATGATCAATCTTTGTGCTGCACAAGAATTACAATAACTGCTGCATGGGCGATAGTTTTGAAAATTTGGTTTGCAAAGGTATATAAATTATTGATGTAAAAAGATATATGTTGGTAAAATAGTGGGGGGCATCAGCCCATAGGAGGCTGTATTTTAAATTTTGCAATAACCAATAAGGTTTTCCCCTTTGTTAACCAAGGGCTGGCGACCGGGCTGAACATTCGTGTGGCCTGATCTTCCTATTTGAAGAGTTCTTTTAAGCTTGAGGCCTCTGATAGTGGATTTCCCCGCTGACCGAATTCATTATCTTATGATTTTCACAAATCTTAAAAATCACACAGCAGGAGCAAAAAGAAAGCCCCGTAATCACGAGGCTTTCAAACAAGTTGTTATTTTTTATCGATTAAATTTTAAAATGCGCAAAAGCTTTATTGGCTTCAGCCATGCGGTGGGTATCTTCTTTCTTTTTAAAAGCCCCTCCTTCCCCTTTGCTTGCTGCTACAATCTCGTTCGCTAATTTATCAGCCATGCTTCTTCCATTGCGCTCACGGCTATAGCGGATAAGCCATTTAATGCTCAAAGAAATCTTCCTGTCGGGGCGAACTTCAGAAGGTATTTGGAAAGTAGCACCACCAATCCTGCGGCTCCTTACTTCAACAGCGGGGGTTATGTTTGTCAATGCACGTTTCCAAACCTCATAGCCATCCTCACTGGTCTGCTTGGAAACTTTTTCAAGGGCATGATAAAAAATATTAAACGCTGTATTTTTTTTCCCTTCCCACATCAGGTTGTTCACGAAACGGGTAACCTGGATATCGTTATACTTTGAATCAGGTGCGAGTGGCAGTTTTTTTGCTTGCGTTTTCCTCATTGCTAAATTAGATTTCTATTTGAATTATTTTTTTGCTGCTGGCTTAGCTCCGCCTTTTTCCCTTTTTGTTCCGTATTTCGAGCGGCTCTTTTTACGATCTTTTACACCGGCTGTATCAAGGCTACCGCGAACGATGTGGTAACGAACGCCCGGTAAATCTTTCACACGACCTCCGCGGATTAGCACTATTGAGTGCTCCTGCAGGTTATGCCCTTCTCCCGGAATATAAGCAATCACCTCTACTTTATTAGTTAAACGAACTTTTGCCACTTTGCGCAAAGCTGAATTTGGCTTTTTAGGAGTGGTCGTATACACACGGGTACACACTCCGCGACGCTGCGGGCAGGCATCTAAAGCCCTTGATTTGCTTTTTGCTTTAATGATTTCACGTCCTTTTCTAACTAATTGCTGTATGGTAGGCATGCTGACCTATTTTAAATTTTGGACGGCAAAGGTAAAGCCCTAAAAACTAATCTCCAAATAAAAACAGTTTCAAGTGTATAGTTTTTAGCTTACAGCCTAAGCTCCCAAGGTCTTCGACTTTTGGGTAGTATAGAAGGAGGGCCTGAACACACAAAACTACAAACTACACTTTCACCATCCACTCATGTGTATCTTCAATTTTTCCTGTCTTAATGTCGGCCAACATTTTTTTAACTGCCGGGGATATTTTCCATTGGCCGGTGTCAAAACTCATAGTAAAGTTTTTATAGCAGAGTTCTTTGATGGGTGAGATCGTGGCTGCTGTCCCGGTACCAAATATTTCAGAAAGTTTACCCGATTTATAAGCATCGGTAACCTCATCAATGTTTATTTTTCTTTCTTCAACCACCAGTCCCATTTCTTTTAAAATGGTCGCCACGCTATCCCTGGTTATACCTTCCAATATTGTTCCTTCCTCTAAAGATGGAGTAACCGCTTTGTTCCCAAAAATAAAAAACACATTCATGGTCCCTACTTCCTGCAGCCATTTGTGCTCAAACGCATCAGTCCAGAGCACCTGGTCATAACCCTGCTTTCGGGCAACTGCTGTTGCGTGCATAGCCCCGCCATAGTTTCCGGCATTCTTTGCAAAGCCAACGCCTCCTGGAGCAGCCCGGGTATACTTTTCTTCCACATAAATCCTCATCGGGTGGGAGTAATAAGGGCCCGTAGGGGAAAGCAGAATGATAAATTTGTAGGTATCTGAAGGTTTCACCCCAATTACACAATCAGTGGCGAACATTACCGGGCGGATATATAAAGAATAGTCCGGCTTTCCAGGAATCCAATCTTTATCAAGGAGGACAAGCTGTTTCATGCCTTCCATAAAAATTTCTTCTGGAACAGCCGGCATTTCCATGCGCTCAGCGGAAATATTGAAGCGCCTGAAATTATCGTAAGGGCGGAATATAAAAGGATCGCCTTCCTGGTTTTTATAAGCTTTAACTCCTTCAAAAATAGCCTGGCCGTAATGAAGTGCTGCCATTGAAGGCTCGAAGGAAAGCGCCTGATAAGGTTTTATCTCCACAGATTTCCATTCACCATCTGCATAATCGGCCACCAGCATGTGGTCGGTGAAAAATTTGCCAAAAGGAAGATTATTAAAATCTGTCCCGCTTAATTTACTTTTTGATGTTTTCGTGATTTTTATGTTCATCGCAGCTATCATAAGAATTTTTTTCCGACGCAAAGAAACAAAGTTTCTTTGTGAAAGCAAAGAAAAAACTAACAAGTGTTAGCATTATGAAGAAAATTTGTTTCCTGCTGGTATTAATAGCGCCTTTCCTATGCCAGGCAAGAGGAGATATTCCTCCTGAAAAGGGATTTCTTGCTTGATCAGCAATTTGGCTCATTATTGGAGCAGTAATAATAATTAGGTTGTTACCATCTAAACCTAAAGAAAAATAACCTCGAAGCTAAATGTTAATTTTGCAATTACTTATTACTAATTAATGGGCCTTAACGAAATTCAATTGCCATCAATCGCCATTTCTGGTTTATACAAAAATGCTCTCGTTACATTAAACGAAGAGAAAAAACTTGTTGAAATCAAAACAGATGCTGTTTCAAAATTTCTCGGCGGCAATAAAAAAAACATCCTGATACTTGTTAAAAGCAGCGATGCCGTTTTTGTGGACGACGACCAATTATCATTCCTTACCAAGCTCCTGGAAGCCTGTAAATTGAATGTAGGCGATGTGGCAATCCTGAACAATGAAAAGGAAGAGCTGGTTATAAATAAATTGAAAGAACAGCTTCGGCCAAAGAGAATTATTCTTTTTGGCAATAGCCCGGGCTCCCTTAAACTGCCCATCGAATTCCCTATGTTCAAACTGCAGCAATATGATGGTTCCACTTATTTATACGCACCTTCGCTTAAAGAACTGGATGTTGATACCACCGAAGGAAAGATTTTGAAGAGCAAGCTTTGGGTTTGTTTGAAAAATCTTTTCGAATTATAAAAATTTATCCAAGAAAAAGCGAGCACAAGAATACAGAATTTATTCGCAACTAAACAAAACAAATGACCAAACTGATTTTTGCCACAAACAACCAACACAAAGTAGATGAAATCCAATCTGCCATTAGCAACAGCATTGAAGTAGTTAGCCTGAAAGAGGCCGGTATTGATATCGACATTCCCGAGCCACACGATACGCTCGAGGCAAATGCATCTGAAAAGTCAGGAACTATCCACCAGCTCACTAAAATGAACTGTTTCAGCGAAGATACCGGATTGGAAGTAGAGGCGCTTAACGGCGAGCCAGGTGTGAAAAGTGCCCGTTATGCTGGTGAAGACAAATCATTCGACAAGAACATCGACAAATTGTTATCAAAACTGGGCAGCAACCAAAACCGGAAAGCAAGGTTCCGAACAGTTATTTCTTTGATACTGGATCACAAAGAGCACCTGTTTGAAGGAATTTGCGAAGGAAAAATATTAATGGCAGAGAAAGGGGAAAAAGGGTTCGGTTACGATCCTGTTTTTATGCCCGAAGGAAGCAATAAAAGTTTTGCCGAAATGAGCATAGATGAAAAAAGCAAGTTTAGCCACCGGAAAAAAGCAGTAGACAAAATGACCGCATTTTTGAAAACAAGGTTTTACGCAACATAACCACTAATACTTTTGAATCAAAAATTCATTAGTTATTCGTTGTTATTTTGCATTCAATTATCTCTTTGTATGAAATCAAAAAAGTATGGCCAGAATAAAAATTGAATTACCTGTACATTTTTCATTTCAAGCACAGATCCCAATTCGTATCACCGACCTGAACTATGGAGGCCATGTCGGGAACGATATCATACTTTCAATTATTCATGAAGCGAGAGCGCAATTTCTACAGCACCATGGCTATAAAGAACTTGATTTCGCAGGGCTTGGGCTTATCATGAGCGATGTGGCAATCGAGTTCAAGAAGGAAACCTTTTATGGAGATATTATCAAAGCTTCAGTATCAGCCGGAGAATTTTCAAAAGCCGGTTTTGATATATTTTATATGCTGGAGAAAAAAGATATAGATGGAAAAGACATCCTTGTTGCAAAGGCAAAAACCGGGATGGTTTGTTATGACTATAAAACCAAAAAAATTGCAGCTGTGCCTGAAGAAGGTATATCCAGGCTGAAAAATTAGTCTTTCGCCCAAAAGGCACATTAGCAATGTAAGCGATCATCCTTCATTCCATATCCTCCAGCTTTCTTCGGCCTGAAGCGCCAGCATTTCTGATCCGTTTTCAATAGCTGCGCCTTTTTCTTCTCCTTCTTTCAGGAACATTGTTTTTCCAGGATTATAAATCAGGTCAAATAAATAATGCTGCGCAGTAATCGCGCAATAAGGTATTTCAGGATATGCCTCTACGTTGGGGTACATCCCGACAGGAGATGTATTAATGATCAGGGTATGCGACCGAACGATTTCCTCGTTAAGGTCATAATAGCTGATGCAATTTGATGAAACAGGCTTTCGCGAAACCAACATATGTTCAATGCCCAATTTTTTCATCACATATCCGACTGCCTTGGCTGCTCCACCTGTGCCAAGAATCAATGCTTTTTGATGATGCGGTTTCAACTTTTTCTTTAACGAAACCTCAAACCCGACAACATCTGTATTAAAGCCACATAATCTGCCATCAACAATTTTAATGCAGTTGCAGGCACTGATCTGTTCAACAACAGCATTCTTAAAATCCAGAAAAGAAATTACCTGTTCTTTATAAGGAATGGTAACGTTCAATCCCCGCAATTCCGGTTCAGATGCGATAATAGCAGATATTTTACCAATTTCTTCAATTGGGAAATTCTGATAAACACAATCAGCTATTTTCTCCCGGTTAAATTTTTCGTTAAAATAGTTTTGTGAAAAAGAATGGCTCAGTGGATATCCTATCAGCCCGAATTTTCTCACCTGGTTTCTTTTTTGTCAAGGAACAAATGAAACGTATCGCCACGCAGGCCTACGCGCATGGCTTCAAGTGAAATCACTTCAGTAGGTGCAATATTGCCGAGGTTCACATTGCACCCAATCAGTTCGATAAAATATAACTGCTGCGATTTTTGGGGCGCTTCCCACAAAATTTTTTCCTCAGGAATTTTAGTCAGGATTTCCTGCACAAGGCCTTCTCTCACTTCTCCCGTGCCGCGATAAATCCCGACATTTCCTGCTTCGCGGGCTTCTGCAATCACATAGCTTGCACCTGCGCTCAGTTCAGCGCTCATCAGCTCAATCCATTTATATGGTGGGATGATATGCGCCGCATCTTTGCTGCCTACTTCGCTGAGCACCGTTCCATATTTCGTCATCTTTTCAATATAACCGCATTTTTCAGCGTGAGGGATAGTAATGGAGCCATCGCTCACTTCCATATATTGAATGCCATAATCCCTGCAAACCGCTATGTATTCATCAAATAAATTCCTGACCAGGAATGCCTCAAATAAAGTGCCGCCAAAATACACGGGGATATTATAAGCGCTATAGGCTGCTATCTTTTCTTTTAAAGACGGCGTAACAAAAGAAGTGCCAAAGCCCAGTTTCACAATATCTACGTGCGGGTGCGCAACGCTCAAAAAATTTCTGACTTCTTGTATGCTCAGTCCTTTATCCATTACCATGGTAATGCCGCTTTTCCTGGGCTTTGCTTTACGCTCAGGCATCTGCGTTAGTGTAAAATTCATCATCAGCATTTAATTAAACTGCGCGCAAAAATAAGGAACAATGGGAATATAAAGGCTGACCTAACTGTTATGGCGATCATAAAGCCCGACTGAGCCTTCATAACAGTTTTTTCTTTTTGTAGCGAGCTATCACATCAACTACCGACTGGTATTGCAATATTGACGGGTTGAGCCCTATCATTTTCCTGAGAAGTTTCGGCGCTTTGCTCATAGCTTTTTCCAGCAGCAATAATCCCTGTTTTGATTTGCCCATTGCGAAACAGACAGCGCTTTGATAGAAGATGAATAAGGGCTTGCCATTGGTGATTTTAATGGCTGCTTGCGCCTGAACCAATGCTTCTGCAAAAAACCCTGCGGTATACAAACACCTGACCAGCGCTTCCCAGCTAGACATGTTTTTCGGCCGCAGCCTTACTACATTTGAAAAATATTGGATCGCTCCTTTATAATCTCCCAATTGCATTTTGCATTCACCCATTGCAAGATTGTATTCAGGCTGGTTAGGGTCGATGCGCATCGCCGTTTCAAGATACTTGATCGCGCCTGCCCAGTTGTGCTCATTTAAATATGTGCAAGCCACTTTATAAAACAGTTTGCTGTCATCAGTGCTCAGGTGAGAAGCTTTGCGGTAATAAATCCTTGCCTGACCGTAATTTCCCAGTTTATCATAACAATGGGCTATGGCTTCATAAATCACATCTTCAGGGCGGCTTAGCTCTATGACCTTTTCAAGCGATTCAATGGCATCCTTAAATTTTCTTAGCCTAATGTAGGCATCTCCCATATTGCGGTAGGCGTAGTCGAATTTTTCATCGATGGCCACGGCATATTTGTAAGCATCAATTGCTTTTTCGTATAATTTCAATCCCTGGTAAGCCGTTGCCAGATTAAACCATGCCAATTCGTTATAGGGATACTCATCAATTATTTTCTGGTGCAGGCGGATGCTTTCTTCATTTCTTCCGGTGAAATCGGTCCAAAAACAAATTTTATATAATGCCTCTTCATTATTGGGGTCTTCCTCAAGAATTAGCTTCAGGCAATCAAAAATTTTGTCGAACTCTTCATAATCATCATATACATCTGAAAGCTCAAACAAAAGCTCTATGCGCTCTCCCCCGCCAAAATGCTGTAACGCCTCCTGCAAAATACTTACCGCTTTTTCCTGCTGGTCTATAGCCAGATAAGCATCTGTCTTGAGTATATAAAGATTGATGTCAGTGCCATCAAGCAATTCAGCCTTTTCTAAAATTTGCAGGGCTTCCCTATATTTTCTCGAAGCAATCAGCAGGTCGGCCTTTTTGATGAGCAGCGCAGACGAGAACGGGAATTGCGCAATGCCCAATTCGGCAGCTTCCAAAGCCTGGGCAAGCTCTTCCAAATCATCAAAATAGTCAATAATCATTTCAAAGGATTCCTCATCCAAAAAAGAATTATTGAGACCACTGCGCAGGTTTTGATACCGCTTCAGTAACTGTTTTAGGTCTTCTCTATCGTACTGGTAAGGGTTTTCTTTCATTTTCGCCGGATTGTAAGTTACTGTTTAAATAATTCCCAACAAATGCTGAAGTTAAAAGCAACCTGCATGAGAATAGACCAGTATTAATTAACAAAAGCCAACAAAATGTGAATAAACAGGTTAGAAATTAATTGTAACATTTTACGGACATTTGCGTTAAATAATTACTAAAATCTGTGATAAACGGTTAAAGAAAACCAAATTTTTTTTACTATATTTGTTGTGGAAATGAAAAAACTGACTAACATAAAAAAAAGAAAATTGATCCTGCAGTGGGCATTGAGCATGTTGTTGGCGGGGGTGGTGGTTATTGCCTTTGCAAGTAAAGGTGGGGGAGATAAAAAGAAAAATGTTATTACAAAATCCGAGTTTGCCCCTATAAATATTTCCGGCACGTTTACTTTAAAGAATGGCATTTCATATATGGGCAGCTATTTTTTAAATCAGCAGAAAGAAAGGAACAACATTTCTGCAAATACTGTTATCACCTATCAGAATGGAAATACAATTTATATTATGCCATATAAATATAAATTCAGTATAGCTCCTATCAATAATTCTCCCAAAAACAATCTTCAATTACTTGATTTGAAAATCAAGGTGAACAGGTAAGCTTAAGGCCTGATTATTGCGCTTTCAGGTTTTTGCTCTCTTCATAGGTCATTTCCCGGTATCCGCTTTTGGGTATATCAAATTTTGAAGCTGGCACGGGGTTAAGATTTATTTTTGACACTTTGTAGTTAATTTTAAAATTCCCGTTCGTTAGCTCATATTCAAGAGGCAGGCCGTCAAGGCTCCTGAATTTCGGGTTATAGTCTTTGTTATCGGGGACAATTTCAGTAGTATAGTACGCAATTATTTCAGACCCCGCTTTTGTTGTTCCGATTACTTTATTGCATTTATATCCTGCAATGTTTTTGGTATCGGGCGTTTTTTTGAATACAATATCCTCATCCTTTTTATTGATATCTTCCCAATTTTTCGATGATAGATTGATCAGTAATTTCTGGCCGCTCAGCTCTTTCAAAATCGCGCCTGACCCTTTCCTGGAATCATAAATGGTAGCAGATGAAAATGACGGGCTTGCCATATCTACCCGTACCAGGTTGCCTTTCAGGTAAATGGTATTTGTAGTTCCTTCAAAAGCGCTAACCGGGTTGGTACTGTTCCCGGATGTGACCGAATAATCATACACTACAGTAAGTTCTGAAACCTTATTTTGCGCAACAAGCTGGTTTAAAGCCCCAAGCAAGAAACTGAAAAAAGAAATTGAATATTTTAAAACTTTCATCCTGCAATTTGTGTAAATATAGACTATTAATCAAGGGCTTCGCTTAACTGGATTGCTAAATGATTGTAAACTAAAGCTTATTTTTTATTCTTCAATTGCTGTACCTTTTTCTGGGTTTCCTGTATCTGCTCAAAACGTTCCTGCCATTTGGGCTTTGTTTTGGGTTTATTCCTGTTCGCCTGCAATTTGGCTACAATCTGATCGTGATCAATGATATAATGCTGTATTACAAACTGAAGTGCTAAGGTAATGACATTGGAGACGGTATAATACCAGGTGAGGGCCGATGGCAAACTATTAAAGAAGAAAAGGAACATTATAGGCATGATATAAGGCATGTATTTCATAGCGGGGTTGTTTTGGTCCGGCGTTGTCATGCTCATGCCATACAAAGAGATAATAAAATTAGTAGCCGATGCGAGCAAGCCGAAAAGGCTAACATGATCTCCATACAAAGGGATATTAAATCCAAAATGCGCTATCGAATCAAAAGCAGAAAGGTCCTTAGCCCACAAAAAGCTTTGGTTCCTCAGTTCAATAGTAGAATTAAAAAAACTGTACAGTGCAAAAAAGATAGGTATCTGGAGAAGTGCCGGAATGCATCCGCCAAGAGGGTTTACTCCTGCTTCCCTGAATAATTTCATTTGTTCCATGCTGGCTCGCTGCTGGTCGTTGCCAACTCTTTTTTTCATTTCATCTATTTCAGGACGCAGTGCTTTCATCTTAGCACCGCTCAAATAGCTGCTATAAACCAATGGCGAGGTCACCACCCTTATCACAATAGTAAGCAGCATAATCACTATGCCGTAGCTTGCTATAAATTTTTTGAAGAAATCAAAAACAGGCATGATCATGTAAACGTTGATGGGCCTGACAAAAGAATAAAACCCTCGGCCCAGGTCAACAATTTTGGCCATGCCTTCAACTGGTTCTTTCTTTAAAGTATAATAGTCATTAGGCCCGTAATAAACCTGGAAAGGAACAACAACTGAGCTTCCTGAAGGCAATTTAGACTGGAAATTGGCATCAACTTTTGCAATCAGGTTTGATGAGTCTGACATTTCTCTTGCCCACTTCACTGACCCGGAATAGAAATTATCTTTTGCAACCAAAGTTGTATTGAAAAACTGCTGAGAAACAGCCATCCACTGAACAGGTTTACTAAATGCAGCTTCTGTCTTTCTGGATATATAATCGAAATCATTATCCTCATAATAAGAAATATTCGCTTGTCTCTTTTCGTAAGAAACCGCTTGTTGTGCACGCATAGGTTCATAGTGCCAGCTAAAATTCAGGTTATTGCCCGTAAAAAGCTTTGCAGGGTTTTCAGCTTTTATGTTCCAGTCAATCATGTAATTGTTGGGGCGAATAATAAATTGATGAATAACCAATCCCCCATCAGGGAAAAGCAGGCTGAACTCTACAGTTTGGCTGCCATCAGCATTTTTTGTAAGTTTTGCTTCGCTGAAATATAAGTCGGCAATCTGTGCAGATTGATTGCTGCTGTTAACAGCATAAGAAAAATGGTTATCCGAAACAGGATTAAGTACTTTTACCGGAGTGCTGTCATAAGACTGGAATTTTTTAAGCTCCACTTCTTTAGGCTGTCCGCCTTTGTTGGTGAACACAATGGTCATCACCTCATTTGCAACCGATAGCAAGTGTTCAGTGCCCACTGTAGCTTTATTAAAGCCAGAGGTATCAGCAGCTATAGTTGGTTTGCTTTTAATAGTGTCACGTGATCTCGCAATAGAGTCCTGGCGTGCCATTACCATCGCAACGGAATCGTCCAAATGTTTTTTCTGTTTCGAGTAGTCCTGACTGTTCTTTGTTGAAATGAATAAATACAAAAAAAGCAATATGCCCATCAACACAAACCCAATAACGGTGTTACGGTCCATTCCCATTATAATAAAATTTAAAAGAGGTGCAAAGATAGGGGGTTGAGATGAGAGTGCATATTTCAGAATTATGGGCTCATTGCACTGTACCCATGGTTCCCGGGGCATCGCGCTGAACGATCAAAGCCTATCTTTAACTGATCATCTCATTTTGAAGCACAGTGCTTTTGATGGCGTTTTTTGTCTCGGCAAATTCCTTAGCAGCCTTTATGAAATGAACAAAAATCGGCTGAGGTTGCTCTACAGTGCTTTTCAATTCAGGATGGTATTGAACCCCAATAAAAAATGGATGGTTCTGCAGTTCAATAATTTCAACCAAACCACTTTCCGGGTTTTTGCCGCTGGCTATCATTCCTGCTTGCTCAAATCTTTGTAAGTAGGCATTATTGAATTCCCAACGGTGCCTGTGCCTTTCCGATATTAAGCCTGAGTGATAAATTTTATAAGCCAGTGTGCCTTCTGTAATAGAACACGGATAAGCTCCCAATCGCATTGTGCCTCCTTTGGCTGTAACTTTTTTTTGTTGTTCCATCAAGTCAATAACTGGCTCGGTAGTAGCTGGGTCCATTTCCGTGGAATGGGCTTCTTTTAAGCCGAGCACATTTCTTGCAAATTCAATAGCTGCCATTTGCATGCCCAAACATATACCAAAGAATGGCAAATTGTTCTCGCGGGCATATTTCACAGCAATAATTTTCCCTTCTACCCCGCGATGGCCAAAACCAGGAGCCACAAGCAAACCATCGAGGCCGAAAAGTTTTTCAGGCACATTAGCGTCAGTAATAAACTCACTGTGCACATTAACTATTTGCACCTTGCATTCGTTAACAGCGCCTGCATGCACGAATGATTCGAGTATTGACTTATAAGCATCTTGCAATTCGATGTACTTCCCGATCAGGCCGATAGTAACTTTGTTTTTCGGGTATTTCAGCTTATCCAAAAACTCTTTCCACTTCCCGAGGTCAGGTTCATGATAATTGGCAATGTTCATTTTTTTAAGGCAAATCAAATCCAGTTTTTCGTGCATCATGGTTAATGGCACCTCATAAATGGTTGAAGCATCGGCGGCTTCAATCACTGCTTCGGTCTTTACATTGCAGAACAATGCGATCTTGCGCCTTATTTCGGCAGAAAGTGGCTCTTCAGTTCTGCAAACAATAATATCCGGGTGAACGCCTTCCTGGCTTAGCATCTTCACACTGTGCTGGGTAGGCTTGGTCTTTAATTCTTTTGCAGCCCTAAGATAGGGTATCAACGTAAGGTGAATGACCACGCAATCTTCTTCCGGCATTTCCCACTGCAACTGGCGCACTGCTTCAACAAATGGAAGCGATTCTATGTCGCCCACGGTGCCGCCAATTTCGGTGATGATAATGTCATATTCATTGTTCTTTCCCAGCAAAAGCATTCTTCGTTTGATCTCATCGGTGATGTGTGGAATCACCTGGACGGTCTTGCCGAGATAAGCGCCTTCCCTTTCTTTATTGATGACCGTCTGATAAATCCTTCCGGTGGTCACATTGTTTGCCTGGGATGTGTAGATGTTCAAAAACCTTTCGTAATGGCCGAGATCCAGGTCTGTTTCTGCCCCATCTTCGGTTACGTAGCATTCGCCGTGCTCGTAAGGGTTCAGCGTGCCCGGATCGACATTGATATACGGATCGAATTTCTGGATAGTAACACGCAAACCACGGGCTTGCAAAAGCTTGGCTAATGAAGCGGCAATAATGCCTTTCCCCAATGAAGATGTTACGCCTCCTGTAACAAAAATATATTTGGCCATAAAAATAAATTCTGCATTATTTTAAAACTATTCCGTGTTTATAAAAAAAACACGCAAAACCGAAATGAGCTTCATTTCATTTGAACCAAGCCTTATCTTAAATCTTTTTCGTTAACCAACCCGCCTGACAACAGTGACCTGAGGAAGATCATCAGAAATAAATAATCCCAGAAGGTCATGCGAAATTAGTTCAATTTATTCAAGCTTTAAAAACTAAACCATAAATGTGGAAAAACCTATCCATTTTGTGAACCAAGCCCAGGGGCAACTCCGGCCAATGGGCTTCAGGAAAAAATTTACGCTATATGAAAGTGGCTACTGTTAAACCAAAGGCACACAAATCCTGTGCTTTGTTCGTTCCACCTACAGCAGGCGTGGCAGTTGTGCCTGTTTTGCTGAAAAGTATCTTAATGCGTATGCTTTGAGGCCGGTTACCTGTTCACAACGTAGCCCATACATGCTAACTGGGGCCTGACTTTGAACCCGATTGCTCCGCTACACCCAAAAAAGGTATTCGTTCAGGGCATCGCATGTATCAGAGCTTATTTGATTGCATTTTTTTTATAAGCATCTCTTTGCGGCTTCTTGACACATCGATATTTGTTTTATTGCTCATAATGAGATAGCCTCCCTGGTCTTTGACATATTTTTCTACCTCGTTCAAATTGACAAGGTGAGAATGATGAACCCTGGCAAAATGATACCCTTCAAGCAATTCTTCAATATCTTTAAGAGTGCGTGATGCAATTATTTTTTGCCCGTTTTTTAAAGAAAGAACAGTATAGTTACTGTCTGAAGAACAAGTGATGATATCTGCAATCAAAATCATTTGAAGGCCTTCTATTGTAGGAATGGCAATTTTGCTGACAGCCATTGCAGGGCGATTTAATTTTTGAAGAAGGACCTCTACCTGTTGCGGAGCCGGATGTTCCAGGCGTTTCATTGCCTTTTCCACAGCTTTTATTAAATCTTCTGGATCGATAGGTTTTAACAGGTAATCTAACGCACCGAATCGGATTGCTTTGATTGCATATTGGTCATAGCTTGTGGTAAAAATCAATTCAAAATCAACAACCCGCAATTTTTCTAACAATTGAAAGCCGTTCATAAATGGCATTTCAATATCAAGGAAAAGGATATCAGGCTTTTTTTCTTCTATTGACTTCAATGCGCTGGCTGCAGTATAACACAAGTCCAATACTGTTATATCCGGGCAATGACGTTCCAGCATTGTTGAAAGCGCTTCACAGCTGTAAGGTTCATCATCTACAATTGTTGCAGTAATCATTTTATACTGTTTGTTTAGCTACCCAATTCAGCGTAATCCTTATAATATATTTTTAAAGACACCCTGGTCCCGGCAGGCTTGCCTTCTTCATCAAAGATGTCTTCCATTTTGAATGAACTTTGACCCCCGCCATCTTTATTAAGGAGCGCCAACCGGTCTGCCGTCATCTGCAACCCCATCGATTTTTGTTTTTCGGCTAATTTCGTCTTCAGTTCGGAAGCCTTGGCACAGCCAATGCCATTATCTGTAATAGAACAATACAATATTTTTTTGCCTGTGCTCAATTCAATGTTAAGGGACCCAGGCCCTTCTTTATGCATCAGCCCGTGCCAAATAGCATTTTCCGCAAAAGGTTGCAACAAAAGTGGCGGCACAAAAATATTCGCAATGTCAACCTCATTAATAAAAGAGATTTTATAATCAAAAGAATTTTTGAACCTCAGCTTTTCCATATCAAGGTACAGGCTAAGGGTTTCAAGCTCATCTTCAATGCTGATGAACTGCTGTTTGGAATTCGCCAGTACCATCCTGATAAGCCGCGAAAATTTTATGAGGTAATTCGAGGCTTCTTCCGGCCTGTTTTTTAGAATAAAACTGTTGATTGAACTGAGGCAATTGAAAATGAAATGCGGGTTCATCTGTGCACGCAATGCCTCCATTTCAAGGTCAGCGATGTGCTGGTTCAGTTTTACGTTTGTGTTGGCGTTTTGAAGGCGCTCATTCTTTCTTTTTAGTTCAAGGTTCCAATAAAAAATAAACCCTGCCAGTACAACAATTAATAAACAACCCGCAAGCGCCCATTGGAACAACGATTTCTCCCTTAATTCTTTTTCCTTCAATTTGTTTTCATGATCGAGCATTGCCAGCTGATCGGCCTGTTTCATATATTCCGCCTGTTTTTTATACCCTGATAATTTCCAAAGGAATTGGCTTTTTAATATCGAATCCTTCAGCGCCGCAGCCTTTACCAGGAAAAAATAAGCGCTGTCATTGATGTTGCTGCGTTTATAAAGCCTTGCTAAAATCGTATAGCTGTCCAGGATAAAATGCTTTGCTTTTGATTGCTGGGCAAGTGAAAAGCTTTCACTGGCATATTTCAAAGCTTTTTTTATATTCTTATTTTTTTCATAAGCTCTTGCTATGTCCATTTCAACGCGCATCAGGTCCCACTTGTCATTTCCTCTTTTTAGTTCTTCAATTGGCGAAAGAAAAATGCTCAACGCTAAATCTGCCTGGTTCTTTATCAATAGCGTTTCGCCGAAACTGATTCTTGCCATTTCATTATACGGGTCTATTTGCAATGCCTTTTGCAAATAATAATAAGATGAATCAGGAGCGTTCATCAATCGATATAATACACCTACAGGTTCAAGATAAGCCCAATTTGCCATGTACAGGTCAACTCCATGCTCGGTTGCATACCTAAAGCTTTGCCGGTAGTACTCCATCGCGTCTTCATAAGCTCCGGCCACTTTGTAGAGTTGCCCCATGTTTACATAAGAAGCCGTAACGCAAACATGATCGCTCATTTTTTTTCTTAGCAATAAGCTCTTCCCGCAATAATTCAGGCTGCTGTCGTAATTGCCCTGAACCGAAAAAACAAAAGACATCCAGGTCCATGCTTTGCCCTGTGCTTCCCAATCTCCTATTTTTTCCAGGTAAGGAAGCGATTTGTAATAGCAAGCCAAAGATTCATCAAAATTGTTCTGTGAATAAAGAGATTGCCCAAGCCACACATTGCACCACCCCAATCCAAAATCGCTGTTTGCCGCCTCAAACATCTTCAGGCTGATCCTTAGGTGATTTTCGGCAACAATAAAATTCCTTTTGTAAATTTCTGCAACTCCCTGAAGCATAACAGCAGTGGCAATCCCCACGGCGTAATTTTCTTTTGCTGATTCCTGTTCAGCGATGAGGGCTAACAGCAATATGCTATCGGGGTTCACCGTTGGGGGCCACCAATATTCTTCGGCGAGGGCATTCAGGCAATCGGGCTTCTGAATTCCATGTACTGTTGGCAAAAGCCTTGTTAAGCTGTCGATTGCTTTAAGGTTGGGGTGTTGTGCAGCAATGGAGCTACAAAATAATATGCTAATAAAAAAAGTGGATGTTTTTTTACCTCGCATCATTTTGGTTTTGATAAACAATGCACAACAAAAGCATGTTCCCGCCGAATCTAAATGCAGTAACGCAAGTTACATATTACTAACCAGCAGCCAATCAATGCCAGAGGTAACCTGTTGGTTTCGTTGAGCAGTTGGCAAACCAAAAGCAACAATATGAACGATAAGCCTCCTGGATGCCTATTTGATTTTTTTTAGCTGCCGCAAACAAACCGAACCACAAAAAGCCAGGTCTTGCAAAGTTCATTAATCGCTCATTTCTGCAAGTTGCCCTATCTGCATGCCAACAGATAATTCAGGCTTCAGAAAAAACACGTATCACAATAGCTTTAGCACAAACAAGCATTTTGTTACTTTAAATTTTTAAGACCATGAAACAAGCAAACACCCGAACTATGCTTTTTAATGAACAGCTTATTAAGCTGGTTTATGCATTCATTTTTTTTTCAATATTCCTTTTTTTTAGCGCATGTCAAAAGCTAATAGATGGGAAATTAGGGGGGTGGAGAGTTGATATGGGGCACAAAGCAGGGATACTGATCGGAACAGCAGCCTCATCGCTTCAGTGTTATAGGTAACATTATTTTCTCTATTGATAAAGCAACTTGAATTTGAAAGTCATGTCATTCAAAAGCTGTTTAAAAATGATTTCCAAAATTTCATATAACAGGGGTCAGGCTTTTCAAAGCTCATAATTGATGATAAATCTGTCGATCCAGGGTAAGCTTTGGAAAAGATTAAACCTACTGGTTGTTCCAATAATCATTTTTAGACAGCTTTTTAATACAGCCCTCAAAAATTTTCAAAATGAAAACTGATAAAATGAAATTCCTTGTTGCCTGCGCCGCAGGAATACTAATTGTATTATTGGGTTTTTCATGCGCAAAGAACAAGCCTTCTGCTGGGAAACCCGATCGCGACACAACAATTATAGTTCCACAGAAAGATTCAATTATCTATACTGATGCAATTCCTGATGTACCAGCAATAAATTCTTCAAACGATTCCGGCTATCTTGATTTGAATAATGATGGCATTGTGGATTTTATATTTTCCCTGCATTATGATCGCCGGCTTTGTAGCGATGATTTACTGGGACTATATGGTGAGTACATATATTTAAATATAACCCCGACTGATACCGGAAATAGTATCAGGAGCGACAGAAGCACTGCGCTTGCATTGGATAGTTTCTCAGTATTAGCGCTGGATTCTTCCTGGTCAAATCTTTCCTCGGTTTTGGTATCAGGCATGGTTGGAGGAAGCGCCCGGTGCATATTGAATACCCCTCATGGTGGCAATTGGACATATGCCTCTGGAGAATTTATGGGGTTAAAATTCAGGAAAAACGACAACACCTATTACGGATGGGCAAGGTTGACGTCCACATTTCATAGAGGCACCAGACCTCCCTATTTTTTAAAGCCGGGAAAATTGTTATTACAGGATTATGCCTATAATGCTATTCCTGGCCGTCCAATATTAACAGGACAAACACATTAAAATCTTCGCTTCAAATAATGCATACAGAAATCTCTTTTTCCTGTTTTTAGTAAGTCGGCTGTTTATTAGAAGCTGTCTAAAAATGATTGTTGGAACAACAAAACAACCATCAGGCCCAACCTTTTCCAAAGCTTACACTAGATTGCAAGCTTTGGAAAAATTGAACCATTGTTACACAATAATGCCTGAAATCGCTTTTAAACAGCTTCTTTAATGAAACAAACTGCCTTGGCCAGCGTACCCTTTTACACTGCTGTGCCTACTGGCCCAGGCTTCGACAGAACAAATGCCATCTCACGTAAAAACGTCTTTTCATCACCTAAATTGATACTGGCTGACCAGTCAATTGAACTTGCAGTAAACTGCATTAAAAGCCATGATCTGAAAGCTTATGATAATCATTCAGGAATGAAATCCTGGCGACTATTTGGCCATCATCGTATGCCGGTTACTTAGTGAAAAGAAATGATGGTTACAATTTTAGGCCAAGTGAAATATAAAATGACTTGCCGTCTGCCGGCAAAATACCTGGCCCGGGGTACATATTGATCCTCCTTGTGAAATATTTTGCATTGGCGATATTATTGATCCCCCCCGTAATATCATAATATTTCAGGAAATGCCATCCCAGTGCTACATCCCAAACATGGTAAGCAGGCACTACCCCGACGACGCCTGTGCTGCTAAACACGGTATTGTTCGCATCACTGAAACTTTTGCCGACATAGCTGTATTGGCATGTTGAAGAAAAACCTTTGTACGTTAGTTGAAAGCCGGTGCGATCAATCCAGTCGGGGGTATTTTCAACCCGGTTATTCTTCAGGCTCATGTTCTTGCCATTATTATTGAGCTCGCCACTTAAATAACGGGCATGAGTATACGCAAGCGAACTAAATATGCGGGCGTCAAATATACCGCTCCTTCCGGAAAACAATTGCCAGAGCGAAAGATTAAAATAAGATTCAAAACCAGTAGCACGCGAGTTCCCGATATTTGTTGTAAGAAGATAAGTTGAATGGTCAGGCTTTGCCATGGTCAGTTGCCCGATCTTGTTACCATAAAACAGGCTGAAGAAATTGACATCATAATAAAGGATGGTTTTAAAGCGCCCCCTGTATCCAAAGTCAATATCATACCCTTTACTGTCTTTGAGGTTCGGGTCTATTACCCCGATCTGGTCAGCCGGGGTAATGTTGGCGTATAAATAAGGGCGATAAGCCTGGCAAATATTTCCATAAAATTGCGAGTAGGCATTAATGTTATATTGTAGCCCAGCTCCGAACAATGGGAAATTCCTGTTCCCTTTATATGATACCGGGAAGCTTGTATTATTGATTGCCCCATTAAGCACTGAACGGATGACCTCATAGCGAAAACCCGGAGTTATTGAAAATTCAGGCGTCAATTGGAAAATATTTTCTGCAAAAACTGCATAGTTATTCGAGCGAAGATGAAGATCAATTCCATAAGGTTTAGTAAGCGACAGGTCAAAATTGCTGGCGGTTGTCCCAACTCCTTTTTGCCTTCTTCTTGTAATCTCGGTTGAATATCGTGCGCCGCCCGTAATCGTGCTCATTATTTTGCCCAGCTTATAAAAATGCAGCAACCGGGCTTCAGTAGTAAAGGCATTATAATAATCACGATCCACCTGCCTCGGATTATAAGTGCCCAGGGATGCATTTACCGTGTCGGGAATATTTGGGGTGTTAATGAACTGCACACTGTTGCGCTGCCCGAACAAGCCATGAGATATGACCTGCAACTTTGTTTTTGCTGAAAGATTATATTTCAACAAAATGGCCGGAATATTGATTTCCGGGTTGAAATAATTCCTGCTACGTAAAGACTGCCTGGCATTTTGATTGAACTGCGCGTCATCCAATCCTCCTGCAATTTGCTGTGTATAATCCATCCTGGAAAACTGGAAGCTCAAAGCTCCTTTGTCATCCAAACGGTATTCAACATTTGCATAACAGGCATGATAACTGAATGCCGCATTGGGTCGCCAACCATTGCCACGGCGATTATCATAGTAAGCATAATAATTCCATTTCCCTTTGGTTCCGCCAACCTCATTATAAGAATTGAAAAAATTATACGACCCTCCGGTTTGTTCACTCATTATGGTCAATGGCTTAGTGCTGTCGCCACGTTTCATGATGTAATTCATCATGCCCCCAAACTGGCTGCCAAACTGCAAAGCAGCAGAGCCCCTCACATATTGAACCTCCGCAATGCCTTGCATGGGAGGAGTATAATGATTTTCGGGATAGCCGAAAATATCTGAATTGGTTACATACCCATTCTGCCGCATGTTCATTTCAATTGAACGGTGAGGATCCGTTCCCCGGCTACCGATATTAACCTGGGTGCCCGCGCCATCCATTTCCCAGACATTGATGCCGGGGATTTGGGCAAACGCCATCCTTGCCTCATTTTGGGCAAAATTCGCATTCCCTTGTTTTAAATAAAAGGCAATTGTTTTTTTACCATCAAAAACATAGGTATTATCTACAGAAGCAAGATGTGCCGCAATACCCTGTTTCAATAAAAAAACAACTGTAACGCTATCCAGTATATGAACTGGAATATTGTCATTAGCCGGAGGAATGCTTTGAGCTGACAAAAATGAAAATGTAACACATGAAAATATTATGATCATTAATAGTCTCATTGTTGAAATAATTGAATTTGTAATTGAATTGCACAGCAATAAACCAGTAATAATGGTTGCTGCAAAATGACAATGGCATCATGCGCGAACATGCATGAAATGCACAAAACCTGTTACCTGTTTATAAGCAGGCCTGCCTATAAGTCTAAAAACATCAAACAAATTGTGGAGGCTTGTCCGGGATATCAATAAAGCAGGAAGTGGGCTTGCGGTTTTGCTGAATGTATTTTACGCGCCTCAAAAAATAGTTAATGCATAAAAACACATCGCTCGTAAAATAATATTCAGTTGAAGGATTTTTTGATATGGACGTATGCGGCATGTTTTTCTTTTCCTGCCCTGTTTGTTGAAGGTCGTTTACAATCTTGAAAAATTCATTTTTTGCAGAATACAGGTTCATTGCCTCTTTGTTGGGCAGGCACAAAAATTCAAGCGTGTCATTAAACAATCTCCTTTTTACAAATTTATAAAACAGCCCGTTCATCTCTATTTCTCCTTCCATATCATAAAACTCCCTGGCGCTTGTATAATAAGGCAGGTTAGGGGCCGGGAGCTTTATTGAAATTAATGCAGAATGATCGTAATCATCCTTATCCAGTTGTGCCTGCAATTTGGCATTCGCTTTCTGTTCAAGATAAAATATCAGTACCCTGTAGCCACACCAGTTAAACACAAGTGTGCCCAACAGTAATATTCCGATTGTCTTCTTTATCCAAACAGCAATCATAGCAGTTAATGACCATAAAGGTACTTTATAAAAACAAACCAGCAGATGAAAATATAAAATTGCAATGGATACTACTCATATTTTGAACCTACATTACTATCGCATGCAAAATTCTTGTGAGGCAGGGTTCCTCTTTATTAACCTCCACTCTCTAATTAACAACCCGCTATCCTCAGAGCCATCTATCTTTGCAGTAATTATGAAACAGTTTAAAAAAATTCTTTTCTTTTTCCCGCTCGCATTCTTTTCCTGCAATAGTTCGGCGCAAAAACACCTTACTGCTGGCGACAGCATTCCTTCTTTCATCTTAAAAGATCAGGATGGCAGAGATTTTAATGTCAAAGATCATATCGGAAAAAAAATATTGGTCATTTATTTTTATCCTAAAGACGAAAGTGCAGTTTGCACAAAAGAAGCCTGCTCGTTCAGGGATGACTATGCTCAATTTGAAAAAGCCGGGGCAATGGTTATTGGCATTAATTATGGAAGCACTGCCAGCCATAAAGCGTTTATAAATAACCATCATCTCCCCTTCACCTTATTAAGCGACCCGGAGAATAAAGTATATCGCATGTTCGGCGTGAAGAAAAAACTAATGTTCACCGGAAGGGAAACTTTCGTGGTTGATAAGAGCGGTAAAATTGCTTACACGTTTGATTCGTTCACCAACGGGCCCGAACATGCTCAGAAAGCACTCGGATATATTAAACAAATGGAAAAATAAAAATTCTATTTTCATAAAATTCGGAGCATTTGCCTTCATGTGTAAAAATGGCTTTGCGCCCCTGAACTCAACTAAAGGCATTCCATCTTGGTGAAAAACAGATCAGAAAGCATACCAATATGCTCAGAAAAAATAGTTGCAAAAAAATAAATTACTCACCCCGGTTGGGCTAAGGAGTATGTCGCGAGATGACAAAAGGCACGCCCTTGTATGCAGCAACAGCCTATATCCATGAGATGCCTCCATCAGGGATCTGTATGGAACTTGTTGCAGGGCCTTTTATATAAATGCTTTGATGAACAAGGAAATGAAGAATACAAAATCAAAGCAAGGAAGCAATTGAAAATTTTATAAGCTGCCTGAATGAGTGTTGCATTGGTTAGGCGCCTGAAATGTTTGATGGAGATGCCCATCATTATCATAGAGGCTGCACGGTCCAAGCATGGGGATCGCTGAATTATCGAGGACGACGAAATGTTATTAACTGACGCCATCATCACAAGATGCCAGACAGGATTATTTTATTCGAGATGAGATCATGCTGTTCATCTCGCATTTATGACACTCGTATTACCAACAGGAAAACACCTCGGGCAAGACAGAAAAGCATAATTTTATTTCAAACTACAAAATAATGGACAGAAGAAAATTCCTTCGCAACAGTTCATTGACGGGTGCTGCCATTTCAATAAAAGCAATCAGCCCGCTTGGCAATAAATTCCAATATAATATTGAATTTCACAATGGCTTTGATTTGAATGAAACCACTATTGACGAATTACAACAAAATATGCAATCAGGGAAATTAAATGCTGTTGGGCTCACAAAAAAATACCTTGAGCGCATTAATGAGATAGATAAGAAGGGTCCTTCGCTGAATGCGGTAATCGAGTTGAACCCCGATGCATTAAGCATAGCAGCCATGCTGGATGAAGAAAGAAAAAAAGGAAAAATGCGTGGGCCATTACATGGCATTCCAGTTCTGATTAAAGACAATATCAATACCGGAGATAAAATGATGACTACAGCCGGGGCGCTTGCCATGATGGGAAATGTAGCCGGCGAAGATGCGTTTATTGTTAAAAAATTAAGGGAAGCAGGGGCTGTGTTGCTGGGGAAAACCAATTTGAGCGAATGGGCAAATTTCCGTTCATCGAGATCAACGAGCGGATGGAGCAGCAGAGGCGGCCAAACAAAATGCCCCTATATACTTGACCGTAACCCATCGGGGTCGAGCGCCGGCTCTGCCGCTGCAACGGCTGCAAACCTTTGCGCCATTAGTATAGGAACAGAAACAAATGGGTCAATCGTTTCCCCGTCTTCTGTAAATGGCCTTGTAGGGGTCAAGCCGACCGTTGGCCTTTGGAGCAGGGCAGGCATCATTCCGATATCTGCAACACAAGATACTGCTGGGCCAATGGCCCGCACCGTTCGCGACGCTGCCATTTTATTAGGAGCGCTTGCTGGGGCTGACCCAAAAGATTCGGCTACAAATACAGGCAATGAAACCCGTTATAAAGATTATACACAGTTCCTTCAGGCAGATGGGCTGAAAGGAAAAGAATTGGCATTGAGAGATCCCACCTGAAAGGCCATGAAGGAGTTGTAGATTTATTTCAGCAGTCAATTGATACGATGAAAAAATCGGGGGCGGCCATCATTGAAGTTGATCTGCTTAAAAAAATAAATGATATTGGCAATACAGGCAATAATGAGTTCCTGGTGTTGCTGTATGAATTTAAAGACGGATTGAACAAATATCTTGCATCATCCAATTCAAAAATGAAGAACCTGGAAGACATTATCGCATTCAATAAAAACAATGAAGCAAAAGCAATGCCTTATTTCAAACAGGAAACGTTGATTGAAAGCCAGGCTAAGGGAGACCTGAGCTCAGAAGAATATACAGGTGCCCTGGCAAAAACAACTTTATCAAGAGCCATAATCAACAACATAATTGCAACAAACAAGTTGGATGCATTATGTGGGATTACCAATGGGCCTGCGTGCTGTATCGACCTGGTCAATGGCGATTATGATACGGGATATTACCTTTCAACACCTGCGGCTATTGCAGGTTTCCCGCACATAACGGTGCCGATGGGCTTTGTGCATGAATTGCCTGTTGGTATTTCGTTTTTCGGTAGTGCCTATTCAGAACCAAAACTGCTGAACATTGCATTTGCTTACGAACAGGCAACACAAATGCGAAAATCGCCAAAATTCATTAAGGATTTATTATCGTAACCCTCAAAGCTGTTGAATTGAAACGTGCTGGTTTTCGCTATTAGTCCATGCCAGTGCATTGTATTTTTGATGGCACCTGAATAAACAAACCGCTAAATGATTTTATTCCATAATTTCGTGGCTGATTAATCACGCAACCATGCCAGAAGCAATTGTTGAACTTAAGAACGCAAACATTTATCAAAGCGGAAACCTTATTTTGGAGAATGTCAACATTAATATCAACAAAGGAGAATTTGTGTATTTGGTCGGGAAAACCGGTACCGGAAAATCAAGTTTATTAAAAACATTATATGGAGACATATCCCTGAAAGAAGGCAAAGGCCAGGTTGCTGGTTTTGATCTGCTCCAAATGGACTGGAAAAAAGTGCCCTATCTGCGAAGGAACCTTGGGGTAGTGTTCCAGGACTTTCAATTGCTGACAGACAGGAATGTCAACGACAACCTCAAATTCGTTCTCAAAGCAACGGGCTGGAAGGACATTAAGTTAATGGACGAAAAAATTGCAGATGTGCTGGATAAGGTGGGCTTAAAATCAAAAGGTTTTAAAATGCCATTTGAAATGAGCGGGGGCGAACAGCAGCGCGTTGATGTAGCGAGGGCCTTGCTAAATTCTCCCAAACTGATACTGGCAGATGAGCCCACAGGCAACCTCGATCCTGAAACCTCAGATGAAATCATGCAGCTTCTCTTCCGCATCAGCAAAGATTATGGCACCACCATTATTATGGCAACGCACGATTACATGGTAATTAATAAATTCCCTGCCAGGATGTTAAAAACAGAAAAAGGGAAAGTGATCGATAATGCTACCATAGCCATCCAATAAGCCTCTCACCGTTCTTTTTATTATTGAACAACCCTTCCAGAAGCTCTTTTCTTTTGTTAGCTTCTTCCTCTGCAAAAGGACATAGGTATAATTCTGAAATCAATTTTTTAAAATCGCTCGGAGATTTCGCAATATGACAATATTTTTCCAGCCCCGTGTGGGCAACAGCCTGTTCATTGGCTATGCAATGCCTGCCAGCAAAAACAGCATTCAAAACTTTTAGCTTTATTCCTGTGCAATTAAATGAAGGCGTAATGTTGATTTGTGCTTTTGCGACCATATCTTCCATTGCTTCAACATCAGGATCTGCTACAATGCAGGTTGATGGAAACCTACCAGCTATGCGCCGGAGCCTTTCCGAAGGTT
Organism: Bacteroidota bacterium; assembly: GCA_018266455.1. Classification (GTDB taxonomy): domain Bacteria; phylum Bacteroidota; class Bacteroidia; order Chitinophagales; family Chitinophagaceae; genus Puia. Next base: position 27,514 of record JAFEAJ010000040.1, read on the forward strand.
TTTTTCCTGCAATTACAAATGGCACGTCTATGTCATTGAATACTTTTCGCAAAAGCCATATTGCCACCGACTCATTTTCGGCAACCGATAAATTGCCATGATACAAACAAAAACAGCCTGTTCCCTGGCTACACTTCAGCTCATTTACCTGATGGAAAGCGGGCAAATAGAATATATTTTTTGAATTAAATTCATGGCTGTATTTCAGGACGTCCCCTTCAGACATTGCCAGGGTCATCACCTTGCCTGAAACATCTCGCTCATATTTTTTTAGCACGCTACTTTCATGAAAAAAGTAGATCTTCTTTAGTAATGAACTCTCGTGCTTATATAATTGATGGTAATATTCATGCTCAACGTTATGCAGCCGCAAAATAATTTTCCGCTCAGCAAACCGGCCATCGCAAATCAAATAAGTGCAATGAATGCCTTCCATCAGGATGGGATAATCATCTTTTAACAAATTCTCCCTCAGTTCATTAGCAGAACGGGAGCAAACAATATACGGCAGTTTATGCGAGAAACCCTTGTGCCCTTCATTCCTGTGATAATAATAAACTTTCTCGCAATAATCATTCAATGCTACCGGCTCTCCTCTGCCATATTCAAAACAATGAAGATGGATTTTTATTCCAAGCTGATGTAAAGATTTTATTTTATAGAATACGTCTATCACCCCTCCATAATCAGCAGGGTAAGGAACATCAAAAGAAATGATATGTAAATGTTTTTCCAGGCTAATCGAATAATTGATTATAAAAAATAATCAGTTCCTGTTCTTCAATTTGCCAGTTAAGTGCTTTTCTTGCTTTCATACAATTATTTTGCAGATCATGATATAGAACATCATCTTCAAGCAAATTGTTCAGTGCTTTTGCAATAGCATCAGCATGAAGGTCATCTATCAAAACAGCAACTTTATATTCATCATTAATTTCCTTATAAGCAGGATAATTCACACAAAGCTGGGGAAGCATGGCATTGATGTAATCAAAAAAGCGGTTCGCCAAAGAATAATAATTGCTCAGCCCTTTATTTTCAAACAAAGTAACGCCGATGTATGCGGCCTTTGTATACTGCTTCAGGTCTTCCGGGGCAACCATTCCTTTAAAAATAATTTTTTGTTCAAGCCCATTTTCTCCTGTCAATTTTTTTGCCTGCTCCATAAAATTACCATCGCCGCATACAACAAGTTTTGAACGCACTTTCTTCATGGCAGGGACCAGGGACTCAAAACTCCTTCCTTCATTTACTGCGCCCTGGTATAAAATGAACCTTTCGCCTGCTGCAATCCTCTCCGCTCCATCTGTCAAAGGCAGGTTCCTGATCACTTCATATTGCACGTTGTACATTTTCCTAAACTCATTGGCAATAGGCTTGCTCACAGTATATCCATTTTTAAATTTTGGAACCGCAAATTTTTCAATCATTTTCCAAAAGCGATATACAAAAGAGCGGCCGGAAATTTCCTTCATTTCACAAAAAAGTTCATGGGCGTCATATACCCGGGGAATTGATTTTATTTTTGAAATGAACAGGCACGGAAGAATGGTATCAAGATCAATAGCGCATACCCCGTCCATCTTTTTAAAAAGAAGAAAGAAGAACAACCTGAGATTGTATTCTGCATAAAAGCCTTTCCCTTTCCTGAACCAGCAGTTCAATCTTACCTGCCTGAACGCCTTTCTGGAAAGTGGCACTGACCCCGGCAGCTGCCTGCCAACCAACACAATATCAAATCCCGCCTTCGAAAGCGAACCGCAAATACGGTACATGCGCTGGTCGAAGCTCAGGTCATTGGTAACTGTAAAATAAATGGTCTTCAAATCAGCCAATTTGTGCCTGTTTTTGAGCCCTTTGAGATGATTCCTGCATTCACAAAGAATTTCAAATTTCAGATTATTTTCTTTACCTTCGCCGCCGAAATTAAAAGAATAAAAAGAGTTTATTAAAAAATTTGAAATGCCGTATTTGACAAAAGAAAAAAAGCAAACTGTATTTTCAGGCTTTGGCGAAAAAGCTGCCAACACTGGTTCGATTGAAGGGCAGATTGCATTGCTGACAGAGCGCATCAACAGCATATCTTCTCACCTTCAGGCCAACAAAAAAGATTTTTCGACGCACCGCGGTTTAATGCAATTGGTAGGCAAAAGAAAACGCCTGCTCACTTATCTCAGCAAGCACAACCTGCAAGGCTATCGCGCACTGATTGAAAAACTAGGCCTCAGAAAATAACTTAGTTAATATGTAGCATACAAAACCTGATGATCCCAACTGCCGGCACGGTTGGGAATCTTTTTTGCATGCCGGCTTCACTCTTGTTTATTTGAATTTATTAAACCGGATTGTGGTTTATCCGTTCCTGCCTGATGGCTTCAATCCAAAAAAGAAACGAAATATGCTTTCACAACCAAAAAGTGTAAAATTTGATATTGGAGGTGGCCGCGAGGTCATTATTGAAACCGGCAAGCTTGCCCGCCAGGCCGACGGGGCAGTTACTGTGCGACAGGGAAATTCCATTTTATTGGCAACAGTGGTTGCCAATAAAGAACCTAAAGAAGGCCAGGATTTTTTCCCTTTGTCAGTAGATTACCAGGAGAAGTTCGCATCTGCCGGCCGCATTCCCGGCTCTTTTTTTAAAAGAGAGGCAAGGCTCAACGATTATGAAGTGCTGACCAGCCGCCTCGTAGACCGTGCTTTAAGGCCACTGTTCCCCGATGATTATTTATGCGATGTGCAAGTTTTGATCACGCTCATCTCAAGCGATAATGAAGTGCTTCCTGATGCGTTAGCCTGTTTGGCGGCCTCAGCAGCACTAGCTGTATCTGATATCCCCATCAAAGAGATCATCAGCGAAGTCAGGGTAGCAAGGATAGAGGGCGAATTTGTGGTAAACCCCCCTCGCTCACAAATGGAAAAAGCTGATATGGATTTTATTATTGCTGCTACCGAAAAAAACCTGATGATGGTGGAAGGGGAATCGAAAGAATGCAGCGAGGAAGACCTGGTTAATGCTCTCCAAGCAGCACACCAGGCCATCCGCACACAGATAAAAGCCCAGGAAGAATTAAGGGCACTGGCAGGCATAACGGGCAAGCGCGATTATAAAAAACCTGAACAGAACGAAGAGCTGAATAATAAAGTAACAGCTTTTGCAAAAGAGAAGGTTTATGAAATATCAAGAAAAGGCAGCAGCAAGAACGAACGCACTGATGCTTATGCCAAGTTGAAAGAAGAACTGGTAACCAGCCTGGGCGAAGAATCGTCTGACGAACTAAAAAAGCTGGCAAAAAAATATTTCGAAGACCTGAAATGGGAGGTGGTGCGCAATATGATACTGGATGACCGGATACGCCTCGATGGAAGGAGCTTAGAAACCGTAAGGCCACTTGCCATGGAAGTTGACCCTTTGCCTACCCCACATGGTTCAGCATTGTTCACCCGTGGAGAAACACAATCCCTGACTACAGTTACATTAGGGACGCCATTAGATGAATTGTTGGTAGAAAGCGCCGCTAAATCCGATTACAGCAAGTTCATCCTCCATTACAACTTCCCTCCTTTTTCCACAGGCGAAGTGAAAATGATGAGAGGCCCGGGCAGGCGTGAAGTCGGGCATGGGAACCTCGCCATGCGCTCATTAAAACAAATGATGCCGGGGAACGATTATCCTTATACAGTTCGTGTGGTAAGCGATATTTTGGAATCTAACGGTTCATCGTCAATGGCAACGGTATGTGCAGGTTCGATGGCCCTGATGGATGCAGGTGTTCCGATCCCCAAGCATGTAGGTGGCGTGGCCATGGGATTGATCACCCGCACAAACGATGGGAAATACGCCATCTTAACAGATATCCTTGGCGATGAAGACCACCTGGGAGATATGGATTTCAAAGTTACAGGGACCCGCGATGGCATTTGCGGCGTTCAAATGGATATTAAAGTAGACGGCCTTAGCATGAACACCATGCGCGAAGCGCTGGAACAAGCCCGCAAGGGCCGCATGCATATTTTGGATGCAATGTACGAGTGCATACCTGCTGCAAGAGAAGATGTGAAACCTCATGCTCCAAGAATGGTGAAACTGTTTATCGACAAAGAATTCATTGGCGCGGTAATCGGCCCGCAAGGAAAAATCATACAGGAGATCCAGAGAGAAACAGGCACTACCATTAATCTTGAAGAAGTGGGGAACTTTGGCGAGGTGAGCATATTCAGCCCGGCAAAAGAAGGACTTGATAAGGCAGTCGCTTGGGTCAAAGGGATTGTAGCCGTGCCGGAAGTGGGGACAGTTTATGAAGGAACAGTTAAAGGGATCAAAGAATTTGGCGCATTCGTGGAGTTCCTGCCTGGCAAACAAGGATTGTTGCATATCAGCGAAATTTCCTGGAAAAGGCTTGAAAGCATGGAAGGCGTGTTAAAAGAAGGCGATACTGTAAAAGTAAAACTGGTAGGCATTGATGAAAGAACCGGCAAATTCAAACTTAGCCGAAAAGCACTGATGCCAAAGCCTGAACACAAACCCCGAGAAAACCAAGCCCCAAAGCAGTAAGCTCCCGAACGCAGATTTTGTCCGGCTGTGCTTTAAACTACTACATGCAATAAAGGAGAATCTTCTGAGATTCTCCTTTTACTTTGCGAATCCTTTCTTATAAAAAGAAAATGGAGAACTATTACCAAATAAAAATCAATATTGCAGACAAAGCCAAATCTGAAATCCTCATTGCCCAGTTGAACAATTGCGGTTTTGAAGGATTTGAAGAAAGCGAAAGTTTCCTGAATGCCTATATCAGCGAAAAGGCATTTGATGACTCTTCTTTTGAAGAAATATTGGCTGCAAACCATATTGCTTACACAAAAAATATTATACCCGAAAAAAATTGGAACGAGGAGTGGGAAAGAAGTTTTGAGCCGGTAACCGTAGATGATTTCTGTGCTGTCAGGGCATCTTTTCATCAGCCGGTCAAAACTACAAAACTTGAAATCATCATCACTCCTAAAATGAGTTTCGGGACCGGTCACCATGCAACCACCTATTTAATGATCAAAGCCCTTAGCACAATGGATTGCAGCGAAAAGACCGTATTGGATTTTGGCACAGGAACAGGAGTACTTGCCATTCTTTCTGAAAAATGCGGTGCAAAAAAGATTGTAGCCCTCGATAATGATGAATGGAGCATTTCTAATGCAAAAGAAAACATAGCCGAAAACTTCTGCAGTAATATCTGTCTCGAAAAAGCAGCTTCGCTGGAAAAATATGGCGTATTCAACATCATCCTGGCCAATATAAACAAGAACGTCATAATACAGCATTTTCTCGATTTCAAACAACATTTAATGCCAGGTGGCGTTTTGATTTTAAGTGGATTATTAGCAATTGATTACATTGATATTGAGCTTTATGCAAAACAAAATAGCTTTATCATTTCCGGGTTCATACAAAAAGAGGATTGGATATGCCTGATTTTAAGCAAAGGCAGCATTAACAAATAACTGCACCGTTCAACATGGATTTTTGAGTATATTTGTAGAGCAATTTAACCCCACTATCATGTCAGAAGTATTATTAATAGTATTGGCTTATTTAATCGGCTCTGTACCTACAGCGGTCTGGATAAGCAAATATTTTTTTAATATAGACATACGTGAATACGGGAGCGGGAATGCTGGGGCTACCAACACTTTCCGTGTTCTCGGTTCCAAATGGGGTTCAGTTGTAATGGCAGTAGATATCCTTAAGGGTGTTGTTGCTACGAGCCTTTATGTTCTTATACCATATTACTTGCATGATGAATTTGACCGGACGAATTTTATGGTGGGTCTTGGGCTGGCAGGTGTGCTTGGACATATATTTCCAATTTGGGCTGATTTTCGCGGCGGAAAAGGTGTAGCTACTTTGTTCGGAATGATCCTCGCCATACAGCCTGTCGTTGCGGTATGCTGTGTGGGCGTCTTTCTCTTGGTGCTATATCTAACACGTTTTGTATCACTAAGTTCTATTCTTGCAGGGATTGCTTTTGCTATTCTGATCCTTTTCATTTTTAATGAAAAGGAGCCCCTATACAGAGGGTTCGCCATTGCCGTCGCATTGTTGGTTATGCTTACTCATCAAAAAAATATCAGCAGGTTGCTCCGTGGCAGCGAAAGCAAGGTCCCTATTTTTAAATACAGGGACAAAAAAAGAAGCCGACCTCGTGAAAACCAGGCCAAATAAGTCTTTGCGAAGAGCTTCCCCGGGAATCATTCACACTTCAATCCCTACCAGGTAAACGTTTTTGAATATTTTTCCCTCAAAGTGAAAAAATACCCTATATATTTTTTAATTTTGCAGTCCGTCAGTTAGAATTTATTTATTTAAATAAAAACTACATAGGATGTTACATAATTTGGTGGAAAAGCTTCAGCTAAGGGACGAAAAGAACTTGCTGATTCAGGGCCTGCCTTCGTCAATAGAAAAACAGTTTGCAAAACTTACTTTCGCTAAAAACATTACCCCCCTTCTTCGCACAAAAAAAATTGATTTTGCTCTGGTCTTTGCTGTAAACGAAACCCAACTGAATAATATTATTAACGACATTTTGCCCGCCATGCAAAAAGAGTCAAAGCTTTGGGTTGCCTATCCAAAGCTGGCTTCAAAAATTGCAACTACACTTAATCGTGACTGTAGTTGGAAATGCATCACCTGCGAGGGCTACGAAAGCATTGAAGAAATTACAATTGACCATGTCTGGACAGCTCAGAAGTTCCAAAAGCCAAAACAAGTAAAAATCACAAAAAGAAAATACGAAGAAAGGGCTTTAGCTGTATAGATGTCTTTTTCTGCTAAATAAACCCAGCTCAGGATAGCCATTACTGGCTATTTTTGCATGAAGATTACTGCCTGATTTGATCATTCCGTTCAAGTTACTGTATATGGCACAAGCGCTTAAAATTGGTATTGCAGGTTTTGGCCAGGCTGCTAAAGTAATGCACGCGCCTTTTTTAGACTGCCTGAAAGAATACGAGATGGTGAGCATTCTTGAAAGGCATGGTACTGACTCTAAAGTGCGATACCCCTATGTTCAGGTTGTCAGGAGTATTGAAGACCTGATCGGTAACCCGGAGCTGGATATTATATCAATAACAACTCCAAACGATACACATTTTGAATATGCAAAAAAATCTTTGCTAGCAGGGAAGCATGTGGTCCTCGAAAAGCCATTTACAATCACTTCAGAAGAGGCGAAGGAATTAATCGAAATTTCAAGAAAAGCTAACCGGGTATTGAGCGTTTTCCAGAACAGGCGGTATGTATGCGATTTCCTTACCATCAGGAAAATCCTTGGAGAAAACCTGTTAGGCCCTGTTGTAGAGTTCGAAGCCCATTACGACCGCTACAGGCCAGCCGCAAAACCCAATGCATGGCGTGAAAGAAATGAACCCGGGAGCGGAATATTGTACGACTTAGGGTCGCACCTCATCGATCAGGCTTTGTTTTTATTTGGGATCCCCGACATGATCATTGCTGATGTCCGTAAGCAGCGCCCGCACGCAAAAATCGACGACTATTTTGACATCAGGCTTGATTATGGGTTCTCCAAAGTGATATTAAAATCAGGTATGCTTGTGCGCGAGCCGGGCCCGAGGTATATGATCCATGGAACAATGGGGTCGTTTATTAAATCAGGAGATGACCCGCAGGAAGAACTATTGAAAGCGGGGGCTGTGCCCGACGCGCCTGGCTGGGGAGAGGAAAGCGAAAAAAATTGGGGGTTCTTGCATACAGAAATCAATGGTAAAATCATAAAAGAAACATACCCTTCATTAAGGGGCAACTTTGGGCTTTATTACAAAAACCTTTACGAAACAATAAGAAATGGCCGCCCTTTAAAAGAAAAAGCAGAGCATGGCTTCAACACCATTAGGATGATTGAGCTGGCACTGGAAAGCAATCAGAAAAAAAGCGCTGTACAATGCACGGGGCTTATTCAATCAACGTACCAATAAGCTGCAACCTCTTATATCACTGTTATCAACTCTTCCGGTCACTTCAAAATGCCCGTTGTTGTGCACAACCCCTACATCGTCGGTTGCAATAAATGAACAAGAATAAATATTAGCCAGATCTATCACATTGAGTATGCCAGCTCCCTTTCCCTCAACAAAAAGCGGGTCATCTTCATTTCTAATTAGCACTTTCATCCACGGCACTGATTCAAACAACCCTTCTGCTTTTGCGTAAGCCTGTGACAACAATTCTGTCATTCCATATTCTGAATGCACAGCAGCAACACCTAACCTCATTTTCAGGTAAGCATGTGCTTCGACCCTGGTAATTTCCTCCCTCCTGCCTTTCATACCGCCAGTTTCCATTACTATAGTATGTAGCAACTGCATTGGATATCTTTCCGCAAAATCGAGCAGGGCAAAAGTCACTCCAATCAGTAAGACAGGCTGTCCCTGTTCTTCCAACCGCCTGAGAACATGGCTCAGCTTTTCATGGTCGTATAAATAAAACCCGCTTCGCTGATTGCCCGTCAGCCTAATAAGCTCGCTCACCATCATTACCAATGAAGAATGCTGCCTTTCCAGATAAGACGGCAAAAGGCCGATGATGCACCAGTTTGATACCGGCCCATAAAATTTTTCAAAGCCTTTAATGAAGCTTTGTTTATAAAGAGCGCTATTTTTTATAAAATGTTTGCTGCTGACCGTTTTTGTAGTGCCGCTGCTCTCGAAAACCAGCTCGGGGTCGAACGCTGTTGTTTTTACCCGATGGTTTTTGAAAAAAGCAATTGGCATGAAAGGTATCCCGGTTATCGTGGATATCTTGCCAATATCCATCTTCAATTCATCAACAAAATATTTGTATAACTGGTTGTTTTGGTATTGGAACCTGAAAATGCGCAAAGCAAGCTCATCAAAATTTTTTTCAGTTACAGAAAATATTTCTTCGCTCAAGTCATGCATAAGGAAAACGATTGCAAAAAGCAACGCAATAGTAAACCTTTTCGTTAAAAATAACGTAGGTTTGTATGTATTAAATAAGTGCTATGAAAATCAGTTTTTTTTGGCTTGTTATCATATTTTTTGTCATTGTCGTAGCCTGCAAGAAAGACAACAGCGGCGGGCTTAATATAAAAATAAAATCCATTAGCAGCAATATTGTTCCTGCGAACGGGTCATTGCAAGTTATACTTGACTTTACCGATAATGGTGGGAATGCAATAGATTCCATCTATATGAAAAAAATCAGGGTTAACCAGGATACGCTTGCACCCGACAACATCAAGCTGGATACATTTTACCTTATACCTCCGTCTTATCCGGGCAAAACAAAAGGGCAAATACAGCTTGACCTGGATTATCAGGGCTACCTGATTTATGCGATAAGCCCCCCCCAAATTGACTCGACGCATTTCGAAAGCGACTCTCTGATTATCAAATTTGCTGCTAAGGATGTTGCCGGCCATAAAAGCGACACCGCTTCTACCGGATTAGTTGTAATACAAAGAACACAGTAACAGGCAAATCCTTTTAACCAGAAGCTTTGCAAAACATTTTTTTGAGAACAGCAGATTTTTTCATTTTCAGCAGCCTCTATATTTCGTTATGTGCTGTGCTGATGGTTTATCAAACCTCGCATTTGTTCTTCCATAAACTTCCTCCAGCTTCATTATTGATTTTCGTTTTCTTCTCTACCATCTGCAGTTATAATTTTCACTGGTACCTGACGCCCCATTCTGCAACTTCTTCTGTACGCGTTTTATGGACACAAAAGCATAAAATGCTCCATCTCACCTTATATACGATTGGATTGATCGGTTCAGCAATCTATTTTTTTGTGCTCCGTGAGCACTGGATGGCGCTTTTGTTCGCCGTGTTTGTAACGTTCCTCTACTCAGCGCCTAAAATTCCGCAACACCTGTTCAGGCAATTAAAGGATATCGCTTTGGGCAAAACAATATTCCTTGCGCTGGTATGGATGTACGTAACCACCCTCCTGCCAGTGTTTATTTCTAACCATCCTTTACAACTGTGCCATTTACTATTTGCTTCAAGCCGTTTTTTCCTGATCTATTCCATCTGCATCATTTTCGACTATCGCGATCGCGAAGACGACAAGAGCAATGGCATCAGGAGCCTGATTACCTATTTCGGCGAAAAAGGAATCAATAATTTATTCATCTTGTCATTAGCTTTATTTTTCTTATTCACGTGTTGCCTTTATTTTTTTGATTATTCTTTCCGCTCCATAATCATATTGCTCGTGCCGGGAGCTGTTGTAGCTGGGTTATACAATTATTCAAAAAAGAATTTTTCGGATTACCTCTACTATTTTGTTCTTGACGGGCTCATGATGTTCTCTGGCTTATTAATGATAATTTTCAATATTTAACTATTTTTGAATTTTAATTGAATTAAATATGGCAAAAAGCACAAAAGCAAAATCAAAAAAACCATCCATCCTTACTGACCATTCACTGAGTTTTTTAAAGAACTACATAAATAATGCTTCGCCTGTTGGCTTTGAGAGCAGCGGGCAAAAGCTGTGGCTCGAATACCTGAAACCTTATGTTGACGCGCACTTTGCAGACCCTTATGGAACAGCCGTTGGCGTTGTTAACCCCAAAGCGCCATTCAAAATTGTGATAGAGGCCCATGCTGATGAAATAAGCTGGTTCGTAAATTATATAACCCCTGAAGGGTTGATTTATTTAAAAAGAAATGGAGGTGTTGACCATCAGATTGCACCGAGTATGCGCGTCTTCATTCATGGTAAAAAAGGGCCGGTAAAAGCTGTATTTGGGTGGCCGGCTATCCATACAAGGCTAAGCAATAACGATTCAAAAGAGCCGCAGCCAAAAGTCGATAACCTGTTCCTGGACTGTGGCGCCAGGACAAAAAAAGAAGTGGAAGGCTTAGGCATCCATATCGGCGCTGTAGTCACCTACCAGGAAGGATTTGACGAACTTTCAAACAACCACCTTATTGGAAGAGCGTTTGACAACAGGATTGGAGGGTTTATGATTGCAGAAGTTGCCAGGCTATTAAAACAAAACAAAAAGCAGCTCCCTTATGCATTATATGTTGTTAACGCTGTCCAGGAAGAAATCGGGCTCAGGGGAGCGGAAATGATTGCCAGAAGGATAAAACCAAATATGGCTATTATTACCGATGTTACACATGATACAGCTACGCCAATGGTCAATAAAATTATTGAAGGAGATATTGTTTGTGGCAAAGGGCCGTCCCTGGCTTATGCGCCTGCAGTTCACAATAAACTCTTGTCAATAGTTCAGGAGACTGCCGAAAAAAAGAAGATCCCGGTCCAGCTCCGGACCCTTTCGCGTAGTACGGGCACCGATACTGATTCCTTTGCCTATGCAAATGACGGATGCCCGTCAATACTAATTTCCATACCTCTTCGTTATATGCATACAACGGTTGAAATGTTGCATAGAACGGATATTGAGCAGACTATACAGTTAATGTACGAAACGCTCCTTGTCCTGAACCCTAAAACAAACCTCAGCTACTTATAATGCATGAAATGCTGTTATATATTGACCCCGGCAGTGGAAGCTATCTCGTGCAAATGATTATTGCAGGCGTTTTGGCCGGTTTGTTTTATTTCAAAAACCTTTGGTTGAAAGTAAAGTCTTTTTTCACAAAAGGAAAAAAAGACGAGGCTGCTGAAAATGAAGACTGATCCGAAGTACGTGCATGATGAGTATATTGCCTTTACGCTATGGCAAAAATCTTTAACATAAATAATCGGTTCATTCATTCAACTGGTTTTATTTTTGATAAGCCTGCCCTGTGAGATTGACAATATAGCTTACTTCCAAATGAAGAAACATACGGCTTTACCGGCATTATTATTGCTTCCCGCTTTTTTTTTGCTGCACAACTACAATGAACTGTTTGGGTTCATCCCAGTAAAAGAAATCTTTTCCTATGCCGCATTGTTTTACCTGTTGTTGGCGGCAGGCTACGGCATCCTGAGAATAATGAAACTGAGCTCGCAAAAAGCAGCGCTTATACTTTTCCCTGTTGTTCTTTTCATGCTTTACTTCAAACCAATTCATAAAGCATGGGTCATCATTACATTCAAAACTTTTTTTATCAGCCATTACATGGTCATGCTGCCTGTGTTTTGTTTGCTGCTTGTATTGCTGGCAAGAAAGATAATACGGATGGAAAAAATATCCCCGAAAACCTCAAATTTCCTGAACATTGTTGTTATTTGCCTCCTAGTGGTGGACATTATCACCGCTTTCCAAAAAGCTGCTGCACTCAATAAAAACCATAACCTTATTTACCCTGGCAAACCTCTTTCCGACAAATATGTTCCTCTAAAAAATATTCCTGACAGCGCTAAGCCTGATATTTATTTTTTTGTGTTCGATGAATACACCAACAATAGCACCTTAAAAAAAATGTGGGGCTATGACAACAGTTCCATCACCGATTGGCTTTCTTCAGAGGGTTTTGACATACTTTCCTCTACAAAAGCCAACTATTCATATACTGTTTTTTCAGTAAGCTCCACCTTCAATATGAATTACCTTGACAAAAAAGTGGGCGGAGATGGGACGATTACAGAAAATGTGCTTAAAGCGAACCAATCGCTCAGCAATAACGAAACTTTCAGTATACTTCAAAAAGAAAACTATACCATCCATTTTATTGCTCCTTTTAGCAACACGATACACGAAAATGGCCTGGGGCATTTTTTCGATTACCTGATTGATGACCAGATCCCGAGCCAGACATTGCCAGCAAGCTTAAGCACAACCATTTTAACAGACCTGATTACAACCGGCTACGTGTATAAGAAAGACAGTATAAAATTTGAAGAAGAAATCGATGAAAAATTTGAGCAGATAAAAAACACGATTGAACAAGTCAAACAAACTACCGACAGCAATAGCAACCGCAAACCAAATTTTGTTTACGGGCATATATTAGTGCCCCATGTGCCGCATGTTTATGATTCGGCAGGAAAACGGTTGTCATTCCACGAATATTTAGCTACCCCGCTTTTCGATACCTATACAGCCCAGGTAAAACTTGCCAACGCACTGATAAAAGAACTAATTAGCCATATTAAAACAAACAACAAACGGAACACAATAATAATCGTTGAGGGCGATCATGGCTTCAGGCGTTTCCCTGAATCTCAAAAAGAATTATGGCTGCCCAATTTTTATGCCGTCTATTTCCCCGATCATAATTATTCCATGTTGTATGATACAATGACTCCCGTGAATGCCTTCAGGATTGTATTTAATAAGTTTTTTAATCAACACTATCCATTGCTGAAAGATTCCTCAGTTTGTGTAAAAGACTACTTTTATTGACTATAATATATTGCTGCCAGCTAAATATCAGAAAAAAAATCTTATCTTGACTGAATAAATAGCCCTCAACTACCCACAATGAAAATTTTCTTGCTGTATATTGACCCCGGCAGCGGAAGCTACCTTGTTCAAATGATCATTGCAGGCATTTTGGCCGGCCTTTTTTATTTCAAAAATTTATGGATGAGAATTAAATCTTTCTTTGTAAAAAGTAAAAAAGAAGAAAATTCGGAAAATGATTAATGAACCTACTGCTATCCAGCATCACCCCGCCTCTTTCAAAGACCCATCAGGTTTTATTTTCAAAGCAAACGGAAAATTTTACAGGCAAATCAACAGATCCTATGCTGAAAACTATGACTTGTTAATGTCTTCCGGCTTGTACAAAGTCCTTACCGAAAAAAAATTATTGATCCCTCACACTGAGGTGATTGACAATGCCAATCAATCTCCAGATTGGTATAAAACGATTTTGCCTGAACAGTTGCCTTTTATAAGCTACCCTTATGAATGGAGTTTTGATGAATTGAAAGATGCTGCCATGGTTACCCTGCGCGTTTTGAAAATTGCGGTAAAACATGGAATGGTATTGAAAGATGGCACGTCTTTTAATATCCAGTTTTATGAGGGCAGGCCGGTATTTATCGATACGCTTTCTTTTGAGGAGTATGACGAAACCAAGCCCTGGATTGCTTACAGGCAGTTTTGTGAGTGTTTTTTATTCCCGTTGTTGATTGAGCACTATCATAAAATCGATGCGCAGAAATTATTATCTGTATACCTGGAAGGCATTCCAGCAAGCACCACAGCGAAGTTGTTGCCTTTCAAAAGCCGTTTTAAACTCAGCACCTGGCTGCATGTATACCTTCAGGCTTCTGTAAGCGCAAAAAATAAACCAACAAGCAAACCCGCAACAGCTTCGTTCAGCAAAACAAAATTGCTCAACCTCATTCAAAGCCTTCAAAATGCCATAAAGCCGTTAAGAGTTGAAACATCTCTCCAATCGACCTGGAACAACTATTATGATGAAACCATCCTGAGCAAAAATTATCTTGACGAGAAAGAAAAGATATTCCGTGATTTTATCAGCAATATCAATGATGGCCGCACGATGGACGTTGGTTGCAATGACGGTTATTTTTCAAAAATCCTGGCAGAGAAAAATAGGAACATCATTGCTGTTGATTTCGATAGCCAGTGCGTGAACAAGTTATATCTAGATATCAAATCGGGCACTACAAAAAACATTTTGCCTTTTTGTATCGACCTCACCAACCCCTCGCCCGCTTTGGGCTTTAACCATTTGGAAAGACAATCTTTTGCGGAAAGGGCCAAATCCGATACCGTAACTGCCCTGGCGCTTATACACCACATCGTTCTGAGCAAAAATGTGCCTCTTGCAGATGTAGCTAGAATGTTCGCTGAGCTCACGATTAATCATCTCATCATCGAATTTGTACCTATAACAGATGAAAAATCGAAACAGCTTATTGCCAATAAAGCCACATACCATAAGCCCTACAGCCCGGAAGCTTTCGAAAAGAATTTTTCCTCCTATTTTGAAACCGAAAGGAAAGCAATCATACCTGGAACGGAACGCATTTTATACCGTCTGAAAAAAAGATAGCTGCCCGCCATGAAAACTGCATTGAAAAACACAGGGCTGTATCTTTTTCTGACGCCTGTGTTCTTTGTGCTTCATGGCTATGTTGAAAATTTTGGGCTGTTAAGCATAATAGATTGCCTTTTTCTGCTGCTGACTTATGAAGGCATTGCTGCTTTGCTGCTCCTCTTCGTTTTGCTTATCAACAAAAAACACCTCAAAGCCGTTTTTATTTCTTTCTACATCACTTGCTTTTATCTTTTTTTTGGAGCTATTCGCGATTGGTTAATGGGATTAAATC
>JAFEAJ010000041.1:0-79865 GCA_018266455.1 Bacteroidota bacterium
TGTAGAATGAAACAGTGTAGCAGGCGTTCAAAAATCAGGTATGCATCAGCGTTAATTGCGCTGTTGCTGATCTCCGGTCTTTGTAAATCCCAAACCGCGGACGGCAATGCCGGTATCAACCAGGCGAACACTACGGTCCGCGGCTATTTTGACGCGGGCACTAACCTCATGTATGCTGTCGGGGCCATCCTCGGGCTTATCGGGGCAGTAAAAGTCTATCAAAAATGGAACCATGGCGACCATGATACAGGAAAGGTCGCCGCAGCATGGTTCGGCTCCTGTATATTTTTAGTCATCGTGGCTACGGTGCTCAAATCTTTCTTTGGATTGTAAGCCCCGCCTCATCCCTAACCCTCTCAGCCTCATCCCGACCTTCTCCTAAAGGAGAAGGAGATAAGATATAAAAATGAAGTGATCATGATACAGTGCGCGTGGAAATTGTTTTTAAGGCCACCCTGATTTTATTCCAAAATGTAGAGCTTAAAAAACACTGCTGCAAAAGCAGGATGGAATCCTATTGCCCAAATTTTCAACAATCAATCATGAAAAAATATATCAGTCTAATCATCATTTCTGCCTTCGTATTTTCCTGTAAAAAACAGGACACGAGCGCGCCTGGACAACCCCAAAAATTCGACAGCCACTATTTATCTAACGTCAAAGCCTACCTGCAAATAAACCTGTCTTCTGCTGACTACAGTGAAGTGGACACTGACAGGTTATCGCTGAGCAAACAAAACGGCGCCTGGTTTTTACGGATAGGCATCACCGGGAATGATATCGCCAGAGACTTTATCTTATTGCAGACAGACAGCAACGGAAATTGCCTGAACGGAAATTTTGTCCATCTGAGGCGGGACTCCGGCGACAGGTCATCTTTCAATGGCAAAATCTCTATTGAGTCCCTCAGCCATGAAAATCCGGTCTACCGGAAAGTCACTGACGGTATCGCCCAAACGCTGAGCTGCGGCGAGAATGAAGAGTCGATCGATAAAATAGAAACAGATGCCTGTGATATCGTGCCTTCCTATGATTGCACCGGTTGCCTTCCTGAAGTAATCGTGATCGGTTATGTGACCAGCGGCAGCCCTGGCGGAGGAGGTGGCGGGATCAGCTTTAGCGATTATTTAAATCTTGCAGCGCTCGCAGGCGGCACCGGGTCAGGCGGGACTTATACGGGAAATTCATCGGGTGTCTACAGCCCTGTTAATCCTCCTTTGTATACAGGTGGCGGATCATCTGTGCCCCCGGCAAAGGTCAGCCCCGATGTCACCATCAATTATTCAACAGAGTATGCCAAACCGGGTATCGATGTGAACGCTTTCATGAAATGTTTCTCCACTATCCCTGATGATGGAGCGACCTGTTCGGTAACCATTTTCACCGATCTTCCCGTCAATGACGATCCTGAATATATCTTTAATATACTCACGGGCGCAACAGGCCATTGTTTTTTGCAGCTGACCAAAACAAACGGAACCCAATCGGTGACCCAGATCGTTGGGAAGACCACCTCAAAAGTAGTCGCCGTGCTGGGGTTCCCTGTACCTGGTAAAATTGTAGACAACAGCATCCACAAATACAATGCCTCGCTGACCATGAATATCAGCCCTCAGCAATTGCAAACAGAGATCAACAGCATCACAGCTATCGGGAACAATCCCCGGTATGATATCTGGGAAAACAATTGTGTCGACTATGCCGTGGGCATCTTAAATAAGATCAGGCCCTCAAACCCTCTGGAGGTCGTTAAGTTGTTAGACCCGATGAGCGGTGACCTGTATAACACTCCCCAGGGATTATACATGGCGCTTGATCAGCTGAAACAGGCAAACGGAGCGGAAGCAAAAAATATAGTTACCGGTGTGGTGCAACGTGCGGGGACAAGCCACGGGGCATGTAATTAAGCCCCGCCCAACCCTCTCCCCTGGGAGAGGGCCATTAAAAAACCGCATTACTAACGTCTATGCATACCAGTATTTATAAAATAAACAAGAACATCAACAAGCCCATTGAGTTCAAGGGCCTCAAGGCGCAGTACATATGGTGGCTGGGTGCTGCGGTGATCGGGCTGATGATCCTGTTTGCGATCATGTACATCGCAGGCATCAATGCTTACCTATGTGTTGTTGTGATTTTAATGGCAGGTGGATTCTCCATTCATTTTATCTACCGGCTCAGTAATAAATATGGTGAGCACGGCATGAAAAAAAAGATCGCTAAAAGAAGCATACCGAAAACAATCAGGATTTATAACCGGAAAATATTTTTCTTCGCACAATGAAAAATGAGATCACGATAAGGCCGGCAAAGAACCATGACGCGCGGAAAATATTCAACTTCCTCTGTGAACTGGAAGAACAATTGTTCGACCAGCAGGAATTTGAGATCAATTACCGGCTCTGCCTGGCGGACATCAACAATATTTATCTCGTGGCAGCCGGTACAGATAATGTAGCCATCGGATATATCAGCTGTCATGGCCAGATACTCCTGCATCATGGCGGGATGGTCTTTGAAGTGCAGGAACTCTTCGTGGAAAAACCATACCGCAACAAAGGAGTAGGCAGACAACTTTTGAAAGGGCTTGAGGGGTACCTGAACAAAAGAGCATACAAATCGCTCGAAGTCGCCGTGAACAAGCACAGGGCTTCCGCCAGAAAATTTTATATCAGCGAAGGGTTTGAAGAAACGCATGTGAAACTGGTCAGAGCCCCCCACCCCCCTAAAGGGGGAGAAGGAAAATAACCGATATAAGACAGAGTTTTTAATCAGTGAAGAAAGAATGGTGATGGAACGGAATTTAAAAGACATATTGCCTAAACTTGATGTCGGGAACGATATGATACTCTCGAAGGCCCCCCGGCCCCCTAAAGGGGGAGAAGGAAAATAACCCATATAAGTCAGAGTTTTTAATCGGTGAAGAAAGAATAGTGATGGAACGGAAATTAGAAGACATATTGCCTATACTTGATGTCGGGAACGATATGATACTCTCGAAGCAAGGAGACATAACGATTGCTTTTGAAGCTTTTCTTCCTGAAATCTTCACACTGTCGAACGAAGAATACGAGCGCTTTCACCAGGCCTGGATAAAAGCCATCAAAATATTGCCGGTGCATTCCGTCTTTCACAAACAGGATTGGTTTACCCGGGCAAAACACGAAGCAGATTTTTCAACACAGGACACTAGTTTTCTATCCCGCAATTCGGAAAGGTTTTTCAATGAGCGGCCTTACCTCGACCACCATTGCTATATTTTTCTCACGAAAAAACCGGCGGGCAGGAAATTGTCTTCTTCAGTCTTTTCAAATCTTTTGCGAAAATCGATTGTGCCAGATGAGACATTGGACGCACAGTTGTTACAGGAATTTTCAGGTGCGGCAGGACAATTCAGGCGAATCCTGGAAGACAGCGGCTTTATCAGCCTGCAGCAGATGAAAAACGATAAATTGATGAGCACAAAGGGCAAAGCAGGCATCATTGAGAAATATTGCTTCCTGCTCGAAGATGAAAAGCTAATCATAAAAGACATTTCGTTTGCGGAAGGCGTCCGGGTCGGAAATCAGTTTTGCCAGCTCTATACACTTAGCAACCCGGCAGACCTTCCTTCGCTTTGCGGCTCCCGCATCAACTATGATAAGTATTCTACAGACAAAACAAAATTCAGTGTCGGTTTTGCTTCCACGCTCGGGCAGTTGCTGCCCTGCAACCATATTTACAACCAGTACATCTTTACCGGTGATGCACAGAAAACCATAAAGCAGCTCGAGAGCAAAAGGCTAAGGCTGCAGTCGCTCTCTGCATATTCGAGGGAGAACGCAGTTGCCAAAGAAGCCGTGAACGATTTTTTGAACGAAGCGGTTGGCGACGGGAGACTGCCTGTCAAAGCGCATTTCAATGTCCTTGCCTGGGCAGACGATAAAGAGCAATTAAAAGATTTAAGGAACCTGGTATCATCAGCCATCGCCCAGATGGATACGGCACCGAAGCACGAGCTGGACGGAGCGCCCCAAATCCACTGGGCAGGCATACCGGGGAACGAAGCGGACTTTCCGATGAACGATGCTTTCGACACGTTTGCGGAACAGGCCTGTTGTTTTCTAAATCTTGAATCGAATTACCGGTCATCGTTATCTCCTGTCGGTATACGTTTAGGTGACCGGCTAACGGGAAGGCCTATCCATGTCGATATATCTGATGAACCGGTTAAAAAAGGGATCACTACGAACAGGAATAAATTTATTCTCGGCCCATCGGGGTCAGGCAAGAGTTTTTTCACCAACCACATGGTACGTTCCTATTATGAGCAGGGAACACATGTCGTTCTCGTCGATGTCGGGCATTCCTATAAAGGATTATGCGATATGGTGAAGGGATATTATTTCACTTACTCGGAAACCAACCCGATAAAATTTAACCCTTTTTATATTGATGGCGTTTTGGACACCGAAAAAAAGGAATCGATCAAAACTTTGCTCCTTGCGCTCTGGAAAAGGGACAATGAAAATTTTAACCGTTCGGAGTATGTCGCGCTGTCCAATGCATTGCAGCTATATTATGAGCGCAATAAAAAATTCCCATGTTTTGACTCTTTCTATGAGTTCCTGAAAGACGATTTTGTACAAGTGCTGCAAAAAGATAATGTAAAAGATAAAGATTTCGATGTCTCTAATTTTCTTTACGTGGTGAGGCCTTATTACAAAGGGGGAGAATTTGATTACCTGCTCAACGCAAAGGAAAATCTTGATCTGTTGAACCAACGCTTCATCGTCTTCGAGCTTGACAATATAAAAGACCATCCGATCTTATTTCCGGTAGTGACCCTTATCATTATGGAAGTGTTCATCTCAAAAATGAGAAAGCTAAAAGGAATCCGTAAAATGATCCTTATCGAAGAAGCCTGGAAGGCAATTGCTAAAGAAGGGATGGCGGAGTACATTAAATATCTTTTTAAAACCGTCCGCAAATTTTTTGGAGAGGCAATCGTCGTCACACAGGAAGTCGAGGATATTATTTCTTCTCCCGTGGTGAAGCAGGCCATCATCAATAACAGCGACTGCAAAATCCTGCTCGACCAAAGCAAATACCAGAACAAATTTGACCAGATCCAGGAATTGCTTGGCCTGACAGAAAAAGAAAAAGCACTGGTGCTCTCCATCAATAAGGCAAACGACGTGTCAAAAAAATACAAAGAGGTCTTTATCTCTCTCGGCGGCACGCTTTCCCGTGTGTACCGGACAGAAGTGTCAATGGAAGAATACCTGGCCTATACCACAGAAGAAACGGAAAAAATAAAAGTGCAGGAATATGCCAAACAATTTGGCGGCGATATCCGAAAAGGAATCACCGCAATGGTTGCAGCGATGCACGGGCCATAAATAAAAAAGGTATTGTGGCCTGGTAGCCTGCAATACCTCGTTAACCAAAACTTTACGAACTGCCGGACAAATCTAAATCCCCAAAAACAGAGACAAATGAAAATACTATCCACAACCTGTGCATTAAGTGTAAAGAGGGCTGCATTATCACTTGCTATAATATTGTTTGCTTCAGTTGCAGAGGCGCAGATCCCCGTCATCAGTGTAATCACTACACTGGCTAAAAAAGTCATCAATGCAATTGACCTGGAGGTTGAGAACCTGCAGAACCAGACCGTAGAACTGCAGAACGTTCAAAAGGCCCTGGAGAACGCCATGTCGAAACTGCAGCTTGACGGCATTACGGATTGGGTGCAAAAGATCAAAGACCTGTATAGCGAATACTACCAGGAACTATCGCAGGTCAAACAAATCATCTCAGATTATGACAAAGTGAAAAGCATCACCCAATTGCAGGAACGGATCGTATGGGAATACCAATCAGCCTATGCGCTTTTCAAGCAGGACAAACATTTTACTTCGGGTGAGATGACCTATATGTACAATGTGTACTCGGGGATTATACATGAAAGCATAAAAAACCTGGAGCAGGCAACATTGGTGATCAGTCCGCTCGCGACACAGATGACCGATGAGAGCAGGCTTAACATAATCAACACCGCTTTCACCGGCATGCAAAAAAACTACAATGACCTGAAAGCGTTCAATAGCCAGAACATCCAATTGAGTTTGCAGCGCGCTGCTGATGCGAATGACCTGCAAACAGTCAAACAATTATATGGGTTGCCATGAAAAAAACAATTGTCATATTAGTCGCTACTCTGTCGATTGGATTCGTGAAAGCGCAAGGCCTGAGCAATTTCTTTTCACAAAAGCAGGCCGATATCAAATATATGCTGGCGCAGATCGCGGAACTGCAAACTTATATCGGGCTGTTGCAGAAAGGTTATGGCATCGCACAGAAAGGATTAACCGTGATCGGTGATTTGAAAAAAGGGGAATTTGATCTGCACAGCGCATTTTTTTCCTCCCTTGAAACCGTCAATCCTTCCATCGCCAAATATGCAAAGGTTGCGGGCATCATTTCTAACCAGGTTTCGATTATGAGTTCGTTCAAAAAAATATTACAGCTAAAAAATATGTCCGCATCCGAAATGAGCTACCTCCAAAGTGTTTATAACAACATGAGCGGAGCATGCGCTGAATCGCTGACTGATCTGATCAATATTATCACAGATAATACTTACCAGATGAAAGACAATGAGCGTATCACAAGGATTGACGCCATCTATGCCGATATGAAAGATAAATATGCCTTCACCCAAAGTTTTGCAAGCGATGCCTCAGTACTTTCCGCTCAGCGTGGCAATGACTTACATGAAATTGAATTTTTAAAAAACCTGAACTAAAAATGAAAAAGATAATTTTCGTTTTTGCAATATTATACTCTTTAAGTGCGAATGCGCAGAGCTATGAACTGGAGCGGCTGATACTTGATATTGAAAAGCTGGCACAGTTAAAAGATATTTTGAGCGATCTGTATAAAGGATACGAGATTTTAAATAATGGCTACAATACCATTAAAAATATCTCGGAGGGCAATTTCAGCCTGCACCAGGCATTTTTGGATGGCTTATTGATGGTAAGCCCTGCCATCAAAAATTATCAGCATGTGGCAGATATCATCGATTACCAGGCAAGGATCGTATCAGAATACAAATCGGCTTTTAATGTGTTCCGGCAGGATAAACATTTCAATCCGGATGAGATCAGCTACTTAAGTAATGTATACAACAATCTGGTGAGCGGCGGCCTTGCGAATCTTTCTGATCTTTTGAATATACTAACGGATAAGGTCATGCGCATGTCGGATGATGAGCGCCTTCGTGCCATTGATGAGATATATGCAGACACCAAAGACAAATATCTTTTCTTGAGGCAATTCAATAACGGTACAACAATACTTGCCGCACAAAGGGCAACTGAAGAAAACGATATAGGGACATTGAAAAGACTATACCCCCTGGCCCCCTGAAGGGGGAAGTAAATTTGAAATTTCAAATCTCGAATCATAAATTATAAGTGTGAAAATGAATATGTGTGGAATGATCTTATTGCAATCCGGTATTGCAGGAGATATCAAAGGGCTTCAATCAGTACTCGATACTATCTATGACCAGATGCTGCCGCTATGCAGCTCGCTGATCGGCATTGGCCGCGGCATCGCGGGGTTTGCAGCGACCTGGTATATCGCCTATAGAGTCTGGCGGCATATCGCCAATGCTGAGCCAATTGATTTTTATCCTTTGTTCAGGCCGTTCGTGATCGGTTTTTGCATCCTCATCTTCCCCTCAGTGATTGCCTTGATGAATGCTGTGCTGCAGCCAACGGTTACTGCGACTAATTCGATGGTCACCAATTCCGATGCCGCTATCGCAGAACTGCTCGCGCAAAAGCAACAAGCAGTACAAAATTCTGACTTCTATAAAATGTACGTGGGCCCGGATGGGAATGGCGACCGGGACAGATGGTACCAGTACACACACCCGGATGACCCGACAGGAACCAATGAAGGCGTATTCGAGAGCATTGGCAATGATATCAAATTTGCCATGGCGAAGATGAGCTACAATTTCCGCAACTCCATTAAAGAGATGATGAGCGAGGTATTACAGGTCCTGTATGAAGCAGCTTCGCTTTGCATCAATACGATCCGTACCTTTTACCTGATTGTGCTTGCCATTCTCGGGCCACTGGTATTCGGGCTCTCGGTCTTTGATGGTTTACACCACACGATTACCGTTTGGATAGCCCGATACATTAATATCTTTCTCTGGCTACCGGTGGCAAATATCTTCGGTTCGATCATCGGCAAAATCCAGCAGGAGATGATCAAGCTCGACATCAACCAGATCCAGGCTAACGGTGATACCTACTTTTCTTCAACAGATACTGGTTATCTCATTTTTCTCATCATCGGGATCATTGGCTATTTCACGATTCCGAGTGTGGCAAATTATATCGTCAATGCAGGCGGAGGAAATGCGCTGCTCTATAAAGTATCAAACATATTTAGCTCATCTGCAAAAACCGTGGTCTCAACGGCTGGCACCGGCATGGCAGTAACAACGGACATCATGAGCAGCGGCGCGTCTATCGTTGCGGACAGCATCAGCAGCCAGGGATCGAATGGCGGCTTTTTAGGAAAATACGAAAGCAATTCAGCAGATGGCAGCGGGAGTTCCGGCAGCTTCCTGGCAAACAGGATAAAAGGCGACACAAACGATAAAAAAGATTCATGAACATGTTCCGGCAGGCAAAAAATATCGACAGCGCGTTCAGGTACATAAGGTCATTTACTATGGTCATTATCACGGCATATTCCGCCATTTGCCTGTATGCGGTATACAGTAACCATCGAGCCACACGTGAAAGCCAGCAGCGCATCTACATCCTCGCGAACGGCAAAGCGCTCGAAGCATACTCCGCAGACCGGAAAGACAATATCCCCGTTGAAGCAAGAGACCATGTAAAAACATTCCACCATCTTTTTTTCACACTTGACCCCGATGAGAAAGTCATCACGGCCAATATCACCCGTGCGCTTTACCTCGCCGATGTCTCTGCCAAAGAGCAATATGATAACCTTAAAGAGAGTGGCTACTATACCAATCTCATCACCGGTAATATCAGCCAGCGGGTGACCATCGACAGCATTTTCATCAATACCGATTCGTACCCATTTTATTTCCGCTGTGTGGCCGAGGAAAAGCTCATACGCACCACCTCAACGGTAACGCGCAGTTTGATCACCGAAGGTTTTTTAAGAAATGTAGAACGCTCGGATAACAACCCGCACGGGTTTCTAATTGAGCGCTGGACAATATTAGAAAATAAAGACCTCAAAACAGAAACGAGATGAAACAAGAATTGAAAAACGAGGTTTCGCGATTTGCAAAACTATATGCCGAAAAGCTTAATCGGAAAACAGCAGGTTACTCTGCTATCCGGCAAAAAATCGGTCTTGTAATTTTTTGTTTTTTATTCACAGTAGTAAGTATCTCCGTCCTGATTGATGCCTTCTCTGGTAAACAAAACAAAGAACAAATATTCGGGCCCCGCATACATGCTCCTGAGCATATCGGCAAAAATTTTTCAAGGCCTCAAGCAGTGATCACAAAAGAAGATTATGAAAGAATTGAAAAATTTAAAGCAAACATCGACCCTGCTATTTTAAAAAGTCATCCGTACCTGATGGACAGCATTAAATTATTTGAACAGCTCTATCAATCACAAACAAAAAGATAACGAGATGGAAGATAAAAAACATTCCGCGCAGTTCTTGCGCAAGCGAAAATTCATGATGGTATTGCCAGCGCTCGTACTGCCTTTTGTCATTATTTTTTTTGCCGCACTTGGTGGCGGAAAAGGGCACAGCACAATAGTGGAGGCTCCAGGAACTCCTGGCATCAACTTAAAATTGCCGGATGCGCATTTTAAGAAAGGAAAAGAAAGAGACAAGCTTGGCCTTTATGAAGAAGTAGAAAGGGACTCTGCAATACTATTGGAGCTAAAAAGGAATGACCCTGCCTATAAATCAGTAGTCCCTAATGAAGATACTTTCAAAAATAGCATCACTTCTCTCCAATCCATTTTGCAGCGGAATGCCGCTAAATTCAACCAACCCGGTTTATCAGCATTGCAGGGATCGACCGGAAACAACAGCACAGACGAGAATGAAAAAAAGATCATGCAGAAACTCGCCCAGCTTAAAGCAGTAGTAAACAAAAAAGAATCCAGCGATAAGAGTCCTGTAAGCTATCCTGCTGATGAAAACCCTGAAATTTCCAAAGCTGAGAACATGATGCGGATGCTGGATATGAAAGGCAATGCACATGACCAGGATTTAGATCAGCTCAGCAGCATGCTGGATAAAGTCATCATGGTGCAACATCCTGAAAAGTTGCAGGACAGCATGCAAAAACTTTCTGAAAAAAATAAAGGCAAGACATATATAGTGAGCAATCCGTCAAAAGAAAAATATCTGACATTAATGGATAAGCGGGACACTGATGTTTCCGTCAGTGGGTTTTATGGGCTTGATCAAATGAATGCAAAACCGGCTGCTGAAAATGCCATTAAAGCAATAGTTCCCCAGTCAACTGTATTGGTTTCAGGGGCAACGGTAAAACTGCGGCTGCTGAGTGATGTCCTTATCGCCGGCATAAAAATCCCCAAAGATGAATTTATCTATGGAACGGCATCGCTTAATAATGAACGGTTAAAGATTGCAATCAATTCAGTCTGCTACAAAAACTATATCCTTCCTGTTTCTCTTGATGTATACGACCTGGATGGTATGGAGGGTATCTATATTCCCGGTAGCATCAACCGTGACGTAAGCAAACAGTCTGCGGATGATGCGGTCAGTTCTATCGGCCTTACGACACTCGACCCTTCCATTGGCGCCCAGGCAGCCAATGCGGGCATCCAGGCTGCAAAGACCCTCATGAGCAAAAAAATAAAACTCGTGCGGGTCACGCTCAAAGAAGGCTATAAGGTCCTGCTCAAAGACAACAATCAAAAATAAAATCGCTAACCATGAAAAAGATAATCCTGATTCTCTTTGTTATTTTCTGCCGCCATTGTTTCGCGCAATCAATTATCGGCTGTTATCCGTTTACTGTCACCGTAAATAAAACAAGCAATATCATTTTCCCATATGCGATCAGATCTGTTGACCGCGGTTCAATCGATATCCTGGTGCAAAAAGCAGGCGGCACTGAAAATGTGTTGCAATTAAAAGCGGCGAAAGAACATTTTCCGCTGACCACGTTATCGGTGATCACAGCTGATGGCAAGCTTTATCCGTTCCTGGTAAGCTATGATTCGATGCCGCAGGTATTTAACCTTTCTTTTGTTCAGGGCGTTGGCAAGCCTTATGTGATGCTGTCCGATGAAACGGAAGATGCGTCCACATTAGAAAACGATGCTGATACAATTTTGAACAAGCCGTCCTTTTTAAATCGGCATAAAAGCTCGATGCAGATGGAACTCGCGCTAAAAAGCATTTATATCAAAGACAGCCTGCTCTGGTTTCATTTTAGGGTCAGCAATCGATCGCTCGTCCCTTTCGAACCGGCTTACCTGCACTTTTTTATCCGTGACCGCTTTAAGGCAAAGCGCACTGCTGTCCAACAGGAAGAGCTAACGCCAACGCATATCTCAAGTCTTCCGACAATAGGCGGAAGGCAGCGTAAAGAATTTGTCTGCGCCTTTAACTTGTTTACACTATCACGAAGTAAAAAATTGGTGCTGCAGCTTGATGAGAAGGCAGGAGGCCGGTTGTTGCAACTTGACATCAAAAGCAAAACACTTCTTAAAGCAAGGCAGACAAATTAACGCGCATGGAACAGCAACGAAATTATATCATCGCGGAAGAAACGCAGGAAAAAATAGAACTGGCGCTTGCGCAAGGGCGACATTGGATAGCCTATAACAGCAATTGCTTTTTTCTCGATAGCGAAAACGTGGATGTATTCAGCAGTAAAAGCCAGGCGATCGGTTTTGCCGCACTTTGCAAAGAAGAAAATCTTGAATACCACATCTTTTATGCTTCTTCTATGATGGATGTTTTCAGAAGACTTCCTTATGGAATGGAAGCGCACAATATTTTATCACCTCAAAATAAAAACATTATGAACCAGGAAAATTTTGATTACCTGAAAAATACACTCAAGTATATGGGCTTCGGCGATAAACTCAACGGCGAACTGGAAGACAATATTAAAAAAGGTATAGCCGAAATCAATTTGAATACTAAGAGTACATTTAATAATAAGCAAATTGAAGCCGTTCTGTCATTTCGAAAGGGTGAGCAAAATGAAATGTATTTCTTTAATAAGTACAGTGCTGCTATAGTTAAAGATGGCCAGCCAGATCTTGATCGTTCGCAAACTTTTTATGTTAATCGGGGGAACGGAGTCACATTAAAGGAAGCTTTCAATCTCCTTGAAGGTCGTGCCGTACATAAAAACCTAACAGATAGCCACAGCAATAAATACAATGCATGGTTACAACTCGATTTTAATTCAAAAGATAAACATGGCAACAACCAAGTAAAACAGTATCATCAGAACTACGGCTACGATCTGGAAAAAGCCTTGGGTGTTTTACCAATCAAAGAACTTGAAAGCTTAGATGACCGCAAGTTATTAATGGATGCATTGAAAAAGGGGAACCTATGGGAAGTAAATATCGAAAGAGATGGCAGCAAAGAAAAAATTTTCATCGAAGCAAACCCAAAACAGAAAACGATCAATGCTTTCGACCTGGCAAAGCTGCCGATCAAGCTGGAGTCGTTGCGCCAGGAAAAATCAAAAGATAATACAGCTGCAAAAGAGGAGAAAAACGAAAAAAAGAATGAAGAAAAAAAGCACAATGGAAAACGCCGAAGCAAAGATTCTCTCGAGGAAGAAGGGCAAAGCCAAGGAAGAAGAAAATAGAGAGCGAGTTAGTATGCAAGAGAAATGAGAGAGATACGATTATTTTTTGAAAATATTGCAGATGATAACCGCATCGGGCCGGTTCATATCAGCTTATACATGGGGCTTTTTTATTGCTGGATGAACAACGCTTTTGAGGAACCTTTTTATTTCAACAGCACTATAATTATGAAGGCAGCAAAAATTAGTAGCAGGGCAACATATACGAGATGTATCAAAGATCTCCATGCATTTGGCTATATCAGCTACACATCGTCTAACAATCCTTATTATGGTGGAACGGTGTATTTAAAAAACAAATAAAATAAAGACCATGAACGATCCATTGCATATTGATTCGAGCTCCCGGGCAGGTATGATCGGAGGTACATTGATTGTTTTATTGTTCAATGTATTCGTGCACGATGTGTTCCGCACTGTATTGCTTGCAGTGATCGGTGCAACAGTAAGTTTTTTTGTTTCTTACGGATGGAAACATGCGATAAAATATTGGCAGATTAAGAAAAGAAAAAAGCTCTAAAATCCGTTTATGAAACCCAGCGACAAATTAGTGATGAAGGCTGTTGCTTTGTGTTACAAACCGTATCTCAAGCCGGAAGAAGGGATGATTTACTGTAATCTGGAACGGACGCAGTTTCTAAAGCGATGTGATGAATTTCGTATTTATAAAAATAACAGCGGGTATTTCAAGCGAGCTGATCTGGATATGATGATGTCGGGTGAACCTACGCCAGAGGAACAAGGTGATCAGCAGATGAAGATTAGATTTAAATAAATGCTCCATATGATAAGGAATGAAAATAACACTTCCAATCATGAATTGATTGGAAGTGTCAAGCTAAAAAATCGAAAACAGTAACTGCATAAGAAATGTTGCACAATTTTTTATGATTATAGCAGCTCTACTCTTTGATTGAAGTAATAGCACTTTCATAAGGCGATAAATCCATTGCTTTAGCATACTCATACGTCATATCGCCGTCTGAAGAATTCGACCATTCAACAAACACAAATCCTTCCGGAGCTTCTCTTGTTAACCATACTGTTTTTTCGATCCCTTCATGCCACACAAACTGGCCGTTGTAAATTTCATTTTTTTGCATTAATATAAATTGATTTACTACAATAATAAAGGGGAAGCATTTAAAAAGCAAATCAGCGAAAGTTTTTCTTAATTAATGCGGCAATTTTTCGATGGCTTTCGCCGCAGATTTTAATTTATATCGCTGATACGTTTTATGTACATATTTTGTGGTTGTATGCCCAAGCATGCCTGCGACTGTTGCAGCATCCGTTCCTTCATCTTGTAACAAAACAGAAATGGAATGCCTGAAGCAGTGCCAGGTAATTCGCTTGTTGATTTTTGCATCTTCGACCCATTTATCTAAAACTTTTTGAGTGCCAGTGTGTGTCGGCAAATGAAAAACCATTCCTTTTTTTCTTTCGCCAATTATTTCCAGGGCCAGCTTATGCAATGGAACTTCAAGCTGAACTTTTGTTTTTTGTTGGATGATGCATACCGAAGATTCTTTTATAGAATTCCAATCGAGTGATATAATGTCGCACCATCTAAAACCAGTGTACAAAGAAAAAATGGCTGCTTTCTTCACTTCATAGTTGCTGCAAAATGTTCCCATTAATTGTCTATATTCATCTGCTTCCAATATTTCCTTTTTTGCAGAAGGCTTTGATTTTGCTTTTACATCTTCTGCAGGATTTTCTTTAAAATACCCTTGCTTCTTTGCAGCTTTAAGCATCCTGCGGAAACGCATAAAATAGTCAGCAGGCGTTTCACCGTTGAATTTATCTAATAAATAATTTCTAAAGCGTTCGCATAAATTTTCATCGATATCAAGTGCACTGATGAAATTAGTTCCTAAAAAATCTTTAAATGCTGCATGGCTTGCTGCAATAGATCGATTGCCGGATCTTGAATTCTTCTTGACAAATTCAGCATAAAAGTCAAGGAAATTGTTTTTCAATCTGTGCAACGGAATATAGCTGCCCCCGGCTGCCTGGGCATCCAAAATCATTTGTGATTTTTTTGAAGCCAGGATATTCAGTGCTTCTTTGTTGTGATTTTTTTGGATCTGGTCTAACGGCCTTGTATATGTGAAAATGCCGCTTGCCATGCGCTGGCCGATGTCTTTTCCCCATTCAAAATAGTACCAGGTTTTGTCTTTTTTCCGTGAAGTTTTTTTTGTAATTATGACTGGCATTTGGAGTTGATTTTGTTCGCCAAACTGTTCGCCATTTGCGTGCCATTTTTGGCGAACAAAAGCGGAGAAAAGTGGCGAACAGTGACCAGTCATTAAACAAAAAAGCATGATAATCATTTAGTTATCAAGCTTCCCAGTGCCCAGAACAGGAATCGAACCTGCACATTGTTGCCAATACCAGATTTTGAGTCTGGCGCGTCTACCAATTCCGCCATCTGGGCAATATTAAAAATATAAGCGCTTAAAACGGGGTGCAATATTAAGCAATTGTGCCTTCTCTTCCAAAAGCGTAGCTGCGATAACATTTTTATGAAAAATATTCACCACGTTCTTCCTGGCTTCAGGCTTTCTAACTTTCCGGCTTTTAAGTTTAACTTGCTGCGCCAAAGTAAAAACGTATGGTAACAATAGGGCTGATACGGGAAGGGAAGGTCCCCGCTGACAACCGCGTGGCGCTAACGCCGGCACAATGCAAATGGATGCTCAAGAACACAAAGGACATTAAAGTGGCGGCGCAATCGTCGCCATACCGATGCTTTAGCGATAAAGAATACAGGCTTGCGGGCGTGGAAGTGAAAGAAGACCTTAGCGATTGCGATATTTTATTAGGCATCAAAGAAGTGCCCGTTGCGGAACTGCTCGAAGGCAAAACGTATCTCTTCTTCTCCCACACCAAAAAACTGCAGCCCCAGAATAAGCAGATGCTGCAGGCCATACTGAAAAAAAAAATAACGCTGATCGACTACGAATGCCTGGAGCATGAAGACGGGCAGCGCATTTTAGGGTTTGGCTTTTTTGCAGGCATCGTGGGCGCGCACAATGGCATGATGGCTTATGGCCAGCGCACAGGCAAGTTCAATTTGAGGCGGGTGTACATCCAGAACAGTTTCCGCGAGCTGATCCATACTTATTTTGGCATGCGGCTGCCAAATATTAAAGTGGCCGCAACGGGCTCAGGCCGTGTTGCGCATGGCGTGCTGGAAATAATGAACCTGATGGGCCTTATTGAAGTGGAGCCTGATGAATACCTGCAAAAAAACTTTTCTTACCCGGTGTTTGTGCAATTGAAAGGAGCCGATTTGTATGCCCATAAAAAAACGGGCAGGTATAACCGTGAAGATTTTCATGACCATCCTGAAAAATATAAAAGCAAATTCCTCCCTTATGCGAGGGTAACAGATATTTTAATGAACGGGATATACTGGGACAAGAACGCGCCACGGCTGTTTGAGTGGGAGGATATCGCTAAAGAAGATTTCCATATACAAACCATTGCCGACATTACCGATGACAAAGGCGGATCAGTGCCATGCAACCTGGGCGATGCTACTATTGACACCCCTGTTTATGGGGTAGACAGGACAACAAGGGAGAAGACATTGCCCTACCTGCCCCATTCAATAGATGTGATGAGCGTTGGCAATTTGCCCAATGAATTGCCCCGCGATGCTTCGCGCTATTTTGGCGAGCAGCTGATCAAGCACGTGCTGGAAGATTTGGTTAAAAGCGGCTCAGTGGTTATTGACAGGGCAACGATTGTAAAGGAAGGAAAGCTGACCGCTCATTTTGGGTATATGAAGGAGTATGCGGAAGGGGGCTTGTAGCATCATTTGCTTGCGATGAACGTAGATGGCAGGCTGTAAAACAAAAACGATTACAGGTATAAATAATAATCCTTCATCAATTCAGCAAATTCAGCAGTGAACTGGCCGCTTTCATTATGTATGGCCAGATCGAAGGTGCCCGGGCTTATTTCTTTTTTCCTGGAGAAATGAAGGATGCTCCTGAAAAAATCGTGTTTTGGGGTTTGCTTCACGAATAGTTTTTCTTTCAGGTAAAAACTTTTTTTTTCAGCCAGCTTTTCGAAATAGCCGGTGCGGTGGAATGGCAATAAGATGCCAAATGACCCCGAAGCGCTAAGGTGGTCGTCGAAAATGTTTACCAGTTCTTCCAGGGTCAGTGCAGTGCTGTGCTTGGCAATGTTCTTTTCCCCTGAAGCAGACAACAAACTGCCTTCGAAGAAAGGGGGATTGCTGATCATAAAGTCAAACTTGTTATTGAAGGAATAAGTGCGCACATCGCCCGGGAATGCTTTCAGCCTTTCCTGCCATTTGCTTTCTGCAATATTTTCTTTTGACTGTATGCAGCCTGGCAGGTCTATTTCTATGCCTGAAATTTTTGCTTTGCTTTTTTGGGCCAGCATCAGCATCAGCAGGCCACTGCCGCTGCCCACATCAAGCACGGTGGAATAAGAAGGGATTTTTTCAGCAAACCATGCGCCCAGGATGCATGCATCCGTGCACACTTTCATGGCGCATTGGTCCTGCCGGACAATGAACTGCTTAAATTGGAAATAGGCATTAGGCATTGAGCGTGCAAAGATAAGAAGAGGCATGATGAGGACCTTTATAGCCCATCACTTATCACTTGTAGCAGCGCTGCTCAGCTCCATTCTGCTCTGGCGCTGGCGCTGGTGCTTAATGGGGCAAAATCTCCGGCAAGGTATTTATAATAGGCGGCGATGGCAATCATGGCAGCGTTATCGGTGCAGTATTCAAATTTTGGGACAAAAGTGTTCCAGTGGTAATGGTTGCCCATACCTGCAAATGCTTTTCTTAATCCTGAATTGGCTGACACGCCCCCGGCAATACAAACCTGTTTGATGCCGGTTTCAAAACAAGCTTTTTTGAGTTTGTTAAGCAGGATCGAAATGATCCTGCTTTGAATGGAAGCGCAGATGTCGTTCAAGTTTTCAGTCACAAAGCCCGGGCCTGTTTTGGTATTGTCCTGCAGGAAGTAAAGGATGGCTGTCTTTAATCCGCTGAAACTAAAATCAAGGCCGGGCACCTGCGGCTCAGGAAATGAAAACCGCTTTGGGTTGCCCATGCTCGCATACTTATCAATAAGCGGGCCGCCAGGGTAAGGCAAGCCCAATAATTTGGCTGATTTGTCAAAAGCTTCGCCGGCAGCATCGTCTATGGTTTCGCCGATCACCTGCATATCGAGCGGGGATCTGCACAGTACAATTTGGGTGTGGCCGCCACTTACTGTTAAACATAAAAAAGGGAAAGAAGGTTTTGGCATGTCAATCAGGTTGGCGAGCACATGCGCCTGCATGTGGTGCACGGCGATCAACGGCACGCTCAACGACCATGCCAGTGATTTTGCAAACTGGCTGCCCACCAGCAGGGAGCCGATCAGCCCGGGAGATTGGGTGAAAGCCACTGCGCTCACTTCCTGCAAAGCACAGCTTGCGGTTTTTAAAGCTGTGCCTGCTGTTGGCACAATATTTTGTATATGTGCCCGCGATGCAAGCTCGGGCACAACGCCCCCATATTGCTCATGCACTTTTTGTGTGGCGATGATGTTTGATAAGATTTGCCCATCTTTACAAACAGCCGCAGCGGTTTCATCGCAGGACGATTCAATAGCGAGTATGGTAATGGGTGAATTGCTCATTTAAATCGGGTTCATGACGCAACCTATGGCAATGCCGCGTTTATTGTTAAAAGGCTTTGCCCCCAGCCCAGGGCCAAAGCCAGCACGGCCGCACAAGCGTGCGGTGCAACAATGTTGGCCAGCGTCGATCTGATGGGCGACTAAATAAGGAACAGCGCTTCTCATTTTTATAAAAATAAAATCGGTGCAACGGTTTGCAAAGATAAACTGTCAGCATTAAATAAGTAATGGATCATAACAAACTGGTAAAGGATTGCCTGAGGAAAGACAAGGCTGCCCAGCGGGAGCTCTATGCTCATTTTGCCGGGCAGATGATGGGCGTTTGTTATCGTTACACGAAATCAGTTGCCGATGCGGAAGATGTGCTGCAGGAAGGGTTCATCAAAGTGTTCAAGAACCTGCACCAATACAAGGGCAACGGCGAATTTGGGGCATGGGTCAGGAAGATTATGGTAAACACGGCCATCACGTATTTAAAAAGCCGGAGCCGTTATCAATATGACCTTTCATATATTGACAACAGCCTGCACCCCGTTTCGGATGAAGACCCGGAGGTGAAAATCGGGGCTAAGGAACTGGCAGAGCTGATCAGGCAATTGCCCCCCGGTTACCAAACCATTTTTAATATGTATGCCGTAGAAGGCTACACACATGTAGAGATTGGGGGTATCCTCGGCATCAATGAAGGCACATCACGCTCGCAATATGCCAGGGCAAGGGCTTTGTTGATTGGCTGGATCGAAAAAAACGCTGTTGAAAATAAAACGGGCACTTATGCACGAAAACAAATTTGAAAAACAGGTCAGGCAAAAAATGGAGGAACTGGATTTTGTTCCTTCCGACGCAGTGTGGGGCAATGTGGCCAGGGAGATCAACAAAAAAGAAAAGCGCCGCAGCCCGGTGTTCTGGTTCTTATTCGCCGGGGGGGTAGCGCTTTTGGGAGGTGCATATTTATATTGGCCGAATGCGAACAGGAATGCAAAAAACAGCTTATTAAGCGCTAATGAAAATAAAAGAACAGAAAACATTAATAAGGGCAGTAAGCCTGCTGCCGGCAATAACAGCATGGCGCTGAACAAAAATGGGCAGCAAAAAAATGCACTGAGCGATGATATAAAAACAGGTCAAAACAATGCGGCCCCCAAAACACCAACAGGCCCTGTTGCTAAAAGAGGGCAAAGGCCGGTTCGCAATAAAATAATTCCCGGTCGCAATGGTTTGGTCAATACCCTTGCAAGAACTGAGCAGGAAGCTACAGCCGCTAACAACAGGAGCGAAAGGATTTTGAGCATGGCCGGAAGCGGTAATCAGGGAAGCCCGGAAGAAAAAAATATTGACGGAATAGCAGGCAAAAGCAAAATAAATAAGGAAGCCGTTAGCGGGAAGAGAGATGAAGCCGACCTTTCTCCTAATTCTAAAAACAACCGTTCAGAAAAAAACAAGCATGATATAATCGCTGATATTAACCTCCCCAAAAAAGATCCGCCAATAGACCGGGCAACAGGTAAAAACAAGCAACAACAAAAGAAAAGCGCCCCGTGGCGGATTTCTATTAACTCCCTGGCGGGCATTTCCAATGTATTTGGCAGCGGGCTCTCTTCCTCTTATGTGTCAGGCCCGTTGTTCAGCTTCCAAAACGGGGGCTATGCATTAGCTCCCGGAACAGCTTATTATCCGCCTTCCAAAATTGGGCCTTATTTATCCGCCGGGTTTGGCTTGGCGGCAGAGAAAAAAATTGCGAAGAAATTTTCAGTATCCGCAGGGATACGCTACCGGTTTTATTCAACGCGGGTTTCAGCGCTGCAATTTGTTGACAGCAGCACTTATGTTTATGTTTCTTCCAACAATCTCTTACAGGTCAATGGCTATTATGTTCCCGGGAGCAAAAACTATGTAAATTTTTACCATTTTCTTGAACTTCCGGTTTTGATCAACATGCAGATCAATAAAAGCGAAAAACACCCATTGCTGTGGCAAGCAGGTTTTTCGGTTTCCTATCTCATGGCCACCAATGCGCTGCACTTCGATCCGTCAGGGAATATTTATTATAAAGACAAGAGCCTGTTCAACAAAGCACAGGCGAACCTGGTTACGGGCATTATGCTCGGCTCGCCTTTTTATAAAGGAGAGCTCAGGTATGGCCTGCAATTTCAATATGGGCTAACCCGCTTGCTCAATAAACAGGCAGGTGATACTGAGCACCTGTTCTTTGCAGGTATAGGGCTGTCTTACCTGCTGCCAAAAAAATAATTTTTTCATGCAACGTTTTGTTTTGCATTAAAGTCAGGTTTTAAAACTAATGGCATGAAAAGGGTTATACAGTTCATTAAAACATCTTCTCTTTTGTGCGCAGCAACGATTTTCTTCTCTGCCTGCATGAAAGATAAGATCACCCACACTTACCAGCTTAGGACACCTGTTTATGCAACGCTTGCCAAGTTCAGGCAGAGCATAAAAGCAGGCGCCGCCGAAAACACCTCTGCAGGCGGGAAAATTGTTGTATACGGGAATTATATTTTTCTTTCCCAGCCATACAAGGGCATCCATGTAATAGACAACAGCAACCCTTCATCACCCAAAAATGTTTCATTTATCAATATCCCCGGTAATGAAGACCTTGCCATAGCCGGGAACACATTGTATGCCGACTCGTACAGCGACCTGGTGGTTTTTGATATTACCGACCCTGCTCATGCCGTTGCAAAAAATTTCGTCTCTAATGTTTTCCCCGACCGAAACATTTATTACTACAGCAATTATTCTACCATCAATCCTGATTCCATCAATGTGATCATTGACTGGGTCGTTAAGGATACTACTGTTGATTTCAATCCAAACGGTGGGCCTTATATTTATCCCGGAGGTGGTGTTCTTTATTTTTCCAATTGCTCCAATTGTGCAATGGCAGCACAGAACCTTGCTGTACCAAAGAACACTGCACCCAATGGGACTAACGGATCGCTTTCAAGGTTTGCGATTACAGGCAATTATTTATATACGGTTTCCGGCGGCAGCCTTAGCTCGTTCAATATTTCAGATTATTTTTTGCCCGACAAGAAAAGTACGGTATTAGTGAATTGGGACATTGAAACCATTTACCCGCTTAAATCGTCATTGTTTATCGGGGGCTCAAGCGGGATGTATGTGTATGATGCCATGACAAGCCCCGATTCGCCGGTTGCCGTTGGCCAGTTTTCGCATGCCCGGGCATGCGACCCGGTGATCGCCGACGGCAACTATGCTTATGTTACCCTTCGTGATGGCACACAATGCCAGGGCTATAGCAATGAGCTTGACATTGTAGACATACGCAATATTAACAGCGGATATTCTTCATTACTCAAAACATATTCTTTAACACATCCCATTGGCTTGTCGAAGGATGGCAGCACATTGTTTATTTGCGATGATAAGGACGGGCTGAAAGTGTATGACGCCACCGATGTGAACAATTTAAAAATGATAAAACAATTGAAAGGCGCCGAAGCGATAGACGTGATCGCCATGAACGGCATCGCCATTGTAGCAGCAACTGATGGCATTTATGAATATGATTATTCGGATATCAACAATATTCATTTGGTCAGCAAACTTTAGAGGAATGCGCAAAAAACTATTTTTCTCATTTGTGCTTAGTGTTTTTGTGGCAGTGCCATGCTTTAGCCAGCAAAAAAGCGATAAAGCGCGTTTCCGCTATCATTCCATAAACAATATTGGGCTGCTGGAAGGGCAGGCGGGTTCTGCTTTTGCGCTGCAAACCATTAATGGCATTCAATATCAATCGTGGTTTGCAGGCATCGGGGTTGGGTTAGATTATTACCGTTACCGTACCATCCCCTTGTTTTTTGAAGCAAGAAAAGAATTTGGACGAAGCGCCAATACATTTTTTATTTATGCTGATGCAGGCATGAATTTTTATTGGAAGCGAGATAAAGATGCAAAACAATTCCCGGTTGAAGATAGGTTTAAGAATGGCTTTTATGCCGAAACCGGGATTGGCTATAAAATAAAGCTGAACGCAAAAATAAATTTGCTCTTGAATGCAGGATATAGCCTAAAGAAAATAACCGAACAGGGAAGTTACTATGTTGCTTGGGACCCAATAGGCTGGCCTGGGGGTGTTGTTTCTTCGCCAGACATCATCAGGTATGATTTAAACAGGTTGATACTGAAAATAGGGTTTGAGTTTTAGAGGTTTCTTATAAACCTCAGGTTTCGTTTAACGCCATTATACTTTGTTCTTTTTAAAGGAGAGTTTCTGAAAATTTTCTTGAAACTCTCCTCTGTTATTTCTTCCCATTGGTTGGTGGTGAAATTCAAGACTTCTGGTAATGGCGCTAGCTCCATTGTATTTGTTGGCGAAGAGAAACGGTTCCAGGGGCACACATCCTGGCAAATGTCGCAACCGAACATCCAATTGCTGAATTTCCCTTTCATGCTTTCAGGCAACAGCGCATCCTTCAGTTCAATGGTGAAATACGATATGCATTTGCTTCCGTCCACGATTTTATTATCAAGCAGGGCATTCGTAGGACAGGCATCAATACATTTTCTGCAGGTGCCGCAATAATCTTTGGCATAAGGGTCGTCATAGTCAAATTCAATATCAGTGATCAGCGTAGCGATAAAAAAGAAAGAGCCGGAATTTTTGTTGATGAGGTTCCCGTTTTTACCCACCCATCCCAGCCCGCTTTTTACTGCCCAGGCCCTTTCTAAAACGGGGGCGCTGTCAACAAAACCACGGCCATGGATATCCCCAATATCCAGTTTCATCCATTCGATCAGCTTGTTCAGCTTGCCCCTGATCACTTCGTGATAGTCGTTCCCGTAAGCATATTTTGAAATTTTAGGCGAATGGCCGTTTTGCGTTAAGGCGGGGAAATAATTTAATAATAAAGTGATGACAGATTTTGCGCCGGGCACAAGCTTTTCCGGGTCAGTGCGCAGGTCAAAATAATTTTCCATGTATTTCATTGAACCGTGCATGCCCTTTGCCAGCCAGGCCTCCAGCCTTTTCGCGTCATCTCCCAGCACCTCCGCTCTGGCGATGCCGCAATAATCGAACCCCGATTGTGCAGCAAGCTGTTTTACCAGGCTGGTATGTTTGGCTGTATTCATTAATATTTTTATCGTTTTAATTTGATGGCTTTTTGTTTTTTTATATTTTTATCATGCACCCCTTAAAACACCTATATGGCCTTTAAATCTATTTGCCCAACCCTTTGTTTTTTGCTATTGCTCCACAGCGCTGTTGCCCAGGACAAATCAAATGCTAAGTTCGGGAAAATAACCCCCGCCGATTTTGACCTTTCAAATTACAAATATGATTCTGGCGCTGCTGCTGTTGTCATTGCCGATGTGGGCAGCTCCTCCTTTGAAGGGAACAATAAAAGTTTTTTTTCGATTATTTTCAAGCATTATAAGCGGGTAAAAATAATCAATAAGAACGGGTTTGATGTTGCAACCGTCGAAATCCCGCTGTATGCTGAGGGCGAGAACACGGAGAAACTGCAAAGCCTGAAAGCGGTAACGTATAACCTGGAAAACGGCAAAGTAACAGAGGCCAAATTAGACCCTGCCTCTATTTTTACCGATCACACCAACAAGAAATGGGTCACTAAAAAGTTCACTTTCCCCGCAGTAAAAGAAGGTTCGATCATCGAATTTTCCTATACACAGTCTTCAGATTTCCTGTTCAACCTGCAGCCCTGGGAATTCCAGGGCGGGTACCCAAGGCTCTGGAGCGAATATGAAGTTTCCATACCCGAATATTTCAACTACGTAACGCTTACGCAGGGCTACCAGCCTTTTGCCATCAAATCAAAATCTTCGAAGGGCGGCCATTATTCAGTCCAGGTAGGCAACGCCACCCAGCGCTCCGAAACCGTTCAATTGGATGGGGTGGAATATGACCAGCGGTTCGTGATGAAAAACGTGCCCGCATTAAAGGAAGAGCATTTTACCACAACGCTCGCTAACCATATTTCAAAAATCGAATTTCAACTGGCCAGCATCAGCCTCCCTAACCAGGCCATAGAAGTTGTGATGGGAGACTGGGCCAAACTGTGCAAAACATTAATGGAGAGCGAGAAATTTGGAGTTGACATTGAAAAAAATAACGGTTGGCTCAGCGACGACCTGAAAACGATCACTGCCGGGGCGAACAGCCAACTGGGAAAAGCCAGGAAAATATTTTCTTTTTTAAGGGATAACTTCACTTGCACTGACCACTCAAGGTTGCACATGGACAATAACTTAAAAACTGTTTTTAAAAATAAATCAGGCAATGATGCTGAAATTAATTTGCTGTTAACGGCCATGCTGAAACATGAAGGCATACTTTCAGCACCGGTAATACTGAGCACCAGGGACCATGGCAAAACAAATGAAGTTTATCCATTGCTTGATCGCTTCAACTATGTTGTTTGTGCTGCCGAGCTTGACAGCAGCATCTACTATCTTGATGCAAGCGACCCGGGCCTTGGTTTCGGGCACCTGCCCCCATATTGTTACAACGGCCACGCAAGGCTGCTTGTTAACGGGATGGCACAGCCGGTATATTTTGATCCCGATTCTATAATGGAAAGAAAGGTAACTACAGTATTCATCAGCCCAAGTGAAAAACAAAAAGGAGCCATAAACGGGAGCTTCAGCTCCGGGTTAGGATATTTCGAGTCGTACCTGTTGCGCAAAAAAATGAGCAGTAAATCTGAAAAAGGTTTTTTCAATGACATTAAGAGCGGTTATACCGGTGATGTCGAAATCATGAATGGCACTATTGATTCTTTAAAACAATTGGATAACCCGGCTACCCTGCGTTATGATTTTGAGTTCAGGGACCTGTTCACCGGCGACATTGTTTATTTCAGCCCAATGCTTTCTGAAGCTTATAAAGAAAACCCTTTTAAATCGGCAAGCAGGGAATACCCGGTTGAAATGCCCTATGCCTCAGATGAAACCTATGTGTTTAGCATGGAAATCCCCAGCGATTATGTTGTTGATGAGGTGCCCAAATCGGCAAAGGTTTTATTAAATGACACCGACGGTTTTTTTGAGTACCTTACGGCTAAAGACGACAACAGGGTGCAGCTCCGTTGCCGCATCAAATTGAATAAAGCCAATTTTTCCCCTGAGGATTATGGTGCGCTCCGCGATTTTTTTGCTTATGTGGTAAAAAAGCAAAGTGAACAGGTTGTGTTCAAAAAGAAAAAATGATAATTTGGTTATAAAAACCATAGCCCTCTTATCTTATTCAAAAAATTATGATCAAGAATGCGCCTTTCTTGTTAATGGCCATAACGGTGTTTGCTTTCCCCGGGATACGTGCCCAGGAGAAACTGCCGGTTACGTTCGGAAAAGTAGGCCTTTCAGATTTTGCGATGCCCAAATCGGCGGTTATAGATAGTGAGGCCATGGCCGTTATTGTTGCGGACGTGGGCAACACAAGTTTCATTGGCAACCAGGAAGGGTGGTTTTCTTATGTTTTTAAAAGGAACACCCGAATAAAAATTGTGAATAAAAATGCGCTTGATGTGGGGCATGCAGTTGCTACGGTAGTGATCCCATTATATGTTAATGGGAATGTTGAAGAAAAACTTGATGCAGTAAACGCAGCTTCCTACAATTTTGATAACGGAAAAATTGAAGTGTCAAAAATCGATCCTAAAAATATTTTCACTGACAGGATCGATAAAAATCATACGGAAGTGAAATTTACAATTCCAGGAGCGAGGGAAGGTTCTATCATCGAATATTCCTATACCATTTTTTCAAGTTACATCTTTAACATACCTACCTGGGAATTTCAGAGCACAAAATACCCCTGCCTTTGGAGCCAGTATGAAATTACGATCCCCAACCTGTTAAGCTATATGCCGCTGCGACAGGGCGCAACCCCTTTTTACATTGACAAAAAATCGGAAGGGCATCAAAATTACACCGTCAGGCAACATACGGATGAGGGCACGGGCGGTTTGGTAAACAATGAGCGCAGTTACAATGTGAGCGCTACC
Source organism: Bacteroidota bacterium (assembly GCA_018266455.1). Lineage (GTDB taxonomy): Bacteria > Bacteroidota > Bacteroidia > Chitinophagales > Chitinophagaceae > Puia. The sequence goes on from JAFEAJ010000041.1 coordinate 26,577, forward strand.
ACCACCAGGCACCTCTGGGCAATGAAAGACATAGCACCGCTGATTGGCGATAGCTATATTTTTTCGCCCCGCGACGATATTGATAAAATCGAATTCCAGTTGTTTCAAACCTATGATGGCGAATCAGTCCACGATGTGATGAATAGCTGGCAGAAAGCTACTGCTAAATTATTAGAAGACCAGGATTTTGGAGAGCCCATCCTTCCCGAAAATTTCAACCCTCGAGCAGGAATAGATACTGTTGGCGATAGCAAAACCGATATTGTTCAAAAAGCAAGGGATATTTATTATTATGTTCAAAAAAATTTTACATGCACCAATCATTATGTTCCCCGTATCGTGACGTCGCTTTCGGACGTTATGAAAAAGAAAAGCGGCACAGTGGGCGAGATCAATTTATTGTTGATCGCTATGCTCCGTAAAAAAGCCATTCATGCCGATCCGGTTTTGCTGAGCACCCGGGAATTTGGGGTCAACTCACCTTATTATCCAGTTATGGACAGGCTGAATTACCTGGTTTGCCGGGTAAAGCTGCAAGGAGCCGTTTATTACCTGGATGCAGCAAGCCCGATACTTGGCTTTGGGAAGCTGGCAGAAAGCTGCTACAATGGGCACGCCCGTATTATCTGTGATAGGGATTCCGCCTCCGTTTATTTTATGCCTGATTCCATCAGGGCCCCAAAATTTACAACCGTCTTAATTGTGAACGATGAAAAAGAAAAAGGGGCGATGAGCGGCAGCCTGACCTATGATCCGGGTTATTACGGGTCTGTTGCCATCAGGCAAAAAGGCGAACAGGAATATTTCAGGAACTTGCAAACCATGTATGGCTCCGATATAAAAATATCTGGAACAGGGATTGATTCGCTGCAGCAACATGAGTTCCCGGTGAGCGTGCATTATTCATTCCGCTTTGTAAATGATGCCAATGCCGATGTCATTTATTTTAGCCCGGTAATTGGCGAAGCGTATGAAACCAACCCATTCAAAGCGGTTGAGCGCAAATATCCCATTGAAATGAGCTACCCAATTGATGAAACGTATGTGCTGAACATGGAGATACCTACAGGTTATGCTGTTGATGAGGTGCCTAAAGCTGTTCGGGTTGCATACAATGAAAATGAAGGCATTTTTGAGTATTTGAATCAAAAAAGCGAAAATAATGTTCAGCTTAGGCTGCACTTGAAATTGAACAAAGCTGTTTTCTATGCCGAAGAATACAGCTCCCTTCGCGAATTTTTTAGTTATGTGGTAAAAAAGGAAAGCGAGCAGATCGTGTTCAAAAAGAAAAAATAATTTTATGGAGATGCGGTTAAAAAAGATTTTTTTCTCATGTGTGCTGATGAGTCCCTTTTTTTTGCTGGCACAACATTTTAATGCAGCCGAAATACCTGATTCGTTAAAGAAAAATGCAAACCTTGTTACCCGGTACGAAGAAGAAACCATTGAAATAAAGTCGCCCGGGAAAGCCATCTCGCATGAGCGCCATGTTTACACCATTTTGAATGAAGAAGGGGATTATTATGCCAGGTACAGGAGCAGGTACGACAAGTTTACAAGCATAAGCAACATTTCGGGCAGGCTTTATGATGCCGGCGGAAAGGAACTGAAGCACGTGAAAAAAAAAGATATGGATGATGTGAGCGGAACAGGCGACGAAAGCTTAATGAGCGATACCCGGTACAAAGTAAACGATTTCTATTGCCGCAGTTACCCATACACTGTGGACTATGAAGAAGATGATGAAATCAATGGCATTCTTTATTTACCAGCCTGGGTGGCCCAGGGGATCAATGGCGCGGCTGTGGAAGATACAAAATTTGTGGTCATTGCGCCTAAAGATTATGTGCTGCGCTATAAGCCGGTCAATTGTTCATTTCAACCTATTGTTACCGAAAATGCAGGCAAAAAAATGTATACCTGGGAGATGAAGGGCCTGCCTGCAAAACAACGAGAGCCTTTGGCTCCTCCTGATGACATGATCCTGCCTTACGTCATGATCGCTCCATCTGATTTTGAAGCCGAAGGATATACAGGGAACATGAACACATGGGAAGATTATGGAAAATTTATGTACAATCTCGCAAAAGGCAGGGATGCTTTGCCAGGCGATATAAAAATGAAAGTTCATGAGCTTACTGATGGGCTAAAAAATCCGAAAGAAAAAATCAACGTGCTTTATGGGTTCATGCAAAAAAACACGCATTATATAAGCATTCAGCTTGGTATTGGCGGATGGCAGCCTTTCGATGCCTCTTATGTTGCCGCCAAACGCTATGGCGATTGCAAGGCGCTATCAAACTTCATGGTTGCCTTGTTAAAAGAAGCAGGAGTTGTTGCCAAAACGGTTGAAATCCGCGCAGGCGAAAACGCGGCTCCAATAGTGAACGATTTTCCCTCTCTTCAGTTTAACCACAGGATCGCATGCGTTCCTGTGCAGAACGATACTGTTTGGCTCGAATGTACAAGCCAAACCCTTCCCGCAGGCTATTTGAGCAGCTTTACGGCAGACCGCAGTGCTTTATTATTTGATGAAAATGGCGGTAAAATTGTTCGCACTCCCAAGTACGGCATTAATGACAACATTACAACAACAAAGGTTATTGCTAACGTAGACATCAACGGCAACTTATCTGCTAAGATCAATGCGAGATACAGCGGGGAGCAGCAGGATATTCTTGAGCAGTATATCAATGGGCTTTCAAAAGATAAAATGCTGGAACGCCTGAAAAGCGAGATCGATTTGCCAACTTACGACATTGTAAATTTCAACTACGCACAAAATAAAGAGATGTTGCCGCCTTATGTAGATGAAACAGTTGAGCTCACGGCCTCGAATTATGCGCAGGCAAGCGGGAAACGTTTGTTTATTATTCCTGATATTTATACAAGGTCGAACAGGAAATTGAAAAATGACGAAGACAGGAGATATGGTATAGAACTGAAAAAAGAATACAGGCTGATTGATACGGTTGAAATTGTGGTCCCGCCAGGATTCGAACCTGAGGCCTTGCCTAAGGACATAAAGATAGATTCGAAATTTGGCAGATATATGGCATCAGTAAAAGTGGCCGGAGATAAGATTTTGTACTATCGCCTCCAGGAACAATACAGCGGCACTTTTCCGCCTTCAGATTATGCTTTGCTGGTGAAATTTTATGAAGACATCTACAAAGCTGACCGCGCAAAGGTGGTGCTGGTGAAACAATAAAATAGCGGGCCCAATGAGGAAGGCTAAAGAAAAATATTCCAAAAGCAGCAGCAATTGATCACCGCCGCTCATTTTCCATACTCCAAATGCAGCCTGTGAAAAAAGCGATGGATCGCGGGGGCAAGGATAAAGCCAATATTTGTTATAAAAACCACGCCACTGAACAATGCATAAAAAGAAGAGAACCATTTCCCGCTGTCCGTCTTAATGTCTACAACAGGCCCCATCCCGCTTAAGATCATGGAAGCATTGTGCAACGAATCAAGCCACTCGATATTTGCGGTGTAATGATAGCCTGCCACCCCAATCATCAGGCACAAAAAAATAATCGCTACTCCGGCAACAAGGCTTTTCATCATGCGCCTATAATACACTTTTTTTGTGGCGAGCGGCTGGTGTTTGTGTTCGTACATAATAATGATTTATAAATATAAAAATAGCGAGTTTTATATTCGCCATGGAATGTTGGCTTGACAATAATTTTATTAATTTGCCAGCTTAATATTTGCCATTGAAATTTTTATTGGGATTTGATATTGGCTCTTCATCAGTAAAAGCTGCGCTGGTTGATGCAGCCACAGGCAAAATTGCTGCTTCGGCATTTTCCCCATCTTCTGAAATGGAAATCATTTCTGTGAAACCTGGTTTTGCAGAGCAGCATCCCGAAAAGTGGTGGCAGGAGTTGCTCCATGCCACTGATAAACTAAAACAATCAGCTCCTTTTGAGCCTGGTGAAATAATCGCCATTGGCATTTCCTACCAGATGCATGGACTGGTATGTGTTGATAAAAACCTGCAACCCTTGCGCCCTGCTATTATTTGGTGCGATAGCCGGGCAGTGGGCTATGGTGATAAGGCGTTTGCCGATTTGGGCCGGGAATTCTGCCTCGAAAACTTTCTTAATTCACCGGGGAATTTCACGGCTTCCAAATTAAAATGGGTTAAAGAAAATGAACCTGATGTTTATTCAAAGATTTACAAGATCATGTTGCCCGGCGATTATATTGCCATGAAATTAACGGGCATCCCAGCCACTACCGTTTCCGGCCTGTCTGAAGGGATTTTATGGAATTATCAAAGCCAATCGGTATCGAAAGTCCTGCTCAATTATTATCAGATCGATGAGCAGCTTTTGCCACCTGTTGTCCCCACTTTTGGCGAACAGGGCAGGGTATGCGCTCATGCAGCTGAAACCTTAGGAGTTGCAAAAGGAACGCCCGTTTGTTATCGTGCCGGCGATCAGCCGAACAATGCCTATTCGCTAAAAGTGCTGGAGCCGGGCGAAATTGCTGCTACTGCCGGTACTTCTGGCGTAGTATATGGCATTACTGATCAAGCTGAATACGATCTGCAATCACGGGTAAACACATTTGTGCATGTCAATAATACAGACAGGGAAAAACGTTATGGCATACTATTGTGTGTGAATGGAGCAGGGATCTTAAACAGTTGGATCCAAAAAAACTTTTTTAGCGGATTAACATATAGAGAAATAAATGATGAAGCAGCAAAGATTTCCATAGGTGCAGAAGGGTTGCAGTTTTTTCCGTTTGGCAACGGTGCGGAAAGAGTGCTTGCCAATAAAAACATTGCTGCAAATTTGAAAGGCTTGCAATTTAACACGCATACCCGAGCGCATGTAGCCCGCGCAGCACAGGAAGGGATTGTATTTGCGCTGAATTTTGGCATGGAAATCATGAAAGGGATGGGAATGGAATTAAAAACTGTTCGTGCCGGCCATGCGAACCTGTTTTTAAGCGGGGTGTTTGCGCAAACTTTTTCCAACGTTTCTAATTGTGAAATAGAACTGTACAATACTGATGGGGCTGTTGGTGCTGCAAGGGCAGCAGGAGCAGGGGCAGGCCATTATAAAAATTTTAGCGAAAGCTTTCATGGCATGGAGATGGTAAGAAAAATGGAGCCTGAGCAAAAAGTTATTCAGCAAACGAATGAAACCTATCAAAATTGGAAAGAAGAATTAAAAAAAATGCTTGCAAATGCTTAAAATCTGTTTAAAAATGATTGTTGAAAAACCCGCAGGCACAATCTTTTCAAAAGCTCATACAGGATTACCCGATTTATTGTCTATTATAAACTTCGGAAAAGTTGAACCGATGTTCTATGAAATTCTTGAAATCATTTTTTTACTGCTTCTTAGCATAAAGAGGAAACATACATTTGATCTCTTACAATTAAAACCAGGAATATGAGCATTGTTACCGGTAGCAAAGAATTTTTTAAAGGCATTGGGCAGGTTAAATATGAAGGCCCTCGGTCAGATAACCCTCTTGCATACAAATGGTATGATGAGAATAAAATGGTGGCAGGAAAAACATTGAAGGAGCATCTGCGGTTTGCCGTTTGTTACTGGCATACCTTCTGCAACACCGGTGGCGACCCTTTCGGGCCAGGCACAAAAAATTTTGCCTGGAACAAATCTGATGATGCCATACAACGTGCTAAGGACAAGATGGATGCGGCTTTTGAATTCATTACCAAACTGGGCGTGCCCTACTATTGCTTTCACGATGTGGATTTGATTGATGAAGGGGCTACGATCAGCGAGTATGAAAGCCGCATGCATATCATTGTGGATTATGCAAAACAAAAGCAGGCCGCAGGCGGTGTTAAATTGTTGTGGGGCACTGCAAATGTTTTTTCCAATCCCCGCTACATGAACGGTGCTTCTACAAACCCTGATTTTGCAGCCGTAGCTTATGCCGGCACACAAATTAAAAATGCGATGGATGCCACTATTGCGCTTGGCGGAGAGAACTATGTTTTTTGGGGAGGGAGAGAAGGCTACATGAGCCTGCTGAACACGAACATGAAAAGAGAGATTGACCACCTTGCCAAATTTCTTTCCCTCTCCAGGGATTATGCGCGCAGGCAGGGTTTTAATGGCACATTTTTTATCGAGCCCAAACCCTGCGAGCCTACCAAGCACCAATACGACTATGATGCGGCAACTGTTATTGGGTTCCTTCGGCATTATGGGCTTGACAAAGATTTTAAATTGAATATTGAAGTGAACCACGCTACCCTGGCCGGCCACACTTTTCAGCATGAGCTGCAAACAGCCGCTGATGCAGGCCTGCTGGGCAGTATTGATGCCAACAGGGGCGATCATCAAAATGGATGGGACACCGATCAGTTCCCCATCAACCTGAATGAACTTATTGAATCGGCCCTCATCATCCTGGAAAGCGGAGGGTTTGGCGGAGGAGGCGTGAACTTTGATGCAAAGACAAGAAGGAATTCGACCGATCTGGAAGATATTTTTTTGGCACATATCGGCGGGATGGATGCATTTGCCCGTGCGTTCCTCATTGCTGAAAAAATTTTGCAGCTATCACCTTATAAAAAATTCCGAAAAGACCGATACGCATCATTTGACAGTGGCAAAGGAAAAGATTTTGAAGACGGGAAGTTAAGCCTGGAAGATTTGAGGGCATTTGCTATTGCCAATGGCGAACCCAAACAAACCAGTGGAAAACAGGAATGGCTGGAAAATATGATCAACGACTACATTTGAAAGCACACGATCAATGCGTGTTGCTAAAAGGCATGATGTCAATTTGCAAAAGCAGGAGCTTTGTTCCTGCTTTTTATTTTACGTATATTTTCTTCACCTTTTTTTCCTGGTCAGTTTGTACAACCACAAAATATATTCCTGAAGCTGTGCCAGGGATAATCAAAGTATTTTCGGTGCCGCTTGTTGTTATTGTAGCTACAATCCTTCCCAGCAAATCAATAATTTGAACGTACCTGCAATTGACAGGGGTTAATATATATAATTGCCTGTTCACAACAGGGTTTGGATAGATTTTTATATCGGTTACAAAGACCTTGATGGCAGAGCGTATTTCAGAGTATTGATAATTGCCGCTGCTGTCGATGATTTTGAGCCTGTAATAATTGATGCCGTCTAATAAACTATCGGTGTATTGATAATTGTCTGAAATGCTGCTAAATCTTATCGAATCGATTGCTTTGAAAGTGATGCTGTCTGTACTTTTTTCAATGATGAATTGATTTATTTTGTTGCCGCTCAAAATGGCCCATTGAAGCAGGGCGTGGTAATTGTCAGGTTTTGTAACTGAGAACGATTGCAGTGCTGCGGCAAGGGGTTGGTTTTTATTTGCCCCACCACCATTGATCCAGAACTCAGAAAAACCCTTTACTTTATATTCTGCATAATAACCATTGTCGTTAGGAATGATGGTTACATTTTTTCTTGGCAGGATAAAGCGGTAAATGCCGTTGGTATTGTTCGAGAGCAAGCTGTCCTCATTTGGGGCATCATTGCTGTATTGCGTAATACCGGCCTGATATGCATCGTGAATTGATGTGCAATTGCTGCACCCTGTTGCATGGATCAGGCTGTTGGCTTCCGAATCGAGGAAATAGAACCTTATTGAAACGCTGTCTGTTGGCTGTGTTTCTGGTTGAATGACAATATTCCTGTTTAAATAATACTGGTTAGATACATTTCTTGACCCGCTGTCCAGCAGGTACACTTTAACGTTAGTATTCCCTAAATTTTGCCCATTGGGGTTTACAGAAGCAATAAGGTTTCCACCGTTTGTGAAATCGATCCATGCATTGCCACTTATATTTTGTGTTAAGCCGGAACTGATGTTGTTGCCTTTGTAAATAGCGCCTTTATCAAAAACATGCACATCATCTATTCCCACACCTTCATAATCAACAGCAGGGTCGCTGAACATCACAAACCTGAAGCGTACCTTATTGCCATTAGCGGGGATATCAAAGCTCGATACATGCCAAATGGTATCGGACAACTGCCAAGCCTGTTTAGCTGAATTGTCGTACCAATTTGTGCCACTGCCAACTGTCCCAAGCTTCTGCCATGTAATTCCATCTGTGCTGTATTCTACCCAATGATAATCACAATCACAGTCATCCTCTGTCTGAAAGATATGGCTGAAAGAAAGCACGGGATGTGCCAGGCTGCTCAAATCAAAACAGGGCGAATATAAATAGCCCAGTTGGTTGTCGGCATAATTTTCCGTCAGGTTAGTTACCCAGGCATTGCTGCCATTGGCCGCTTTGTTGATAATGGTTTTTGATGGAGCTCCCCATTGCCAGCTGTCGTTTATGCCGTTGGTGTACCAATAGCCATTGTTGTTTTCAAAACCTTCTAAGTATGGAAAGGTTGAAATAACGGGAACTGTCTGGAAAATAATGTCACTGAGGCTGTCATTTTTGGGATATGTATCGCCGTTGGCATGGGCCCATGCCCGAAGGTCATAACTTTTGTAGGCAGACAGGTCTGCTGGTTGACTAAAAGTATAAACAATGGTATCATGCGGTGCAATCGTTGGTATTGTTTCTGTAATAACTTTGCCATTGATGCTGTATGAAACTGAAATGTTGTTTATAGCTGTAGCGCTGAAATTGTGCACTTGCACTTTAATGGTTTCTGCGCTGGAAAGGTTGCAGGCTCCGGCAGTATTGGGGCTCACCAGTGAAAGCATGCCGATATCGTTCGCTGCCCTGGTAATGGTTACATCATCATAAGAATAACCGTTGTCAAGGTCCCCGTCCAAGATCACTGAATTGGCAGATGCTTTTCCTTCTTCGCCAAACTTTATCTGGAAACTGCTGCTGATGGTTTGTGAAGGAACTGCTTTTGAAAGCAAGTCAGTAACATTTATGCTTTTTGATGGCAAATAAACGCCGAAAGAAGACGGAGAGATCGATAATGTATCAGCAAGCAACCAGGCTGACTGGTCATTGCCCCTGATCCACACTTTGTTGCCAGGTGCAGAAAAGCCAATGCCCTGGTTTCGGTAATAATAGTCAAGCCAAATCTGGTCGGCAGGCGAATAGTTTGATAAATTGAATGTGGCGACCAGGCTGTCTGCTGTTGTTGAGTTGCTTTTAAGGACCTGGTCTAATGTTACGCACCTGTTGCCGGTTCTTGCAAACCCATTGTCAATATATGTCCTTGCTCTTCCATTGGCGTTGCTGCGAAGAAAATCGCATCGGTCCAGGCCGATAAAGCCCATTGTGTTGTTGGTGTACGTTGCCGTGTCAGCCGTTTCGAAACCTTCGGTAAAACTTGGGTTTAATGAGAGGGTATCATTTTGTAATTGTTTGATTACGGTTACCAAAGTATCATTTAAGCTCAATGTGTCACCGGGATAGCTCACCCATGCTTTTATCGTGTATGCGCCAGCGTTAGAAAAATCTACCGTTGTTGAAAAGCTGTAATTGTATGCAGTATTTGATGCTATTGTAGCCGAAATGTTTTCTGTTGTTATTGTTCCCCCATTTACCTGGTATGAAACCGGGACTGGTACTGATGAAGCCAGTGTGCCCAGGTTTTTCAATCTTATTGTTATAATGGCTGCATTGCCTAATGCTGTTGATGTGTGTTGACGGCCGGTTGCTGGAGCGATTAATGAATCCACAGTAAAATCTTTGTTGAAAAGGCCGCAGGCGCCACTAAATGGGGTAACAGTTGCTGCAATGGCTCGCCTGCCAGCAACTGTGCCATTGATTGCCCTTACGGTGAACCAGTAGCTGCTGTCGCGTTTTAAACCTTGAAGTAAATAACTGGTGTCAGTTGTGCTGGCAATGGTTTGCATGCTGTCTCCTCTTATGGTCATGATTTCATAGCCTGTTGCTGCATTTATCGTTTTCCACGTAAGCTTTGCATATCCCTGGCAAGGGTTGGCAAGCGTTATAGCAGGCTGGCCTAAAATCACAAAATCATAATCGCTGGTATCACTATAATTAAGGTTATTTCTTGTTACCCTGATCAGCGCTTTATTGGTAGGGATGTTTGGCACAACCCATGCATAAGAGCGCGAAGCAGATGGTACATTATTATTGATGGCGTTCCATGATGTCCCATTGTCAGTAGAATACTCCACAGTGAACGAATTGCCATCGCCGCCATAAGCGCTCCACCTGATGTATTCAGTTTCGCCGGGGACCCATGTTTCATTCCCAAAAGGATATTCCACCGTAACAGATGGATTGATGACCTGGTAAGCGATCACATAATCCTGCGAAGCACTGGGTACATGGGTTCCTTTCACTGTTATGGCGTAATTCCCGGAAGAAGGGACATTGATTACTACCTGTTCAATATTATTCAAGGAGTCCACTCCTTCAACGGCATTGTCAGTTACATGTGCCGGATCAGGATTTAAGATTAAAGGATGGTGTGTTGTAATCCCATCAGGCCCGGTTACTGTCAGGTCAAGGTCATTAACCAGTGCCGGGCCGGCAGAGGCAGTTGCTGCAGGGTCGTTCCAGTACAGCATGATTTTTAATTGTTGTGCGCCGGAAGAGACGGTAACTGAGTTTGTTTGCGATGCCCCATTGATGATGGTACCGGTAAAATAATGATTGTTCTCGATGGCTTCAACTGCTGTGCGTGCATTCAGCATTCCAAAACCATAGCTATAATCAGGGCCGGGATTTCCAAGGTCATCTGCGCTGTTGCAGGTGATGGCCTTAATTAAGGCCGATGATGGATTAGCGCCCCCATGCAATTGTTTATATCTTTCGTACAACAGGCCCAATGTTCCTGTAACAGTTGGGGCAGACATGCTTGTTCCTACACTTATGCCATAGGTGTTATACGGCAGGGTAGAGGTAATGGTAGCTCCGCCAGCTACTATTTCAGGTTTTATCCTCCCATCATTTACAGGCCCACGGCTTGAAAAACCTGCGATTGCATAACTTAAATTATCTATGGCCCCGACTGTCAGCACATTTTTCCCACATTGGAACCCGGATTTTATTGTGGCATAGGATTGCTGGTAGGGCGAGCAGGTAAGCCCTCCGTCATTACCTGCTGCAAACACATGCAGCAATGAATCGCCTGAAAAAATTTGGCCGTCAGCATAATTGGCCAGGGCATCGTACACCCCTTCGCCATTGCACCCGTTTGCCCCTGAATAGTAGGAATTGTTGGTGAGCACCATGTTGTAAGCTTTAATGTATACCGGCGCATTGACGAGTATATCGCTAAAACTCTGGCTGATCAATGTTGCTTTTGGGGCCATGCCCTTATACTTTGGGTTCACCAGGCCTGCGCCGCCGGTGGTGCCGAAGGTATGGGTGCCATGATTGGTGATCTGGTTGGGATTTCGGTCAATAAGCCTGCCAGTAAAATCAAGATGCGATTGCGGGTCGGAATTATCACCAACGCCAATGGTAACTTTTTTCCCCTGGAGGTTCCTTCCTGAGGTTGCGCCAAGCGCATCGAGTGCATGTATGGCGTGGTTGTTATAATTTAACGGAGTGTCTTTAATAACCTGTGGGCTTATGTAGCTTACAAAGGGAAGCGACGCGATTTGTTGCACTGCTTTTTCAGGCGCTTTGATGAACAGTATTTGGGCCGGCTTAATTTTAGTGTTCACAACCTGTGCGCCGCAATGCTCAATTTCTTTAATTATTTCTTCTTTCTTGATCGATCCAAAAAAACTAATAGCTATCAGGTTTTCGTTGGTGTTATTATTCCTGGTTAAATAGTCTTCTAACTTGCCAGATATCTTGAACCTTTTCTCTACACTGTAGATACCAGTTATATGAAGGCTTTTTAAATCCTGTTGCAGGAAGCCCTCTGGCAGTTCTGCGACAAAGGTATTGTCGGGCAGGTAGTTGAATAATAAAATCCCCTTATTAGCCAGTTCGTTTTTTTCGTTACCGGATGGAATTTGTTCGAATTGCAAGAGCGCGTAATACTTTTTTTTATAAAAAGCATTAGCAAGAGAGGCTTTATTAAATTTTCCTCTTTCAATATTTTTATTGCCAATGAAGTCGCCGTTTTTAAAATGGATAACTGGTTGTTTTCTTTGTGCAGAGACAGGATGAATGTGGGAAAGAAAAATAAAGACAGGGAGATAAAAATATTTCATCTGCAAAAAAAATTTGTTGAAGCCCGCCTAATCGCCCCGGGCATTAATAAGGAAAGGCCATTGAAGGAGCAGCCAGTTTATTATTATTCAGGGAAAAGGGGGAACGCCTTATAAACGCGGGTTATGCTTATTTATTTTCAACTGATGCATGTATGGAAGGATGTTTTTTGCAGGCCCATTTTAACAGGGCAAACCCAAACAGCCCGGCCAGCATTGATGCAGTAAGAATAGCAATTTTTGAATTTTGGACCAGGCCCGCATCGTCAAATGCGAGGTTGGTAATAAAAATCGACATCGTAAAGCCAATGCCGGCAAGCGCCCCAACGCCTGATAAATGCCCCCATCTCATGCCTTGTGGCAAATTGGAAAGCCTGAGCTTTATCGCAGCGAAACAAAACAGCAGTATGCCTATGGGCTTTCCTAAAAACAGGCCTGCTATGATGCCCGTGCTGTTGTTGCTTATTAACGTATGTTGCCATCCTGGTGCAAGCACAATACCTGTATTGGCCAGCGCAAAGATGGGGAGTACCAGGAAGGCAACGGGCTTATGTAAAAAATGCTGCACTTTTTCTGACAGCTTGCTGCCTTCTTTATCAAAAGGGATTGCAAAGGCAAGCAATATGCCGCTGACGGTAGCGTGCACTCCAGACCTCAACATAAAATACCACATTGCTATACCCGGGATGAGATAAAACAACAGCTTTTTTATTTTCATCTTGTTAAATGCAAGCAATAAAATAAAAATGGAAAATGCGATAGAAAGGTTTAGCAGGGATAGCTCTTTTGTATAGAACAAGGCAATGACCACCACAGCACCCAGGTCGTCAATAATAGCAAGCGCCGCCAAAAAAATTTTTACAGAAGCGGGCACTTTATTCCCTGCAAGCGAAAGGATGCCTAATGCAAAAGCGATATCGGTGGCCATGGGTATGCCAATACCCGATTGGGTTGCAGTGCCATGGTTGAACAAAAAGTGAAGCAATGCAGGCACAGCCATACCGCCAATTGCAGCAACAACAGGCAGCATTGCGCTTTTAAAATCCGACAGCTCGCCAATGTACAGTTCCCTTTCTATTTCAAGCCCAACCAGCAAAAAAAATATGGCCATCAGCCCATCATTCACCCATTCCCCGACAGGATAGTTCAATTGGAGCTTAGAGCATGGCAGGCCTACGTGCGAGTGCCAGAAATGAAGATAGCCATTACCGATAGAGCTATTGGCGATGGCAATAGACGCCACGGTGCAAACAATCAATAATAAGCCTCCCATTTTTTCGCTGTTAAAAAAATCGCTGAATACATTTGTGTTTTTGTTGGCAGGCATATACCGTTGATTGGTGGTATAAAAATAATAAAGCCCGGTTTATTGTTTTTAACTAAATGTTTGCTCTGCTTCTTTTACATTGCAGCATGAATAGGCTTGTTGCATTACTGACCTTATTTTTCGTTTCTAGCTGTTCAAAACCACAGGAACCCGAATACCGGGGCTTCAATAATTTGCGCGTTGAACATGCGGGGGCTAAGGAATCTGTGGTGTCGGCAAACATTAAATTTTATAACCCCAACAATTTCCCGTTGCAGCTTAAAAAAGCAGATGTCTTTTTTTTACTTAATGATAAACAGGCTGCACATTGCAATATCGACTCCACCATCAATATACCGAAGCTCGACAGCTTTTATGTACCGGTTTCCTTTAAGGTAAGCTTTGGCAACATTTTAAACAATGCCTTTCAATTGCTGCTAAATGGCAAAGCAAAGATCAATGCAGAAGGGTTTGTAAAATTCAAAAGAGCAGGGGTCGCATTTAAAGTTCCTGTTCATTATGAAGCCTACCAGGACCTCGATTCTCTTTTTCAAAGCATACAATAACCCCTCTTTTGGGCGAATGTATTCGCCCGGCTTTCTACAACTTGTTTATTGGCACTGTTCTCCCATTTCGAGATTTATCTTTCCATTATCGGGATTTTTTAAAATGACATCCTGCTATAAGATGCTGTATCACTTGTGCTTTTAAGATGGCATTATTTCAGTATATATACTATGATCTTATATGTGGCTTTTACCTTTTCTATAGAAAGATTTACGATTCAGGAAAAAAGAATTAGCCCGGCTTTGATGGAATGATTTTATTAGTTGTTGATCTTAATCCTGTACCATGAAACAAAATTTAATAATCCAAGCCATAAAACGTTACGCTGTTTTTGCGTTCTCGTTTATTTGCATTTATGCATTTCAGCCCGTGGCTGCACAGGTTTGTGGGAACCCGAATGTGATTTATGGAATGACCGGCTCAGGAGGGCTTTACCCGATAGATATAACCAATGGAAATGTCGGCGCTAAAATAAATAGCGCAGCTTATCCTGCACCGGCTCCAAGTGGGGCAAACGCTATTGGCTACAACACAATCAATGGGAAATTTTATTATTTTAAAGTCAACCCTTCATTATGGAGCGGGGGAAGCTTTATTTCATTTGATCCTGTTTTGCAAATATATACCACCCTGGCAACAAGCCCCATAAGGGCAACTGTTCATGCAGGCTGTGTTAACTTTAATGGAACCGGATATTACTGCACTGATGTGAACGGAAATCTTTTCTACTATAATATTGGTGCCAATACCTGGACAACCATTACTTCCTACCTGAAAGACCAGTTTGGCAGCAATGTAAGCAATGTCATCGTTGCTCAAAATTCAGGCGACATTGCAATAGACGGGCTGGGGAACTTATGGATAGTTACATCAAATACTACTAACTATGGGCTATATGAAGTTTTTGCCCCATTGCCTACTACCCCCCAGGCAAGTGTAATTGCAAATAAAATCATTGATCCGTCTGCAACCACCCCAAGCGCATCAGGCTTTCAGGGGGTCGCATTCTCAGCAACTGGCAAACTGTATTTATCGACCAGCAATAAATTGTATCAACTTACCAACAAAACGGCTGCTTCGATGACATATATTGCGGATTTGAGCATGGCAGGCACAGGCACTGACCTGACTTCATGCAGCTACCCGATCATGGTGTTGCCGGTAACATGGTCATCGTTTACTGCCTCATTGCAAAACAATCATGCAATACTTGACTGGACTATTGCCAACGCCTCGGGTGTGAAAGGGTTTTATGTAGAACGGAGCAATGACAACAAGAACTGGAATGAACTGGCTTATTTATCATACACTGAAACAGAACAAGAATACTCATTTACCGATTTTAGCCCGGCGGGAGGCCATAATTATTATCGTATCCGTGAAACTGATTTTAATGGCGAAAGCTTTTATTCTGAAATAAAGATGGTATCCATCTTCTCCGGGCTTCCAGCACAAACTTCAATTTGGCCTAACCCGGCAAAAAGCCTGATCAATATACAATCTGGTGCATCAAGCGATAGTAAGGTACAGTTGTTCGATCAAACCGGCAGATTGGTATATGCAACAGTAGCTCGCCCGGGCAGCAACCAGGTCAATATAAGTTCATTGGCTGCCGGCAACTATATCGTTCACATCAGTAGTGCAGATGGCAGTTCGCACAATGAAAAATTGATTAAAAAGTAAACCAGTTAAAATCGCTGAATAGGGTTTGATTTTCAGTTTTGCATGAAACCTCCGCAGCAACGGAGGTTTCTTATTATTCTCTTTTTTATGCCTGGTATAACAGCCTGCAATCACGCAGCACCAGGGCTCTTCTTACGCAATTCTTAGTGCATGGACCATTTCATTAGGCTGGATCCGGTTATCGCGAAAACTGAGGTCGGGATCAAAGTAGAAATTTTTTGAAAACCATTTTCGTTTCCTGTAAAACACCCACCCGAAAGGGGCTTTCTGTTCATTCATCCATGCAATGGTATTTTGTGCATTCTTTTCATTATAGTCATTGATAAAAATAAAAAACAACTGTCCCAGCGTCATGTTCAACGGCGCTTTTGAAGTGAAACTTGTCTGCACACTGTCCTGCGGTTTTTTATTGAAAATAAACTGCACCACTTCGATCTGCGAAAGATCGATCATGTCCAGGTCCGGCATCTCCGTATTTACCGGGTAATACCAAAGTTTGTATTCCGCTTTTGGTATCACAAGCAAAAAACAATACACCTGGTAGCACAAATAGGGCACTATAAAAACAATGGCATAAGCCAGAAATGAAAAATTGCTTTTGCGCAAATAATAAATAATCCCTACAATGGCTGTGCTGCATAGCAATATCACCAGGGTTGCCAAAAGCCCCTTGCCGAATTCGGTTTTTTGAACAGGAAGGAACCTGTACATAAGCGTTACATGAAGAGCCCCCATCCCGAGGCATAAAAATTCGGCCAGGTAATAAAACTTATCTGCAGCATCGCTGCCCGCGAACTGCAGCAGGCCCACCGCGCTTACAAGCGCTGTTGCGATGAGCAGGTAGAAAAAAGTTTTTTTCCCGTATTTTTTTTCGATGATGTTGCCAGCCATGTGCGATTTGGGTTTTCAAAATAAGCCCGAATGTATAAAAAAACTTGTAACTAAAATAGTTATATGCTAACTTAGCAAATAGTGCAGGTATTTTTAGAAAATACAAAGAATAAAAGTACCAATATTATTTTCTTTCTGCACGAAAAACACAAATTTATCATATCTATCAAAAAATTACTTATGAGAAAGATCCAGGCCTTTTTTTCAATTTTGCTATTGAATGTTCTGTTTGCCGGTGCGGTTTCGGCACAAAATCAAAACAGCCCGGGAGCCGGGATATATGTAAAAGTGTATGGCGGGTATGGGCTGCTCACCCCGGGATCTTATTTGTTATACCCTTCCACCACAAATAACAATTCCGGCAGCAGCACTTTTAATTCTTCTTCAATTGGTTTAGGCGCAGGCCTTCACTATGGTGGCGGTATTGCTTATGTTGCCAGCGACTTTATTAATATTGGAATTGATGCCGAATATTTAAGTGGCAAAAAATTATCTTCGAGCAATAGCTATTCGTATTCCAATGGATCCAACAGTGGCAATTCTTTATATTCTCAAACGGTTACTCATTCCGTGTTGAGCATCATTCCTAATGTTACTTTTAAGGCATTGTCTAAGCCGGGTTATTATATTTACAACAGGATCGGGATTGTCCTGGCAGTTAATACTAAAGTGCAGGTTGTTTCAACAGACACCTCCAATTCAGCTTCGGGCGGAAATGCTTATACTTATGGAAATTTAAGTAATCAGACTTATAAATTTGGCCTCAATTTGGGGGTGCAGGCAGCAATAGGGGCGCAATTTAATTTAACCGATAACCTTCGGGGCTTTGTAGAAATTGTTGGTAATTACCTGCCGACTAAACCAACATCTTCAAAGGAGACAAGTACTACTAATGCTCAGACAAATGGCCTTCCCAATGCAGGCACGCCCTCTACCAGCAATTATAATTACACTTATAAAAAATCCGGTACTTTTAACAACACATCAAATCCGAATTCAACAAACGGATATGATTACAATTATACTGCGGCACCTGTTACTTTCAACATCAATTACATTGGTTTGAACATAGGCGTAGCTTATAAGTTCTAAACATGCAAGCTTCCTATTACAGGCTGCCGCTCAGGCTCGACCAGGTTATTCAAAGCAGGAAGCTGCCTTCCTGCCCGTTAAAGCATTCCATTGCGCAAAACCTGCACCTCGTCATTTCCACCTATCGCGGCGAATCAGCTTATTCTGATGATTTTGGCTGCAGCCTGTGGGACGAAGAATTTAATATACAGCTCAACCCCAGGTGGAGGGAAAACCTTTGCGATTCTTTAAAGCAGGCTATTGCGCAATTCGAGAAAAGGCTTTTGCTGCAGGAGGTAAAGGCCAATATGGAAGAACAGAACGAACTGCTGGAAAGGCAGAACCTACGGGTGAGGAGGTGCCTGCATATTGAACTGAAGGGCATCATTAAAAAAACAAACGAATCGTTCACATTCAGGGACAGTATTTATATTTCTCCGCTGGCGCAGAAATAGGTATTCAAAATGCTTTTTTTGCAGGTTTTTTTTCGGCGATTTATAGCATGTGTCCGTCGGTTATTTTCATTAATCCCGCATGGCCGGCTCAAATTTGTTTAGAAATCTTCTTTCCTTATTTCTAAATTTTTTTTATGCCACGCAGGTTATTTTTTGCATTTGCATTTTTTTTGCTATCCGTTTCATCGTTTTGCCAGGCACAACCTTCATCAGCAGACCTTTTTTTTATAAAGCTGTACGGAGGCTATGGCTTGCTTACCCCGGGATCATACCGGGGGAATTCCACAAAACAAGATTATGAGAATTTCAGCTCAGGGAAATTAGGGGCAGGGGCAGGCTTGCATTACGGTGCTGGCCTGGGCCTTGTTGTGAACGATTTTTTGAATATTGGTGTTGATGCCGAATTGTTAAGCGGGAAATTGCATTCTTCCACATCTTCCCGGAACACCTACACGAACTCGCATTTTCAGCAAACGGTCAGCTATTCGGTAACAAGCATAATCCCTAATATAACGTTTAAAGCACTTTCAAAGCCAGGTTATTATATTTATACAAGAGTTGGACTGATTATCGCAGTAAGCACTAAAATCGAATTTGCAAATTTCGACAGCTCATATTCTACCGGCAGTGGAGCTGTGACATTGATCAACGGCGACGAAAATTATTATTTCAAGGTCAATGCAGGCATTCAAACCTCCGTTGGGGCGCAATTTAATATTACCGATAAGCTGAAAGGATTCGGTGAAATAACCGGTTATATACTGCCCGCATCTCCTACGCATTCCAAACAACAATATACCACCACAAGCTATGGGCCAACATTTTCGTCTTATTCAACAGTCACCAGTTACAATTACACTTATAAACGATATGGAAGTTACGCACCTGTGAGCACGCTTAATTCAACGGGCGGTGCAGATATTTCAGCCAACCAGCCATCAATTACCCAGGACATCAATTACATTGGGGTGAACATAGGAATAGTATTCAGGTTCTAAAAAGCGGCCTAAAAATGAATATTGGATCAGCCAGGAGGCTTGATCTTTTCCAAAGCTCATGCAGGATCACCCGGTTTATTGGCCATTACAAGCTTTGGAAAAGTTGAACCGCTGAAGTGAGCCCGTGAATTGTATGCAGGTTCTAAAAAAAATTTCAGGCATAAAAAAATTGTTGATGGGTAAGATGCACCAGCTCATAAGATACCCGCTAATGGGTCGCCAGGAGCAGGGATAAACCCAAAACCTTCCGGCCATTGGTTTACTTTCTTGTTCCAGTTGCTTTTCCATCTTTGGATATCTGCAGAAGAAAGCTGGGTGCTAGCAGAAATGGTTTCCTGGGCTAATCCGCCGCTTTTGTCGTGCATTTCATTTCCCATTAACAGCTTGTTATGCATGGATTCGTGAAAAATCAGTTTGGCTAATAAATCGGTGTCATTAAGGCAACTGTCTAAGTAAACCTCGGAGGCCGCTTTTTTGGGATTTGTCTGAAAAGCAGTCAGCCCATTTGAAGTAGGGTCGATCGTTGGGTTAGTAGGGAAATGTTTTATCAATGAGTAGGAGTAGGAACTTACGACATAAACCAGCAAATCTGTATCGGTAATATTAACTCCAGTAGCGCTCGTGATCCAACTGACATTCATTTGCCCTGCTGCAATTCTAGTGAACAGTATATTCAATGCTCCGGTAACTGCCGTTTGCTTGTCAGTTGGCACATTGGCCACATTGGCAATATAAAAATTTGGCATAAGCGAAAGTTTGCACAATTAATTTGAACCGTCTCCGTATTCGCTGGAAAGGAAATCTAAAAACGAATTGATCTCCCAAAAATAAATCCCATGCAAAGCAGTCATGTCTCCCGCATGGTGTTCATCGGTGCTCCATAAATTATAATATAAATTTTCCCATTGGTATTGGCGCCCGTTCCACAAGTCAATATGCCTGCCCCCGAAACCGATTACCCCCTTCCTTCCATTAATATTTTTAACCAGGTCCGCTCTCGAACTGCCCCGATAGTTTTCACAGGGGAAATATTTATTGTCCAAGTACACTTTCATATCGAAGGTGCTGTAAATATAGTTGTACCCGTTGTCGTCTTTTATTGCCCGCACTTTGCCTGTTGCCAATCTCACATCATGATATTCATAATCAGAGCCGATTGTTAAGAAAGAATTATTCAATGCATAGCTCAACTGAATGCAACAGGTTTCCTGCGGTGTTTTTAAAAACTTTCCTACATCACCACCAATTCCCTTGTTCTTAATGTCAGTATAATTGGGGTGGTTGCTTTCAAGGAGCGTGTAATCGCTGTATATTTTAGACATGGCATTGATTTTTCAACATAACATCAACTATAATTACAAGATGAAGACTAAACCACATCGGCGCTAAGAACAGAATAAAATGTGCCGGTTGCATCGGCACCGAGGTTTGGGGTTGACATCTGCGCCGCAGCCACAAGACAAAAGGCTTTGAGTACTTGAGAAGCCATTATGGCTGGCCCTGCAATAGGAATTAATCCATAGGCAAATTGCCAAATCGACGTGTTATGTAAAAAAAGCACAAGCGACCCAGAACCATCTCCAGTCAGCCAGGTAAGGTTTCCAGAATATATAAGCAACATATCTGAGAGATCCGCAATAGAGATTGTTTGATTAAATACGCTATAAATATTTGTTCCTGCCGAAACAAAATCTGTTGTTGAGCCGGTAATGCTTGCGGGCAGAATAGATGCGCCCACTCCACCGCCAACACCTTGTGCAATGATTTTGCGTGTGTCACCATTTGGCGATGTTACATAAATACGAGCATGCTGCACGGTTACTTCCGCGAGCTCGCCAATTGTAAGCCCTACGCCCGACGAAGTACTGTAGCTCCAGCCTGAATTGTTGAACATAAAATTTGATTGAATAGATTTTTAATTTTTTCTCAATTTTAGCGAATGCTATAAAGGGATTGTTCACCAAAACAAACCTTCTGTATCCCGAAAACTTACCATTCTTGCATATTCTGAATTGAAACCACCTTTTGAAGTTGAAAGATTTGGAATAAAACACTGCATGCCCTGACCTATATATATCAGGTTAGTGTCCCTGTATATAAGCTGATCGTCTTGAACGCTTGCAGCCTGGAACTTTGTTTTGCCAACCCATCCCCAAACGGATTGTATTAATTGTATGGTTATTAAATATTCAAAGCTGAGGTTCCAATGCTCTTTTACCGCAAATCGTGATCTTACGTTGGCTTTAAATATTTCAGAGTTTGGTGCGGTTTGAAAAAGTTTCATCAGTTCATTATCCTTGATCCACCAATTGCCTAAGAGCTCATTGCCATCATTATTGTTTTTTTGAGTTGTAATGAAACGGAATAGAAATGAGTTGGCATTTATCATTTCTTTTTTCACATCGCCAATAAAATTTGCTCTTTCAGAATTAGGTATATCAAAATCTTCGTTTAGCATAATACAAAATCTGAAAAGGATAATACCAACCCAACTTTATTTAAGGTCACTCCCCTCCCTTCCTATGCAAGTGAAAAAATAGCAAGAGTTTGCACTGATTGATTTCCCTACCATTTCTTTTCATGCGATGCATCGCCAACAGTTATCTTCCTGGCCGAAATGTTCAAAGTCATGGTCATTGCTGAAGATGAATTGGCGTTGAAGCTTTCAGAATAGCCCACGCAATACCCGTCTTCGAATTTTACTTCTTTAAGTGTGGAATCCTGGTCGATTTTTTTGAAAACGATGCTGCCGCTTTTTTTAGCATACGGGTCGATCATCCAGCCCAAGACTGATGAATCTTCAGGAACTGAAATTTGCAAAGAAATGTTCCCGCCCTGAACATCTGAGGCCGGCCTGCCTTTCTCGTCTGTAGCCTGCCCGAAAGAATAAACACAACTAATAACATCGTACTCGTTACCGTCTAATTTGAATGTTGCTGCAAAAGATGCCATAAATTTAATTTTTAGGTGTTATAAAATATATGATTAGTGAAAAATTAACCGACCTGGCTCGACCATGTTGCGCTGGTGCTTACCCCATCCACTTCTATATAGCCTGTGGTGATCAATATGGTGAGCACCATGCTATCGGAGGCCCCGGGTTGAAACACTTCATTATATTCAACTATCCACGACTTGTCAAATTTGATGGTCCTGAATTTTGAATCTTCGTCTATTTTTTTAAATTCGATTGTTCCCTTCACAAGGTCGTTCATGTCAAAAACGCTTGCTACCACTACTTCTTTTTCTGATATCACGATATCGAGCTCTAAGGTGACCGTGCGTGCTTTCCCGCTGGGCAATCCTGTTGTGTCATAAGGTCTTCCGGTATTGAATGTGCATCTTAATACATCGAAATCGCCTATGGTGCCCATTTTAGTGCTCGATAAATTGAGGGTTGCTGAAAAGGATGGCATATTATTGTTTTTTGGTTTATGGATCAGTTTATTTTTACTATTGCCCCTTTAACAGTAGTCATGGCATCACCGCTTACTTCTGTATTGGCGCTGCTGACCTTCGCACTGCCACTGGCCTTTAGCTCTGCAGAAGCCTGGCCTTCGATGCTCACCTGGGATCCTTTCAAAGAAGCATTTTGCTGCCCTTCCACACTTAGGTCATTGTCTGCCTTTATTTCGATGCTTTGCGATTTCATCGATATTTTTTGTTTGGCAGAAAACTCCATCGTGTCATCTGCTGAAATGTTCACTTTCCCCTTTGTCTGGATGGTGATCTGGCCATTGTCTTTAAATTCGAGAATTAGGCTGGTGTCATCCTTGTTTACATTGGTAATGCGGATCTTGTTCTCATTTTTCTTGTCTATCAGCTCGATCATGTTCCCGGCTTTGGTATAGATCAGTTTCTCATCGTTATTGCCCTGCAATGAGCGCATGCCGTCCTTTTTAGGGTAAAGGCTGGTGATGATAAAAGGGTGCTCAGGCTTGTTCAGTTCATAAGCTACTACCACCTGGGCTTCTTTCTCGGGAATAAACTGCATTCCTTTCCTGTCATCGCCGCCGGCATAAAAACTGCCTACGCGTATCCAGTCAGACTCTTTATCGTCTCCCGGCCAGTTGAACTGCACTTTTACCCGGCTCATCTTATCCGGGTCGTTATTATCAGTTACTTTAGCAAGTTCCGGCTGGCCAACAGGATGTTTTACATGGGGATTAACCGGGGGGAACTTTGCTGTTTCGGGAACGGCTTTGAACGCGTTCGAATAATTGCCGCTGCCGTCAACTGTGTGCACCAACTCGATGATCCTGTATTTTCCAAAACTTTCTTTTTGGCTGCGGCCTCCTTTTTCAGGCCTGGTGCCACTTACATTTACTACGCTGCCAACTGAAACTTCCGGTGTTTCTCCACGCCCGTTAAAAACGATCATGTTGCTTGCAATGGTTGACCTTTTGAACTTGATCAGTTCGTCCAGTTCATTCTGGTTATAAACCGGCTTGTTTGCAATGAACAAAGCTTCCTGCCCGAAAAGGTTTTCTGATTCATCCAGCGCAAATTTGCCGAACTGGCTAAGCCCTTCAACCTGTTGAGAGGAGGATTGCCCTTTATAAAACTGGTCTTTGGTATAATCATACCCGTTCATTTTGAATTTTGCAGGCATCAGGGAAATGGCCATATCAAAAGACTGTATGCCATCGATCATAAAATCGATTTCCTTCCCTGCATTGGATTCGCCTAAAACAATTTCCTTCCCATTATAAAAAAACCATTCTCCATATTCTGCAGCCATGCGGTTCAAAAAATCGAAATTGGTTTCGTCATACTGCACACAATATTTGATATTGCTTTTATGCCTCGGCGATAATTTTTTTTTGATGATGTTACCGGGGTAAACATTGAGCACCGAGTCAAAAATCTGTTGAACATTTTTGTCAAGGAAGGTCCTTCGCAATGAGCAGTCTTCCAGTAAAATGGTTGGGCTATACCCTTTCAATACAAAAACATTCGACAAGTCTGAGAGGTTAGACAATGAAATTTCGGTTATGATGCCTTTGAACTGAAAATCGAAAGAACCCTTTTTTAGTACAGGCTCAAAAGAAACGGTAACCTGTTTGCCACAAACATTTTTGTGCGATTTATTGAAAAAGGTTTCGTCTTTGTCTTCCAGCATTTCAATAGGCACTGAAATTTGGAAACTATGGTGCCCAAATAAATCTTGTTTGATCTCGAGGCCCTGATAGTGCGTCAGTTTCTTCCCGTTATCTAATTCAATATTTGCCTTTACCTGTTGGGCCATTGCTTGGGTATTTGATGGGAATAATATTTACCATTTATTATCATGATCCACTCCGTCAATTTTGATTTTTTCGGCGGACAGGCGGCATAAAATAAGGTAACTCATATTTGTTCTTTTTTGGACTGATTCAAGTATTTCAAATCCGATTTCCACAGGCTTATAATCAAAATTCAGTTCATCACCGCTTAAGCGTTTGGGATCAGAAGCATCTTCATCTGTAATGAAGCTTTCAATCAAATAAGTCAGGTACGCACCTTTGAATTCAATTTCTTTAAACTTGGAGTCCTGATCTATCTTAAAAAAAGTTATTGTCCCATCCTGTTTTTTTGTCGGATCTGTTACCCACGACCCGAAAGTGTCATCTGCGGTTCCTTCCACAACAATCCAGATGTGACCGCCATGAACTCCTGATGAAGGTCTACCTGCACTATCTGTTTTTTGTTCTAAAATGGATTCGCAGTGAACCAACTCAAATGTTTTGCCCCCGACATCAATAGTAGCTTTAAAAGACATAGTAGTTTTATTATTTTAATCCGACTATCCCGGCCAGTTACCCTGGAAAGATGCTGTGTTAATTTGTATGTCTTTTCCCGTAATATTTATTTCGCACGTAGCGTACGAAATATCCGCTTTGAATTCATCCTTCAAATAAACACAATAGCCTTTCTTGAATTCAATCTCTTTAAGTTTTGCATCCTGATCAATTTTGTAAATGGTAATCTTTCCATCAATTTGTTTTGCCGGATCAACCATCCAACTGGTCAATGTGGTATCATCAACAGCATCTAGTATTACGATTATTTTCCAAAAAGGTATGGATGATGGCCTGCCTTTTGAATCAGTTTTTCGAAAGATAAAAGTATAAAATCTCCTTACACTAAACGTTTTTCCGTTAACGGTGAGTTCTGATTTGAAGGACATGATTCGTAATGATTAAAAAATTATTATTGAACCCTTACTACCGATCCATCGGGCGAAAACCGATATACATTCCCCTCCCATTGCCCAAAATCAATGGGGATGACTTCACAAACCATCCGGGTAGGGTCATATCTTATGTTGTCATAATACTGGGTCACATCGCTCGCATATACATTGGCGTTAGCATACGCTGCCATTTCACTGCAAAATCTCCTGCCGTCACCATAGGTGCCCTGGGCAAAAGGCGCTGTATTGGCCGGGCCGCAGGCATACAAAATAATGTCGCCAACACAATTGTACAGGCCATTCATTACCCCTACATTAGCCAGGGTAAGGTCTTCGTTGCATAGTTGCAGCCCAAAGCCCAACGACATGGGGATGCATGCACTTCCTGTATCGGTTGATTCATAACCATGGCACATGATCATTAACCGCGAAATGCTGGAGGCGGCTGTCCCATTAATACTTTGTATAAGGCCGGCAATAGGGTATTGTGCATTGACCTCGAAACTATAATCTGCCATTGCAGTTGGGGTAGGCCCCTGCAGGCGTGTATCATGAACCAATATTGTTGGCATAATTCAAGGATTGTAAATGAAATAAAAATCCTCTTGCATTCAATTCAATGTTTAAAGTTTGGGATTAATACGGCAATGAACAAAAACAAACGACATAATACCTTTTTAAATCGACCGACGTAAAATAACCAGCCCGGTTCATAGAATTTATATAAAAGAACTCCACTCTTAATCAACCCGAGATTAAGCCCGATAACAATATTAAATGAGCTGATAATGGATTACTGGCCCTGCGCATACTCTGCCTGCCATTCTGCTGAATCCGGGTCATCGCCTTTTTGCCCGTCAAGTTTTATCAGGAAGTTTTTTGCAGGGAAATAGGGCGTCATGTGAATGTCAAGAAAAATGCGGTCCTTCTGCTTGGGGTCCTGTTCAAACCTTAAGATTTTGAATTTTTCGATCAGTTTTCCCGGCCCGGTAATGCTGTCAAGGAATTTCACGATCTGTTTTTGCAGGTCCATTCTCGTGTTCACATTAAAATTCTCAAATGCGCGCCTGTTCAGGAAATCGATCAGTACCTTGGTGACATAATCAAATACCCTTACTACCGAATATGTTTGCAGGCCGATGTTGTCGCCATTGAACAATGTCTTGGCTGAGAATGGCATTACCTTGCCATATTCATTGACCATGGGCACCAGTCCAATTTTTTCCAACTGGGCTATTTCGCTTTTTTTCAACTGGAAGCGCACGCCATCCACCTCATTTAATGCGCCATGTTTTCTTCCGGCTGCCACCTGCGACATTAAAGTGCTGTACACTTTTCCTGCCAGTGCCGTGGAGGGCGGTACGAAAAGATCATCTTCTTCGCCAACATCCTGGCTTTTTCCCCGTCCAACCAGCCAGTTGCAAGCCATCATCACATTCGACAGGTAAGCGTCTCCTCCTGTAAGGTCTGCTGATTCAAATAAATCAATCACATCATCTGCTCCATCGAGGTGCTCAAAATCTGTCACGAGCATCACTTT
Organism: Bacteroidota bacterium; assembly: GCA_018266455.1. Lineage (GTDB taxonomy): Bacteria > Bacteroidota > Bacteroidia > Chitinophagales > Chitinophagaceae > Puia. The sequence continues at coordinate 53,374 of JAFEAJ010000041.1, forward strand.
ATTTTTGTAAGCGATCCTTGCCCATTTATCTATCACTTTTTTAGATCCCAGGTAGCCTGGAATAGAAAGGATGGAGTAATTGTCCCTCAGGTCGAGGCGGTCGTAATTTTGCTGTAGTTCTTCGGAAACAGCATCAATGAAAACGGTATTGTCCAGGTCGGCCAGTTGTTCCATGGATGCATTCATAATGTAAACATTCTTTGCCTTATCCTGGTCCGAGTTTTTATAAAAATTATTTACAGAACGATAAGATCGTTCAAGGTCTCTTGTGGCCTCGAGCGCATTTTTCAGGTTTTTGTTGAGCAGGGCCTGCGCGGTGTCTGATTTGGATTGGGCATTTTCAATGAGCGATACCACTGAATCGGAGGATGACAACAGGTCAAGGATAAGCTCAAACCTTTTTTTCAGCGCTGCCCGTTCTTCTTTTTTCGAATCTTCGGAAAGGAAGATTTTTTTTCTTGCTTTTTTTTCAGGGTTCAGGTTTTGTGCCCCGTCAATTGTAGTTTCAATAATGCCGAAGCTGCCGTATTTTGTCAAGGATGACAAGCCTTGTTCCAGCGACAGTTCCTGCACCTTTTCTTTCTCTGCAGCCTGCCCCGTTTGTGCCTGCTTTTCTTCGTTAGCCATAATTTTTTTTTTGATAATGATATTATGCTGTTTGTTCCATTTCGTTAATGAGCGATTTGATGCAAGACATATAGGCAGCCTTTGCATCTTTATTCTCCAGTAGTGTTTTAAGTATTTTGTTCGACTTCAGTTGTTTCACAAATTTCTGCAGGTCATCACACTGCTGGTTCAGCTCATTCAGGTATGTGCTTTGTTTTGTAATGCCCTGTTTGCCAAAATCGGCCAGGCCTGTGAAATGGAGCTCTTCCGATTTGGAAGCCCCGTCTTCTGTTTCAAACTCCACCTCTTTGGCAGGTTTAAAAAACGCAAACACATCGCTTACATTTTTCAGGTCAGGAATGATCTGGGGCGAAAGTGGCGGGTCATCTGTTAATTTTTCGATCAGCAAAGTCCGGTTTTGCGGGATATCCGCAATGCCTTCGCTGACTTCGCTTTTTCTTTCCTGTCCGCCAATGTCGTAGTTGAACATAATGTAAATTTTATAAAGTAATCGTTGTTGGTAAAATTAATGGGGGCGATTCAATCGTTCTTAATGTCAGGTTTTAAAAAAATATTGAGAAAATTACAATTTTGTTTCTATTCAGCCAATTTTAATTATAGAATTTACCAATTAAAGTGCCCGGTAAATCATGGAACACTACAGCCTTTTTTTCATGGCGCCGTTTCAAAACGGACAATCATTTACTGATCCAAACTTATTTCCCTTATCAGCTTCCGCCAACCCTATATGGACAAACAACATTTTAAATGGGCAAACTACATTTTGTCAAACAAAAACAATTCTATTTATAATGATGACAAAATGAACCGTTGGGATAAAATGAACCCTGATGAAGCAGGGCGAGGTGCCGTAAACTGCCAAAGCCTGAAAACATTTCCTTCAGCTATGATAGTAATTTGGCACGTAATTTCATAAAGAGCATCAGCACTTAGCAGATTACTTCTCAAAGTTAAAAAGAGCCTTTCAATAAAATTGAATACCATCAATTTTTTTTCATTCCCTTTTAGGGGTAGGTCATGTTTTTTTAAAATCCCATTCCAGTTCATTCTCATTTTTTAGCCCAAGGTGTATAGCAGAGCCTTTCACCACATCGCCTGAAATGATTTTTCTTGAAATCGGCCTCCTGAGCTGGTTCCGGATCACACCTTTGATTTGCCTGGCGCCATATTTTGGGGTGAAGCCTGATAAGGTGAGGTTGCGTTTTGCTTCAGGAGTTATTGAAAGCGAAATGCCTTGTTTCGATAACGGGTCAGTAAGGCTTTTAAGATGGATATCAAATATCCGTACAGCATTTTCTTCAGAAATGGGAGCGAAGGGCACAATTTCTGTAAGCCTCGCCAGGAACTCGGGCCTGAAATATTTGGCCATGATCTCCATCATATCTGTTGAAGATGGTATTTCTCCCTTGCCAAACCGGTCTACAATAAAATCGCTGCCGATATTGGACGTGAACAGGACGATTGCATTTGAAAAATCGCCTTCTTTGCCCAGCCGGTCGTGCAATTTGCCTTCATCAAGGATCTGCAGGAAAATATCAAAAACGGAAGGGTGCGCTTTTTCGATCTCATCAAACAATACTACTGAATAGGGTTTTTCACGAATTTTATTTACCAGCATGCCACCTTCTTCATAACCCACATAACCCGGGGGAGCGCCGTATAATAAAGCAGCAGAATGTTCTTCTTTAAATTCCGACATGTCGAACCTGATGAGGAAGGATTCATCGTTGAAGAGAAAATCGGCAAGAGATTTTGCCAATTCGGTTTTGCCAGTGCCGGTTGGCCCTAATAAAAAGAATGATCCTATTGGCTGGCCAGCCTTAATAAGCCCTGACCTCGATTCAAGGATGGCTTCGGATACGGCTTTGATTGCATGGTCCTGCCCGATCACCCTTTTTTTAAGCACCTCTTCAACAGATAATAATTTTTCTCTTTCCTTGCTTTGGATTTTGCCTAAAGGGATGCCCGTTTTGTACGAAATGATGGCAGCTACATCCATTTTGGTAACAGTGTCTCTTTTTTCGTCTGCAAATTTTTTCAGCCGCGAAACGGATGATTGCATGTGGCCTGATAAGATGGTTGCCACTTCGAGGTCGATGTTTTCCATCTCGCTCTCTTCATCCAGCTTGTTGAAAAGAATGGGGCTTATTTTGTCTTTTAGTTCTTTATAGCACCATTTTAATTTGTTCAGGATCCCGTCACGGTCCTCGTTTTCATTGATGGCGGATAAATTCTTCTCTACTTCATCCAGTTCCCTCATTGAAGTATCGCCCATCATTTTTATTGCAGCCATTGTCCTGTCGATCAGGTCAACTGCCGAGTCGGGGAGGTGCCTGTCTTTGGAATATCGCTTGGCCAGCACCACGGCATCGCGCAAAGCCTCATGTTCTACTTTCAATGCATGGTGCTTTTCGTATAGCGGCACCACATTTTTAAGCATATTGATGGCTGTTTCAATGTCGGGCTCTTCAACACGGATTACTTCAAAGCGCCTGCTGAATGCTTCATCTGATTCGATATATTTCCTGTATTCTTCGTTAGTGGTCGCTCCGAGCAGGGTTAGCTCGCCACGGGCCAGCTCAGGCTTTAACAGGTTCACCACCCCTGTTCCAATAGAGCCTTTGCTGTCGAGCAGCAGGTGGATCTCGTCAATGAAAAGTATGGCTTTTTCAAACTGCTTGATCTCCTTGATAATGTTTTTGATCCTGTCTTCGACCTCTCCTTTATAAGAAGCGCCGGCCACCAATGCCCCCGTATCTAATTCAAGCAGCCTGGCATTTTCGAGCATCTTCGGCACTTTGCCTTGAACAATGGCTTGCGCAAACCCTTCAATGAGCGCTGTTTTGCCAACACCGGGCTCACCAATAATAATCACATTGGGCTTTGTCCTGCGGCCAAGCACTTCAATCATCATGCGCAGTTCTTTGTCGCGGCCGATGATGGGATCCAGCCTTCCTTCTTCAGCAAGCGCGGTTTTGTCAACGCAATATTTGTACAAAGCATTTGCTTTGGCAGCAGCGGTTTGGTTATTGCTCTTTGCCTCGCCTTTTTGATCGGGTTTTATAGATTGAAGTATGGAATCTTCGCTTATTGCAGCGTCCATGATTTCTTTCTGTGTGGCAGGAAAGGTTTTTAACTGGTCCTGTGTAAATGCAGCGCCTGGTTTGAGCAATGCAGCGAAGATGCTTAAGGGGTCTGTATAGTCATGGTTCAATTGCATGGCTACTAGGTCGGCAAGTTCAATGGCTGCGGCTGCTTTTTCATCTGCCTGCATGGCGCCCGGGGCTTTTGCTGTTTTAGGATAGCCCTCTATGCGTATTTCAGCCCATTCGCGCATGAAGTTGACGTCTTTTTGCACAGATGCCAGCCATGAGGCGAGACCTACTTCATTGTGGAGCAGGCCAAGCATGAGGTGGCCAGGCCCGAAGGTTTCATTGCTGTATTCCTTTGCGAGAGACTGTGCAATCGAAATCGCTCTTTTCGACTCTTCATTAAAAGCCATAAAATATATTTTGTGTTGGAATGATCAACCCATGTTAGAGAGCTTCTTCAGCTCATTATCGACTTTTTTCAGGATTTTATTCACTTTGTCGCCATCAGGGTAACTGGGGCTTGATTTTTCAAGGACATCTTTTGCTGAAGACAATATCCCCCTTCTTTCAATAAGGTTTTTTGTGCCTTCTGCTTTCTCATATAAAGCCTGGCCAGTTTCAAAAAGCAGTGTTGCTTTTTGGCTTTCCGACAAATTGCTTGTTTTACCGGAAGGTTGTGCAGATTGCAGCGCAAGCTTATCGCGCTTACAGGCTTCCAAATCCTCCTGGGCTTTCGCTAACTGTGCCTGCAACTGTGCTTCTTTAGCATTGTTTGTCATGCTGCCACCACCGCCCCCGGAGGGAGGAGCCGGTTTGGCACTTGCGGCTGCTGCCAGCTTGGCAATGGCAAGCTGTGTATTGCATGCCTGAAGATCAGATTGGGCTTTTACCAGTGCAGCAGCGTCGCCACCTTTTGCCAACAAGGAGCTTTGCAATTGGCCGATCGCATTGCGATAAGACAATATGGTATTGAATGCTATGGCGTAGTTGTATGAATTTTTTCTTGAGATGGGGGAAATAAAGCTTGTGCTGTCGCTTTGCAGTTCCGAAATCACATTGCTAATGCCCTTTTGGTATTGGTTCGCCTGTGTCTGAAGATTGCCTTTTTCAATATCGTTTGTAGAGCTGGCATAATTTTTATCAGCCTGCACAAGATTATTGAGGCTTGTGGTGGCCCCATCAATTTTGTTCATCAGGTTGGTTTGCTCATCTTCTGTAGTTTTGTACAATTCAATTTTATTCTTAAAAATCCCAGCCGGGACATTAAATAAAAAATAGGCACAAACGATCACGGCTACCAGGGATAATCCATAAATGCCAATGAATTTTCCTATTGCAGCGTTTCTTGCACTTTTATTAACTGCATCCATAATGTGTTTTTTTCTTCTTTATAAATTGCTTTGGTAAAAATTTCGATATCATCAGGATAATGGGCTCCACCTGCTGTTTGGTTTTTCCTGAGGCGGATTTTGGGGTTTGGTTTCTTTCACTTCCTGCTCGATTACAAAAATATTCTGCCCTTTCTTTTTGCCAATAAAATCAAGCATGGACAACTTCTGGAAAATTTGTATGTACAATTGATGTATCTGGTTTATTTCGGAAAAAACCTGTTGTATATCAAAATGATTGTACTGCAATTGCAATGATTTTGCAGTAGCCAGGTCAATGCTCCCAGCCTGCACATCGGTCCATTCTGCAAAATAATTCAACATTTCTTCCCGCTCTTTCTCAGGGTAACAAACCAACAATGTGTTAATGAACTGGATATTGCTCAGCAAAAATACAAACATATTAACCGGCGCCGCCTGTCCAATGATCCATTGGTTATATAGTTTTTGGGAGGCCAGCTGCTTCAGCATATTTTCACTAAGCTTCAATATGCTTATTGATAAAGTAGTCTGTTGCTGCGACTGGGTCTTTGAATTTATTTTTTGGATGATCCTTGTGCAGTACTGTTCCCAGCTTTCAAGTTGCTGCCTGAAAAGCCTGTGCCATTCTTCAAGAGCCGGGAGAGAAGCTATCGAACAAGACGCAGGGATATATTCTTTATGATGCAGCAGCTCACCATTTTGGTATACAATTTTGCCTATAACAAGGCTTGCCTGCAGCTGGCTTTGGTTAACCTGTTCGGCAGGAATAAGGTCAAGTTTCAGGTCGGCCTTTGTGAACGGGTGCCTTGGCGGGTTTTCATTCATTAATGGCTCACCAACAGGCACTCGCTCAAAAAGGTTAACGGTTACTATAATTAACAGGGATTGCGATTGTGATGTCTGTAAATTGAACTTTTTGGCGATCTCTTTAAAATTGGTATTCAGCTTTACTGGTTCCGCAGGCAGCAATTGGATCCTGCATCCATTGGGTGTTATCGCCTTGCAGGTGTTGAGTTCTATGTTAATTTGCTGGCTGAAATCGCAAAACACATTTATTTCGAAAGCATGCTCGGCCGGCAATATGCCGAAATTATAAGGGGTAAGGTTACGTGCCGCCACATCTCTCAATTGTTCATGAAGGTATTGTCCGCTTTGGTCAAAATGAAGGCGGGAGATTTTCATTCCGTCAACCCAGTTCACAGGCAAATAGTTCAAATCTCCAAGCATGGTTTATAATTTAAATAACAGTAGTGTAATTTAATCTCCCAAAATAAGGCATTTCATTTTCAACAACAAAAGAAAGTGCCGTTTTTGAAAAGTCAAGTTCGAACCTGGTGTCGTTTTCTATCGGCATAAACAAATTGCAAAGAAATTCAAGAAGCTTCATTTTTTGTCCTTCCGGCATATAATCGGTCAGGTTATCCAGTTTTTGAAGGAATATCTTGATGTTGAACGATTCCATTGTTGAAAAAAGTTCCCCGTCCAGGATGCTATCCTTACCTAAAGCGGTGTTGCCAAGGACTGGCCCATCTTTTAAAATATGTTTCCTGGGAAGGGAGCGGCAAATCTCAACTTCGTCGCCGCTTATGGCGCTGACCACAAAGCTGATCAGCTCCATATCGCCTGCTATTTTATTGACGACCGGCATTAATAAACACAGCTTGCTTTTTTGAAGGCTGTCAAAAAAATCAGGGAAATCCCATAACGAATCGATCAATTCCGTATGCAGGTCGCCGTTAGTATCAAACAAAAACTTTTTTTCCTCCGTTTCCAGCTTCACGCGCAAACGGTAAAATTCCTGTTCAAACGGGTTGAAGAATTGCCTTGCTGACTGTTCCAGTTCATCCTGGAACTTGATTTCTTTGATGATTTTTTCTTTGTTAAATGTTTTTTGCGTGTCGGTAGGCTGATGGAACAGGTCTTCGGGAAGCTTATCATAAACGCCATCCCTGTTCACTACAAAACGCAACTTTTTTTTCTTCGAGTGGCCATATTCTACCTGCTCGGTTTTTTCTATGTCCCTGTGGTAACACCTTTTGAACAAGCTGTTGTTAATAACTGATATGTCATCCATGCTCAGGCTGTCGGATACCAATTCGGCAAGGATAATTTCCAGCCTGATGTCGAGTTGCATCCGGTTTAACAGTTCATTTAATTTTTCAAGCACAGGCATTTTCAGCAGGTTTATTTTAGGCGAGCTTTATTTGCAAAGGAATATTGTTAGCCGACTGTTTTTCGATTTTTAGTTTTAGCTGGAACAACCTTTGTTGCCATTCTTCCCCTGTTAAACTATCAGGCTCCGGCGTGACGGTTATTATAAGTGTTTGGACAAAGCCTTCAAATTGTGAACTGCTCTTTGTAAAAGCTTTTTGATAGTTGATGTCCTTTGCGCTTTTGCCAAGCTCGGTTTGGACAAACGTCTTCAAGTCTTCCTGTGTCACTAATCGGCCATGAGTAAGTAGCGAAGTCTTATAATGCTCTATTTTTTCTGCATCATTGAATTTGTCCTTCCCCCCATAAGTGGACGTGAGGGAAAAGATGGAGTTCGTTTTGACATTGCTGTTTCGGTAAGGTGCCAGTTTTGCGTTCACCGGGATTTTGTTGGCCAGCTCTCCTTTACAGTTCCAGAATTCAATCATTACGTTTGCTCCTTCGCGCTGCGGCCTGATCATAAGGTAAGGGTAAGGCGACTGGTTCTTGTTCTGCAGTTTTATTTTTTCTTCGATCCTGGCAAGCACCTGTTTTAGCTCTCTTATGTTTTGGATCAGGAAATCTTCTCCGAGCGATGAAAAGTAAGAGCTTTCTTCCCTGATCAATTCGGCGAGGCTGGTGAGCGTGTCGTAAGAATTGCGCTGATCGAACCTGTTTATCCCATAACGAAGGGTGTAGGTTTCCGCCACCATGTTTTCCGGATTGGCAAAAGGCACCAGTTTTATCGGTTGCCCATAACTGTTGGTAATTTCTTTTACTGATAAAAAGGTGCCATCGGTTTCCAGTGGCACTATATTCAAAGCCTGCCCTAATTTGTAGGTTATTTTATTCAGCTTCCTGTTCAGTACAGGAACAGCATTAATGCAGCAAAAAACGGAATCCAATGCTTCTGCAGGCATCGTAGTAGGGAAGCGCACTTCAATCCAGAGCAGGGGATTTTTTAGTTCCTTCAGCTCTTTTTTGTCGAACAGCATTTCTAAAACTTCGGGATATGGCTGCCGTTTTGCCTTGAACTGCTCGATATTTTCAGGGGCGGTAATGGTAATGTATTGAGGGTTGAATATTTCAAGCACTTCATCTTCGATATTCTGCATCGCATCGAACTGTGCAGCAAGTTTTGCTGAAGCGGGTGGTTTCGGGCTTAAGGTGGCCAGCCCGGGCAAATGCTGTAGTGGCAGGCCATTCAGCAACCAATGTGTGTAGGGAAGATTAGAGATCCAGTTCCTGCTTTCGTGCTGGTTTGCCCAGTTGAAAAAGAAAGAAATGTTTTCCAGGCTTTCCACTTCATCATGCAATTCGGCCCCGATCCATAAGGTATGCTGGTGCGCTACATCTTTTTTTGATGAAGAAGCAATAGGAAATTTTTGTGTCCCATCGCCTATCTCGAACAGTTCGCGTGATGATGCAATGAATTTGACTGCGCCATCAATGATTTTTACCGGCAAGGATGGTGAAAAAAATAGTTCAGTGGTTTGCTCATCCCGCTTTTTGTCATTTCCTGAAGGGCGATATATAAACTGCGCATCGGGATGTAGTATAGTTGCTGGTTCCGATGAGCGGGCCTGTATCATTCCATAGGCAGGGCGCACAGCAACTGCACCTGGGTATAACAATTCAGCAAGGCGCTCAAGCATCCTGTTCTGGGCCTTGCCGATTTCATCAGCAGTTCTTTCAAATTCAACAGCACATGCTTCAATAAGCAAATTGACCAATGGGTCAAAATCGTCCATCTCTGATTCTGAAAATCCCCAAAGCTCAGCAGCATGTTTTAACATCCTGTTGCGGACCCTGTCGCGCATAAAATATTTCTGAGCTAATTCTTCAATTGCCATCTTCCAAGTTTAAGGTGTTTGAGGGTTTAAAATTAATTTTTTTGGGCGACTCATCCAACAAGGCTTAAATAATAACCACTGAACACCCATAAAGAGTTAAAACATTTCACTCCAAAGGCGGGAAGGGCACAAAGAACGCAACGGGTTCTTAGAAAATCAATTTTTTTTGTACGAAATTATATTTTAGTATAAGGCCCTTGCAAAATCGGGCGCTTGTTAAGTTGAAAAGGCAATAACTTTAAGCAAGTTGAAATTCTACTTTTCACAATTAAGCACCTTTGCTTTTTTGCTTCATTTTTTTAACCAGGAAATGAATACTCTATAAAAAGCATTATTCAATTCATGAGTTTGATAAAACAATTTCTGCACGATAGCTTTTAATATTAATTTGCTATTTCATAAAAAACAAATTGCCCCTGATTATGCTTTTTAAGCCTCTTGGATTAACAATTGCGCTATGCTGTGCGCTATGTTTTGGAAAAACAGGGCACTTGCCAGATCCATCGCCTGGTGCTCCAAAGAAATATTATTTCAGTGCATCAGGCAACGACAAAAACAATGGCAGCATTGACCGCCCGTTCCGCACACTTGAAAAATTGAACAGCCTGCCCCTGCAGGCCGGTGATGTTGTTTACCTGAATGCAGGCGATGTCTTTAACGGGAATATTATTATTGATTCTACAAAGTCGGGGACTGCTGCCAGCCCCATTACTGTCAGCACTTATGGCGATGCCCCAGCGGTAATCAATGCCGGGAACGGGAATGCGATATCCATTCATGGCGCATCTTATATCAATATCTCTAACCTGCTGTTAAAGGGGACCGGAAGGAAAAGCGGCAACACAAAAGATGGCATGATCATTACAGGATGCGACCATGTTTCAGTGAGCGATATGGAGATTGCCGGTTTCCAGAAATCGGGCTTGCTTATTTACGCATCTGCATACATCACTAACGTAAATGTATATGCGCACAATAATGGGTCGGCCGGCATTACAGTGGAAGGCAATTTTAATAACAAGCTCAGCAGCCATCATATAGCCATTACAGGCTGCCAGGCAGTTAATAACCCCGGCGACCCAACGAATTTTACCAACCATAGCGGCAATGGCATTGTTGTGGGCCATTGCACCAATGTGCTTATTGATAAGTGCATGGCAACCGACAATGGCTGGGACATGCCGCGCATCGGCAACGGGCCGGTTGGCATTTGGGCTTATGAAGCAGACAGCGTGACCATTCAGCGCTGCCTGTCTTTCAGAAATAAAACAGCGCCGAAGGCTGCAGACGGGGGCGGGTTTGACCTGGATGGCGGAGTTACCCATTCGGTAATACAATATTGTTTGTCCTACGACAACCAGGGTGCAGGCTATTGCATGTTCCAGTATTGGGGCGCCAGCCCATGGCACAACAATGTGATCCGCTTTAACATCAGCGAAGACGATGGCTCGGTTTCTGACGCACATGGCGGGGCCTATGTATGGAACAGTTCAGGAGATGAAAACCAGTTCTACAATTGCGATTTTTACAATAACACCATTTACAATTCCAAAACGGCGGCGCTAAGCTATTCAGAAAAAAGCACCAGGAAAGGTTTCCGGTTTTTCAATAACATTTTCGTAGCTATGGATACGCTGATTTATGGCAACAAAGGAAATGACGCTTTTTTGGGCAATGACTGGTGGAGCATGATCGACAAGTTCAATGCGGGCCATGTTCTCGACTTTTCCGAATGGGCAAGAGCGTATAATGTGGAAACCATATCAGGCAAATTGGTTGGGCTGAACACCCCTCCATTGTTCAACGCTCCAGGAAAAACATTTATCAGCTCTCCAGACGATTTTGATGATTTTGTCAACTACTGCCTGCCTTCCTATTCAGAGCTGAAAAAGAAAGGAATTGACCTGAAGGAATTATACAATATTGATAACGGCGGGTTGGACTTCTTTTTAAAACCTGTTCCCCAAATGAGCATAGGTGCTTGCTTTAATACGTCAAAATGATCCGGAAATTTTTATTATACCTTTTCTGCTTTTGTATTTGCTCTTCCTTGATGGCGCAACAAACTCGATCTGCAGGAGGAAAATGGAAAGACAACCAGGGAAAAACCATCAATGCACATGGAGCCGGCATGCTTTTTTATAAAGGCACCTATTATCTATTCGGTGAAATAAAAAAGGGCAAAACGCATTTGGTCCCCAACCAAAACTGGGAAGATTACCGGGTGGATGCCGGGGGCGTTTCCTGTTATTCATCAAAAGATTTATTGAACTGGAAGTATGAGGGCATTGCAATGGCCCCCGACAAAACGGATACGGCAAGCGACATACACATCAGCAAAGTGATAGAACGGCCAAAAGTGATTTATAACAATGAAACCAAAAAATTTGTGATGTGGATGCACATAGACAGGGAAGATTACAGTTTTGCAAGGTGTGGAGTGGCTGTGAGCGACAAACCTGCCGGGCCATATCTTTACCTGGGCAGCGTTCGCCCAAATGGCCAGGAATCGAGAGATGTGACGGTTTTTAAGGATGATAACGGGGATGCCTACCTGATTTATTCTTCTGAAGAGAATAACACAATGCATATCTGCAAGCTTGCTAACGATTATCTTTCCCCCACACGTAATTATATACGCATTTTACAGGGCCAGCGCCGCGAAGCGCCAGCCCTGTTCAAATACGATCATAAATATTACCTGATCACCTCTTTGTGCAGCGGCTGGGACCCTAACCCGGCAAGGTATGCCGTTGCAGACAGCATGATGGGCAACTGGCGGCAAATAGGCAATCCTTGTGTGGGAAAAGATTCCGCCACTACTTTCTATTCACAAAGCACATACGTGTTGCCGATAGACGGCAAAAAAGGAGGGTTCCTTTTTATGGCCGACAAATGGAACAAGACAGATCTTGAAAAGTCAGGCTATCTTTGGCTTCCGCTACATGTAAAAGGCAACCTTGTGGAAATCTATGATAACAAAAAATAAAAATTAGCGATCTTATAAAAAAATGAACATGAAAAAAAATGTACTTACGGTTTTGCCTTTTTTATGTTTTGGCATGTTTGCGCAAAACGTTTTTTGCCAGATACGCCTGCCAGCCATTATAGGGAGCCACATGGTGCTGCAGCAAAATAGTGAAGCAACGCTTTGGGGCTGGTGCAGCCCTGCTGAGCAGATTACCGTTAAACCAGGTTGGGATACGACTACTTACAAAACCATGGGCACAAGCAGCGCACAGTGGCAGGTTAAAGTCAAAACCCCAAAAGCAGGCGGCCCTTACAACATCAGCCTGCATGGCTATAATGACATAACATTAACTGATGTAATGATTGGTGAAGTGTGGGTATGCAGCGGCCAAAGCAATATGGAAGCAAATGCGATGCCCGGCGGGCTGATGATAAAACAACTGGTTGAAGAAGCGCCGCATGCTGCCAATAAAAATCTCCGCTTTTTTTATGTCCCAAAGTCAACTGCTGATTACCCGCAAGACGATGTACAGTCTCAATGGGCAGTAAGCGATTCGAACGATATAAAAAGAATGAGCGCGGTAGGATATTTTTTTGGCAAAGAGCTCAATCAAAAATTGAATGTTCCTGTTGGCCTGATCAATGCCAACTGGGGAGGTACTCCGGCTGAAGTTTGGACTCCGGAAAAACTGGTTGACGAAGACCCGGTGCTTAAAGCTGCTGCAAAACAATTACAGCCTTCGCAATGGTGGCCTGTTGAAAGTGGGGCAACTTATAATGCCATGATCTACCCCTTTACAAAATATGCGATTGCCGGAGCGATATGGTACCAGGGCGAAAGCAACACTTCTACTTATGCAACATACCACACGCTTTTTTCAACAATGATAACAGCTTGGAGAAAAGCATGGCAGAAAGATTTTCCTTTTTATTTTGTGCAGATAGCCCCATTTCATTACGGCAGAAAGAACGTACGGGCATTGTTGTGCGAGCAACAGGCCCAAACATTGAACTTGCCCAATACCGGCATGGCTGTGATAAGCGACCTGGTAGAAGACACTAATAACATCCACCCACAAAATAAAAAAGAAGTAGGTAGCAGGTTGGCGAAATTTGCGCTTGCAGAAACCTATAAACAAAACATAGGTGCTTACAAAAGCCCGATGTACAAAAATTTTTCTGTTAAAGAGAACCGGGTATTGATTTCGTTTGACAATGTGCCTACCGTGCTGGAAAGCCGTAACGGTGGGCCAAGAGGTTTCTTTATTGCAGGCGCCGACAAAATTTTTTTACCGGCAACAGCTGTTGTAAAAGGGAACCAAATTGAAGTGTGGAACAAACAAATCAAAAGCCCGGTGGCTGTGCGGTTTGATTTCTCAAATACGGCAATGCCAAATGTTTTTAGTAAAGAAGGGCTGCCCCTTTGTCTTTTCAGGACTGATGATTGGGAAGCAGAAACTTCTTCCGAAAAGTGATTTTTGTTAGATAGTAATTCTTTCCTGTTCCCCGTCTTTTCCAAAGTGCTGAACTTTTAAACGAAGGGTCATAAGGCCAGGCTTAATATTTCAGTTCGCCCATTTTTTCGAGGGCGTAAAAAAGCGCTGTAACATGCATGCTTTGCACGATCTGGTTTTCGCTAAGAAGTTTTTTTATCTCATCAATAGTAAATAAATAAATCTCTATTTCTTCATTATGGTCGAGCTGTTGCCCTGCAGTTAAGGTGCCGCCTGTGGCAAGATACATGTGCATCCAGTTGTCATGAGTGGATGGGTTGGAAGAAGTTTTGCCAAGATATTCGTAATGCTGAAAAGTGTAGCCTGTTTCTTCAAGCAGTTCCCTGGCAATTGCATCCTGCAGGGTAGCGTCAGTATCATCTACGCATCCTCCGGGAATTTCGTAGTTGGTTTGCCCAAGTGCATGCCGGTACTGCCTTTCAAGGATTACTTTGCCTTCTGCCGTTAGTGCTACTGCAGTTACCCATGTAGGGAACTCATATACATAATAAGGGTAGATGATTTTGCCTTCCTGTGTTTCACATTTTTCTTTTTTAACAGTGAACCAGGTGTCTTTGTAAAGATATTCTGATGTTAAAGTTTTCCAGCTTAAATCTTTCATTAGATTTCGATTTTCGAGCTCATGTTTTGGGTGAGATTGCAAGCCTCAGCCACTCTATTATCTTACCATCCCTTTCTTTGCCTTAACGATGTGATATGGGCAACATGGTGTTTGCCATGCCAGGCATACATGCCGAGGAAATGCCAGAGCGTAAATTTTTTTTCATGTTCAGGGTGAACAACTGTCCTTTGCCAGGCTTCAGCAGGCAGTTTTTTTATGGCTTCATGCCAGCGTGCGTGCAATGCATGCAGCAGCGTGAGCGAAATGTTTATGGGCAGGTTTTTTACATCATCGAGCTCCGCCCACAGGTTTTCTTCATAAGGTTTTATAATGGGATTATCTTCAGTAAGCCCAAGCTTGAAACGGGTATAGGCGTTTATATGGCTGTCTGCAATATGGTGCACCAGTTGCTTTGCCGTCCACCCGCCTTCACGGTAAGGCGTATCCAATTGGGCAGCATCTAAATTCAGAATAGAGTGCTCTAACATTTCCGGCAGGTATTTTATATCATGGAGCCATTCCTTTTTCTGCTGCTCTGAGAAAGGCTGGGGCAGATATTTGCCAATCGGGTAACGCAAGTCTTGAATGGATGATTGCATATAATAACGATAAATTATGAGTTGTGGCCGAAAGCATCAGGCATATGATTATTCGCCGTCAAACTTCTTCGCGTAGCGCACGGCCCGTGAGATGGATGAATACGTCTTCCAGGTTTGCTTTCTTCACTTCTTTCGGCCTTTCAAAACCAGAGGCAACCAGCTTGTCGATCAGTTTATCAGGCGGGTCCATGGCAATGATTTTTCCCGAGTCAATGATGGCTACCCTGTCGCAGAGTACTTCTGCTTCGTCCATGTAGTGCGTGGTAATGATCACCGTTGTGCCTTTTGCACGGATGTCTTTGATCAGGTCCCACAAATTCCTTCTTGCCTGCGGGTCAAGGCCGGTTGTCGGCTCATCTAAGAAAATGATTTTAGGTTTATTGATGAGCGTGGTCGCAATGGAGAACCTTTGTTTCTGCCCGCCGCTCAGTTCCTTAAACTTTGCCTTTGCCTTATCCCGCAGGTTAACCATGTCAAGCAGTTCAAACGGCTTCACATTTTGGTTATATAAGCCGGCGAACAGGTCTATCAGCTCGGTAAGCGTTAAGCCAGGATAGTATCCTGATGTTTGCAGCTGCACGCCAATAATTTTTTTTATCTGGCCAGGGTCTTTGTCCAGGTCAAAACCATTTACCCTAACGCAGCCGCTTGTCTTTTCTCTTAGTGTTTCAATAATTTCAAGGGTTGTTGATTTGCCTGCACCATTGGGCCCGAGCAATCCGAATATCTCCCCATCATACACTTCGAAGCTGATGCCTTTCACGGCTTCAAAGTTTCCGTATTTCTTAACGAGGTCCTGTACTGATATGATTGTTTGTGCCATAATGTGGCAATTTACGAAGTAAGATTTTTATACTGATAATTTTATTGTTGCAGATCAAGTTCCATTTTTACATCGGCGGTCACAAAAGGAGCGTTTATGACCGGTACATGATAGAAGCCATATTTGCGGTATAGGGTGATGGCTGTTTGCAATTGGCTGTTAGAATATAACATTATTTTTTTAGCGTTGACTGCCTTTGCTTTTTCAAGGCATTTTTCCATTAGCAATTTGCTGATGCCTTTGCCACGGAATGCAGGCGCCACGGCCATTTTTACAAGCTCATATTCGTTTTCATGTTCTTTGGACAGCCCGGCGCTGCCCACCATTTCATTATCCAGTTTGGCAAGGAAAATATACCCGCCTTTATCGATTATAGTTGATTTAGGGTTATCAATAACCAGTTGGTCGTGCGGTTCGAGGAGATGGTATTTTTCCAGCCATTCCAAATTCAGCCGCCGGAAATCTTCCTTGTACTTGTCTTCAAACTCGATGATTTCTATCATGCCGGTTAGATGGTTAGTTGATTTGTTTAAAGGCTGGCGTTGCCAGGTTGAACAGGGCGAACATTTATTGGCAAAGCATAGCTATTTCTGCCTGCGGCTTTCCAACTGGTTACCCTTTCAACAAGAACCCCTCCAGTTCTTCCATCATCAATTTGCTGCCCCCAAAAAACGCAGTGCGCTCATGCAATGCTCCTGGCGCAATATCTAAAATTCTTTGTTTGCCATTTGTTGCTTTCCCGCCACACACTTCTATAATGAAGGCGAAAGGGTTGCATTCGTACAGCAGCCTTAGTTTGCCTTTCGGCTTATCCGTTGTTCCCGGGTACATGAAAATACCTCCTTTCAGCAGGTTGCGGTGCATATCCGACACCATACTGCCGATGTACCTTTGTGTGTATGGCCCACCGTTGGTTTTATTTTTTTTCTGGCAGGTATCGATGTATTTCTTAACCCCTTCATCATATTGAAAGAAATTTCCATGGTTCACTGAATATATTTTCCCGTCTTCCGGGCACCTGATATCGGGGTGGCTCAATGTGAACTCGCCTATTGATGGATCGAGCGTAAAACCATTGGTCCCCCTCCGGGTAGCATACACCATCATGGTTGACGAGCCGTAAATGACATAGCCCGCTGCCACCAGTTTAGTGCCTTGCTGTAAAAAATCTTCTATGCCACAGGGCTTCCCCTTTTCCGTAACTCGCCTGTACACTCCGAAAATAGTCCCGATAGAAACATTCACGTCAATGTTCCCGCTACCGTCAAGCGGGTCGAACACGCAAACATATTTCGAGTGGTTGCTGATCTCATCGTTGAACACAATGATGTCATCGAATTCCTCGCTGGCAATTCCGGCGCAACTAATGCCATGGCGAAGCACGCCCATGAACTGGTTGTTGGCGAACACGTCTAACTTTTTCACATCCTCGCCCTGCACATTTGTGCTGCCGGCATCACCAAGAATATCAACCAGCCCGGCTTTGTTCACTTCCACATTGACCCGTTTTGCCGCCAGCCCAATATCGCGGAGCAAATTGCTCAATTCCCCGGTAGCGTTCGGGAAATTGCGGAGCTGTTGAATGGTAAATTCATCCAGCGTGGAAACGCGCCTGTTAATGCTCATATAGGCAATGGTTTATTATTTGTTTAATTGCTTTCCTGAATTTCTTTTGTGCCTTATATGGGCCTCGCCATCGGGTCATTGATCAAACAAATTCTCCCAGCCTGCCTTTTTCAGCTTCTCCACTTTTTTCATTACCTCTGTTTCGAGTTTGAGCTTATATGCCGCGAGCTTTTCGCTCACCTTTTTATCAAACGCCCCAATAATGCTTGCAGCCAGTATGCCTGCATTCTTTGACGCATTGAGCGCAACCGTGGCAACAGGGATGCCATTGGGCATTTGCAATATGGAAAGAATAGAATCCCACCCGTCAATGGAATTGGATGATTTTATTGGGACCCCAATGACAGGCAATGAAGTGATCGAGGCAATCATCCCAGGCAAATGAGCAGCGCCACCGGCACCTGCGATTATCGCTTTCAACCCGCGTTCTTTTGCTTTTGTAGCATACTCCACCATCCTCAACGGAGTGCGGTGTGCAGACACAACTGTGAGCTCGAATTCGATTTCAAATTCTTTTAAAACTTCTGCTGCTGATTGCATTACCGGCAAATCGCTGTCGCTGCCCATGATGATGCCAACTTGTGCCATTTGGTTTTGAGTTTTATATTTTTTCGTTTCAAAGGTTCGTGTTATCAAGACAGGATATTCAATGATCTGTTTATTGTTTTCCCAGCCCACACTAAATGGTAGCGATTTCTTTGGTTATGAGATAAGCTTAAGTTAGCAAATCTAAGATAATAGCCTCAGCAACCAGAAGCTGAAAACTATAAGCTGCAAACTTTTAATACCTGCTTCACCCTGTGCGCCAAATGTACCAGGTCCTGTTTTGATTTTGCCAGGATAGTCACATGCCCCATTTTCCTGCCAGGCTTGGTTTGCTTCTTGCCATAAATATGCACGAACGCGTTGTCCATTTTCAGCACATCGTTCAGCCCCTCATAGCGGGCATTGCCATGGTGACCTTCAGCGCCTAATAAATTTACGATCGCAGCTGGCATAATGTGCTTTGTGTTGCCTAACGGATAACCTAACATCGTCCTCCAAAGCATATCAAATTGAGAACTGAAGTTGGCCTCAATGGTGTGGTGCCCGCTATTGTGCACCCGGGGCGCGGTTTCATTCACATACACTTCGCCCTGTTTGTCAATGAACATTTCAACGGCAAAAATACCGGGGCTTTTCAACCCTTTGACAACTTTTAAAGCGATTGCTTCTATTTTCCATAAAGTTTTGTCCGGAAGCTCTGCCGGGCTAACCTGGTAATCGAGCAAATTCAAATCCTGGTCAAAAACCATATCAACAGGCGGGTAAAGGGCTGTTTCCCCATTGTCGTTAACAGCTACGATCATTGATATTTCTTTGGCAATGGTCACCATTTTTTCCAGTACCGACGGCGCATCAAAACCTTTGCTGATGTCTTCTTTGGTCCTTATCAATTGAACGCCTTTGCCATCATAACCGCCCATGGCAATTTTGTGAACTGCCGGGATAAAATTTTCCTGCACCTTCAAATCTTCCAGGCTTTGTGTGGCTACAAATGCCGCGGTGGGTATTTCATTATTCTTATAAAATTCTTTTTGTGAAATTTTATTCTTGATGATGCGCAATGCAGGCGCCTTTGGGTATACTTTCACCCCTTCGCTTTCCAGCTTATCCAGGGCATCTTCATTTACAGATTCGATTTCGATAGTCAGCGCATCAACCTGCTTGCCGAAACGATAAACATCATCAAAATTTTTTATGTCGCCTTTGGTGAAATGATGGCACAAATGTGCAGCAGGGCATTCTGCATCATTTTCCATCACAAATGTTTCAACCGGGTAATTTGCTGCTGCCTGTAATAACATCCTGCCGAGCTGGCCGCCGCCAAGTATGCCTACTTTAAGCATGGTTATTTTTTTAATGCGTGAAGATACCAAGGGAAAGCGATTTTTAACAAGTTGTGGATGGAAACTTGTTGCTCGTCCGGGTTAGGGTTTTTATCTTTGCCCTGTGTATATGATCCCTGATTATCCACATAAAATTTTTGGAGACAAGCGCATTTGCTATTGCCTGCTGATGGAGGCGCTTGCTATGGAATCGGGCACATAATTTCTCTTTTGCCCCTCCGTTTATACTGTAGCAATTATAATGAGGCCCCCCTCTTGTTTATCAAATTAATATTTTAACGATCATGCCAACTCTTGCAGCTTCAGCGCAACACCAAACATCAGTCGATTTCCTTCCGCTGGAAGGAACAGATCATATCGAATTCTATGTGGGCAATGCCAAACAGGCAGCTCATTATTACCAGGCAGCTTTTGGCTTCCAGCCACTCGCTTATGCAGGCCCCGAAACGGGCATTAAGGACAGGACAAGCTATGCGGTAAGGCAACATAAGCTCACTTTAGTTTTTACCACGGCATTGCGCACAGGCAACTCCATTGCCGAGCATGTTTATTTGCATGGCGATGGTGTAAAATCCATTTCGCTGCGAGTGAATGATGCTGCAAGCGCCTGGGAAGAAACCACCAAACGCGGGGCTATTAGCTATATTGACCCGCAGAAGCTGGAAGATGAGCATGGCGAAATCATGATCAGCGGCATTCGCCTATATGGCGAGACTGTTCACCAGTTTATAGAAAGGAAGAATTATCGTGGCGCGTTCATGCCCGGATTCAGGAAATGGGAAACAGTGTATAACCCTTCATCAACCGGGCTTTTATATGTTGATCATTGTGTGGCCAATGTAGGGTGGGGGCAAATGGAGCGCTGGGTAGATTTTTATGGGCAGGTAATGGGCTTTAAGAATATCCTTTCGTTTGATGACAAAGACATATCGACTGAATATTCCGCATTGATGAGCAAAGTAATGAGCAACGGCAATGGCTATGTGAAATTCCCTATTAATGAGCCTGCAGAAGGGAAAAAGAAATCGCAGGTAGAAGAATACCTTGATTTTTACAATGGCGAAGGCGTTCAGCATATTGCAATGGCTACAAATAATATTGTGGAAACGGTTACCGCCCTACAGGGCCGTGGCGTCGAATTCCTGAAAGTGCCTACTGCTTATTATCATGATTTGAAGGAACGCGTAGGCGCTATTGATGAGGAGATAGGAGCATTAAAGGATTTGGGCATTCTCGTTGACCGGGATGATGAAGGATATTTGCTACAGATATTTACCAAACCTGTTGAAGACAGGCCTACGCTTTTCTTTGAAATCATTCAGCGCAAAGGCGCAAAAAGCTTTGGCAAGGGAAATTTCAAAGCCTTGTTTGAAGCCATTGAAAGAGAGCAGGCTGCAAGAGGCAATTTGTGAATAGCCGGAAGCCAGGGCCTGTTATCATCAAATTCCTGCCAATGCATTTTTGCCTTTCGGCGTATTGTCCTCAGGCATTATTAACACCTGTTTATATTTTGGGATAGCACGATTTTTGCCCTTTATAATATCTTTAGACATACATCGTTTAACATTATTGTGCTTATCGCGTAAAATCACTATGGTCGTAAAGAATTTCAGATCTGGCTTGTTTGCAGTAGCGTGCTGCTTTCTATTTGTACAGTTGCATGCGCAAACGTCAGTGCCTGTCGTGCATTTCATAGAAAACCAAAAATCTTTTCCCAGGATCAGCGAAGCGATGGGCAGGAAAGAAGACTCCCTTAAAAAACAGTTTGGGGAAAAAGGGCTGGTTTGGCCCGCTAAGTACATCTATATCCGCTCTTTCAAATATGACAGCGAATTGGAAATTTGGGTGAAGAACAAAAAAGACGAAAAATACAAGCTGTTCAAAACATATAAAGTCTGTGCGCTTGCCGGGAGCCTTGGCCCAAAACGTATGGCAGGCGATTACCAGGTCCCGGAGGGCGTGTATTGCATCAATGAATTCAACCCCAGGAGCCTGTACCACTTGTCCTTAGGATTGAATTATCCAAATGCTTCCGACAAATTGCTGAGCGATTTGTCGCAGCCCGGCGGAGAAATTTATATTCATGGAAGCTGTGTAACTGTGGGCTGTATACCACTTACCGATGACAAAATTGAAGAGGTATACATTTTAGCTGCACATGCAAAAGACAGTGGCGAAGACTTCATCCCTGTGCACATCTTCCCGGTAAATTTTAAAAACCCGCGCAGCGTTGCTTACCTCAACAGGTACCTTCAAAATTTTTCAGAATATGCCCCTCTGGTAAAAAACCTGAGGAATATATTTTTTTATTTTGAAAAATATCACCAGGTCCCGCTGATATTGATAGATGGGAAAGGGAATTATGTTACAGAGGATGTGCCGGCTGAAGGGCCATCGCCTGTTATAAAAGCCAGGAAGAAAATAGCCCACAAGCCCCAGCCAATCAAAGACGAAGACCTTGCTACCTCAGTAGATAACCTTCCGGTTTATCCCGGAGGCAACACTGCTTTCCAGGATTTTTTAGATAGCCTTAGCCGTGAAATGGCAAACGACCTGGAAGAAGGCCAGAAAAAAACTTTTGTGCAGGTTGAATACATCATCGATGCCGAAGGCAGCCCTGTTTACGCCAATGTTATTCGTGGCGGCAATGATGTGATGAACCCGAAAATTGAAGGTGCTTTTGAAAAAATGCCGCAATGGAAGCCTGCCAAGCACTACGGAAAAAACATCGGCATTAAACTGAAACAGAGCATCATGATCGGAGAAGATTAATTGGTCAGTAAAAACAGGGCGGTATCAGTTCATTACAGGTTAAGCTTGTCTTTCATTACCTCATAAGCGCCTGCACTGTTTCCTGCGACTGTTGTTTCAGCACAATTTCTTTGCCTGCTGTTAGTTTATCCAGGATATTGTTGTTATAATGGCGGATGGTCAGCAATGTCAACCCTTTTTCGGCCTGCACATCAAAAATACCCGATGCTGCTGCAGCCAGTTTATCTACTTTTTCAGTTCTGTCGTCAATGCATACCTGTAAATTCACTGCCCCGCTTTGGATAAGGTTGGGCTTGATTTTTATTTCAGCAAACAGGTGGTATAATTCAGCAGTGTGTTTTTCACCAACAAACGAAAAATCCTTAGCATGCAGGTGCAGCAAGGCCTGGTCAGGTTTCAGCACTATGATCGGCGGCAGGTTTTTTGTGCTTTTTTTATGGATCACAGTTCCGGGAAAAGAGGGGTCAAGAAAGCATTTAACATACAGCGGAATGTTCTTGTTTTGCAATGGTTTGATGGTTTTAGGATGGATAACCTGTGCGCCATAATAAGCCATTTCAATAACTTCATTGTAGCTCAGTTCGCTGATGAATTCCGCATCCGGAAATTGCTTGGGATCAGCATTCATTACTCCTTCCACATCTTTCCAGATGGCCTGGCTTTCCGCATTAAGCATATTGGCAAAAACAGCGGCAGAATAATCGCTCCCTTCCCTGCCCAGCGTAGTGCTTTCGTTTTCGTTTGTTGATCCGATAAAACCCTGTGTAATGATAATGTCAGAACTTTGGAATACCGGGAGAACAATTTCTTTTACTTTGTTCTCAGTATAGGCCCAATCAATGTTTGCGTCGCGGAAATTATCATCTGTCCGGAAAATATCGCGCACATCCAACCATTCATTGTTGATCCCCTCTTCATGGAGGTATGCGCTGATGATGGTTGTAGATAATAGCTCGCCGATACACACTACCTGGTCATAGTAGTAATCATATTCTTTTACCGGCTTATCGTGCAACAGCCATTCCGCTTCAGTGAACAGGTCTGCCAGTTTTTTTTCTGTAGCATTATAATTTTTTACAAGAATATATTTTGCTGTGGTTAAGTGATTTTGTTTAACTATATTGAACAAGTGCAGCGCATCTTCTCTTCGCCCATCATAAAAAGCCTCTGCCACTTTTTCGAGCGCATTGGTCGTTTTTCCCATGGCAGAAATCACAACCAGTATCTTATCTCCATGATATTGTTTGATAATGCCGGGGAGGTGTTTTATCCGTTCAACTGTACTGGCACTTGCCCCGCCGAATTTGAAAACTTTCATTGTTGCATTATTCATGCCCGCAAAGATAGCGGGGATTTGCAGATGCCCATATTTGTTACTGGCAAAAATCAACAGCCGGCACCATCACAAAGATCAGCGTGCCTCATGTGCACGACAACTACAGAAAAAAGCGAAGGCCGCACACAAATGGGCTGGTGACTGGGCAAGCCGAAATGTTGCTTAATTGGGTTTTAGGGCCGGTTGAAAGAACACTTATTACAAGAGGCGCTCCCCAAAGTATATATAAAATGAACAGGGCCTGAAAGGTAGCCTGAAAATGAGTATTGGAACCACCAGCAGGCTTAATCTTTTCAAAAGCCCATACAGGGTGCCCCAATTTTTCACCAATTACAAGCTTTGAATAAGTTGAACCGCTGCGATATGAAATCCTTGAAATCATTTTAAACGGCTTCTAAAGCGGGTCATTTTCCTTTACTTTATAATGCATTGAAAATTTTCTGCTCCTGGCCATTTCATTGAGCTTTTGTAAGGCTTCCTCGTTCTTATGTATTCTTAGCCTGGCTTTCTTTAAAAACACAACTGGTTCTTTGCGAGGATAAGCCAACCCCGGCTTGGTTCGATTTTGCAAATTAGTGTTCATACATAACTAATTTTTAAAAGCGTTTTAAATCAAATGCCATATACCGTTGCCATTTTTTCGCAGCAGGCTAAAAAGCGGTAATGGCAGGGCAGGCAGGAATTGTACGAGGATGTAAAGATAATTAATGCGTGCAGCACTACTTTCCCTTTAACAATCAATTGATGTTATCAAAAAACCAATTAATGGCAAGCTTAATATATCCTGGCGCTATAACGGGTCGTTATTTTTTTCGCGATAATAAATACAAAAGGGGTATTGCCTGGCCACTTCATTGATTTTTCTGAGCGATTCCTCGTCCGGAGGGGGAACTGCAGACCGGATCAGCTTTTTTGATTTTGATGGATTTTGCTTAACAGGTTTAGGCAACGGCCAAAACACATTTTGCGGAATAGCGGCATGCGGTTTCATACGAACTGTTTTAGGTTTTTTAAAAAATATTGGACAAGCACATCAGCCTTAAAAGCTTTTAACAAATGTTATTTTCAAAAGCTACGGAAAAGTAAATGAACAGAGGGTTTTCTTACGGTGGGATTGTATGCTTTACAAGTTATCGAAAAAAATCAGGAATCCCAATTTTTGAAGCCAATATCTTGGAATTCTTAATAAGAACTACAGTCTTTTGTTGATATAAAAAATGGGAAAGCCGGGGGGGACATCATAGCCCGGAGCTGTAAACTCCGGGCAATTTTTACTTCTCAGCAATGTCTCCAAATGCGCTGGTTTGTGCCGGGCAAGGGACGTTGTGCCGATAGAGGCTTGCAGCTTCATGAAGCGCAACGTCCGCGGCAAGCGCACTATGCCTTCGGCGAGACGTTGATAGGAAAAGAAAGCCCTGAAAGGACACTCTGCGGAAAAAGAAAAAAGAAAGCTAACTATCTTTTGCTTATTGCAGCGCAACGTCCGCAGCCATCGCACGAAACCTTCGGCGAGACGTTGCTGGGAAGGAAAGGAGAAAAGGATAGCTGTGTTAGCTCTCCTTGTTTGGCAAACAATACAAATCAATATCAAATTCAATTCTCAATTCACTTGCCAGTTTATTATATCTCTCATCCAAATGTATCCAAGGAGTACTTTCGTCGTTATCATAATAGATATATATCGTGCAAGAAAACTCGCAATAATACTTTTCACAAAATGATTTGAACAAATCTTTTTTTGATTCAAGAATATCAAGCAGAGCATTCATCTGATCTTTGAATGATGCATATTTACCCAAGCCTGAGTCCATTGACCAGACATTATTTTTTGATATAATTGTAAACTTTGGGCTTCTCTTTTGCCCCTTTACATGAACCCATGTTGGATTTACATCTAACGTTTTAGTAATCTCATCATGAGTTATACCTTCAAAATCAGCAATAATAAAATTTAATACAACTTCATTTTTCATAAAACAAATTACATTTATTACAATTAAGGTGTCACGGTAGCCACCGCAATAGAGGCACCTGCTGTTTCCGGTGCTAATACAACTGCCGCAAGCCATTTTACGCCTTCATATATTCCTACTCCGATTACCACGGCAATTTCAGTAGCCTTAACTGCATTACTCAGATTGTTCAGGTTAATGCCAATAGGCTCGCCATAACCACTGCCACCCTTTGGCTTTTCATAAACATTCCCCTTTCTGTCCTTATATAAATCAATCGCTGGCGCATTGCGGCCCTTAGGTTTATTACTATGATCCCATCCATGTTTTATTAGTTTTTCAATTTCCCCGGGAGTCAATTTTTTATCCTGATTTGGGTTTCTATCAGGGTCATTGTGCGTATCTCCACCACCAGTCTCACTTTTTTTCTTTTTGCTACCATCATCGCCTCCCTCTCGTGACATAGATGTATTCTCATCTCTTTGTTGATTAAATGAAGTGTTGGCGCTTAAATCACTTTGTCCTTCCTGCTGAACATCTTGATTTTCTTGGTCATTATCTTTACTCTCATTACTATCATCGCCCTGCAACTGTTTCATAAATTGCTTTATTTCATTTGCATCACTTGTACTTGCATTTCCATTAGCATCATATGACCACATCCCCTCCGGATCGATGAACCTTATCGGGTTATCGTAAGCATAATTATAAGGCGACCACCTGCGCGACCTGTCCGCAAGCGGGTCTATGCTGTGCCAGACACCAAGCTGCGGGTCGTACATCCTCGCACCATAGTCATATTCCTCCAAACCGGTGCCATCGCTGAACTCTTTGTTCTGCAGTTCTTTCCCGTTGTACCGGTACTTGTTCTCGTTGTAGTTAGTTTTAACTGCCTTGTCGCTGATCCCCTGCATCGCCAGCCCGGGCGGGTAGTAAGCGTTCTCTTCGAGCAGCGGCCCCTGCC
Organism: Bacteroidota bacterium; assembly: GCA_018266455.1. Classification (GTDB taxonomy): domain Bacteria; phylum Bacteroidota; class Bacteroidia; order Chitinophagales; family Chitinophagaceae; genus Puia. Next base: position 79,552 of record JAFEAJ010000041.1, read on the forward strand.
TGTGCTGAACTGATAAATTGTCAAAGAACACGTCCCAGCCCTGGGTCTCGTTGGATACCCAGATATAAAGATAGCCATTCCTGTTGATGTTCAAAGGAGAACCGGGAGCAATTGTGTTGAGCGCAGATGCGGGGTACGTGCTGCTGGCCGCGGCTATGGCCCCGCTTAAATTGCTAACGTAATTGAACTGGTCATCCAAGAATATCCAGTTCAGGTAAGCCTTAGGATAAGATGTGCCCGTGTTGGGGTCGCTGCTTGTTATGAAGCTGTTCAGCCCCGTATATACATTGCCCCTGCCGTTGTTGGTGTTGCGC
>JAFEAJ010000041.1:79898-82112 GCA_018266455.1 Bacteroidota bacterium
TGCGGCTAACGCTCATGCCTAACCGAACACCAACAACGGCGGACTATCTGCCTGGGCGCCATCTGTTGTAATGTTTATTATATACTTCGGTAGTTAGCCTCTTGACAATTCATCTTTTGCTGATGTAACGGAAAACCGGCCAGGGGCAAGAATCCAAATTTAAGTTGTTGGTGCGGCTAACGCTCATGCCTAACCGAACACCAACGGCGGAGAGCCATCGCACGAAACATTCGGCGAGACGTTGCTGGGAAGGAACTATAAAAGGACACTCTGCGGAAAAAGAAAGTATGCAGCTTAGCCTGTGGGCTGGCGTACTTGTGCCTCATTCAATGGCACAAGTACCCTGCCCTCATTGCCCGCCCTGCATACTTGCGCCAGATTGGGGGGGCCTCTTCTTATCTTTTGTTTTCGGCTGTGTGTTGGTGCTGACCTATTGCTTGCACGTCAGAACAGAATCATAATACCTTACCGAATCGGGCAGCGCATAATGGAACCTGTCCGCATTCTCTTGCGTCAAAAGCATTGAACAAGCCCCAGGATCATTAGTTGAATAAGCTACTGGAAATTGTTTGCCTATCAAAAGCGATTTCAATTTTGATATGCTCATCCCCCTGCAAAAGTCATAATTCTCATTGTTATGGTATAGCTTATTATTTACCCAGTAATCATAAAGAATGGAGTAATTACCGGAGCTTTTCCAACCTGGGAGTGTTATTTCTGTTACTCTTCCTATAGTAAATTCATAATCTTTTAAGAACATATATTTTCTGTAAAAGATTGTTCCAATGCCTAAAACGAAAAACATTAGCACCAGAATTCCACCTATTTTTTTATTGTCCATTGCCATACCTTATTGTTGTTCTTTTGGTTTAGTCGTTTCATCCCCAACAGCGCCAGCAAGGTTCATTGGTGATGCAGCAGCGTCCCCAAACGCATCGCCTGCACCCGAACCGTTACCAATAAACTGAGAGTACTTTCCTGCAGCAGTCCCAAAAGCCGCATTTATTAGTATTGCACGAGGGTCAAATGTGAATATAGAATTAGGCCCAAAAACAGAACTTGATGATACGTTTATTGAGGTGCTTATGGTAGAATTGAGCAGGTTGACCTGGGCAAGATCGCTCAAGGAAGCCCCTTCTGGGGCACCGATAAGAAAAGAGGCTGCACCGCTCACAAAATTATAGTTGCTGAAAACATTTTTGTGCAGCATAGCGTTCACCGCTGTTTGTATGCTCGCATCAATTGCTACTGCAGTAAATCTCTGTGCGGTCAAGGCCACTCCAATCTCTGCGGGGGATGTTGCGATTAAAGCAGGCGATGCGATAATCCCCACAGCCCAAGCCTGCATGGCCCTATAGTTCTTTTCCTCTTGCGTCCAGTGCTTGTACATCCCCAAGCTCGAGGTATAGGAAGCAGGGTCGCCTTTTTGAGATAGGGGTTGGTTATTATGTAGCCTGTCTGCGTAGGTCCCTTGGTTTCTTGCCCATGTCTGCCTTTTACTCTTTGTTGACCCTGGCCAATAGAACCATTTTGCCCGCGTTTTGGCGTTCACGTAGACGGCCGGGAGGTCTGTGGTCTTGGTCGTAACGACCGTGTCGGTCAAGCCCGACGGGTCAAAATGGCTGATGGGGTTGTCGCTGGCAAAGCCATACGGCGACATGTAGCTTGTGACATCCCCAAGGGGGTCTATCTGGCCGAACCTCCCCAGCTGCGGGTCGTACATGCGGTGCACGGCGTCATAGAGCTCAAGGCCGCTCCCGTCGGAGAACTCTTTGTTGTTGAGCTCGTTGCCGCTGTTGAAGCGGTACTTGTTCTCGGCGTAGTTGGCCTTAACAGCTTTATCACTGATCCCCTGCATCGTGAGGCCGAACGGGTAGTAGGCGTTCTCTTCCAGCAGCGGCCCCTGCCTGTGCTGAACTGTTAAATTGTCAAAGAACACGTCCCAGCCCTGCGCCTCGTTGCTTGCCCAAACATAACGATAATGCCCGAATGTGCCCTATTTTGCCATCCTCCCGCAGAGCCTTGGCAAGCGCACAAAAACCTTGAAAGGACACTCTGCGGAAAAAGAAAAAAGAAAGCTAACTATCTTTTGCTTATTGCAGCGCAACGTCCGCAGCCATCGCACGAAACCTTCGGCGAGACGTTGCTGGGAAGGAAGTTGTTGGTGCGGCTAACACTCATGCCTAACCGAACACCAACAACGGCGGAAAGGGC
>JAFEAJ010000042.1 GCA_018266455.1 Bacteroidota bacterium
TAATTGCGAGGAAGGATTACACTAATCCCGTGCAGATGGTAGATGAACAAAATTAAAACGGGCCTGGTAAGGCCTTCATTTCAGTGTGCAGGTTTTATTGTTTTATTCCTGTTTTTCGATCCGGCCCCACTATCCCCGTTTATTTATTAAGTATTTAGAGTGATGTTGAAATTAAGGAGGAATATAGAAATATCCCTCCTAAGGGGCAGTTAACAACCTGCTGCCCGCGTATGATGAACTTAAACCATTGCTGTGGGTTAAAAGACCTCAATCAGTTTGCAAAAATATCTTTTGAAGGATTTCGGGTGAAGGAAATGAGATTAACCTGCAAATTACTGCGACGAAAAAATAGAACCTGGCGCGAATGGAATTTTAAACCATCGTATATAGCCCTGGCACAAGGGCGTGGGGCGGGTTGTTGCGCATCTTTCAATGCCATCGTTACAATTGCCTTAAATAACTGATCTTCGCCATTACATGGTTTTCCGATTGGTTGACGGTATGCATTAAATCGCTTACCGCTCCGTGGTTGTAAATAATATACACATATGATAACGGTTTGTATTCCCATGAAAAACGGACATTATAACTCTGTGAATTATCTAATGCGTTTTTCTGGTAAAACCCGATAAGCTGCAAACGCGGGTTCACTGCAAACCTGCCCTGAATGATGTAAAGATCAACAGTGCTGTTCCCGGTTGTGATCCCTACGTTCATAAAATGATTGCGGTTGAACTCTGCTAAAACGGATATATGGGGTATCGGAGACAGTTGTAATTTCAAGTCGGCCGATACCAATTTGCCATTAAAATATCCGCCCCATTTAATGTCGCCGATAAAGCTGATGAATGTTGAAGGGTCTGTAGTGAACATCACTTCATTGAACACATAATGGTAAGCGCCGGGCGCAATTTTTACATTCAACGGGGCGAAAGTATCCGTCAGGAATTTATAAACAGGATTTATGCTATATCCCAAATAAGCACCGCTTTGGAAATTGAGCCACAACGGAAAAAAATACAAGCTCCTTTCTATAAACTTTCCTGTGGAAGCCTGCCAATAAAATTCAGGTAAAAAACCCGGCTCGAATGCACGGAGGATTTTTTTGAAAGGAAGCAGTTTGCCACGATAATAATAGTTTATGCCCGGTGTTGTGCCTATCACATCGGTGCGTGAAACAAAGCCCATCTGGGGATCAAAATTTTTTGTAACAATGGATTGGGTGTACCATATTTTATAATGGTTGGTGGAATTATAATACTGTGCAAACCCTGCAAAGCCCTGCTGGTTGGTGTTGCTGGTGTTGGTAAAAGTAAATATGGTGTTTAGCGACTGCGATTGCCCCAGCCGGAAAAACCCATCAATGGTGCCTGCGGTGTTGGTGCCTGCAGAACTATTTTTTAAAGTGAGCAATCCTCCTATCCGGTTCTGGCCCCCGAAATTTTTTGAATACCTGCCAACAAAAAAATTGGTAGCAGGGTCGGTTGCTGTTCCTTTCTGTCGCATAATAATAGCGCCGTAATTTTGTTTGGAAGACCTGCTCACGAACCTGCCGCCCGCAACAATAGGCACCGGGTTGCCAACAGAGTCCAGCCCAATTGCCCTGCTGAAAAATGGCTGTATGTGCATGAACCCTCCCGAACCATCGTACGACTGTTGTATTCCCGGGCTGAACAAGGAAGCGTTCTCTAAAAAAAATTGCCTTTTTTCCGGGAAGAAAACGGAGAACTGGCTTACATTATTTACCTGCAAATCGGCATCAGCCTGTGCAAAATCGGTATTCACAGTGAGGTCTAAAATATTGTTTGGGTTGATTGCCCATTTGATGTCGCCGCCAATTTTCAAGTTTGACTGGTTGGCCTTCACAGTAGAATCAAACCCGGTGTAATTATCCACGGCGCCTAATAAATAAGGCTGTATGCGGATATTCGATTTCGGCGGCGGCGGCCGCAGGTTTTTTAATGTGCCGGCATATTCCATTCTCGAAGCGCTGAAGGCCCTCGGGAAGGGAGAGAAGGCGGTGATCTCATTCGTGAGCCTGCGGTTCCTGTATGCATTGAAGCCCCAGTCCTGGACAGAATCTGTTGACTTCTTATAGCGCAGGGTTTGCCAGGGAATTTCTATTTCAGCAGACCAGCCCGAATCGGTCCTGTTGGTGCGCACTTTCCAGAGGCCGTCCCAGTCGATATCAAAATACAGGTCGTCAAAACTCAGGTAATCGCGCTGTACGCCGTAGGCATTTGTGGCGAAGCACATGGCATTCCGCCTGTCATTAAAGCCATCGAATGCGAGGGTGACCAAATCGTTGGCAAGAAAGTTGAAATCGCGCTTAAAATCAATAGCACGTATAGCTTTTTTTCCTAGTGGGTCCTTTGCGAAAATGCCAATATAAAGGTCTTGTTTATTGTACAATACTTTAATAAATGTTTCGCAAGTTGGGGCTTCCCCCTGGTAAGGCTCAATTTGAGTGAATCGTGGCGAAGGGCTTGCCAGTTGCCATTCGGGTTCGTTCAATACCCCGTCAATATGTAAAGAAGAATGGATCTGAACCGCATTGATTTCTTTCTTTACAGAATCAGGCTTAAAGATATCTGCGGGTTGGGCACTGCTTTCATATACAAATAAAGAAAGCAAACAAATCAGGGTTAGTTTTGGTAGCATCGTTAGGGAAGTAAAGCTTTATAATCTATTCTCAAATTTCACGCTATTTGGTAGAACCGCTCAAGGGCTATGGTTCATTGATTGTTCATTAAATTTCAATTCCCTTATATTTATAGGATACATGGATCATGATAAAAAAGAGTGAATATATCATTTTTTTGGGAGTAGCTTGGTTGGTTGCATTATTGTTTTCTTCCTGCACCGGTACAAAAGACCAGAATAACCAATTGACAGAAAGAGAAAAGCAAGAAGGATGGAGACTGCTTTTTGATGGCGCCTCTGCCAATGGCTGGCATTTGTATAATAATGGGAAAATCGATTCACAGTGGGTTGCAAAAAACGGTGAGTTGTACTGCAATACCAATTTCAGGATAGCGCACCAGGACATCATCACTGATGAGGAGTTTGAAAATTTTGATTTAAAGTTCGAGTGGAAGATAGCAACAGCCGGCAACAGCGGTGTATTTATTAATGTGACCGAAAGGAATGACCTTGCCACAGCCTGGGCATCTGGCCCCGAATACCAGTTGCTTGAAAGTTCCAACCCTGATTATGGAGTGCCAAACAAACGTTCAGGCTGCATGTTCGGGTTTGCTTCCCAGATAAATGCAGTAGAGCCCAAAGCTCAAGGGCAGTGGAACCAATCAGAGATCACACAGGAGGGGGGCAAAGCAGCATTCTATTTAAACGGGATATTGACAGCACAGCAGGACTTCCATTCGCCCGCCTGGACGGAGATGATTGGCAAGACCAATTTCTCTCACTTTCCTGAATATGGCAAACGAACCAAAGGACATATCGGCTTGCAATATTGGCTGAAAGGCATTTTCTTCCGGAACATTAAGATCAAAAAGCTTTGAGCGATGGTGAATGAAGTTTGTGCGCATGCAACACAAATGATTTTGCAGGTAGTGCCCGGGCCCCGATGGCTGCATTTCATTGATCCGAACGGTGCTTCTCAGTTCTGTTAACACAATTGCACAACATGCGGGCCAGGGAATCATGCGCCTGGGCACATCATCAAAAAACAATCCACAGTTTGCTCACACCTGTTCATGGCATGCGGTATGCCAGTTCTCTTTTCACTAACTTGCGCCTATGCAGCAATACCTCGATCTGCTTGATCATATTTTGAATAAAGGCATTCCCAAAACCGATCGAACGGGAACCGGAACTGTCAGTTGCTTTGGATACCAGATGCGCTTCAGCCTGGAAGACGGGTTCCCTCTTGTTACCACCAAGAAACTGCACCTCAAAAGCATTGTTTATGAATTGTTATGGTTTTTAAGAGGGGAAACCAATATCAGGTATTTAAAAGACCATGGCGTAAGCATTTGGGATGAATGGGCCGATAAGAATGGAGAACTTGGTCCGGTTTATGGCAGGCAATGGAGAAGCTGGCAAGGCGCCGATGGCAAAACGGTTGACCAGGTTTCTCAGCTTATCGAACAAATTAAAAAAACACCCGATAGCCGCAGGTTGATAATAAGCGCATGGAATGTGGCAGACCTTCCCGAAATGGCATTAATGCCCTGTCATGCCTTGTTCCAGTTTTATGTGGCTGAAGGCAGGCTCAGTTGCCAGTTGTACCAGCGCAGTGCCGATGTTTTTTTGGGAGTGCCTTTCAACATCGCATCATACGCCCTGCTGACCATGATGGTGGCACAGGTTTGCGATTTGCAACCGGGAGAATTTGTGCACAGTTTTGGCGATGTCCATCTGTATAATAATCACATCGAGCAGGCAAAGCTGCAGCTCACGAGGACGCCCTTCCCATTGCCATCAATGCACATTGATCCATCCGTCAAAAATATTTTTGATTTTGAATATGAAGATTTCAAACTGGAAAATTATCAATGCCATCCGGCAATCAAAGCCGCAGTAGCTGTGTGACCCTTTTCTAAAAAGGAATTTGACATGAATTTCAAAATAACTATTGTTTATTAACCACTTTTAATAGGCCCTTTGCGGGGTTAGGACATGACAATCTCACTTATCGTCGCGGCATCTGAAAACAATGTGATCGGAAAGGACAACCAGTTGTTATGGCGATTGCCCAACGATATGAAATTTTTCAAGAACACCACATGGGGAATGCCTGTAATTATGGGAAGAAAAACTTTTGAATCAATGAACGGAGATCCTTTGCCGGGAAGATTCAACTTTGTGGTCACGCACCAGCAGAAATGGGAAACAGGCAGTGCTAAAGTAAAGACCGCGTATTCACTTGAAGAGGCAATTGGCCTGGCAAAACTAACCGATTGCAGGGAAGTGTTCATTATCGGGGGAGGGAAAGTATATGAAGAATCCATGCCGCTGGCAGACAAAATCTACATGACCCGCGTTCACACAGTGACAGATGGCGACACTTTCTTCCCCGAAATAAATCAAACGGAATGGCAGCTCGGGCCCTGCATGGATTTCCCTGCCGACGATAAACACGCATTTGCGTATAGCATACAGGTTTGGCTGAAGAAAAAAAAATGATGTATTCCAAATTAAAAATTGCGGCCAAATATCTTCAATACTGCTTCACCGCATCCAACGGCAAAGGGCACGGCATCCACTCTCCGTTTGTTTTTGATTTTATTGTGCATGTGCTGAATGATAAGAGGCATTTTTATGCTTATTCGCAGGTTGAAGCGCTTCGGCAACAATTATTAACAGAAAGCAACATTATTCATGTGGAAGATTTTGGGGCTGGTTCATCAATGATAAAGACAAACCAGCGCAGTATTTCCTCGATTGCCAGGTTTTCGGCAAAAAGTAAAAAATGGGGGCAACTGTTATTCCGTATTGCAAATTATTATCAGCCAAAAACAATTGTTGAACTGGGCACCTCTTTAGGTTTGTCTTCTGCCTATCTTGCGTCTGCTGATCCAAAATCAAAACTTTTTACTGTGGAAGGCTCATCGGAAATTGCACTTGCAGCGCAGGGCAATTTCCGGTCGCTTCAACTGCACAACATTGAATCATTGACAGGCAACTTTGATGATGTGCTGCCGGGGCTGTTGAAAAAAAATGATTCATTCGATCTTGCTTTTATTGACGGGAACCACCGCCGTGATCCGACTTTGAAATATTTTCGCATGCTATCAGATCGCTCCAGGCCATCATCTATTATTATTTTTGATGATATACACTGGAGCACTGAGATGGAAGAAGCATGGGAAATAATAAAAGCATCTGAAAAGGCAGCTTTATCGATCGACCTTTTTTTTATGGGCATTATTTTTTTTAGAAATGAGTTTAAAGTAAAACAGAATTTTTCGATCAGGTTTTAAAAATGCTTAATTTCATTGCCGGAAAGGAACTGGCACTCTATAAAAATATTTGTTGCACACATGACTATTGGCGTTTTGGCTGAACCGGATTTTGATAGCAGGGTTTCTGTACTGCCCGAAAGCATATCACCTCTTATTAAAAAAGGCATACAGGTTTTGATTGAGACAAATGCAGGCTCGGCCGCATTTGCTAATGATGGCGATTATTCTAAAAGCGGGGCTGTCGTTAAACCAGCAGAAGAAGTAGCCGCATCGTCTGATATTATCTTGTCCATAAATCGGCCACAACCATCGCTTATCGGCCGTCGGTCGTCAACCATCCTCATCGGTGTTTACCAACCGCTGCACAATCCAGGCTTTATCCGCGACTGGGCTAAACAAAGCCTGACTGTTTTCAGCCTTGACATGCTGCCCCGTACTACCCGTGCGCAAAGTATGGATGTGCTCAGTTCCCAGGCAAATATTGCAGGCTATAAGGCTGTGCTGCTTGCAGCAGATAGGTATCCCCGTTATTTCCCCATGTTCATGACTGCTGCCGGTAGCATTCCTCCGGCAAAGGTGTTGGTGCTCGGGGCAGGCGTGGCAGGGCTGCAGGCCATTGCTACCGCACGCAGGCTTGGCGCCGTGGTAGAAGTATTTGATACCCGCCCAGCCGTAAAAGAAGAAGTGAAGAGCCTCGGCGGAAAATTTATTGAAGTGGATGGTGCAGCAGATGCGTCAAAAGCAGGAGGGTATGCCGTAGAACAATCGGAAGAATTTAAGCATAAACAACAATCAAAAATTGCAGAGAGCATTTCTAAAGCCGATGTGGTGATCGCTACTGCGCAAATCCCCGGGAAAAAAGCCCCGGTATTGGTTACTAAAGATATGGCAAGCGCTATGAAAAAAGGCTCCCTGATCGTTGACCTGGCCGCAGCTACAGGAGGAAATACCGAGCTTACAAAAAATAATGAGACCGTGGATTTTAATGGCGTGCGCATTATTGGCGATTCCCTGCTTGCTTCATCAATGCCTTATGATGCCAGTAAAATGTATGGCAAGAATGTGCTGAACTTTTTGCAACTTATTATCGATAAGGAAGGGAAGTTGAATTTGAATTTTGAAGATGAACTGGTGAAAGGCGCCTGTATGGCCCATAACGGAGAAGTGACCAATGAAAAACTAAAGAGCTTGTGACTTTTGGTTTTATTATGTTGCTTCGTGCATTGGTATGTTATGCGGGGGAATGGCTCATGTGACTGAGAAGATAGGGGAGCTGCATTCGGTTTGGTTGTTGAACAATCAATTTCAAATCCTGGTGATGAATATCAATAGGGCCTGATATCTGAAAAATCAAGTACAAGTAAAAATACAGTATGGGAACCATCTTACATTGGATATCCTCCAACCAGCAAATGATCTATATCGTGATCCTGATGATTTTCCTCGGAGTGGAGGTCATTGGCCGCGTGCCAAGTGTGTTGCACACGCCATTAATGAGCGGGGCGAATGCGGTTCATGGAGTAGTGATTATAGGCGCTATCATAGTTATGGGCAAAGCAGAAAGTGATAATTACCTGGCATTGATATTGGGCTTTCTTGCAGTTGTGCTGGGCACAGTGAATGTGGTAGGCGGGTTTGTGGTTACTGACAGGATGCTGGAAATGTTCAGGAACAAAAAAACAAAAAATTAAAAGCCGAAAGCTAAACCGGTTTTGGGACAATAAAAGTGTATCCTGTGAAAAAAATTCAATAACAAGATAATTGATCAGCTGATTTAGAAAAGAAAACAGGGCGATTTCTAGGTTTTAAATATTGATTTTTAATGCAACTACTTGCCGTTATATATATTATTGCTGCTGTCACATTCATCCTCGGGCTAAAAATGTTGTCTCACCCTGCAACTGCTCGCAAAGGAAACTTAATTGCAGCAGCGGGGATGGCAATAGCCATTATAGGCACTATTTTTTTATACGAGCACGATGGCAGGAATCTGCACAATTACACCTGGATGTTTGCAGCCATTATTATTGGCAGTGCGATTGGCACCCTGGCTGCTAAAAAAGTGAAGATGACGGCAATGCCCGAAATGGTAAGCCTTTTTAATGGAATGGGCGGCGCTTGTGCTGCGCTGATTTCGATCAGCGAGTTCCAGGATATAGGAATTGAAGCAGCTCCCGGGCTGCATATAAATATTTTACCAGAAGGCGGTCAAAGCAGGCTGTTGATTATCCTGCTGGGGTTAATTATTGGCTCGGTATCATTTGCCGGCAGCATCATTGCCTGGGGCAAATTGAATAGCCGAATCAAAGACTTCGCTTTTAAAGGGCAGCACCTTTTAAATATATTGTTGCTCATTGCCATACTATTTGTTGCTGCTTATTTAGTTTTCAATATTAACGATGGGAATTTTTATCTTTTCTACTTTGTTTTTGCCGCGTCACTACTTTATGGCATTCTTTTCGTGTTTCCCATTGGTGGCGCAGATATGCCCGTGGTCATTTCGTTATTGAATTCGTTCACCGGGGTGGCTGCTGCCTGTGGCGGTTTTTTATACGACAATAAAGCAATGCTGACGGGCGGTATCCTTGTCGGTTCCGCAGGCACCTTACTTACTGTTTTAATGTGCAAAGCCATGAACCGTTCGCTCACAAATGTGCTGATTGGGTCATTTGGCGCAAGCGCTGCTACAACCGGAACTAAAAAGGAGCATGGGGCCTACAAAGAAATTTCTCTCAGCGATGCGGCTATGGTAATGGCGTATGCGCACAAAGTAATGATCGTGCCGGGATATGGCCTGGCTGTGGCGCAAGCGCAGCATGCCTGCCATGACCTGGAGAAATTGTTGGCTGAAAAAGGCGTTGACGTAAAATATGCCATTCATCCCGTAGCAGGCCGTATGCCCGGCCACATGAATGTGCTGTTGGCCGAAGCAGACGTGAGCTATGATAATTTGTTGGAGATGGAAGAGGCCAATGAAGAATTTTCCTCAACCGATGTAGTACTGGTGCTTGGCGCGAATGATGTGGTTAATCCTGCTGCTAAAAACGATCCCGCTTCTCCTATTTACGGCATGCCAATTTTAGAAGTGGAACTGGCTAAAACCTGCATCGTGAACAAACGCAGCATGAAGCCTGGTTATGCTGGGATCGAGAACGATCTTTTTTTCCGCCCCAAAACGTCCATGCTTTTTGGAGACGCAAAAAAGGTGCTGCAGGACCTGATCGGGGAAATAAAAAACATGTGATTGCAGTACCGGTGGGCAATAACAGATAGTTCTTAGATTTGCACGTGCATCTTCCAAAAAATTTAATTGCCTCGTTGCTCGGCGTAACAGGATTTGATCAAAATGAATTTATTAAAGTTCATGAAAATCCCGGGCAAATTACTTCCATCCGTTTTAATCCTTCCAAAACTCAGCGCTTTGAAGTGCAGGCCCATAACTGCCAGCCCATCCCCTGGTCTTCTTTTGGCTATTACCTTCCTGAACGGCCTTTATTCACCATGGACCCACTGCTGCATGCAGGCGCTTATTATGTCCAGGAAGCGAGCAGCATGTTTTTGGAACAGGCGCTAAAGCAAACTACAGACTTGTTGGCGCCGTTGCGGGTTTTGGATTTATGCGCAGCTCCCGGGGGCAAATCCACATTGGCGCAATCGCTCATCTCGCCGCACAGCTTACTGGTCAGCAATGAAGTGATAAAAACCCGGGCAGGTATTCTTGCAGAGAATATGGTCAAATGGGGCTCATCTAATGTGATCGTAACCAATAATGATCCGAAGAGTTTTTCAAAACTTGAAAATTATTTTGATATTGTCATTGTTGACGCTCCCTGCAGCGGAAGCGGATTGTTCAGAAAAGAACCTGAAGCTGTTAAAGAATGGAGCGATGAAAATGTGATGCTGTGCAACAAGCGCCAGCAAAGAATTTTGGCGGATATTATGCCTGCCCTGAAACGGGATGGCATTCTCCTTTATTCCACCTGTTCTTATTCAAAAGAAGAAAACGAAGATATCCTGGATTGGATAGCCGAACATTTTGCAGTGGACAGTTTGCGGCTTGCTGTTGAAGCTTCATGGGGAATAGTAGAAACCTTATCGAACAAAACGCACAGTTACGGATACCGCTTTTTCCCTGACAAGGTGAAGGGCGAAGGCTTCTTTATAGCAGCCTTGAAAAAAAAAGACTGTGGCCATTTTTATTTCCCAAAAAGCAAAAAAACAAATTTTGAAAAGCTCACAAAAGGTGAGCAGGCAATCACGCGCAAATGGATAAATGATAAACCGGGAATTGCATTGATTAAAATGAATGATTTTGTTCATGCTTTTCCCGGGAGCCTGCTGGACGATCTTGATTTCCTGAAATCTTATTTATATTTTAAAAAAGCAGGAACACTTATTGGAAAAATAACAGCCAAGGAATTGATTCCTGAACATGAACTGGCGCTGAGCGGCTTAATCAATGGAAACCTGCCTTCAATTGAGCTTGCAAAAGAACAGGCATTGCGTTACCTGAGAAAAGAAGAAATAAAAACGGATGCCCAGGTCAAAGGATGGTGCCTGGTGAGGTACCAGCATCAAAACCTGGGCTGGATAAAAATTTTACAGAACAGGGCCAATAATTATTACCCTTTAGCATGGCGGATCAGGATGTAAAGAAATTGCAGGCTGCAAAGGAGGCCGATGGCTGAGCATGATTATTGGGCACATGGCTCCTCATTTGCAACAGGTTTCCCGATTGCCCGGTATTTTAGCTATAAAGCGCAAGGCCCTGCTTTGCCATTGATGCATCAATGGCGCTGTCAATATTGTTCAGTCCTTTTTCAAACGCATTATGGCTTTCCCATCCAAAGCCCAGCCTGAAACTGCTCTTGCTTTGTTCGAACCAGTGGCCCGGGCCAACATAAGTTTTATAGTCTGCCAATAAAATCCTGTAGAACTTTTCAATATCAATTTCAGTTCTGCTTTTAAACCGCGGAAAGCAAACTACTCCACCCGAAGGTTCGACCCATTCTAAATATTTATGGTTGCTGATCCATTTCTTCAGGATCATAAAGTTGGATCTTACTTCTTGTTTAATCGATGGAAAATATTTTTGTTTGCTGAGCAGGTATTGATAGCAGATCTCTTCATCTACAACAGAGTTGCAGATGTGAATTTGTTCCTTTGCGGCAAGGAAAAGCTCCTGCAGTTCCTTGTCCAGGGTTATCAGCCACCCTAATCTTATTCCCGGAATGCCAAAAGCTTTCGAAACCGACGACACGCTGATGACATGATCGTTCATAGTGGCTGCCAGGGGCAATTTAGGCTGAAAAGAAATATCGCTATAAGTTTCATCAACCAGCAAATAGCAATTATTGTCTTTTGCAAATGCCGATAACGATGAAAGCGTTTCGGCGCCCAGCATGGTGCCTGTAGGGTTGTGTGGTGTGGTAATGCTGATGAGCTTTGTGTTGGGCCGTATTGACGATTTTATTTTTTCAATATCGAGCGCGTATTGTTCCTCAAAAACCAAATCTATAAAACTGATTGTACAGCCGATGGCCCTTGGCGTTTCAATATTGGTCGCATAATTTGGGCGGATAATAACCAGGTGATCTTCTTTTTTTAATAATGAAGAGTGAATGATAAATAACGCTCCGGCAGCGCCGACAGTAAGCAGCACATCATTGGCTGAAATGCCTTCGTTGTCATTTGCGATTAGCTCGCGCAGGGCAGGCTTGCCAACATGGTCGCCATAAGCAATCACCAGGCCCTTCAGGTCGATACCGAGATCTTCATAATGAACATCCCTCACCGAGCTTTCGGCGAGGTTGCATTCAATAGAATCATAACCTAAGCTTTCGGGCGATTCAATTTCTATCGGCATTCTTTTGTATTGCATGGCATTTTAAAGATACAATACAAGAAATTATTTTTTCAAAATTTAGCCCTCCACTTTTTCCCCTGGTATGTTCATTTTGGTTCAACATTCCTTATCTTTAAACAAAGTTCTGTTTGCTTTATCGCATACTGTTCCCTGTGCCAGGGGCAAGTTTTATTATTCTTCATGCCAAAACTAAGCTCATGAGAAAATTTTTCTTCAAAGGCCTTTTTGTGTTCTTCATACTGGGCGCTGCATTATCAGGCAACGCGCAGGATAAGCCCGTTGTTATTAAAGGGGCGCTGGTTTACACGGTATCCGGCAAGCCCATCGAAAAAGGAATTTTAATTGTGCAGAACGGAAAGATTGTTTCTGTTGGCGATGAGAACATGCCTGTGCCGGCCGATGCCCAGGTTATTGATGCCAGCAATAAAGTAGTCATCCCCGGAATTGTAGATACGCATTCGCATATTGGTGGCCCGGCTGGCGGAGACAATTCAAGCCCGTTAAACCCTGAGGTGAGGGTGTTGGATGCTGTTAATCCCGAAAGCAGCGGATTTATGAAAGCGCTTGCGGGAGGCATCACAACAGTTAATATCATGCCTGGTTCGGGACATCTTATGAGCGGGCAAACCATTTATGTGAAATTGCGCGAGTCAAAAACCATTGAAGGCATGCTGGAAGTAAATGAAAAAGGGCTATATGGCGGGATGAAAATGGCAAACGGCACCAACTCCATGCGCGGCGCTAATGGTTTCCCGGGCACAAGGGCAAAATCGGCTGCGCTTGACCGTGAATTGTTCCTTAAAGCGGTTGAATATAAAAATAAAGTAGATAGCGCAAAAGGCAACCCGGCAAAAATGCCGGCAAGGGACTTAGGCATGGAAGCATTGGTAGAAGTGCTGGAAGGGAAAAGAATCGTGCATTTCCATACGCATAAAATGAATGATGTCCTGACCGTATTGAGGCTGCAAAAGGAATTTGGTTTTCGCGTGGTGCTGCACCATGTGTCTGAAGCCTGGAAGGTTGTTGATGAAATAGCCAAAGCCGGTGTGCCTTGTTCTATTATCAACCTGGATGCCCCAGGGGGCAAACTGGAAGCCATGAATGTTTCTCCAAAAAATTGCGCATTGCTGGAAAAAGCAGGCGTGCCCGTAGCCATCCATACCGATGACCCGATTACTGACTCGAGATTTTTGATACGCAGCGCAGCAATGGCAGTAAAAGAAGGCTTGCCGAGAGAGAAGGCATTGGAAGCATTGACCCTGTCCGGAGCAAGAATGCTTGACCTGGGCAGCCGGGTCGGCTCGCTTGAGAAAGGGAAGGATGCCGATTTTGTGATATTGTCTGGAGATCCGTTCAGTGTGTACACGCATGTGGAGCAGACATGGGTGGAAGGGAAAAAACGTTTTGACCGGAGCAACCCTGCAGATAAACTTTTTGCAGTAGGCGGATATAAGGTGTACACCCCTGAAAATGCTGCTGATGATATCCATCATAATGAATGGAATGACGAAGACGATAAATAATTTTTACTTTTTCTGAAAAAATAAAGGCATGAAAAAAATAACCTTCTTTATAAGTTTTTCAATAACCCTGGTGTTTTCGTTGCAAGCGCAGATAGCAGTGAAAGCGGGCAAGATATTTACCTCTGCAGGTGAACCGGTCAGCAATGGAGTAGTACTGATAAAAGATGGAAAAATAGAAAAAGTTGGATCAGCAGGTACTGTGAAGGTACCTTCAGGCTATACCATTTACGAGGCACCATTTGTTACTCCCGGTCTGGTTGATGCAAGAAGCGAGGTGGGGTTGTCCGGAGACCTTAATATACCCGCAGACCAGGACCAGCTTGAAAAGTCAAGCCCCATTCAGCCCGACCTGCGCGCATTTGATGCCTATAATCCTGATGACACACTGGTAGGCTATTTGCGCATTAATGGGGTAACAACCATTCACACAGGTCATGGCATTGGCGCACTGGTAAGCGGGCAGACGATGGTGGTGAAAACCAAGCCGGGACTGGTTGATGCAGTAACCCTTGTTCCGGTAGAGATGCTGGCCTTGTCGCTGGGCCGTTCGGTGGAAAGCAATTTTGCTTCTCCCGGAACATCAGCCAAAGAAATAGCGATGTTGAGGGCGGAACTTTTGAAAGCAGAGGCTTACCAGAGAAAAGTGGACACTACAAAAGACCTGAGCAAAAGACCGGCACGGGACCTGAAAATGGAGATGTTGGGAAAACTACTTAAAGGAGAGATGAAAGCATTGGTGTATGCCAATCGCGCAACAGAAATTATTTCGGCCATAAGGCTCGCTAAAGAATTTAATTTGAAACTGGTGCTTGAAGGAGCTGCCGAAGCATACAGGCTGATTGATGAAATCAAAAAGTCAGGCGTTGAAGTGATCGTGCATGCAACTATGGCGAGGCCTTATGGCGATATGGGAAACATGACCATGGAGAATGCCGCGATACTCACCAAAGCGGGCATTCCGGTTTCAATTGAAAGCGGTTTCGAGGGCTATGTGCCAAAAACAAGGGTGGTTTTATTTGAGGCGGCTGTCGCTGCCGCCAATGGAATGCCATGGGATGAAGCGTTGAAAGCCGTTACCATTAACCCGGCAAAATTGCTTGGGCTTGACAGGCGCATTGGTTCTATAGAAAAAGGAAAAGATGCAGACATTGTTTTGTATGATGGGGATCCCTTTGAATATACAACACATGTTTGCAAAGTAGTTATTGACGGCCAGTTGGTGGCGGATAATTGTAACAAGAGGGACAATTAAATCAATTCCGGATATATATTGGCCTGGTAATATCATTTTCGACGCGCTTATTTATGAATAGGCCGGCGCATGCGAATGTACCGGTTTGTTAACGCGCAAACGGCAAGCTCTCCGTTATAGCCAATGTTCAGTTTTCCTTCAGTTTTATGCAGTCATTTTGCATGAAATGAAAATTCTTATTGTAGAAGACGAAAAAGAACTGAGCAGGAGCATAGCAGTTTATTTGAAAAATGAAAGCTATACCTGTGAAGTAGCCCATGATTTTACAACAGCCATTGAAAAAACAGATGTTTTTGATTATGATTGCATTCTCCTTGACATATCACTACCAGATGGCAATGGCCTGGCTGTGCTAAGATCGCTGAAGGAAAACAAAAAAACTGATGGTGTTATCATTATATCCGCAAAACATTCTGTTGATGACCGTATTGCCGGGCTAAATTTGGGCGCAGACGATTACCTGGCAAAACCCTTCCACCTGTCCGAACTGAGCGCAAGGATATCGGCAGTAATTCGCCGGCGCCGTTTTGATGGCAATAAAACAATTGTTTTAAATGAACTGGCCATTGATACTGTTGCAAGAACGGTTGTAGCGCATAATGTGTGCCTTGACCTGACCCGCAAAGAATACGACCTGTTGCTTTATTTGGCAACTAATAAAAACAGGGTAATCTCAAAAAATGCGATAGCAGAGCATTTAAGCGGCGAGGAAGCCGAAGTGTTCGATAATTTTGATTTTATTTATGCCCATATAAAAAATTTAAAAAAGAAACTGTCTTCGGCCGGTTGCGATGATTATATTAAATCGGTTTACGGCATGGGGTACAAATTTGAAATACAGGTATGAAACTGCTTGATAAATCTCTTCGGTTATATTTATTGTATTCTGTAATCGTGCTGATAATAGCCATCCCCATGCTTTATTTTGCAGTTCAGCGGGCAGTGAAAGAGGACGCTGATGAAAGCCTTGCATTTCGCAAAAATGAGCTTGAAGCAAGGTTGAAAACAGATGAAAGTTTCCTTTCCGAAAGTGATCTAAGGGTGCTTGCAACAGGCATTGCTATTGCACCTTTGCCTTCTTTTTTCCCTCATGACAGCATTTATGATTCCAGGCAATATGACAGCGCCTCTCAGGAAATATTGCCTTATCGCGTCATGGAAAGCAATGTGGTGATTAATGCGAAGCCTTATCGGCTCACCTTGAAAGACTCATTAGTAGATACGGAAGATTTGATCGGGAGCATTGTAAAAACAGCAGCTCTTATACTTTTGTGCATAGTGGCAGGATTGTATTTAATAAACCGGTACATATCAAAACAAACTTGGAAACCTTTTTACGGCACACTTGAAAAACTAAATAGTTTTAGGGTGGATGACAGCGAACCTATACAACTGCCCCCATCAAATGTCAGCGAATTTGCTGACCTGAATAAAGCCATAGAAAACCTAACCAGCACCAATCAGCGTGTTTACCAGTCACAGAAAGAGTTCACTGAAAACGCTTCGCATGAAATGCAAACCCCGCTGGCTGTATTGCAAGGCAAGATTGACCTGCTGATGCAAACAAGCCCATTGACAGAAGAGCAATCGGAATTGATCGGCGGTTTGGCAAATGCAGGCCGGCGCATGAGCCGCCTTAATAAAAGCCTGCTGTTGCTCACAAAAATCGAAAACAACCAGTTCGCTGAAACTGAAAATATACCTGTAAAAGAAACAATTGACAAACTGATGGAACAATACAGGTGCCAGGCAGAGCAAAAAAATATTGCCATACAAACATCGCTTGTAAATGGGGTGGCTTTACATGCCAATAAATCGCTGGTTGAAATAATGTTTGCCAATTTTTTAAGTAATGCGATAAAACACAATTGCCCGAACGGAACGGCGCATATAAATGGCAATATGGATAAAATCAGTTTTAGCAATACATCACACTCGGCACAGTTGAATACAGACCGCATGTTTCAACGGTTTCAAAAGCAAACCAACGACACCGGCAGCATTGGGCTTGGCTTGCAAATCGCAAAAAAAATTGCCGATCATTACCATTATCGGGTCGATTATTTTTTCCAGGACAGCCGGCATGTATTTACCATCGCCTTTAAGTAATTTTTCTTTCACCTGTTTCCAAAATATTCAATGAGCGGGGGCCTGTTCAGGATTGATTCAGGTTCGATTCCCAACTTTGGCTTTTGATAACAATAAAATTTTAAACAATGAAAAAAAAGTTGATGATGACAGCGGTGGTCGCTTCATTTGCATTTGCCGCCTGCGCCCAAAAATTTAAAAAAGCAGATGTGCCTGCAGCCGTTAGCGCTTCTTTCGCGAAACAGTTCCCGGGCATAGTTGCCAAATGGGACAAAGAAGGCGATAAATATGAAGCGAATTTTAGGAAAGGGGGCAACACCATGTCTGCCCTGTACGAAGCCAATGGCGCCCTGGCAGAAACTGAAACAGATATGAAGGTTGACAAGCTGCCTTCCGCAGTTTTGGTTTATTTAAAAGCAAATTACAAAGGGAAGAAGATCAAAGAAGCCGCAATCATCACCAAAGCCGATGGCGCTGTGAATTATGAAGCGGAAGTGGATGACAAGGACGTGATTTTTGATGCTTCCGGAAATTTCCTGAAAGAAGTAAAAGATTAACGTTGTTTTGGTTTTTAAAAAGAAGAGGGCTTGGCGATTATTATTTTGCTCCTCCGGTATTGGCAGGGCGAAATCAGGTGGTGAAGCGGCCCTCATTTCTTTCATTTCATAGTTGCTGGATATTCCGGGATCCTAATGCCAGGGCTTTAAAGCCCAATGGTATTGGGAATGTGCAAGGCGCAGGTTGTTCCAGGTGCATCTCTGTACAGGATCAGCGTTCTTATAAAACCTTGTAGAAATACGGTTTGTTACGAACGATAATAAATGTTTTCTTCAACAAAAAAAATAGGTTGCTGCAATAGCCTTTTAGTTGGCGAAAAGTGTAGCCCTTCTTTTTATTGTTAAGGAATATTTTCGACAAGATCAATCCAATAGCAAAAACAGGCACCTCGATTACGTGGAAGAAAAGAATGGCAAGGAACCAGCCACTTCCAAACTGTTTCCTTATCCTCACTAAGTTTGATAACATGATCTGCAGCCCTTTCCTGTCAAATAAGTTGCTATACGCTTTATCAGAAGACCCGAATGCTTCCGTAGCCGTTTCTCCCTGCAAATGGATCACTTTGCATGCTCCGAAAATGCAAAGCCTGCCTTCGTGCTGAAGCCTGCTGCACCATTCTGCTTCTTCGGAGTATAAAAAAAAATCTTCATCCATCAGCCCGGCGGTTTTAATAGCTGCTTTTTTTACCATCAAAAAAGCGCCGTTGATCCAGTCAACTTCAACGGTTGAATCAGCATTTGGGACATTTGGCTTTTTTACGTTCAGCAATGTGCCCGCCCATTTTAAAAATTTTCCAAGGTATGGCAATGGAAGCAGGCAATTCAGCCCTCCTTTAATAAAATAATTGCCCGATATCTGTGGGCTCAGGTCAGGATTTAAAAGTTGGCCCCCGCAGGCAACGTATTCTGAATTGCTGAAAAGCCCATAGCAGTTTTCTATTGCATTGTTTTGTATTAAAGTGTCGGCATTAAGCAGCAACAGGGTATCGGCATTTGAACTTTGTATGCCTTTATTATTTGCCCTGGCGAAGCCGGAATTGTAATTCATGTCAATCCATCTTATTCCGGGGAATGCTGAAAGAATGGTCTCTTTGCTGTTGTCTTTCGAATCGTTGTCAACCACAATGATTTCAAAATCTATTTTCGTTGTGCTTGCATAAACCGAGGAGAGGCAATTTATTATTAAATCAGCGCTTTTATAATTAACAATAACTATTGACAGGTCAGTCACTCTGCAATGAGGTTTTAAAAAACGAAAATAAGTTATTCAGGGTTTCCCGGAAAAATGAAAGTTCTTTTTAAAAAAATTTCTGATCAGCCTGAATGGAAAAACCAGGAAGCCTGCTATTGCCTGGCTGAAGAATGAAATGTTATAACCATACGCTCCGGTATTAATACGGATGTGCCTGGTCACTGCGGAAAAATTTCCATAACAAAGCAAATTGTAAACAATGTTTTTGGTGGCATTGAAGCGCAAAGGGGGTTGCTGGCCATATTCTTTTTTCGCCTCATCAAAATTTTGCAGGGCATTGATGGTGCAAGCTATTACCAATTGTTTGTCGTAATGTACCAGCTCAATAAGATGAGCAGTTGACATGCCAAAACGATCAAAATCCCGGGAAACAGGATTGTCCCATGATTTGGGAGACGGGTTGAGCAGTTGGACCATTGGCAATTGCTTCGCTGCACTTGAGGTAGATATCCAGGTGATGCCACTGGACGAGCCCAATAGCATGTTGCAATAATGGGTGAGGTATGCGGTTTCTCTTATACTAAGGCTGCTGCCATCAATGATTCCCGGCGAAGGGTGATCAATGGTCAATGCTGATGAAAGGACCACGGCATTTGTCCCATCTTTTGTTAAGGCTTCAGCAATTTCAATGGCAAGTGCGGGCGTCATGGCCGATTGCCCGCTTTGAGGAGCGAATTCGAACAACAATACATTTTTGAACGACTGCAAAAAATGTTCTTCAGCAAACTTCCTCACTTTTTCTTTTTCCTGCGGGAACAGTTCCAGCACGGGCATTACCGGCACAGTGATCGCTTTTGGGTATCCCCGGAAAATGGAAGATCGCACACAGCCATCGTAATTGGCGAGTTGGCTGTTGATGAGGTTGGTAAAAAAAATTTCATCCCATTCCCCTGATTTTTTTTGCTTAAGCAGTTGCTTTTTGAATTTCCGATAGCTCGCTACATTATCCTTGATAACGTGTGTTGCTTCAAGCACGTCATCAATATAAGGGTTATTTGAAATGATGTTTTTGCAAAATGGCGCAATGGCCCAGGTGAGCTTGCAATTGGGGCAGTCGTGCCTGATCTGCCTGGCCACTGCTGTTGCATAAAGGCAATCTCCATTGGAATAGAGCTGGACGAGCAATATCTTTAGGTGATCATTATGCTTGTTGGGCAACATAGGCTGGCGTTGAAAACAGGTTTGTTGGTAATAAAATGCTATTCCTTCATCATCATTTCGGCTAACTGTTCAAAAGAAACCGTTGGCTTCCATCCTAACGAGTTTATTAAGGCAGGATCGCAAACAAGCTGTTGGTATTCGGGGCGAAATCCTTTTTTTACCTGTATGTGTTCTTCAGGTTTTTTCTTAATAATCGAAAAGCATGCTTTTATCCAATCATCAATGCTATAACCAATGCCCGAGCCAATATTGGCCTCAAACAAATTGTCCTGCGTTACCAATGTCCATACTCCCTTTACCACATCGCCTGCAAATGTCCATTCTTTGATAACGCCTGCATCTCCTATTTCAATTTTTTCAGGGCTGCCCTTTGAAATCCTTTTAGCGGCTTCAGCAATTTTTTTTGCAATGTGCCTTTCTGTTCTTCTCGGGCTGTCGTGATTAAAAAAATAGCCTATATACGTTTTAATGCCAAGGCTCCTGTAATACCTCGCGGCATAAACAGAGTGGATGCGGCTTACTGAATATGCATCTCTTGCTTCAAACTCAGCGGTTTCTTTTATTGGGTGCCCATTATTCTTGAATTGCAATCCACTGCCTGAAATAAATACTTTTGTGCGCGGAGAAAAATTTTTTACTGCTTCCAAAATATTCAAGGTTCCTGTTGCAATAATTTCATGGTTTTCGAAAATGGTTTCGTGTTTTGTGGTGGAATTGGCTGCAAGATGAAAGACAAAATCCGGTTGCTGGTTTTTTATGAGGTCCCTAACAGAAGGGTAGCTGGTGATGTCTATATCTGAAGAAGATAGCACTTTGTGAATACCGATTACATTAACAGGTTGTTGTTGTAGCAACTTGGCCAGGTAATGGCCGTCCTGTCCTTTTGATCCAAAAATGATTGCATTGGTCATTGCGTTAGAGCTCTTTCTTTTTTATAACAAAAGTGGCAAAAGTGTAATGATACTTTCCAAGATAGCAAAAATCAGGGTCAGGGCAATCCCACTCTGGCGCATCAACAAGTTCGCAAGAGGGCAGGTAGCTTAACAGCCGGTCTTCCAAATCTTTTTTGGTGTAAAAGCGTGCGTCTACTTCAGGTTTCGGCTCTCCTGGCTTCCACTGGTCATTATAATCGCAGGTAATAATGGCCACCCCTTTGGGTTTTAATAACAAGTCAATTGCCTCCATAAATGATTTATCGTCCGGGTCATGCTCGATTACTGAAGTTGAAAAAATGATGTCGTAGGATTTTTTTTCGACAGACGGCTTGGTGCAATATTCCTGGAGATAGTAATTGATCATTGGGTCAATTTCGTCTATCTGGAATCCCATTTTTTTTAAGCTCATAGCTGCGGTATCCTCATAGCTGCCCACACATAAAATTTTTGGGTTTTTAAACTGCCTGATGTAATGATAAGTAGTATTAAAAACGAAGCCTTGCTGCACATTTGCTTCAGCAATTTTTTTTGACATGGTTTTAGGCACAATTTCAAAAAGCTTGTCAATTGCCGGTCGGTAAAGCTCACGGGCCTTGTTGTCCAGTATACGATTTACGGGAATATTTTTTGGTATATCAATTTCCCTGAAAATTATTTTTTCATCGGCGGTAAGATCGTCTTCCGTAATTTCTTCTGTGGAACGGAGCCATGTAAATTTCTTATCCGGGAAAGTGAGCCGTTGCCTGATTTTTCTCATTATGGAAAAAGATGATTCTCTTCCTGCACTGTTGCGCTTATGGCTGATCACCGAACTGACGATCCTTTCATATTCCCAAATCAAATTTTCTTTGTTCCATTCAGCAGTTAGTTTTTCTAAAGGCGAAAAACCATTTGATAATATTGTTTTTAAAGACAGGTCGCCTGCTGCAACAGATGGCTTTGCAGCAAGAATATGACGGAACATGGCAGACCTAGAAACCGCAATGGGTTTTTTTACGGCCAGGGCATTGTCAACAGCGCTTGAAATGCCGCGGTTTTTTGAATCTTCATACAAAAAAACATTTATACTGTTTGCTGCCAGGAATTTAAGCATAGCTTCATCATCAAAAAACTCATGCGTAATTTCTAACCCGATGTTTGAGCCTTTGGCTATATCTATGCACTCCTGTGCAATTTTCCTGGCATTGGCCCCATCCCTGTCGCCAAAATCTGCATAAGAAATGTTTAACCTGATTATTGCTTTATCAAATTCTTCTTTTACTTTTTGAACAACTTTTTGGAAACCTTTATTCGGGGTGCCGAACCCGAAACTTCCGATAGTTGGTATTGCCGGTTCAATAACTGCGCCATGGTATTCCGGAATAAGTCGCCCTGTTTTATAAACTATCGGGTTCTTTAATAATAAAGTGGGGTCTGGCGCTATGTAAAAATCAAACAATGCGTGCAGGCGTTTGCCTGAACTTCCCAGGATATATTTGTTCCTGTAATTGGTTGCATTGTCTGCAATATGCTGGTTCACCTCATGGATTATTCCTATTGAAATTGCGTTGAGCCTGTTCAGGTTGTTTTTGTACAAGCCTTTTGCCACTTTGGTGCAGGCCCATGGCATTACCGATGGATGATAGTTGAAAATTATTATTTGCGGGCCGTGCTGCTTAATGGCTGACCCCAGCTCGCCGAGAGAATTGCATTCAGCACGAATGAACTCATATTTTTTTGATGAGCTGATTGCATTAAAAATATGCTTCCCGAATTCGTATACCCCACATTGTTTTTTTTTATGGGATATAAAAAGAATTTTTTCTTTTTGCATCATTTCTTTTTAAAGATCTCTATGGCGGGCACCGGGAAAATAAATCCTGTCCCTTTTTCAAGCGCATCTTTTTCTCTTTCTAAAAATTCTTTTTTGAAATGCCAGGGCAGCACTAAGTAATAGTCGGGGTTCATAGCGCGGCTTTCCTGTTCGCTAATGATGGGGATATTTGTGCCAAGGGTATAAGCGCCGTATTTATCAGGGTTGCGCTCGGCAGCAAACTGCACCAGCATGTTATTGATATCGCACCATTGCAAAATGGTGTTGCCTTTTGTAGAGGCGCCGTAGATATGCACTTTTTTCCCTTCATGTTTTAGTTTCACCAGCAGTTCGTGCAGTTCATCCTTTACCTTTTCGATCCGGTACTGGAAGGCAACATAAGGTTTGTCCGTATCCAGTTCCAGGTCAAATTCTTTCTGGCGCACTTCGTTCATCAGCTTGTAATTTTCGGGACTAAAATAAAGGCTGCTTTCTTTATGGGTGGCATAACACCGGATGCTGCCGCCATTGATGTCGTTAAAAAGTATTTTGAAGATTTTCATCCCGCCCATTGCGGCAATTTTTTCAAGCACTGCTAAGCTGTAGTATTCAAGGTGCTCATGGCAAATGGTATCATAGCTGTCGTTTTCCAGCATCAGGGGCATGTAGCTCATTTCGAAAACCCATATCCCTTCGGGCGATAAAAGCTGTTTGATCGCTTTTACAAATTCCACCGGGTTCTCCAGGTCGTAAAACATAGCGATGGAAGTGATGATGTCTATTTTGTGTTGCCCGATGGCTTTGAACAGTTCAGCAGAAGGGAAAACATCCTGCACTACCGTAGCGTGCTTCACTTCCTGCGCTACGTCGCTGGGATCGCAGCCGAATTTTTTAAATTTTTCAGGATAATAGTTCAGCAAAGTGCCATCGTTGCAGCCAATGTCCAGCACATTGGCGGTGGGGTTTTTAAACAGGGCCAGTGTGCTGTCAACAATGCCTTTAAGGTGGTTGCGCATGGTGGCATTGGTGCCACTGCGGTACCAATAAGCTGCATAAAGGATTTCCGGGGGCACGCTGTGCTCCATTTGCAGCAGGCCGCAGGCGTTTTCATCCAATTGCGGGTTACAGCGCACCAGGGAGCAGTTTATTTTTCTGTGAGAAGGCATTTCTTTTCCGGGCTTCACGAAAGATCCCTGTAAGTACTGCGGGCCAAGATCTATAACCGGGGTGAGCGATGGGGAGCCACAAACGCGACAAGTAGCTCTTTTGCGAACATGCATATATGTTTTTATTTGTTGTGTAGTTCCGAAATGAGGTCTGCAAACTGGCGGTTAATGGAATCGATGCATTTGTTCCTTTCCAGGTTCAGCAGCGCCAACTGCTTTACTACTTTGTCTTTTTCCTCTGCCGCCACTTTTTCAAACTCGTACACTTTTTCCTGTTCATGCCAAAGCTCGCAGTTCACATTGGCCAACTGGTAGATCACCTCACCAATATGCCCGCTGACATTGGCCACTTCATTGCCTTCTTTTTTAAAAACTTTATTAGCGTCAAAAGTCAGGCGGTCTATTGGTATAATGCCTGAAACGGCGTTGGCAAAATATTCATCAATTTCCTGCTGAAGCATTGATGCCTGTTTGTTCAGGCTCTGCAATTTTTCGTTATCCCCGGTATGGAACTGTTTTAATTTTACGATGCTCAATTTGTCGCACAACATCCCTAATGTTTCCGCCATAAGTTTGAACGCTGTTAAGGGGCGAAATTAAGTTTTTCGATTTTAATTCGGGAATAATTTCTGTGCATAACCCTTGGTCCCCTGTCGTTCTAAATCAGTTCCGTTATAGGTTGCATTGCCGCGCCATTCCGAAAGAAAGATGTCCTGCATAAAAAGAATACAGGGCCAAGCCAGAATAAAAACGGATAGGCTTTGCCGGTAAGTTTCCTGGAAAAAATGACTGATGGCATCGTTATGGTGCAAGCGAAATCCTGAGCTGCAGCCCGGCACGAGTGGTAACGATTGGTGGCGATGTGGAAATTTTTGGCGTTACCCTTCGCTGGTCGAAATACAGTTTCAGGTTGATCCTGTTGCTCATTACATAATCAATGGAAGGAGAAATAGTGATCGTTCTTTGGCCACCTGTAGGCAGGGCGGTTCCCTGGTCGAGCCTGCTGTTTGCGGTGATGTCATCACGAATGCTGAAGTCAAGCCGGAAATTAAGGTCATTATCCAGCTTGCCTGAGGCTTCACTTTTCCCCGGCATTTTAATTTTGAGATGGAAGGGCAGGGGCAACCCTCTTTTTCGCCAGCCTCCGCCAAAAGTAAATTCAGTTGAGTGGTTTTCCGTCATCTGGTAATCGATCAGGCTTAAGCTCAGTTGCCTTGATTTGTTATAGCCAACCCTCACCTGGAGCTGGTTCACAAAAGTCATGTCAACATTCAGCAATGGCGAGAATGACTCGATGATGGTAATGTTGGGAATAGCAAAATAGGGAATAAAATTTCCTGAAACCGTGTCAATGAACCCGGGATAGCGGATGCCCAATGGGTCCTGGTATAATAATGACGTGTTGAAACTGCTCATGCTTAAAGTGCTGTTATAAGCATGTGTTAAGTTGAAGCTGGAGAAAATTTTATCCATGCCGGGGACCCTCGACAAACCGTTATAAGAAATTCTCCAGTTGGGTTTAGGAAAATAACCGCTGAAAGGATTTGTTTTTACGCTGCTGTTGTTTTCATTGACCAATGCAATTTTATTCGGGTCTTTACCGGTATAAGCCGCTATGAACGCAGGGATGAGCACGTCTTGCGCATACCGGCCATAACCTTTGTAATATCCATCAGCGCCACTGGTCCCGGAATAAGGGTTTGATTTGCCCAGCCTTTGTGAAACGGCGGTCCTGTAATTCTCGAAATTGATGAAGGCTTTTGAAAGCTCATCGGGCCTGTTTTTCTGGAACAAAGTTTTCATGGCAATAAAGCTGATGCTGAATGTTCCCGTATTATAAGGGCTAAGGTGCACGAAGCCGCTTGTGCTGGTGGTATCTTTGAATAATTCAGTAAATGTTTTCCCGAATGTTTTGTCAAAATTCACATCGACATTGAAATCGCGGAATGGTTGCAATTGCGCCCTGATGTTTAGTTTCTGGTTATAGCTTTGCTGGTTTTGGAAATTCAGCGTCGAGTCTGTGGTGATCAGCCCTTTCCTGGCAAGCCTGTTCACAAAATTGGCATCGGGCTGTTTGCCGAAAATATAGGCCAGCCCGGGTTCCCCATTCCTCAAATCCATTCCTAAGGCCCTGGTGCTGTCGGTATATCCATAAATGTTAGAAGCCGAGTTTTCAGCGTAATTAACGCTTACCCTTTTCACCGAGGTGATGATCCTTCCCAGCACTTTTAAGATGCCGTTTATCTCAGGCAGTTCATTAGGGTCTTTAATTTTTTGTTTTTTATTTCCTGCTGTGTCGGCTTTGTTTTTAGGCATGCCCTGTATGGCCCTGTCCTGGTTGGGCTGTTGCTTGCCGGGCTGTGCATCAAGTGCACGCAACCACTTCCATTTGCTGTACAGGCGGGTAAAATCAAATTCGCCTGTGATGCTTTTTGTTTGCGTGTTCTGCAAGGTGTTGCCCAATGATTTTGCCAGTAGGGAGGCGGCGATCCAGGTGTAGGTTGCGCTGTACCCCACATGGATGTTTGTCCAGTCGAGCGCGGGAAATTTATTGGTGGGCAGCACATAGCCAACATTTGCCGTTTGCTGGTATAATAAATTTCTTCCCCCTTTCAGGAAATTGCTCCACATTTTTCTTTTGCTGGCGGAGTTCAGGCGCCCGCTGTCCTCATCAACAACAGAATTATTGATGGCCGAAAAATCGAGGCTAAGCGATTTGGTTAAGTTCCATTGAAAAACATAAGATCTCCTGAAATTGAAAAATTTATTGAAGGTTTCAGGAAGGAAATATTTTGGCCCGCCAATATTTCGCGACCGGTAAGCGCCGAATTGCCTGTCCACATCTGCATTAAATTTGAGCGTGTTGGGAAATGGGTTTATATTAAAATCTCTGATCAGCCCAAGCCATGGCGATTTTGATTTGATTTTTCTTTTAAAAGGCTCCCACGATTTTGGCGCAACGGTATAGTTATACCCCAGGCCTCCTTTATAAGCTTTCAGTTCGTCCTCTACTGCCACTTCATTGTGGTGTTCCATTTGCGTGTACGAATAGCTGAAGTCGAAATTTTGCAGGCTCCACAGCTTTGGCCTTTTGCCATTCGTGTTCAGTTTCCTGACATTGGTGAAGTTGAGTGTTTTGATGGTGCTGGCATCAATGGCCTGCTCTCTTATAGAGTCCCTCAGGCTGGCCGGGGCATTGTTGATTTTGTCTTTTAAAGCGATGTCAAGGTCAAAAGGGTCATACAATGGCGAGCTGGTTGTTTTCGATATGCTGGCATAAGTGGGTATGGATATGCCGATTTTTTTAGGCAGCAGCTTTCCGAGCTCCATATTGGCTGCTGCGTCAAATTGCGTAACATCATTGAACGAACGCTCATTGATGTGCTGGTCAATGCTGCCGAAACCTACTGATTTATAAGAGCCCGAAACATACACTGTGCCGAGGTCAGCCAGTTTCAGGTCTACCCTTCCTAAAGCTGCCCACCCACCTTTGTCATTAATGTTTGATAAGCGCAATTCATCAAACCATATTTCCGAGCAAACTGCTCTTGTTGAAACATTTCTCACACCAAGGAAGAAGGCCTGCACCTGGCCAAGGTTCGGGTTGCCAATTATCGCATATACTTTACCGTTAGGGTCGGTTTCGGTATAATACTGGTTAGAAGGCACTGCATTGTTCCGGTTTGTTTTTAGTTGGGTGAGCCTGGAAAGGGTTAGGTTAAGGTTGTTGGTGTCCGGCCAGATGCTCACATCTGACGTAGTGCCCCAGCTTGTTTTTTTCAGAGGTATTTTTATTTCGTAAAAGTTGCTGATGAAATCGCTGCCCAGGCGAATGATGGCATAAAGCTCATTGTCGTTCAAATTGCTTTCGCTCCCTGCAGCTTCGGCGTGGATGAACATATCCAATTTTCCATACCGGCGCAAGTCGAGGTTAACGGTTTTATAAACGCCCCTTGCATCGCCAGGCTGCAGGTTGCAGAGCTGGATGCTTAAAGATTGTTCGTTAAGAAGAAGGTTGGTGTTGTTGGTGCTAAGCTGCTGTTGCCTTAATATGCCCGGGGGTATTACATAAGGGACAGGGCTGCGCGAACTGTTTTGTTCAATATTTACTGCGGTTACGTTGAAAGTGGTAGGGTCAGGGTTTGGCAACGTGGTGTAGTTGCCCGTGGTGTCAAGCACGTAGCTGAAACTTCTCCATGAATCCCTGATGAGCTGGAACTCTGCAAACCGGCAAACCACGGGGAAGCTGTCAGCAAAACCGGTCAGGTACATCCTGATAAAACGTATGGATTTAAAATCGGGGATGTTGCCCACTTTTTGTGTATAGGAATTGATAGGTATCCTGAACTGGTACCATGTTTGTGCAGGGGCAATTCCATTGGCGGGAATAATGGTGCTGCCGGTGATGAAATTATGCCCAACTATTAATGAATCGGATTTTAAAGCCACTTTATATTCAAAATATTCTTCCAATTGGTTTAATGTATTATCATGGTCCAGGTCTTCCTGGTCAGGGTATTGCGTAAATGCGGTAACATATTGCTGGCCGGTTGTGGCAACGGGTGAATTGCCCTGTGGGTTATTGACGTTTTTATAACGGCCAAGGATACCTGTTTTTGAGTTGTCGTAGCTGCCATCCCGATAATTCATGAAATTATCGTTTGAAGGGTCTGCCTGTACTGCCTGATAAACCTGTGGAGCGATAACGGAAAGCTGGCTGAGGTAATTCCTGAACTGCACCCTTTCGCTGTCATCCGTAAGCCCGTCAAAACCTACGTCCTGGTAGGGCCTGTCGTTAGGGTCGTTGCTGAATGCATTGGTAACCTGTGTGGGGTTCAACGGAACTTTCCCCCAAACAGAGGTATCTGTTGCTGCCTGGATGTTGGGAGTGGGCAAACCATTTTCATAAAAGCGCTTCCCGTCTTTTACAATATCTTCCGACACGCTCCCCAGGTCAAAATACATTTGCCCCCCTTTGCTTGTTTTGTTCATTATAAAAGGGTCCTGCATCCAAAATTCGATATACTGGATATTGTTGGTTTCAAAATCTGTCTGGTCAATGGCGCGCATGATGCCGCCCCACCTGGTTTCCGGATTGTTCAGCCTGCCGGTTGCGGTGTTAATGCCCTTTGAATATACTGAGGGCAGCACATCAAAATTGTAAGGCCCCTTTTCAGCAGGATAGTAAGCAAGGTCAAAAGTGATTAATTGTGCCTGTCCATATTGTGGCGTTTGCTGTGGGAACAGTTGTTGAATGTTGATGGCTGCGATCCTTGGGTCGCCAAAATTTTCATAGCTTTTTACCGGGTTGTTTGAATTGGTGTTGTCCTGCAGGGTGGGCTCAATATTGTACCATGCAATTTTTGCGCGGTTATAACCATAAGCCAGAGAGTCATTCAAAGACGCTTCTGGAAAAAGGCCATTGTTCTGAGGGGTTGATGCCAAGGCCCAGCTGGTGAGCGGGAAACGCAAATCAATGGAACTGGTGGACCCTTCAAAATCGTCTACATAAATTGTTCCGCTGTTTCCTTTTCCGATTTGGGGCGCATGCCCGGGTTTTAAGAATGCAGATTCTCCATAAGCAGTGATGGTGCTCATTTCTTTGGTTGAATAAAAAGGCAAACGGTTCAACAGCCTGGTAAGCGAAGGCAATTGCGAACGGTAATTAAAATCCAGGCCATACATGGTATTTCTTATGGGGTCCTCGCCGTAATTTGTTTTTGTGAAATAAGGCCGTTCGCTCAATCGCTCAATTGTTCCTCCCAATGACAGTGTTTCTTTAGCAGTTTGTTTTGCCAGGTAATCGAGCCGCAGGCCCATAAAGCTTCTTTGCTGTGTGCCATAGCTGGCATTGTTTTCAAATTTCACATTAACAGGCACGCCCGAATTGATGATTGCCTGGTTAATGACCTTTACGCTCCCCAGGTTATAGTCAACTACATAGTCTATGTTTTCCCTCAACGTCTGTCCGCCTGCTGTTACCACCACGGATCCCGGGGGCACATTCAAAGCGCCCAACTGGATATCGGAGCTTGCCTGGCCTTTTGCTGTGCCGCTGATGATGTAGCGATCTACATTTGCATAGGTGCTTGCAACTGCTTTGATGGTATCGTATAATTGGTAGAATACGTATTTGGGTATAAGTGGGGCTGAGTTTTTAAAAGCAGCCGATGCCAGGTCGCTGCCGAAAGGCTCCAGCACAGGAAAGATGACCCTCGCCTGTTGCGAAACGATGGTATATCCTTCAACATAATCGAAAATGCCATCGGGTTGGGGGTCGTTGTGGGAGTTTAACCTGTCGAGGTTCAGTACGCTCAATAATGGAACGCCTGTTTTATCTCCTTCAGGCAAATATCTTTTATCGCCTTTGCTTGGCTCATCGTATAAAACATTCAACTGAAAACCTGTTGGCTGGATATTGTATAATGGGCTGCCTGATGCGGTTTTTAGCGTATAAATATTTTTCATCATCAGGTTCCAGATAGGTAGGTTGGTGCGTTGCGAAGTGGCTTTCAGCAATTTCAGGTAAAGCACTTTCGAGGTCCCTGCATAATTTCCGGCACTGGTATCCGGGGGAACGTCTTGCGAAAATTCACCTACCTGGTAAACCTGGCCATTGTAAGTGTACTGGTATGCCACGGCAAGTATATCATCGGGCTGCAAAGTTTGATTGAGCGTTATAAAACCAACTTGCGGATTGTACTGGTATGCTGTCGAATCCAGTTTTCTTGCATATACAATTTCGAAGTCCTGCACCTGGGCCAGCCCCATTGCATTCATTACTGTTGTGGATGCTGAAGCAAGCCTGCTATCAGGATTGTTGACGATCCTCCTGTATTCATCATTGGCATCGTTATAAGGAAAGGGCTGGGCAGTTTGCGCATGTACATTACTGTTAAAAGGGGCTGTTTCGCCAAGATCCATCAACCCAACTACCTGTCTTGCCTGCGTGGTTGTGCCGTTACGGTTGGTTACCCAGACTTCCATCCGGAGAATATGCACCTGCGAATTCACAATGGGCAGGTTTGACATGGCTTTGTTGTAGTTGTTCCTGAAATATTGTGCTAACAGGAAGTTCCTGTTCTCATCATAGTCATCGGCCTTGAACTGAAAAGTGGTGGTGGCGGCACCGCCTTGCAGCCCTAAGGACTGGCTTTGCGATCTTTGATTGGCCAGCACACCGGTTACCGTAAGTTTCCCGAACTGCAATTGCATTTTTATTCCGAACAGCGACTGGGCGCTCCCTATTAATGTGCTTTTGGTGGTGAAGTTGGTATTCCCTGCTTCAATTTTTTTGATAATATCATCAGGCCCGCCCGTATAGTCGAGCTTAAGCTGGTTCATGAAATCGAAGTTCGCCTGGGTGTTATAGGAAATGGGCAGTTTCAGTTTGTTGCCGATGTTGCCCACCACATTCAGGTTGGCGTCCATGTTAAAATCAAAGCCGCCCGTCTTCCTGGCCACTTCCGGCAGGGTAGGGTTCTCCACTCTTTGCCCCTGGTAACCTGCAGTGATGTCAACATTGCCCTGGGGTTTTATATCAATCTTCCCATTGCCGAAAAGCCTGTTAAAAAGATTGTCGGTTATCCAGTATTTCGGCTGCACCCTTTTCCTGTTCAGCTCATTCAGCACATCGGCCCGCTTCCTGAAATAATCATCTTCAGATTTCTGTGCTTCGATGCGCATAAATTCATCGAATGTGAGGTAAGTAGGTTTTCGAAAATACTTATCGCCGATTTTTTCGATGATATAATACTGCTGTGTTTTCGGGTCATAAACAATCGAATCTTTGATGTTTCGCGGGTCATTTAAATTGAAAGGATTATTATCAGGGTTGGTAATAAAATCGCCCCTCCTGTCCTGGATAGGGAACCTGAGGCTGTCGTTTTTGAGATTGGGGACAGTGTCCGTGTTACAATAATCATGTGCTGAAGCGGTAGTGCAAAACAATACCGAAGCAGCCATTAGCCAAGCTGATGCAAAAATTATTTTCGTTAAAGGGCGCGTCAAACCTTTCCTCAAGAATTAGTTAGGTAGAGTTCCGTTGCGATAGGCTACAAAGTTTTTAATGCTTGCTTAATAATCTCTTCGACTTTTGCCTCTTCAGGAGCACCCGAAAGCACTTTTTTAATGGCTTGTTCCGCAGTGGGCCTGGCTATGCCAAGAGCTATTAGGGCATTTAACGCGTCTCGCTCCAAAGTATTGTTTATCAATGGGGAAATATTTGTTTCGTGCACCTGTTTGCCCAGCTTGTCGCGCAGCTCTAAAATGATCCTTTCTGCTGTTTTTTTCCCGATGCCTTTGATGCTTTCCAACTGTTTGGCGCTGCCATTTAATATTGCCCTCGCAATTTCTTCCGGCCGCATGGAGGAAAGCATCATCCTGGCCGTAGCAGCGCCCACTCCGGATATGCTTATCAGTTGGATGAACATTTCTTTTTCAGCGTTGTCAAAAAAACCGAATAGGCTTTGGCTGTCTTCCCTTACATGAAAATAAATTAGGAGAGTGCCTTTCTCCAGGCCCTGGATTTTTGAATAAGTGTGCAGGCTGATGAGCACCTCATAACCCACGCCATTCACGTCAACATGAACAACTGCGGGTGTTTTGTGCACAAAATGGCCGGTTAAGAAAGCGATCATGCCGCGAAAATAAGTGAAAATAATTTTTGCGAATGAGGATTGATTGTTGGGCTACCTGGGTAAGCTATTTCCTGGTTTTTTTCTTTTTGGCAGCCATTTCTTTTTCCAGGTTTTCTTTGGCTTTGAATTTCACAATGCGCCTGACGAGGGCAACAGGAATGGCCTTGCCCAATGGAAATTGAATGGCGCCTTTTGAAGTTTTATAAGCAGCCAGCTCTTTTTTAAAGAACACAATAGGGGAAGGGGTAGGGTAGAAGCCGATGTGGTTTTTGTTCGCAGAAAAGAATACCAGCATGCCATGGTATTTGAAAGCAGGCATGCCGTAACTGATTGCTTCCCCTGCATCGGCTGGTGCAGCTTCTTTGATGATGGCCCGCATCTTTTCTAACACCGTTTGAATTTCTTCCGGGAAGTTTTTTATATAATCATCAATGGTGGCATTTGGTTTTAGATGGATCATATTTCAGTTTTTAAGAACAATGCTGGTTGATGTTAAAGTTATAAAAACATTCCGTTGCCATGAGCAGCGATGATGCGCTTATTATTGCCACCACCAAACAATTTTGAAGAGTTGTAACTTTAGAACAACAATCTCGTGGCGAAAAACCTGGATTTAGGTTTTTTAAATAATTTTTCAACAAACCAGGGCTGCCTGTAAAAAACGTTTTATAAAAAAAATCA
Organism: Bacteroidota bacterium; assembly: GCA_018266455.1. GTDB lineage: Bacteria > Bacteroidota > Bacteroidia > Chitinophagales > Chitinophagaceae > Puia. The sequence continues at coordinate 32,840 of JAFEAJ010000042.1, forward strand.
ATGAATGATTTGAAACGCCTCTTATGACTTAAAAAATGAAGCGTTGACTGAAGAAGGAAATACGGAATGCAGGGCTATTCAAACAGTCGGGCGGCCAACTACGTACTGGCTTGCACGGTTTATGATATTGCGCCTGTTGGGAATTGTTTATGCCATAGCTTTTTTAGTAGCCATCAACCAGGTTGTACCGCTTATTGGCGAACACGGCCTGTTGCCCGTGGGCATTTTCCTGAAGCGCGTTCATGATGCTTATGGTTACACGATTTCGGGTTTTGTTCACTATCCTTCTGTGTTCTGGTTTTTTCATTCCGATGCGGGCTTGTTAGCAATTGCCTGGACAGGCTTTGTGCTTTCATTGGTTGTGTTGGCAGGGTTTGCCAATGCGCCGTTAATGGCTGCTCTTTGGTTTTTTTACATGTCGTTTGTGCATATAGGGCAGGAATGGTATGCCTATGGCTGGGAGATGCAATTGTTGGAGACCGGGTTCCTTGCCATTTTCCTGTGCCCTTTGTTTGATATGCGGCCCTTTCCAAGACGAGCGCCCCCGGTAGTGATCATTTTTCTTTTTCGCTGGCTTATTTTTCGGATCATGATGGGGGCAGGGTTAATAAAGCTTCGTGGCGATATTTCCTGGCGAAATGCGACGGCGCTTTATTATCATTTTGAAACACAACCGATCCCCGGCCCGCTGAGCAGGTGGTTCCACTTTCTGCCAAAAATAGTTTTAAAAACGGGCGTATGGTTCAACTGGGTGGCTGAGCTTGTGGCCCCGCTATTTGTATTCTGGCCCAGTATATGCCGGCATGTAGCAGGAACAATCATCGTGCTGCTGCAGGCTCTTCTTATCCTTAGTGGCAACCTTTCTTTTCTCAACTGGCTCACAATTGTGCCGGCGCTTGCCTGTTTTGATGATGTTTTTTTTGCAAAACTTTTACCCAAAAAATTGGTTCGGCTTTCCGGGAAAGCGGCTGCAAACGCTGAGCCTTCTGCAGTCATGCGCATTGCTTCATGGACGGTTGCGTTTGTTGTTGCCATACTGAGCGCACAGCCTGTTGCCAACATGATCTCATCAAAACAGATCATGAACACTTCTTTTGATCCGCTCGAACTGGTGAACACATACGGGGCGTTCGGCACTGTTGGCCAACAACGATTGAATGTGGTATTCGAAGGCACCATGGATGACAATCCCACTGACAGCGCAAACTGGAGGCCTTATATCTACAAAGGGTTGCCGGTGGAGCTTAATAAAATGCCGATGCAAATTGCCCCGTACCAATTGCGGTTCGATTGGGAAATGTGGTTCGCCGCCATGTCTTCGCCCGATGAATATACCTGGACATTCAATCTTGTATGGAAGCTGCTGCATAATGATCGCGGGGCAATCAGCCTTTTTGCTAATAACCCATTCCCGGGCAGGCCTCCCCGTTATGTCCGCGCCGTGCTTTATCATTATCGTTTTGCAGATCCAGGCAATGCAAAACACGATTGGTGGGAGCGTGAAAGGATCGGAGGTGCCTGGATGCCCGCCTTGTCTGCAGATAACCCACAGCTTATTGCTTACATTAAAGGACAAGAGTGGCTGAAGTAATGTTTGAGAAAAAATGCGATGGCCATAAACTGAACGATAGCGGCACCGGTTTTTTGCGGCTGCTCCAAAAAGACAGGCGCTCATTGTACGAACCTTTTGTGAGGGTGCCCTGGTCGTGCATTTCATTGCCAGTCGGCAGCCAGCTGCATCGTGCCTGCGATACAAAACTGTGGGTGCTTGCAGGCAAATTTCTTTTGGAACATCGTTGGCTGAATATTACTTTTGCACTCCTCCGACAGGGGGGGCGGCATTGCCCGATAGTATAATGGTAGTACGACAGATTTTGGTTCTGTTTGTCTTGGTTCGAATCCAGGTCGGGCAACAATAAATGAAATACATCCTTGTAAATTAATATTTGCAAGGATTCTTTTTTGCTATCCTTCTCTATGCGTGCCAAAGTCTTATTGATGGTGTTATTTGTTTGTTTCTTGTTGGCCCACGAATACTGAGCTGTTCATGGCATTTGCTTAAATTGGTTTAAACCATCGGTTCAGTTTACAAGGCTGACATCACTGTTTGTCGAAGCTTTTTTTAATCTGATCAGCACCTGTGCAGCTCCTGCTTTTTTATTTTGCCTAAGCAACGCCTTATATAGGCCGGATAACGACCATACATTTTCATTGTTATCGTCCAGGTCTTGTTTAAATGCAGCTTCTGCGCTCTTATAATCGCCGGTTGCCATATAAGCTGTCCCAAGGTAATTTTTAGGATTAAGCAACCAATCCCTGGGTTCGTTATACACCATTTTCTTTTCCCGTTCTGCTGCTTCTTTAAAAAAATGGATTGATTCAGAAAAACTATTTTCTTTTAATGCAATACTTCCCTTTAAAAGATTCGTAGCAATAGTGGCGCCATCTATTGCAGGCGAAAACGGTGCAAAAGGCGCATATAGCGAGCTGTCATTTAAAAGAGTTTCAAGTATGGAAAGCTCCCCCCGGGCGGCTGCTATTTTGTTTCTGGCACAATAAGCCATTCCTTTCCCAAAATGTGCAAGTAAAGAAGCATAAACGTATTTATCTTCAACAGATGTTGCATTGAGCAATCCTTCCCAGTCTTCAAAACGTACCATGATCAAAGCAGGCGCCATATAGGTGTACTGCATAAAATTCCCGGTGCCGCCTGGAAAAGCTATAAAAGCAGTGTCAATATTATGTTGTAAAGAAAGGGCAGCGTCAATAGCATATTTTTTCCGGCCGGCATGCATAGCGCAATTCACTAACATGTGTTCGTTGTGCAATTTGTACAGCGCTTCGTTGCCAATGGCTGCAGGAAATAAATGGACATAGCTTTTATACTGTTTTACCGCTTCTTCATTCACGCTATACCCTTTTGTGTAAAACCCTGTTCTTAAATAAATATGCGAAGGCATGTGAACAAGATGCGATAAGCCGGGATTCAATTTCCCCAAGCGATTTGCACTTGCCATTGCTTTTTGAGGATAAGGCGAAGGTTCCATTACATGAATATAGTAATGGTTGATGCCCGGGTGCTCAGGCGCTTTCATCAAACCGCTTTCCAATACCTTGCGTATCCGTGGCGTCCATGGATAAGGAAGGCCACCGGCTTTCCAGAATTCCCAGGGGTGCTCAAGCATCATCGCATCTGCATAGAGGGCAGCAGCATCAGCATTGCCCCGAAATCCCAGGTAAACTTTTTCCATGGCCGAGGTGTACCTGCTATTCAAAGCTGCTCTTGATTCTGTGGGGTCATTTGAATAGCGCGTTACCATGGCGTCGATCAATGCTTTTTCAAATGGAGAAGCGGTGGCGGAAAGCATTTGTGCCTTGTTCGCTGCTTCAAAAGCGAGGGGAGAGGCTGTATATCCGGCATCATTGATGTTTGGCCCATACGCCAATGCCCTTGCCCACCATAGCATTGGGTTAGGGGCGTCAAATTTTGCAGCTTTTATAAAAGATGCCATCGATTCAATAATATGAAAGCCATAATACATGTTAATGCCCTGGTTGAAATAAAATTGCGCACTATCGCTCCTGGTATGGATATCCCATTTGTATTTACCAGCACCAGGCATCGGCGGGATATCTGTTCCCTCCATATATTTATTCAACAAGCTCCAGTCAGGGCTGCATTTGAATATGGGTTTGATGCTGATGCCGGCAGCATTGTTATTTATCTTTTGGCTGTTTTTTGAAATGCGCACCAATCCAAGTGCTGAAAAAAAAGCAAGAAAGGTTATAAAGAATAGTTTCATACCTGGCAGCTTTTAGTTAAAGAAAGGTACAATATTTTCTTGATCGCCATTCTCAAGAACCTGGCAGTTATTCAAGCCTTGAAGGTTGCTGCCATTGTTTCATTGCCCTTCGGTGCGCCCCTTATTTCCAGCGTGCAGAACTTTGGAAAAGGCTTGGGAACGGCGCTACCTAATGAGCAGGAAGCTGCCCCTGCCGGTCTTTTCATTCTCTCCTGCGAAGCGGTACCTGCAGGCCCAGACAAACATGCCGCTACTTTGCGCAGCACCGTTCAGCTTCCCGTCCCAGCCTTCGCCGGGGCTCGATGAATGGAACACCAGCTGCCCCCATCGGTTGTAGATGTACAGCTCATATTTTTCCAGTGGCCCGAAAACTTTTGGCTTCACCACATCGTTAATGCCATCGTTGTTTGGGGTGAAGGCTGTCGGCATGACCAGTTTGTCGAGGCAGTCTTCGACCGTCACTTTCAGCGTATCGCTGAGCAGGCAGCCATTGGGCGATGTTGCCCTGACAATATAATCGGTAGTGGCGGAAGGAGCTATTTGTATTGTTTGGGACATGGCACTGCCGAGGATGGCGCCAGTGGGCAGCCATTGATAACCGGAGAACCCGGCAGTCGCTGATAATGCGGTGTCCTGCGATTTACAGAGCAGGAAGCTTTTCCCCGCCGAGAGCAGGCTGGTGTCATAGCTGACCTTTACCGAAGCGGATGACGTATTGTTGCAGATATCCGTTGCCGTTAGGTGATAAGTGCCTGGACTGTTCGCGATAAAGAAGGGGCTGGTGGAGCCGTCCTGCCAGAGGTATTTTTGGTAAGGGGGCGATGGGCGCAGCGTGTCGGCTGCTCCCGGGCACAGCAGGGTGTCGCTGCCGATAGAGACATTTCTCAGCCTGGGCCTGATTGTTATCAACAAGGAATCAGCAATGCCACAACCGGTCAAGGTTGCGTGCATAAAAAAACTGCCTGCTTTTTTGAACTGAACTGAAACAGATGAATCGTTGAGGAATTTGAAGGGCGAAGCATAAGAAGTGTCTGCCTCCCAGTCAATTTTTTTGAGGCATTTATTGTTTTTTGATGCGGTGAAAACAACAGGCGAATCGCTAAAGCAAAGATTATTGTCGCCCAAAAGTTTTATTGTATTGCAGAGGCTTTCTTGCTGGCAGGCAAGCAGGCTTTGTAGAATAAAAGAATTTTCTGGTTGGTTTTGCAGAAGCCCAATCGTGGCAATATCATGTGGCAATACGTCATCCCAATTAAAATTTGAATTTTTATATGGTAATTTCCTTGAGATGGCGAAATCTGACTGGCTTAGAGTTATGCAGCCACTGTCCATTAAAAAGGATAAAGGGATATCCATGCTCTGTAAATAAAGCGAGCCTCCCAAACCGACAGACATTGACAAATTTACAAGGTTGTTATTTTTAAAATAAAATTGAAACAAATTGGTGGCATTGGGAACATTTGAAATATGGAATTGATCAGACAAGTTATTCATTGAATCGATAAATGCGTAGTGCGCCTGTGCGTGCCATCCAGGTATAATATATAAAGATTTGCCCCTGCCGTTTATAATGGGATATGCATTTGTAGGGTCAACCGTTGAAGAACTTACGGCGATTGGGGGATGGATGATATTCAAATCATCATCTATTTGAATATACCCGATTTCATTATTTTGAAGTGTAGTGTGCAACAACCTAAAAGTAAAAACAAATTTATTTCCAAATGGCTTGAACCCTGCGCTACTTTGAAGTGTTGTAGAATCACTTGGTACAGTTTGGCCAGTAATCCTATAGGCCATTTGGGAAATAATATCCCCTGTGGTATAATCTAACTTAAGCATCCAAATCCCTGCATCATTATTTTGGTTTTGGCTATTTGCATACGTGCCCCCTATGTAAACAAAATTGTTTATCACATACAGATTGTCCACTGACAAGTAGTATGATGTGGCGTTGGTAAACGAATAATTATGCGACCAGGCTTCAATGGTTATTAAATCAGGAACCATTAATGTATCATTCCTTAAAATTGTGAATCCGCCACCATTTGAAGAGGCCCTAGTGCCTGCGAAAACCAACGATTGTCCTGGCCCCGAGTCGCAAGTAATCCAGCCATAATCATTGCTCTGGTTGTCATAAAGGGTTTCATAGAGGATATTCCCATTTTCATCTAAAAGCAAATGAATATTTTGAGTGCACCCATTTGTGCAAAACAAAGTGCTTGAATCACGGCCATTAAGCAGTATATCGTTATTGCTTAGCTCTTGCATGTTTTCCCATACCGCAACTTTATATTTCCTGATTCGTTTTGCCCAAACAATTTGCCCGGCATTATTTATCTTAAATAGTGAAATGCTATCAGCCCCAATGGCATCATCCTGAAAGTGTATCATGCCATTATCATGCGTTGGCATTGAGAAGAAAATAGGATGGGACTGAAAAAGTAAAGAAGGTGAGGAATAAAAATAGGTTTTTAGCGTGTCGCTACAACTGCTATCCTGACAAAATGAATGCTGGTTCAAAAGAACAAGCAATGCACATTTGCAAATGAACATTGCTTGCTTTTTTATGATATTTTTTCTCGGCATTTCGAAAAAACTAATAAAAAAAGGATTAACTCCTTCAGGTTGTTTCTGTTTAATAGGAATAAGTGTATAATGATGACCATGGACTTACACAACAATTCTGATTTGTTCCTACAAATTTTGGGATTGGCCATTGGCCGCCATATTGGGATAAGGGTTTATTATAAACGATATTGCGTGTTCTTATGTACATCTTGCCATGCCCTGAAGTTCTTTTAGTAATATCTATTTGCAATTCCAATGACCCGTAAGGGTCTACCAACCCGAATTTTGAAGTTAGAAAGTTTGAAAAAGGCCCGCCTGTAGGAGGTAAATAATAGCTCATTGCGGTGTCCCGGATTAAGGAGTCCATGGTTTGGCTTTCTCCGTACCAAACGCCGTTGATGTTATATTCTATTTGTTGCAAACTTGGGTATACAAAACCTGAATTTGTACATGTGCCGGTTGGGTCTTCTCCATAAAACCTAAATGGGTTTGATGATGTAGCACCCCATATTGTATCAATCCTGTTACAAGGAGTTGTAAGAGGGTATTCGAAAGATGTTGGTGTATAAGGTGTGAGCCCCTGAACGAAGGGCTCTATATCCGGGCAATCTGAAGGCACTCTTCCGCCAAGCTGTACAGCCCAAGCCAAATTAAAATATGAATCGGGCAACCATCCCGTTGCATACGTTACTGAAAAAAGCTCATTGCCAGGAACGTTTGCATCAGGCCCTAAATCATTTATTGTTACATTCGACACAGAGGTATTCGAGTATACAACAGTTGAACCATTTTGAATTTTGATGTACCCTTTTGCAAGATAGCTCCCATTTGATAGAACAAGATTATTGTCATAGGAAATATTATAGGTCCAAGAAATTTTGAATCCATTGGGGCTGAGATGGCAGTTGCTGGTGAGGGTATACGATTTAAGGGTATCACTCCATATATCGCCAGTGCATTGCGATACAAATGAATTTTCAGTTTTTCCATCGCCCTTATTCAAATGAGAAATGCTCTCTTTTGTTAACTCGTTACCGTTTGTATCAGAATAAAATGTCTGGATCTTTTTATTTATTGGAATGGTAAAAGGTATTCCATTTTTGCTGATTAGATTTCTGATATTAATTTTTTCGTCTTCCCCATTCGAATACTCATTATTGTTGCTTTTTGTTTCTTTCTTGCAACTGTTGATTAAAACAGTTATTGCTGCAATAAATATCAATGAAGAACTAATTTTCCATATGGTTTCTAATTTCATAACAATAAATTTTAGGTTGATGTATTTGGTAAGCGGCTTAAAGCTCAGGCGTTGCGCCAGTAGGCGGCGAGTGTGCTGTTGCTTGCGGATTTGATATTGATATGGCAATCATTCCAGGATGTTTTGTGGTGGGGGAATTCCAATCCTGTTAAATGATTCCTGCAATAAAACCAAACGGTAAATTTTTGTCAGTGGGGGGGGGCAATTTGTGTGCTGCTCATGGATGAAGTTTTTTAGGTTATCAATTTTTGTAAACGTAGCTTATTTTCTGCTAACGAAGAACAGGTGGTTTTGCACAATAATGCAAACAACTGGCAATGAAGCCTGTTAACAGGTGTTCATCGTATTTTTGCTACCATTGTTGCATTGCCCTTCGGCGCGTTTTTCATTTCCAACGTGCAGAACTTTGGAAAAGGTTTGGGAACGGCGCTGCTTAATGAGCAGGAAGCTGCCTGTAAAACAAAATTATAACCTCACCCTTAATCCTTTCGGGTCATACAAAGCACCCTGGGCTATTTTCCCTTTTATCCAGTGGCCGAAAATAAAAATTTCAGTGCCGGTGCCGGGTTTTGCAAGCTCAACCGGTAAATAAGCGAAGGCAATGGATGAGCCGATGCTCGATCCATAAGCGCCGGATGTGACCCTTCCTGAAATTTTTCCGTTAACCCGAACCGGTTCATTGCTTAATACCACCGCACGCGGGTTATCCAGAACGATCGTTACAAGTTTTTTTCTTGGAACATGCTGTTTCAATGCATCTCGGCCCAAAAAATCTTTATCTTTTGCAACGGCGAAATTCAGGCCCGCATCGGAAGGGGTTTCTTCCGGGGTAATGTCTGAGCCCCAGTATAAATATCCTTTTTCTGTTCGCAGTGAGTCGATGGCTTTGTAACCACAGGCAGCCATCCCAAATGGTTTTCCTGCCTGCCAGAGGGCTTCCCAAATTTCCGATCCTTTTTCAACAGGTGCGTACACTTCATAACCGAGTTCGCCTACAAAAGTTACGCGCACCAATTGCACGGGGATATTTTTTATTGAAGTTTTCCTCATGCTCAAAAAGGGGAATGCGGGAGTGGAAAGGTCAAGGCTGGTCAGCGTGGCCATCACCTCTCTTGCAAGCGGCCCCCAGATGCCGAAACAGGTTAGTGATGCCGTGATGTCTCTTAATGCAACGGAGCCATCTTCTGGCAAATGGTCGCTGAGCCAGGCCATGTCATGGCTGTGCAATGCAGTGCCTGATATCATCCTGAACGTATTGTCATCAATCTGCGTTACGGTTACATCGCTTTCAATGCCGCCGTGTTCATTGAGCATTTGGGTGTAGGTGACAGAGCCAGCGCCTTTATTGATCTTGTTTGCGCAGAGGCGCTCAAGAAAATTTGCTGCGCCGGTGCCGCTGATCTCAATTTTTGAAAATGAAGATTCATCATACAGCCCCGCTTTTTCTCTTGTTGCAACAGACTCAGTAACGATGGCAGTGCTCCAGTTTTTTCCTGCCCATCCTTCGGGCCTTAAGCTTTCGTAATCCGGGTTTTCGTTCTCGGCGTAATAGTTCACCCTTTCCCATCCTGATTTTTCTCCAAACACGGCCCCATGTTTTTTATGCCATTCATAAGCAGCGCTTACTTTCAGTGGCCTTCCTGCTTTTTTGTCGTCGCCGGGATAACGGATGTCATAATACGACTCGTAATTTTCCACCACTCTTGCCAGTGTGTAGGAATAAGATTGATACTGTGCGCCAAACCTGCGCACATCCATCTCCCATAGATCTTTTGTGGGGTAGCCATCTAATAACCATGCTGCCATTTCGTAGCCAACCCCGCCTGCGCCAGCGATACCATGCGCACAAAAACCGGCTGCTACAAAAAAACCTTTTACAGATGTTTGCCCGAGGCAGAATTCGTTATCAGGTGTGAAAGCTTCAGGCCCGTTGATCATCTTCCTGATCGGTGCAGTAGCCATGGCAGGCACGCGCATGGCCGAGTTGAGCATGATCTCTTCAAACCGGCCCCAGTCTTCAGGTAATAGTTTTCCATTAAAGTCTTTTGGAACACGGTCTATCAGGTCTTCATCAAGGAAAGCTGCAGCGGATTTTCTTTCATACCCGCCCATCACCAGGCCGGCGCCGTCTTCACGGTAATACACCAGGTTGTCCGGGTCGCGAAGCGTTGGCAAATGCGGGTCGCTTTTTGAAACTTTCCGGAATGCTGAAGTAACCAAGTATTGGTGGCTCATGGGGATGATGGGCACCCGCACATTTACCATCCTCGCTATTTCGGGAGTGTACAAGCCACAGGCAGCCACAATCTTTTCAGTTCTGATAGTTCCTTTATCCGTAGTTATTGAAACCACCTGATTGTTGCGTGTATTGATGGCCGTTACCCTTGTGTGCCGAAAAATTTTTACACCCATTCTTTTAGCCTCATTGGCCATTGAATTGCAAAGCAGGCTCGGGTCGAGGTACCCGTCGGTAGGAAGATAAGTGGCGGCCAGCACGTTTTCGGTGGACATCAGGGGAAAAAGCTCTTTGGCCCTTTCTGCTGAAATTTCTTCCAGCGGCAGTCCGAAAGTAGTTGCCCAGCCCACTTGTTTTTTTAGTTCCATTTCACGTTCGGGCGTGCAGGCCAGGCGGATGCCACCGCATTCCACCCAACCCGGGTCGGTGGCGTGGTCTTTCGATAATTTCCTGTACAATTCTGCGCTATACATCATCATTGAAGTGAGCGTAACCGAGCCGCGCAATTGCCCTACTAACCCTGCTGAATGAAAAGTTGACCCGCTGGTTAATTCGTTCCTGTCTAACAGCAAAACATCTGTTTCGCCTTTTAATGCTAAATGATAAGCGATAGATGCGCCAGCTACGCCGCCGCCGATGATTACAATTCTTGCCTGTTCCGGAAACTCATTCATTTGATTTATTGTTTAAAATTTCTAAAACATTTTGATAACGATCGCCTGTCAATTCCGGCAAAACCGAGTTCCATTTTTTCATTCCCCAGGAACGAAAATCGAAGCGGATAGGTGAAACTGCTTCCTGGATAGATGCCCACATTACCCAGCCAAAACGGGCGATCATGGACCATGCCGCCGCTCTTGCAATTTTTCTGGGGTCATGTTTTTGCCAGTAGGCATCGCACAAAACCGTCAATAGCTCATCACCCAAAAAACTTTCGCTGATGAAATTCCCGATTTCAAACGATGCTTCGTTCTGCCCGGAGTACTCGTAATCGATGATCCAGATTTTATTGCCATCGTCCATAAAATTTTCAGCGAGCAGGTCGTTGTTGCAGGGCACTGGTTTTTCAGGATCTGCTGCAATGGCATGTTCAAGCTCGCTGATCTTTGGCGCTAATTCCATGTATTGCTCGGGCACGAAATATTTATTCGCCAATACAATGTTTAAATAATTTTTCCGGATTGCGGGGAAATGAAAATTGCCCTCGAAGGCCGGGCCTGCGTGCAGCATGCGCAGCGATGCAGCAACCCTTTTTAATAATAAAGGGTTTGATTTGAAATCGTTCGCATGCAGTGTGGTTGCATTGATCCAGCTTATTACCAGGACACTTTCTTCCTGTAACGAACCTATTAAAGCTGCCCCAACACCTGCCTCGTGAGCTCTTGCTGTATTCATCCTTTCATTATCCCGGTTAATGCCTAATAAAGATGATTTTGAATCGCTCACCCGCATTACATAAATATCGTTTTCGGTTTCTACTTTATAATTGATATTGGTTAAGCCCCCGCCCAATGCAGAAATTTTTTTTGCATTGGCAAGCACAGGTATCTTTGAAACCAACCTGCTTAATCTCGTATCGTGAACCAGGGACATCTCAATTTTTCAGTTATGCATCGCCGTTAATTGTTTTAATCGGCCCGGTGAACCATTTTTTTACTGACAAATGCCACCAGATCCATAAGAACAATAAAGTTGCGCCGACCAGTATCGGCGCATAATTTACGGCCACCCATGTAAAATCGTTTTTCCACGGGATAGCCGCGGGTTCAAATGGCATGATGAAATAAATGCAGGTGATCACTATTTCAACAATGGCAATTATGCTCATCCATTGGTATTTGTTGCCAAGGTTCCATTCGCCGGCCTGAAAATTTTTCCCCGCTTTCCACCTCAGCCAAATAGGAATTACAAAGGCTAAATAAAGACCGATAATGCCGATGGACACTACGGCATAAAATGCTGTTGGTATTCCTCTCGGGCTTTTCCAAAGCGCAGGCAGGGTGATGATGATGCCCATAATGGCAGAGGCAAGCACTGCATTTACGGGCGCCATGTTCCTGTTCACTTTTGCCCAGTGCCTGTGCCCGGGCACGGCCCCGTCTCGCGAAAAGGCAAACATCATTCTTGAACAGGAAGTGAGCGATGCAATGCTGCAGAATATTTGTCCGCCGGTTGAAATAAGCAGCACCAGCTTGAGCATGACGGGTGTTAGTGCATTGCTTAATATGGCGATTACCGACCCGCTGCCATAAGGGTTTATTGAACTGTCGAATGAACTGACGATTTCCGGCTTTGTAGCTGCGTATAAAAATGCCAACAGTAATACATAACCGCCGATGGCTGAATAAAAAATCGACTTCCAGATTCCTTTTGCTGCTGTTACATGTGCGCCTTGTGTCTCTTCGCTCATGTGCGCAGATGCGTCAAACCCGGTAATGGTATATTGGGTAAGCAGGAAGCCGAGCGGCAAAACATAGAACCAATAGGTGATGCCATTATGAAAACCGGAATTGTTGATGCGGGCGGTAAAAACCCATTTTAGGTTTTGGTGCTGGCTGGGAGCAAAAATTAATATGGCAATAATTGCTATTGCGCCGAACACATGCCACCATACAGACACATTATTGAACCATGCCTGCACCTGGCTGCTGAAGCAGTTGATGACAGTAATAATGATCATAACGGCAACGAACCAGAAGAATTGCTGTTTGATGCTGTCTCCCCGGAAGAAAAAGGCAGAATAATTTTCAAAGCAGGCTCCTAATGTAAGGTTAAGGAAAGTAGCAGCTCCGTAAGCAACGGAGGCAGTGATGGCAAGCAGGCCGATCAGGTTGAGCCAGCCCGTATAGAAGCCGGCTTTTGCCCCGCCGAGTTTTGATGCCCACCAGTAAATGCCGCCGGATGTGGGATAGGCAGAAGCAAGTTCGGCCATGCAAAGGCCAATCACCAATATAAATGCAGAGATCAAAGGCCAGCCAAGCGAAATGGCAACCGGCCCTCCATTGTTCCATGCCTGCGCAAAGGTGGTGAAGCAACCGCTTAAGATGGATATTACTGAAAAGGATATTGCAAAATTAGAAAAACCCGACCATGTTCTTTTCAATTCCTGTTTGTACCCCAGGGCCGCAAGCCTTCGTTCATCGTCTGAAACATTTTCCCTGTTAGTGTGCTCATCGTTTTTTATATCCATTTAGAAATGGGTTAAGTGTGTTGGCCCTGTTTTTTTAAGTATTTCCTGAGATGAATACGACAGTATCGCTTACGCGCCTATCAAACAAATATAAAAAAATAGTTTGCTAAAAGTTTAGCGCAGCTAAATCTTTGGCTTCTTCCAATTGCTTTTTGGGGGAACATCAATGCAATCGTTGCCATACTGTTCAAATAAGCACACATTCCATAAGTTCTTTTTATTGTGATATTTTGGCGCCAGCCTGCTCGAACATCAACTGTACAAATAAAAAAAGCGGGCTATATTAAGCCGCTTTTTTGTTTATAAAACTTCCCAGTTGTGTTAGGCAAGGTCAAACCTGTCAAGGCTCATCACCTTGCTCCATGCTGCCACAAAATCGTTGATGAATTTTTCTTTCCCATCTTCACAGGCATAAACTTCTGCAACAGCACGAAGCTCAGCATGGGAGCCAAAAACCAGGTCGGTACGTGTTGCTGTCCATTTTACTTTTCCGGTTTCATTATCGCGGCCTTCAAATTCTGTTTCTGCATCTGATGTTGCTTTCCAGGTAGTGCCCATATCCAACAGGTTCACGAAAAAATCATTGCTGAGCGTTTCGGGGCGCTTGGTGAGCAATCCATGCCTGCTGCCATCAAAATTGGTATTTAGCACGCGCATACCGCCAACCAGCACGGTCATTTCCGGTGCAGTAAGGGTAAGCAATTGTGCTTTGTCGATCAGCAATTCCTCGGGGCGTATTGTATAATGAGCTTTTTGGTAATTACGGAAGCCATCTGCTATCGGCTCAAGCTCTGCAAACGATACGGCATCGGTTTTTTCCTGTGAAGCGTCCATACGCCCGGGCGTGAAGGGTACGGTTACCTCAAAACCTGCATGCTTAGCTGCTTTCTCTATAGCTGCACAGCCTGCCAGCACTATCAGGTCTGCCAAAGAAATTTTCCTGTCGCTGGTTTGCGCATTATTAAATTCTTTTTGGATGCCTTCGAGCGTTTTGAGCACCTTATCAAGTTGTGCCGGGTTATTTGCTTCCCAATCTTTTTGTGGGGCCAGGCGAATGCGTGCGCCATTAGCGCCGCCTCTTTTATCAGAGCCACGGAAAGTAGAAGCAGAAGCCCAGGCTGTGCTTACAAGTTGCGCAATAGAAAGCCCGGAAGCCAATATTTTAGCTTTCAGGTTTTTGATGTCTTTTTCATCGGCCAGCTTATGATTGAGCGATGGAATAGGATCCTGCCAGATCAGTTCTTCCGAAGGAACTTCAGGCCCGAGATAGCGTGTGATCGGCCCCATGTCGCGGTGCATAAGCTTGAACCATGCCCGTGCAAATGCATCAGCAAACTCATCAGGGTGCTCATAAAAATGCCTTGATATTTTTTCATAAGCAGGATCGAACCTCAAAGAAAGATCGGTAGTGAGCATAGCCGGCAGGTGTTTTTTTGATGCGTTATAGGCGTCAGGAATAATATTTCCTGCGTTTTTAGCTATCCATTGGTAAGCGCCTGCCGGGCTTTTTGTCAATTCCCATTCGAACCCAAAAAGATTTGCAAAAAAGTTGTTGCTCCACTTTGTAGGCGTCTGGCTCCAGGTTAGCTCCGGCCCGGCAGTAATGGCATCTTTCCCTTTGCCAGTTCCGAATTTGCTTTTCCAGCCCAATCCCTGGTCTTCAATAGCTGCAGCTTCGGGTTCAGGGCCTAATGATCTCGGGTCGCCGGCTCCGTGTGTTTTGCCAAAAGTGTGGCCACCGGCAATCAGGGCTACCGTTTCATAGTCATCCATAGCCATGCGCCTGAAAGTTTCCCTGATATCTATTGCTGCAGCAATCGGGTCGGGCTTTCCATTGGGGCCTTCTGGGTTTACATAAATCAATCCCATTTGCACTGCAGCCAGCGGGTTCTCCAGGTCGCGGTCCCCGCTGTATCGTTTGTCGCCCAGCCATTCTTTTTCCGGGCCCCAGTAAACGTCCTGCTCGGGCTCCCACACATCTTCGCGCCCTCCTCCAAAGCCAAAAGTTTTCAGGCCCATTGACTCGAGCGCACAGTTCCCGGCGAGAACAAGCAGGTCGCTCCATGAGATCTTCCTGCCGTATTTCTGTTTCACCGGCCAAAGCAGCCTCCGTGCTTTGTCGAGGTTGGTATTATCCGGCCAACTGTTGAGTGGGGCAAAGCGCTGGCCGCCGCCTACCGCCCCGCCCCGCCCGTCGCCGGTGCGATAGGTTCCTGCGCTGTGCCATGCCATGCGGATGAACAAAGGCCCGTAGTGGCCGAAGTCTGCGGGCCACCAGTCCTGCGACCTGGTCATCAGGTCATAAATATCCTGTTTCACTGCTTTCAGGTCAAGCTTTTTGAATTCTTTGGCATAATTAAAATCTTCTCCCATTGGGTTGGAGAGCGGGGAATGCTGGCGCAGGATCCCCAGGTTCAACTGGTTTGGCCACCAGTCTCGGTTCCTGTTGCTGCCATTGGCGCTTTTTGTAGCCCCATTGTGGAACGGGCATTGGGCTGTGCCGCTGCCATTGGCTGTTGTGTTGTGGGATGTGTTCGTGCTCATGTTTTAAAATTGATAAAATGAATTAAAAATATTGGTTGGATCGTTATGTTTTCCTTTTTTCAAAACTACGGGAGCATGGGTAATAAATCAAATTGATTATTTTTATGATTAAATAGTTTTTGTTTATGACTATTACCCAGCTGGAATACATCGTTGCTTTGGATACCTGCCGCCATTTTGCATTGGCCGCAGAGCAATGCTTTGTTACACAGCCCACCCTTAGCATGCAAATTCAAAAACTGGAAGAAGAGCTGGGCGTAAAAATTTTTGACCGGACCAAGCAGCCGGTGATCCCTACTGAGATTGGCGCGGGGATCATTGCCCAGTCCAGGATTGCCCTGCGCGAAGCCCAGATGATCAAACAGGTCATCAGCGACCAGGAGGATACGCTTTCCGGGGAGCTGCGCATTGGCATCATACCCACCCTGGCCCCTTACATGTTGCCCCCGCTCTACAAATCAATGAGCAATAAATACCCTAAACTGCAGCTTGTCATCAAAGAATACATTACTGAAGACGTGATACTGGAACTGAAGAACAGCCGGCTCGATTGTGGCATAGTCGTAACACCGCTCAAAGACCCTTCCATAAAAGAAGATGTGCTTTTTTATGAAGAGCTTTTTGTGTATGTGTCTGCAAAAAATGCATTGTCCGCTAAAAAATATGTGCTCGCAAAAGAAATAGATGCCAACCAGCTTTGGCTATTGGAAGAAGGGCATTGTTTTCGTTCGCAGATATTAAATTTGTGCGAACTAAGAAAGGCGAACAATTTTCGTTTTAAATATGAAACAGGAAATATCGAAACGCTCAAAAGAATGGTTGATAAGAGCGATGGCATCACTATTCTGCCGGAGCTGGCAGTGATGGAATTCAGCAAGGCCCACCTCAAACTGGTGAAGCGCTTAAAGAGCCCAAGCCCGGCCAGGGAAGTGAGCCTGGTTACGCACCGCGATCATATCAAGACAAAACTGATCAAAACGCTGAGGGAAGAAATACTGAGCATTGTGCCGGAACAAATGCAGCATTTGAGAAGCAAAAAAGTGGTGGACATAAATTTTTGACCAGTTGGTAAGGGCCAAAAAAGTCAGCAGGCCCGCGGGCGTGGGCAAAAGGCAATTGGCAAACATCATCAGCCCGCTCGATGATTTAATGAAAGGCGGTGAGATAGATTGGTAAAAAAGAGCGCATGTACAAAAAGCGAAAGGCCGGCCGGCAATCAACAGGAATATGTGGCCGAGGGGGCGAAGCTGTGCACAAAAACCGATAATATTGACCTGGCGGATTGTCCTAACAACAATACAAAATGTATAACGCTAAACATTTGGCACTCAGCGCTTGTTTTTTTTGAACA
>JAFEAJ010000043.1 GCA_018266455.1 Bacteroidota bacterium
TCCAATATCCTATGAAAAACCGAACTTTTAAACGCAAAAGGCATTCCATTATTATTATAATCACAAAAAATTGCCGCTACAAATTTTCCATTCCCATTTTTAGCAAAAAAAAATTCATTGTGGGAATAATTTGCCGGTAAAAAAAAGGATTATTAAAAACCGAGAGCCTAATTTTTGCTACAATCCACATATAGAAGATCAATGGATCAACTATGCTTTAACTCAGTTAAACCTGGCCTGGCTATGGTTTTAGTTTGAACCAAACTCATATTAACCAGCAACCTCAGCCAATACAATATATATGGTATCTTTCGCGTGCCCTTTTGCATTCGGTTTCGTATTTTGTTATAAGAAAATTACCTAAGTTAACCATGCAAAACAATTCATGCATGAAAAAAATCGCCTTCTTTTTTGCTGCTCCCCTTTCATTGTTCATCGCTTTCTATGTTCTCGTCGCAGCCCGAAACAAAAACACAGAAGCGCCTGCGTTGCCAAAAGCAGTTTTGGTCCCTGCACAAAAATTTGTTGTCCGTTCTTTTGTGGACTGCAATATGGCTGAAGCCTGGATCGGTGATACTTTCCGCATCTTTCCCGGCAAATACGGCGAAGACCCTTTATGGGGCAATGCCCGCGATTTGAAATTTGCAGATGGCAAGAATGCAGAAGAAGCTTTCAGCAATGACTCCAGCGGTTTTACTGAGCCTATACTGCCCCCAAACACCAGTCCAGCAACTGAAGGCTTGCATGGAGCTATCTGGTTCGAAACAATTTACCAGAGCCCCCATGATGGCTCAGGGAAAATTTTGTACGCCATATATCATAACGAAAACTATCCGGCCACTTTCCCATATAATGCAGCAACTGGCAAGGGCTATATCAATAAAGACTGGCCACAGGGCCTGACAGGCGCAGCTACCCCGGCAGCTGTTTGCCGGATCGGTGTCATGAAATCGGCTGATGGCGGAAGAAGCTGGCAGGATAAGGGCATATTTATTGAAGACAACCAGCCCAGGATGATATTAAAGCCGCATAATACATCGGTTACTTTTGCTGGCGGCACAGGAGACCCTTCCGCTGTAGCAGCTAACGGCTACCTGTACCTCTTTTATGGCGAATATGGTTATGCAGGAAATTATGATGCGCTAACGTATGATCCGCTAAAAGAATGGAAGGGCCAATGCATCAGTATAGCAAGAATTAAAATATCAGACCTGGATAGCCCTGCAGGCAAAGCAAAGCGATGGGACGGGCATGCCTTCGATGCGCCTTATGATGGCATTGGGAAACCTGTCGAAAGCCTGCGCATACCTCCTGAAGAAGGCGGCGGGCCAGCCTCCCACCCTTCCTCTAAATTTTATTGGGGGCCATCTGTCAGTTGGAACACTTACCTGCATTGCTGGGTAATGCTGATGGCAAAAGCAGAGGGGCCTTCATGGAAAGGCAGCAGCGTGTATATTTCTTTTAACAAAAACGAAAACCTTGGAGCCGGGAATAATGCCCAACAATGGAGCAGACCTAAATTGCTGGTCAATAAACCGGGCCGCATTATCTGGTATCCGTCTTTGCAGCCATTGAATACAGCAGAAAATATAATAGGAAAAAACACCAGCCTTAAATTAGGAAAAGAAGCACGCTTGTTTTACAAAGAACAATATAAAGATTCCAGTTATTACTTTTCGGAATACAAAGTCCGTTTCGAGAAATAGCAGGATAGCAATTGGCTTTATCAAATGCCTTTTGAAATCCATGATGCCTGGCACTATATTAAAATGATTTTATAAAGTAGTCGTTTCACAGACCTGGCAGGCCTATGGCTGCTACCGGGTAATTTATTTTGCAAACACCTCTTCAGCCCGAAGTTCAATAGGCTTACATCAGTTGAACGGAGCGTCGCAACAATGCCCCATCGGAGTTTCAAGCCCGGGATCATGAAAAAGCCATTGGTCAGAAAGGCCTGATTGTGTTGATGGCCAACAACCATCCGCAGACAGTCCTCCATTCAGTGCCAATTTTTTAATTTCATCGTTATAATGTAATGTTGCAACCAGATTGGCCTCTGTAAAAACCTGATTTTAAAGCATGGCGAAGAATTTATTGATTGTGGAATCCCCTGCGAAAGCAAAGACCATCGAAAAGATTTTGGGCAAAGATTTCGAGGTAAAAAGCTGTTATGGCCATATACGTGACCTGGCCAAGGGGGACATGGGCATTGATGTTGCCAACAAATACAAGCCCACGTATATTATCCCAGATGAGAAGGGAAGAGTAGTAAGCGAATTGAAGAGCGTTGCCAAAAAATCGGCCGAAGTTTGGCTGGCAACGGATGAGGACCGTGAAGGCGAGGCCATTAGCTGGCACCTCTGCGAAGTGCTGGGCCTGGATCCCAAAACCACTAAACGCATTGTTTTTCATGAAATCACCAAGCCAGCCATCCAGTCGGCTGTAA
Source organism: Bacteroidota bacterium (assembly GCA_018266455.1). Classification (GTDB taxonomy): domain Bacteria; phylum Bacteroidota; class Bacteroidia; order Chitinophagales; family Chitinophagaceae; genus Puia. Next base: position 2,447 of record JAFEAJ010000043.1, read on the forward strand.
AAAACCCGCGCACAGTGGACATGAACCTTGTGAATGCGCAACAGGCGCGCCGCATCCTGGACCGCATTGTGGGCTTTGAGCTGAGCCCCGTGCTCTGGCGCAAAATGAGCGTGAAAAACAATCTTAGTGCCGGCCGTGTGCAAAGCGTGGCAGTAAGGCTCATTGCTGAACGCGAAAGAGAAATCAATGCGTTCGCTCCCGTAAGCACATTTAAGGTAACAGCAAAGTTCACTGCAAAAGATATTAATGCCAATGATGTAACCTTTACTGCTGAAGGGAAAAGATATTCCAGCGCAGCAAACGCAGAAACATTTTTGAAAAGCTGTATAGGCGCTAATTATACTGTAACCGACATACAAATAAAGCCTGCAAGAAAATCTCCATCAGCGCCATTCACTACTTCTACCCTGCAACAGGAAGCCAGCCGCAAGCTCGGTTATTCTGTTAGCCGAACGATGTTGCTTGCGCAACGTTTATATGAGAGCGGGAAAATAACGTACATGCGCACAGACAGCGTGAACCTGAGCGAAACAGCAACAGTTGCCATCAAGGCCCAGGTCACGAACCAGTATGGTGCAGAATATGTGCAGCCCCGCAAATTCAAAAACAAAAACGAATCGGCCCAGGAAGCGCATGAAGCCATCAGGCCCACTTATATGGATGTGGCAAGTGTTGATGATGCTGATGGCAAGCGATTGTATGAGCTGATCTGGAAAAGGACCATGGCCAGCCAGATGGCAGATGCTGAACTGGAAAAAACGAATGTAAAAATCCAGGTATCCACCAATAAAGAAGAACTCAATGCCACAGGTGAAGTGCTGAAGTTCGATGGATTTTTGAAAGTGTATATCGAAGATCATGATGATGAGGACAGAAGCGATGACGAGCATGAAGAAGGGATGCTGCCCCCCCTGAACATTAACCAAAAGCTCCCGCTGAATGAAATGAGCGCAATAGAACGATTCAGCCGCCCATCGCCAAGATATACGGAAGCATCGCTGGTAAAGAAATTAGAGGAATTGGGAATTGGGCGCCCATCCACTTATGCGCCAACCATCTCCACCATATTGAAAAGAGGTTATGTTGAAAAAAGAGATAAAGAAGGAACGAAAAGAGATTTCAGGATCTTAGTCTTGAGAAATAACAATATCCGCCAGGTCACTGAGCAGGAAAACACCGGCGCTGAAAAATCAAAACTGTTCCCCACTGATCTTGGGCTGGTGGTAACCGATTTCCTGAAGCAGTATTTCGACGACATCATGGATTATGGCTTCACTGCACGCATTGAAGAAGAGTTTGATGAAGTAGCAGATGGAAAAATGAAATGGCATGTGATGATCGATGATTTTTATGTGCCATTCAAAAAAGATGTGGACAAAACCATCGAAACTGCTGAGCGTGCCAGCGGCGAAAGGGAATTGGGCATTGACCCCGAATCAGGAAAAAGAGTAATCGCCAGAATGGGAAGATATGGCCCAATGGTGCAGGTAGGTGAATCAAATGAAGAAGAGAAGCCTCGCTTCGCTAAACTAAAAGTAGGGCAAAGCATAGAAACCATTTCCCTTGAGGAGGGATTGGAACTGTTCAAGCTTGGGGCCCCGATTGGTGAATATGAAGGACAGGAAATTTCAGTGAACGTGGGAAGGTATGGCCCTTATGTAAAATGCGGCGACCAGTTCATCTCTATTCCAAAAGGGGAAGATGCAACAAGTGTTGACCTTGACCGCGCAATCGAAATCATCCAAGCCAAGAGAAAAGAAGATGCCCCGATTGGATATTACGACCAAAAGCCAGTCACAAAAGGCAAAGGCAGGTTCGGCCCTTACATTAAATGGAACGACATGTTCATTAATGTGCCGCGTGCATATAATTTTGACAGCCTTTCCCAAAATGATTTAAATGAACTGATAAAAAAGAAGATAGAAAAAGAAGCGAACCGCTATATACAACAGTGGCCTGAAGAAAAAATTGCTATTGAAAACGGAAGGTGGGGCCCGTTCATCCGCTTTGGCAAAAAAATGATGAAGGTTACCGGCGCAGGCGCAAACGGAAAATATACTGCTGAAGAATTATCCGTTATTAGTTTGGATGAAGTGAAGAAGATGATCGAAGAGCAGGACCCAACAGCATTCCAGAAAAAAAACAAAGCAAAGAAAAAAGCGGAGCCGGCTGTTAAAGTGGCTGCTAAAAAAGTGCCCGCAAAAAAAATGGCTAAGAAAAAGGCCGCAAAAAAATCAGCGAAGAAGAAATGATCCTCTCGCAGCAACACGAAGAAGTTTAATACGAAAACATGCAAGGCATCTGACAGCTCAATTTGTTTGTATAATTTTTTAGCGATGATCAGCTGTCTGATCATCTTACATTGTCAATTATCAATTCTCCATTAATACACAACCTGTGGATATTTAGCATTAGCGAATCTCCAGTCTTACTTCGAAATTTATCAAGACTTTTGCAATAAAATTTAGAGATGGCCGTATTATCATAGCGAGCTTTCTGTACTCTACCTCAAACCCATAAAAGACATGGAAGAAACAAAAGAAATATCCGCGCTCTTTCATTTGATTGATGACCCCGATCATGAAGTTTTTTCGAGCGTGAGCGATCGGATCGTGAGCTACGGCAGGGGCATTATTCCTAATCTTGAAAATCTCTGGGAAAATACCATAAATGAAGAAGTGCAGGTGCGGATTGAGCTGCTCATCCATAAACTTCATTACCGCGACCTGACTGAAGATTTTGAAAGGTGGAAAAGCAGCAGTTATAAAGACCTGCTGACGGCAACCATGCTGGTTGCGAAATTTCAATACCCTGAAATGGCTTCCGCACCTGTGCTGGGCGATGTAGAGAAACTGCGAAGGAACATCTGGTTGGAACTGAACAACTACCTGACGCCACTTGAGCAAATCAATGTGCTTACGAGCATCCTTTATAATTATTATGCCCTGAAAGGGACCGAAGTAGCTTATCAGCACCCGGATGAGTTTTTGATCAATAAAGTGTTGGAAACAAAACGTGGGAATTCAATAATAAATGGCATCCTGTACCTGATCCTTGCTGAATTGCTTGACATCCCGGTAAAAGCCATCAGCATCCCGAAGCAGTTCATCCTGGCATATATCAAACCTGAATACCTTAACGAAAAGCATTCGCACGAGCCAAGCATGAACAGGATCGAGTTTTTCATTGACTCTATCAGCGGCCAGGTGTTCACTCATAAAGATGTGGAGAATTATTTCAAAAGGATATCTGTGCCCCCTGTTCCATCCTATTTTCAACCCATCAGCCATGGGCGCATCATTCAAACATTGTTGGAAGAATTCAGCAAATGCTTTGATAATGAAAAGAACATGTACAAGCATGAAGAATTGATGGCGCTCTCGTCGATGCTGGGAAATGGCTAACCAACCTGAAGTTCTCAGTTGCTCAGAAATTTCAATTGCCTTGCTTCATTGAAAACTTAAAGCGCCTACCAGGGAACAGCCCTCACATTCCCGGAAGCCATGGCCTTCCGACAGCCTGCCTGAAGGGCCAGGGAACAGTGGCCAGAATAATTATTAATGCAACCAGGAAAAGCCAAAAAGCTTTTTTAAATTTTTTTTCATCGCTCATTTGCTTTTTTGCCACCCCATAACCAATAGTGATTAGCACCACAGACACGATCATCCCAAACGGATGTTCTATCCAGTAAAACCGATAGAACGTGTCCTTCATCAGTTTTGTTCCTGCTGGTAAGCCTGTGGTGAATATGCCATACCTGCCAAAACATAATTGATATAGCCCAATCAGTAAAGTGATGTGTGCGCTTATCAATGTGAAAAGCCATATTTTCCTGTCGCCAGCAGTGAAAGCCCTTTTATTTTTCCAGCCTGAAAAACTTTTTATTATTGAGAAAACGAGCAAGATTAATATCGCCCAGCGCAAAAGGTTATGAAGAGCGAGCAAAAAAGTATCCATATAGACAATATTTTAAAAAAATGAGCCTGCAATCTAAACCACAAATCATGAACAGCAAACAACAAACTAATTCACCCAGTCGGCAATAAAAATATTGATGTCCCTTCCCCCACCGTTTTCACGGTTGCTGCTGAAAACAATTTTTTTTCCATCGGGGCTGAACATTGGGAATGCATCGAAGCCGTTATCATGGCTCACTTTTTCAAGCCCCTTGCCGGTGATGTCAGTAACATACATGTTGAAAGGAAAGCCTCTTTTATATTCATGGTTGCTGCAAAAAATAATATGCTTGCCATCTGGCAAAAAATTAGGCGCCCAGTTGGCCTGCCCATAGCTGGTAATTTGCCGGGCATCGCTGCCATCAGCATTGGCAACAAAAACTTCCATTTGTGTGGGCGCGACCAGGTTTTGCTTTAAAAGGTTTTTGTAATCAGCAATCTCTTCTGGCGTTTTTGGCCTTGATGCCCGCCACACTATCTTTTTGCCGTCAGGGCTGAACCAGGCACCGCCATCATAGCCTAGAGTGTGGGTGATGCGCTTTACTTTGTAGCTCCTCAAGTCCATCACGTAAAGGTCCAAATCACCGTCCCGCATAGACGTAAATATCATTTTATTGCCATCGGGCGAAAGCGTGGCTTCTGCATCATATCCTTTTGTGCTGGTAAGTCGCTTAATAATTTTACCATTAAGGTCTGCCATAAAAATATCGTAACTGTCATATACAGGCCAGATATATTTCTTCAATTTTTGCCTGTCAGGAACAGGCGGGCAACTGTCGCCGCCCAGATAAGTAGATGCATAAATAACATGCCTGCCGTCTTTGGTAAAAAAACCACAAGTTGTTCTCCCCTTTCCGCTGCTGATCATCTTTGGTTCAAATTTTTCATCAGGCGATGTGGGTATCTTGCCTATGTACATCTGGTCGCACATTACGCCATCTTTTTCTTCTTTATGCTGAAAGATGAGCCATTTGCCGTCATAGCTGAAATAGGCTTCCGCATTATCTCCTCCAAATGTCAACTGCCTGATGTTCCTGAAATGTTTTTCCTGAGGATATTGCAATGTGTCGAAGCCCCCGGCAATAGCCGGCACAGCAAGATGAATAACCTTCCTGAATGACATCAACAACAGCATGGTTCCTCCAAAAATTAACAAACCTGCAATCATTTTTTTCATGTTGGCCTGTTTAAATAGTGTTATTCCCTGCTCAATAATAGTTTAAATAATTATCAAAGTGCAAAATACGCAAATCGTTTAGTTTTGCCATATGAAAAATTCAATTACGCCCGGCTTCATTTCGTGGGTATGGGGAATTCTTTTTTTTGTCTCTTGCAGTTCACCTGACAAAAGCGATAACAAAGTTTCCGCCATTTTGAAAACTCCCCCATTTGTAACGCTAACGGACAGCATTAAACGTTTTCCCGGCAATGCCATTCTTTATTTTGAAAGAGCAGAATTGCTGGCTCAAAATAACTTTCATGAAATTGCAAATGCCGATTATAAAAAATCATGGGACCTCAGGAACGATGAAGGAACGGCATTAAGGTATGCATCGAACATGTCGATACTGGGCCATGAAAATGAGTTGATAAACTTTCTGCAAAATTGTGTCACTCAATTTCCCAATGATCCTGAATTCAAAAGATTACTGGGTGAAGCTTATATCCAGTCTGGCAAAACGCATCAAGCGATTAGCCTGTATGATTCTATCATCGAAAAAAATCCTTCCAATTTTGAAGCCTGGTTTGAAAGAGGCAGGATGCTGGCACAAGCAAAAGATACTGCTGCTGCCATTGCCTCTTTGTCGAAAGCTTATTCAATACAGCCTGTGAATACTTTTGCGCTGGAGCTGGCTCATTTATATGCTGAAAGCAATAATCCAAAAACACTGCCGCTTTGCGACAAAGTTTTGGAAAATGATTCTACACATACCCTGATAGACCCTTTCTTCATTAAAGGAATTTATTATTCCAACACCGGGCAATTAGAAAAAGCCATCATTCAGTATGATTCCTGCATCAGCCGAGACTGGAAATTCACAGAGGCTTATATTGAAAAAGGAGTTGCCTTTTATAAACAAAAAAATTACGATGGCGCCATGAACACTTTTCGCATGGCCGCCACTGTTAGCAATACCAACCCGGACGCATACTTCTGGATTGGGCGCTGTTATGAAGCCGTAAACAAATATCAGCAGGCGGCAGATTATTATCAACGCGCTGTTGAGCTTGATAAAAATTTCCCAGAGGCAAAGGAAGCGCTTAAACGTGTTGAAAAGCTGAATGGTTAATTGTGAATAGAAGTGGAGAGGTTGATTTGCTCATCATTCTGCAAGTAGTTAATTTTGCCCGTTTAACGATCAAACTGTCAATTTAATCAACATACCAATGGCAATTGTAGCTCCTTCCATACTTGCAGCCAACTTCCTAAGGCTGGAAGACGAATGCAAAATGGTGAACGAAAGCGAAGCAGACCGTTTTCATTTGGATGTGATGGATGGCCGTTTTGTTCCCAATATCAGTTTTGGCATACCCGTAATTGAGCAAATAAAAAAAATCGCACAAAAACCTTGTGAAGTACACCTGATGATTGAAGAACCTGAAAAACTTACTGAAGATTTCAGAAAAGCAGGTGCCGACATACTGATCGTTCATATCGAAACCTGCAGGAACCTGCACCGGAACATCCAGCAGATAAAGTCTCTCGGGATGAAAGCAGGCGTTGCCCTCAACCCGCATACCCCTGCAAGTGCATTGAGCGAAATTTTACAGGACATTGACCAGGTTTGTATAATGAGCGTTAACCCCGGCTTCGGAGGCCAAAAATTCATTGACCACACTTTTAAAAAAATCCGTGAGCTTAAAAAAATGATTGCAGAGATGGGGCTACATGTGCTTATCGAAATCGACGGCGGGGTGACAGTAGAAAATGCGGCACCCCTTGTGCATGCAGGCACAGATGTGCTTGTTGCCGGGAATACGGTTTTCAAGTCGCAAGATCCCAAAAAAGTAATCGCCCAACTAAAGGCTGCAACACATTATTCATAACAGAAAGGCTTTCCCCTAAACAACATTGATTTATGCTAAATACAGGCAACCCAATCTTCTGCGATATTGATTGCCTTCTGTTATTTGTTAAAAGAAAAAACAGCATGAAATTTTATCAAGAGCATAATACTCAGGCTGCTTTTTATTCGCAATCAACTTTTAGCAGCAATTCGTCAATTATCATTTTTCTTCGATCAAAAATTGAGAACACATGCTTTAGCTGAAAAAACTTCTTTGCAGGCCATGTTTAAGCAGGTTGCTGTTGAGCAGGCAAGAACAATTGCATTGTTGCTGCTTAAGGCCATATCCTTTTTGTTGCAAAAGATCAGAACCTGAACATCTCGATAAAAAGTTTTTATGCAAATACAGGCGGCAACTACTGGTTTACAAGAAAGAAAACAGGCAGATGAAAAATGTCGAATTATTCTTTTTGATTTGAAAGAATTGCGCCCTAAGTCATGCAGCATTGTGTGAACGGGGGTTTAAATGAATTGGTTGGATATCTTAGCGCCTGGTCAAGCATACTGCATTTTATCAAGGCAAATGGATACAACCGGATCAATAAAATGCCAGGCAAAACAAGGCCGCTCCAGGCCGAAAATGAAGATATGGCTTTCCCTTTCGGCATTGTTACCAGTTGGCTGCCCAGCAAAGCAATCAATAAATAATCAAACCAAGCAAACATAATTTATCTGTTATTGCGTTTCCTTATTATTCAAATCGTTTAATTTCGGCATTGGTAAAAAAGTTTCATTGAAAACCTCCAGGACCATTTTACTACTTTCCTCTCTCTTTTTGTTTTGCCAGGCAATTGCGCAAAAGAAAGCAGCCTTCATTTCAGGAAAAATAATTGGCGAAAATGAAATGCCATTGGCGAAAGTATCTGTTACTATTTTAGGGAAACAAACTGGCATTGCCACCAATGATTCGGGCGTCTTTCGCATGCGGGTGCCAGCCGAGAAAGCTTTCGGCCTTGTGTTTTCTTTTACTGGCTATCAATCTGAGCAAAGGAATTTTTTACTGAATGAAAATGAGGAAGAAAACATTTTGGTGAAAATGGAAAGAAACCATCAGCAATTGCAAACCGTTACCGTAACAGAACAACGCGACCGAAAAGAAGCCGGGCTTATCAGGATCAACCCTAAAGATGCCATTAATATCCCTGCGCCTATAGGCGGGATCGAAAGCCTGATTAAAATTTTTGTAGGCTCGAACAACGAACTTACTTCCCAGTATTCTGTTCGCGGGGGCAATTATGATGAGAACCTGGTTTATGTGAACGGTTTCGAAGTGTTCAGGCCCTATTTGGTGAACAACGCGCAGCAAGAAGGGCTAAGCCTAATCAATCCTGAGCTTACTCAAAATGTAAGTTTTTATAATGGCGGCTTCCAGGCCAAATATGGCGATAAGATGTCTTCCGTGCTCGATATCCAATACCGCAAGCCAAAAGAATTTGGTGGCTCAGCATATATCGGCTTGCTCGAACAGGGATTACATCTTGAAGGAGCAAAGGCGAACAATAAATTCACATATTTAATCGGCGTCCGCAATAAAAGCAATAAAAGCTTATTGGGCAGCCAGGAAACAAAGGGCAATTATTCCCCTTCGTCTGCTGATGTGCAAGGGCTTTTTACCTATCGCATAAATGATAAAAATATGCTCGAGCTGATCGGCATATTTTCTCAAACAAAATTTAATTTGATACCGCAATCGAGCCAGTTAACTTCTTCCGTCTTTTCTCCTTTCCTTACTGAAAACCTTGGCCTGGATATTTATTTCAATGGGCAGGAAAAAGACAGTTATCAAACCGCGGTGACTGGGCTATCGTTTATTCAGCAAGCAAAAAAAAACCTGCGGCTTAAATGGATGGTATCCGGATTTTCTGACCATGAAAATGAATCCTATGATATTACCGGGGCCTATCTTTTTGGCGAGCGTGATTTTGATAAAAGCAGCTCCTCATTCGGGCAAATAACAAACCCACTTGGCGCCGGCCTTTATCAAAATTATGCCAGGAACCGGTTAGGCATCAACGTTTGGAACTTGTCGCATAAAGGATATCTTGAAGCAGGCAGCCATTTCATACAATGGGGGGCAAGCGCAGAAAAGCAAACCGTGAGCAACAAATTGCATGAATGGCAATACCAGGATTCTGCCGGGTACTCATTGCCCTATTTGCCAGGCTCATCAACCATCAGCAATTATGTAAATGGGCAGGCTGATATCAGCATTAACAGGTTCACCGGTTTTGTACAGGATAATATTGCGCTTGGCAACGAAAAAGATTTTACATTACAGGCTGGGGCTCGTTACAACTATAATGACCTTAATCACCAATTTCTTATTTCTCCCAGGTTGGCTTTTTCATGGAAACCCAGGCATTCAACTAAAGATATTATTTACAAAGGATCGCTTGGCATTTATGACCAGCCGCCTTTTTTCCGGGAGATGGTTAAGCCCGATGGCGCTCTTAACACCAGCATCAAAGCGCAGCGCAGTTGGCAGGCAACTGTCGGCCTCGACTACAACTTCAATTGGAACGGAAGGCCATTCCGCATTGCCACTGAGGCCTACTATAAAAACATGACCGATGTAGTTCCCTACGACATCAGCAATGTGCATATTCAATACTTAGGAGATAATAATGCTAAAGCTTACGCTATGGGCATAGAAACAAGGCTGTTTGGTGAACTGGTGAAAGATGCTGAAAGCTGGATAAGCATTGGCTTTATGAGAGCAAGAGAAAAAATTGGTGGGGCATACTATTATAATTACATGCTCGACTCGTTAAACCACCCTATTGACAGCACTAAGGTTCAACAAGGCTGGGTAAGGCGCCCTACTGACCGGCTTTTTACACTCGGCATGTTTATACAGGACTATCTCTCCACGAATAAAAATTTCAAATTTTACCTCAGCCTTTTATATGGAAGCAACATGCCTTATAATATTCCCGGAAGCGTTAAATACAGAAATGCATTGATCATTCCTGCTTATATGAGAGTTGATGTGGGCTTCAGTGCATTGTTGCTGGATGAAGAAAAAAATAATCGAAGAAGCCATTCTCCATTCCGCAATTTTAAAAATATATGGGCTACGCTTGAAGTGTTCAACCTGATTGACAGAGAGAATACCATCTCTTATATGCTTATCAAAGATTTTTCCAACACCACTTATGCCATACCACAACGATTAACGCCAAGATTGCTTAATCTAAAACTGGCAGCAAGGTTTTAATATGGTAATTATTCCAACATTAACTGCCATTTTCCCATAAATGGATTATTTTTCATTTCTGGCAAAGACTAATCCTATGGTTATCAATCATGTCAATTTTTGGCAAGCTATTGGCAAATATATTAGCGAATCCAAACAATAGAAAACCAAAAAGAATCCAATCCTAAAAACCCAGGCCTAATGTCCTTGAAACCAAAAGAAGTCCTTTAAAACTAAAAAAACCATTTACGTCCCGAAATCCAAAATCCTGATCCAACCCTGTGAAAACACCAGGCCTGATCCAATTTCAAAATGCAAAACCGTTAGAGCCAAATCCTGAAAAACCAAAAGTCCAATAGCGCTAAAAGAACCATCCTGAAAGTCCAATCGCTAGAAAAATCAAATTTCATTATTGCTATACAACAGTGATAATAGAAATCGGAGCCGATAATCCGGTCCGCATGAAAAACTTTGTCGTCCAATATGTCTTATGTACCCTTATTTGAGCACATGCCATTTAGCCGCTGACCGAAAGCAAACTTTCGGAACTACATAAGATATTACAAACAGATGTTTGTTAATAGAGCCCGGCCACGGGCTCTTATTATTTTATTCCAGAAACGATATTGGTTCATGCCGATCAGAAACAGCCCCTGCTTAAATTTTGATCAAGCAATGCTGCCATAAAATCCTTGTATAAATTTTCTTTTGTTCGTTACAAACAGCAAGAAAAAAAATCAGTTCATTTGTTCTAACATTAATGGAAGAATTCCCGTTGAGGGAGCATAATATCTTGCATAAAAATATAATTACCTGAATGACAGGCAGAAAATTTTATGGCAAGCTATTGGCAAGTATATCAGCGAATCCAATCAAATAGAAAAACAAGTTAACGATCCAACATCAACTGAAAAACTTATCCAAGTATCCTTTTAAAAAAAGAGGAGTGGTCCAATAGCTAAGAAAATCAATTAGGCCCATTAAATATCTAAAACCAGGGCTCGATCCAATCCAAAAAAAATCGAAATTCTCTCATTACAATAATGGGGGTGACTAAAATTTTGATGAGCTTATCCAGTCCGCATGAAAAACTGCTCGCCTTATCTTATTATGTATAAAAGGTATTTGCGCATTGTTCTTGCAATGTAACAGATACTACCTCGTACATAAAATGCCAGTAACAGCAATTCCAGAACAGGAGCCCTCCCCGGGCTCCTTCAGTTTTATGGCACCGTTTGTTTATGAAACTTTCTCGTTGGCTTTATATCAAAAGCAGCCCTCATCAATATGTTTTAGGTCATGGCTTTATTCACTCCTTTTATAATATCCCAATCTTGATTTATCCTGTCATTCCCATAAAATTCCCGGCATTGGAAAAAGCATAAAAAAAAGAAATATTAATACGTTGGGCATCAGGGGCTTACTTTTTGGCAAGCAATTCGCAAACATAATAATGAAATCAACCAGTAAAAAACCTAAAATAATATCCGAGGCCGATTGGAAAAACATTAAGACAAAATCCTTGAAAAACAGGCACGAAATCTAATCATCCGAATAACCCTTTAAAACCTGATCCAGAAAAACAAATAAGTCCAAACCAATAAAAACCGATGAAACCATTTTCAATCATTAAAAGTAACCAATGATTAAAATTCAACTCTTCAAAATCCTGTCTTAATGAAAACCACTTCAATGATCTTGTATATCGTCCCCTTTGAACCATAAGCAAAAAAATTAAACAACAGCAAATACAAGATGCTACGGACGGTTATCTGGAACTGGAGCCCCAATGGGCTCCTTTTCTCATTATATTTTGGCTTGCATGGTTAACTTTGCAGGATGACCAAGCTATCAGTGAACATTAATAAATTTGCCACGCTCCGTAATAGCCGTGGCGGCAATAATCCTGATGTTGTAAAAGCAGCAATTGATGCGCAATTGTTCGGGGCAGATGGAGTGACTGTTCACCCCAGGCCTGACGAAAGGCATATCAGGTATAAAGACGTATATGATATCAAAAAAAACATCACAACTGAGTTTAATATAGAAGGCAACCCTCAGGAACAAAAATTTGTTGACCTTGTGCTTGCCGTGAAACCTACACAGGTAACTTTAGTGCCCGATGCTTTAAACCAGGTCACTTCCAACCATGGCTGGGATACTGTTGCGAATAAAAAATATTTACAGGATACCATCAGCATATTTAAGCATGCAGGTATCCGTGTTTCAATATTTGTTGATCCTGACCTTAAAATGGTTGAAGGTGCTGCCGAAACACGCACAGACAGAGTAGAATTATATACTGAAGGGTATGCAAAAGGGTTTGCGATAAATAAAGAAACAGCAATTGAACAATATATTGCAGCAGCAAGAAGAGCGAATGCACTTGGTTTAGGATTGAATGCAGGGCATGACCTTGACCTCAACAACCTGAGCTATTTTGCACAGAACATTCCAGGCCTGGATGAGGTTTCAATTGGTCATGCCCTGGTGTGCGATGCCCTTTATGTAGGTTATGAAAATGCTATACAACTTTATAAGCGCCAGCTAAAGCATAGTTAGCAGATCTGCTAATTGCACCCCAATAATTCACACAATTTAGATTCCAGGTCTTCGCCGCGGAGATTTCTCGCAATGATTTTCCCATCAGGGCCAATCAGCATGTTCTGGGGAATTTGCTGGATATGGTATTTTACGGCCACCTCATTATTCCAAAATTTGAGGTCACTAACCTGTGTCCAGGAAAGGCCATCTTCGCTGATGGCCTGCAGCCATGGGCCTTTTGCTTTATCGAGCGACACACCAAGGATGGTAAAATTCTTATTCTTGAACTTGCTGTAAGCAGCCACCACATTGGGGTTTTCCATGCGGCAGGGATGGCACCAGCTTGCCCAAAAATCAACAAGCACATATTTGCCTTTGAAAGACGAAAGCTGTACCGGCCTGCCTGCTGTGTCGTTCTGGGTAAAATCAATGGCATTAGTGCCCACTTCGCCAATTTTAGCCGCAGCAATTTGTTCTTGTAAATATTTTCCAAAAAAACCGTTCTGCACCTCGGTAGTAAGCATGCCAAACCTTTTTTCAAGCTGCGCATTTTCTGAAAGCTGCGCAAGAACAATCAAAACAAAAGGGCTGACATAAGATGATTTTTTATGCTGCACAAACTGGTCTTCCACATGTTGAATTTCTGCTGTAATTGATGCGTATTCCTTCATTAACGAATCATTTTTCGATACATTTTGTTGCGAGTTGAGCATTTGTGCAACCGTATTCAGTTTCATCATCAACGGATTGAAGGTTTTCTGAAATTCTACAAAATCATCATTTGACGATGACCCTGTAACCTGGATGCTTTTTAAATCCCCTGCATTGCCCTGGACTGAAATATTATCATTGCCAATAAATAAAGGGTATTTTTTTTTGCCTTCATCAAAATCTAAAAGATATAAATTTGGCTCTGTTACTTTACCTGACAGCTTAAACTTGCCCCCTTCTGCTACAGACCTGCAAATGGTATCCGCCTGTTTATTGGCATCCAGCAGGTACAATTTCGATTTTTCCCGCAGCCCCTTTAACGAACCACTGATTAGGAAACCCTCAGCCTTTGTCTGCGCATTCGTTATCACAGGTATGGTCAAAAAAATAAGAATTACTTTTTTCATTGTTTATCTATTTATTTATTATGCCGTTTTTCCAAAACGTTGAGCACTTGTTTTAAAGTATGGCCTTTGGCATTCAAGAGCAATAAATAATGAAACAATAAATCCGCCGATTCGTTCAAAAAAAGCTCTTCATTATCATCTTTTGCCTCGATAATCATTTCCACTGCTTCTTCACCTACTTTTTGGGCTATTTTGTTGGTTCCCTTTGCGAACAAATTCGCCACATAAGATTCACCAGGAGATGCTTTCTTCCGAAAATTTATGATGCTTTCTAAGTAAAAAAGAAAATCATCGCTACTGTTTTTCTCGCTCCAGCAGGTATCTGCACCGGTGTGGCAAACCGGCCCGAGCGGATGTGCTTTGATTAGCAAACTGTCATTGTCGCAATCCACAGCTATGGACTTTAACAGCAAAAAGTATCCGCTTTCCTCACCTTTTGTCCAGAGGCGTTTTCTGCTCCTGCTGTAAAAAGTCACCTTCCCTGTTTCCCCTGTTTTTTTAAATGCCGCCTCATTCATAAATCCCAGCATCAACACTTTTTGCGTGTCGTAATCCTGCACAACAGCAGGAACAAGGCCATCAGCATATTTCTTGAAATCTATCTGCATACACGAATTGCTCGAATTATTTTAATTTTTTGAGTGAATTGTATTTGTTGCCTTGTGGCCATAATAGCATAAAGCTTATTTTGCTGCTTGTACCTATGTTCATAACCTAGGCTCATTCGCTGACCTCCTTCATACCATCTCTATAGCCTGGCCAGTCAAACAATGCATTGATTAAATCCTGACATGTATCTGGTGTACCAACAAATATCGTTTCAATTCTTCAATCCCAATTTCTTTAAAATGAAAAATGCTGGCTGCTAAAGCAGCATCGGCATGGGCAAGGCCAAACACATCAACAAAATGTTGCAGGGATCCTCCCCCACCACTTGCAATAACCGGTACTGGCAATTGTGCGGATAAAGTTCGGGTAATATCCAATGCAAAACCCTGTTTCGTTCCATCATGATCCATCGACGTCAGCAAAATTTCGCCGGCGCCAAGCTCAACAGCCTTCTTTGCCCAGTCAACACACTTCGAATCAGTTTTAGTACGGCCTCCATTCAAATAAACATACCATTCACCATCATCTTCTTTTTTGGCATCTATCGCCAGCACTACGCATTGGCTACCGAATTCTTTTGCCAGTTCATCAATCAATTGTGGCCTTTTAAATGCAGAAGTATTTACAGAAATTTTATCTGCCCCGCTCTCTAGCAATGCGCTCACATCTTGCACCGATGAAATACCCCCGCCTACTGTAAAAGGGATATTGATATGATGCGCAACTCTGCTGACCAGCTCACTTAGTGTTTTTCTTTTTTCAACTGTTGCCGTAATATCAAGGAACACCAATTCATCTGCTCCCTGCTGAGCATATAGCGCTCCCAGTTCAACCGGGTCCCCGGCATCGCGAAGGCCTACAAAGTTTGTTCCCTTAACTGTTCTTCCATTTTTCACATCCAGGCATGGAATGATCCTCTTAGTAAGCATGTCCCTAATTTAACTGTTCAACTTAATCAAATCGTCCAATTTTATTTTTCTCTCATAAATGGCTTTACCGACAATTGCAGCTTTGCACCCAATAGACTGCAATTCTTCCAGGTCGCATATTGAACTCACTCCCCCACTTGCAATAAAATACAGTTCAGGAAATTTAGCAATGATGTCTTTGTACAGTCCAATTGATGGGCCTTCCAATTTTCCGTCCCTGTTTACATCTGTGCAGAACACTTGCTTAATTCCGTGCTCACAATATTTCTGAATAAAGTCGTAAACCCAAACATTTGTTTTATCCATCCAGCCATTGATGGCAATTTTTTCTTCTTTCACGTCTGCTCCTAATAAAAATTTATCCGGCCCAAACATCGATAACCATTTTATAAATTCAGTTTCGGCACTTATTGCAATGCTCCCTACTGTTGCAAGTGCTGCACCTGAGTTAAAAACAATCCTAACATCTTCTTCTTTTTTGATACCACCTCCAAAATCAATTATTAATGATGTTTTTGCTGCTATTGCTTCCAGCGGTTTCCAGTTTTTAACGGCCCCGGCTTTTGCCCCATCAAGATCTACCAGGTGCAACCTTTGCAATCCTGCATCTTCAAACTGCATAGCCACTTCCAGCGGGTGCTCATTATAAATCTTCTTTTGTGAATAATCACCTTCCGTTAATCGCACACATTTGCCTTCTATAATATCAATTGCCGGGATAATTTTCATGCAGGTTATACGCTTTAAGGTTTTCGGTTCATAGTTCCAGGAAATTTTTTAATATCTTTTCGCCAACGACCGCGCTTTTTTCAGGATGGAACTGTACCCCGTAAAAATTATTTTTTTTCAACGCTGAGCTATATGGTCGATCGTAATTGGTAGTCGCTATTGTGTGTTCGCCTGGTGCCGCATAATAACCATGCACAAAATAACAATAACTGTTTTCTTCAATTCCTTCAAACAGTTTTGACTTTAAACCATAAATGCTGTTCCAGCCGATTTGAGGAATTTTTAAGCCTAACTCTTCGCTATTAAACTTTTGCACTTTTTCATTAAAAATTCCAAGGCAGTCCGTATTATTTTCTTCTGAATACCTGCACATCAACTGCATTCCAAGGCAAATACCAAGCACAGGTTGTTGCAACTGTTTTATTACTAAATCAAGGTTTCTTTCTTTTAGATATCTCATTGCGCTGCCAGCTTCACCCACCCCGGGAAAAATTACCTTATCTGCTGATTTTAACTGTTCCTGGTTATCCGTTACAGTTGCAGCAACGCCAATGCGCTCAAGGGCATAAAGAACAGATTGAATATTGCCCGCGTTGTATTTAATGATTGCCAGAACCACGATTTGTTCTTAATTTAACGATCAGTTGATTTATTTCAAAACAGATTCAAGAAATAGTTTTGTCGTTGCTTCAATATTTTTTGAACTTTCGATAGCCTGAATATATGCAGTGCCAATTATAGCCCCATTGGCATATTTACTGGCCGATTGAAATGTTTGCCTGTCCTTAATTCCAAAGCCCACTAAAACAGGGTTTTTCAATTTTAAATTTTGAAGCCGTTGCAAATATTTTTCGACCGCTTTAAAATCCTTGTCTTTTCCAGTTATGGAAGAAGATGATACTGCATACAGGAAGCCAGTACTGAGCTTATCTAATTTTCTGACCCTTTCTTCAGATGTTTCCGGTGTTACCAGGAAAATAAAATCCAACCCATGTTTTTGGATGATGGCCCGGTACTCAGTTTCAAATTCACGTTCAGGCAGGTCTGGCAATATTAACCCGTCTACTCCGATTGCAGCAGCGGTTTTGCAAAATTTCTCAAAACCAAATTGCAATACGGGATTCATATATCCCATCAATATCACCGGAATGGCAATTTCTTTCCTGAAATCTCTAAGCTGTTCAAATAATTTTGCAATGGTCATGCCATTGCGCAAAGCCGTGCTGCCGCTTGATTGTATCACAGGGCCATCTGCCAGCGGATCGCTATAAGGCATACCCAGCTCAATAATATCAGCGCCGCTTTGTTGCAGTGAGCGCATCACAGGCAATGTGCTTTCTAATTCAGGAAAGCCTGCGGTGCAATACACGTTGATAATTTCCTGGTCTTTTGTCTTGAATAATGTTTCTAACCTGTTCATCTTGTATTTTATAACATTCGCCAACCAATAATCAACACTCAATATCTAATGATGAAGCGAAATACATTTCGGGGTGATAATACCCTAATTGTATTTATGTTATTTCATAATCGCTAAACCTGGCATTATTCAGCATTTACGTTCATCACTTTCATATAAGTATTCAAATCTTTATCGCCTCTTCCGCTAAGGCACAAAACAGTAATATCGTTCGGTTTAAAATGAATTTGTTTTAAGGCAGCCAGCGCATGAGCGCTTTCCAAAGCTGGGATAATGCCTTCTAGTTTAGTGAGCTCAAAAGCAGCCTGCAAAGCTTCATCATCCTTAGCGCTCAAAAACTTTGCTCGACCACTTTCGAATAAATGAGCGTGCATTGGCCCGATGCCCGGATAGTCTAAGCCCGCAGAAATACTATGTGGCTCTATAATCTGCCCGTCATCAGTTTGCATTACCAAGCTTTTGCTGCCATGCAATATTCCCGGCTTACCGAGCTGCGTTGTGGCTGCACTATGGCCACTGTGCACGCCAAGGCCTGCCGCTTCAACTGCAATCAATTCAACTGACAGGTCATCTAAAAAATGGTAAAAAGCGCCTGCCGCATTGCTGCCCCCGCCAACACAGGCTATAATTTTTGATGGCAGTTCATTGCCCGTATGTTCTTTCAGTTGCCAGCGCATCTCTTCACTGATGACGCTTTGAAAACGCGCAACCATATCTGGATAAGGGTGAGGGCCAACCACACTGCCAATAACATAATGGGTATCGTTAGGATTATTGATCCAGTCCCGGATGGCTTCGTTGGTGGCATCTTTCAGTGTTTGGCTCCCGCTTGTTGCCGGCACTACTTTTGCACCAAGCATTTTCATTCGCGCAACGTTCGGCGCTTGCCGTTCAATATCCTTTACACCCATATACACGACACATTCAACTCCTTTCAAGGCACAAACTGTTGCCGTTGCCACACCATGTTGCCCCGCGCCGGTTTCAGCAATGATGCGTTTTTTTCCTAATCGCAGCGCCAACAAAACCTGCCCAATTGCATTGTTTATTTTATGTGCTCCGGTGTGGTTCAGGTCTTCGCGCTTTAAATAAATTTTTGTTTTATACTTCTCACTTAACCGCGTGGCAAAATATAACGGTGATGGACGTCCGACATAATCTTTCAACAATGCATGATAATCTTTTTGAAAAAATTCTTCATACATAATATCAATGTACCTGGTTGCCAGTTCCTCCACATTGCGGTGAAGCATCTCTGGGATATAAGCCCCGCCGAAATTCCCGAAGTAACCGAAAATATTCGGCTGTTTATATGTGCCTTTGTTGAAAGAGGTGATGCTGTTAATCATTGTCTGAACGAAGGTTTATAAAATTTATTTCTTTATCAAAACTTTAGAGATAGCCGCCACATCAACCAATCAGGTCTTCAGCTTCCCAACAAATTCCTTCACTTTTCCCAAGTCCTTCACACCTGGATTTGTTTCAAATTTGCTGTTAATATCAATGGAAAATAATTTTTTAGCTACTGGCTCCTTTGCAAAAATTTTAAGTTGGCCCGCATCTGATGGCTCAATACCGCCGCTCAAAAAAAACAATTTATTGATGGCCTTATCCTTCAACATATCCCAATTGAATTTTTTTCCTGTTCCCCCATATCCCGCTCCTTCTGTATCAAATAAAAACATGTCTGAATAATCTTCAAAGGGCTTAATGATCCATTCGACCGGGTCGTTGTCGCCAAGGCGAAAAACTTTTATTACTGTAATGTAGTTAGCCACCCGCTCGCAGAAACGGGGCGTTTCATCTCCATGCAATTGCACCATATCAAGGCCATATTCATCAACCTCTTTCATCAGCTCATCATAACCAGCATTCACAAAAACGCCTACTTTCCCCAGGTGCAGTTTTTCTTGCTTTAACTTTTGACCTGTCAAAAACCTGCCCACAAAACGCGGCGATCGCTGGTAAAAAATAAACCCGGCAAAGTCAACCCCCATTTCGTCTAACTGGCGCACCTGCTCAAGCTGTGTCATACCGCAAACTTTAACCCTCATAAGACCCTCCTTACCTCCCAGGCATGGAAGTGTTTTTTAATTTGTTCACAAATGAGGCAAAGGCAACCGATGGTTTTTTTTCTTTCATGAAATTTTCACCGATGAGAAAACCCTTAAAACCATGCTGCTTAAACAAAGCAATATTTTCCACGGAACTGATCCCGCTTTCTGCAATTTTTATTTTACCGGAAGGGATTTTTTCAGCCATTCGCAAGCTTCTGGCGATGTCCACTTCAAAAGTTTTCAAATTGCGGTTATTGATGCCTACAATTTCTATTTCTTCGCAAATGTGCTGAAGCTCTTCTTCTTCATGTAGCTCCAGCAATGTTTGCAGATGCAGGCTTCTTGCAAATTTCGCTAAATTTTGCACTTGCCGGGGCGTCAGGCATGCCGCAATGAGCAGTATCGCGTCTGCACCGACCGATTTTGCCTCTATAACCTGGTATTCATCAATAATAAAATCCTTTCGCAAGATAGGGATTTGATTATTCCTTGCTTTCATTAAATCATCGGCGCTACCACCAAAAAATTTCTCATCAGTTAATACCGAAAGAGCTGAAGCCCCATTATCTGTATAGGATTTCGTTATCTCGGCAACATCAGCATAAGCGTTAATAATTCCTTTTGACGGTGATTTTCTCTTGAACTCGGCGATAATACCGGTCCGGGACTCATCGCTCAAAAATTTTTTCAGCGATAGCGTTTCCCTGGCAAAAAAAACAGATCGCTCTAAATCAGCAATACATCGTTCTGCTTTTTTGCTGCTCACCTCCTGCTTCTTGTTTTCGATTATAGTATCTAAAATATTCATCAGTAGCCTGACCCGGGATTTATTTGATTTGCAGGATTGACTTAGTCCTGGTTTGCCTGTTGTAATGCAATTAGTTTTTTTAATGCTTCATTTGCCTTGCCACTTTCCAAGCTTTCTACTGCAGCAAAATATGCATCATCATAGTTTTGGTAATTTCCGGTACTATACAACGCCATGGCTGCATTGGCAAGCGCTACTGCATTTTGCGCCCAGGTTCCTTCCCCATGCAAAACCTTTAAAAAAATTTTTGCAGCTTCCTCAACAGTAGCTCCTCCATAAATCGCTGCTGCCTCAACCGTTCGCTTCCCAAGCTGTTCGGGGGTCATGATTTTCTCTCCTTCATTCGTGATGACCTTCGTGTCATTGGTGAGCGAAATTTCATCATAGCCATCAAGGCCGTGAATAATTGTAAAAGAGCCATCCGTCTGTTGCAGCAAATAATTATAGATCCTGGCCATTTCCAAATTGTAGACTCCTACCAGTTGAAATTTTGGGAATGCCGGATTAACCATCGGGCCAAGCATGTTAAAGAATGTGCGAACACCTAAGTTTTTCCTTATTGGCCCTACTGTTTTTAATGCCGGGTGAAAAAGCGGTGCGTGCAAAAAGCAAATATTGGCTTTTTCCGTTTCCTTCTTCAATTGATCGGCATTGTTCTTGAACCTATACCCCAAAGCCTCCATCAAATTTGATGCCCCGCTGATGGAAGTTGCGCCATAATTGCCATGCTTTGAAACTTTTTGCCCTGTGCCGGCAACAATAAAACAAGCCAGGGTGGAAATATTGAAAGTGTTTTTGCCATCGCCGCCAGTGCCCACGATATCAATCGTTTCAAGTCCATTCAAATCAATACGCACGCATAGCTCCAGCAGTGCATCGCGAAAGCCCTGCAATTCATCAATGGTAATGCTGCGCATAAGGAACACCGTTATGAAAGCAGCAATTTCACTTTCATTATAAACGTTTTTAGATATGTTCACCAACACTTCTTTTGCCATTTCCCTGGGAAGCGTTTTGTGTTCGAATAAATATTGAAGGATTTTTTTCATATTAATTTTTTAGCCAGTTCCGCATAATTTGCTCTCCCATCGGCGTCAATACGCTTTCAGGATGAAATTGCACCCCCTGCACATCATATTTTTTATGTTGCAATGCCATGATGTATTGGTTATCGTCCCTCATTGTAACCTCCAAATCATCCGGGAAGTTCTCATCGCTCACAATCCAACTGTGGTAGCGGCCTGCTTCAAACTTCTCGGGCAGGCCGGCAAACAAATCGCACCTTACACCCAACGCCTGGCGCCAGACGTCAGTCGCCACCCCGTGATAAACCGTTGACAGGTTCACCAATTTCCCGCCAAAGGTTTCCCCAATGGCCTGGTGCCCCAGGCACACACCCAATATTGATTTTGTGGCCGCGTATTCCTTGATCAAAGGCAGGAGCAAACCGGCCTCTGCCGGAAGCCCGGGCCCCGGGGATAAAATAATTTTATCATATCCTTTCACTTTTTCCAACGGAATTTTGTCATTCCTGCATACATCTACTTTTTGATCCAAAATTTTCTCGACCAAATGCACCAGGTTGTAAGTGAAT
>JAFEAJ010000044.1 GCA_018266455.1 Bacteroidota bacterium
GGGGGCATGAGCATTGCCTATTCACAGGTTGGTGTGGCACATGCTGTAAGTTACGGATTAAGTTATTTGCTTGGGACAAAGCATGGTGTTGGCAATTGCATCGTTTTTGATAAACTAGAAGAATATTATCCTGACGGTGTTCATGAATTTAAAAAAATGGTAGAAAAAAATAAAGTAGATATCCCACAACACATTACTAAGGGATTGAGCGATGAACAATTTGACACCATGATCAATGTTTCGTTGGGCATGAAACCTTTATGGGAAAACGCATTAGGGAAAGATTGGGAAAAACGGATGACAAGGGAGAAACTGAGAAAGCTTTTTGAAAGATTATGATTTCAAAAAATCTCATCTTATATTTTCCCAGCATTGAAATTTGTAATTAATAAAATAAAACGAAGCTTGCTTTTTTGCTGCCACAATCTTGACCCTTTTTCAAATTCCTTCATTTTCCGTTTTTAATCTCTGATTTTTCGCCTTTATTTTGTTCAATAATTTTGAAACTTCCCTTTTTGCTTAATCCTTTCAATCATTCAGCATGAACCTGAACGATGTTAAAAACCTGCTCCAGCATAATAAGATTACGGAATTTGTAAAGCTGAAAAAATTATCTCCGAAAGATATTGTTGAGTTCACTAACCGCAACACAAAATGGGCGGTAAAATTATTTCAGCATCTTGACCCGACACAGGCTGCTAAAGCATTCAAATTTTTAAGGAAAAAGAAACAGGAAGTGATCATCAGGTCCCTGCCTGAGGAAAAAGCTGCAGAGCTGTTGAACAATTTAAAGCCCGATGACCGCACAGCCTTCCTTTCATTACTACCAGGCAATGCAGTGAAAGAATTGCTGAAGATCTTAAGCCCTGAAACCAGGGAAGAGACTTTGGAACTATTGGGTTATCCCGAAGGATCGGTAGGGAGGCTAATGACGCCTGATTATGTCTCAGTCAATAAAAAAGACAGCGTGCAGCAAGTGCTTGACCTTATCAAACAACGGGGCCGGGCAACCGAAACTTTGAATTTTCTTTTTGTAACTGATGAGCAGGGCATATTGATAGATGACATCAACATCAAAGATTTTTTGATAGTAGAACCAAATATGCTGGTAGAACAGATAATGGATTACCAGTTCATCTCTATCAATGTTAATCATCCCCAAAAAGAAGCGATCACGGTATTTCGCCACAACAGTCGTTATGCGCTTCCGGTAACAGATGATAATGGTGTGCTGTTGGGTATTGTTACCCTTGATGACGTGCTGCGGTTAGCTGAAAAAGAAGGCACACGCGAAATTCAAAAAATTGGCGGGTCAGAAGCATTGGATGAACCTTATACTACCATTTCATTCACAAACTTAATAAAAAAGCGTGCCGGCTGGCTCATCATATTGTTTTTAGGAGAAATGCTCACTGCTACAGCCATGGGCCATTTTGAAGGGGAAATCAGCAAAGCGGTGGTACTTGCATTGTTTATCCCGCTCATTATTTCAAGTGGGGGTAATTCCGGTTCGCAGGCATCATCAATTATCATACGCGCCATGGCAGTTGGCGAAATTAGTTTTCGGGACTGGTGGCGCGTGATGCGCAAAGAAATATCATCAGGTTTTGTGCTTGGGCTTATTCTCGGCGCTGTTGGCTTTTTGAGAATTAGCATTTGGCAGGAGCTTCATTGGTATAATTATGGCGAACATTGGCTGCTTGTTGCCTGCACTGTTTTTTTTGCCCTGATTGGAGTTGTGCTTTGGGGAACTATTTCCGGTTCAATGCTGCCATTGATTTTAAAAAAACTGGGCGCGGACCCGGCAGCTTCTTCTGCGCCGTTTGTTGCCACTTTGGTAGACGTGACCGGATTGATAATTTACTTTTCAGTGGCTTATATTGTAATGAGGGGAAAACTGCTTTGAGTTGCAGCCCGAAGAAAAAACTTTACAGGCTGTTGCCCTTGATTTAGTGGCTATTACTGTTCCTTCCCTCAACGATAAAAGGTGTTCTTACCTTTTTGTACGCTGGTTTGCCATTACTTCTTTTTGAAAACAGGCACGGTACTGCAAGGCTCGCCATACATAATGCTTTTGGCAACAGGTCTTAATTTTTTTGTTATTTCAATATATGCAGATTCGCCAATCGGCAAATCGCCACAGCCTTTTATAACCACACGCGTATCAGCATATTCATTTTCATTAATCGCTTGAATATTTTTTAAAAAAGCCTGTTCAGTGGCTTTTTGCTCATCGCCCATTATTATTTCGGTGGCAACTGGCTGCAAATAGGTAGCTGCCAGCATATATGCCCACATGGGTATTACAGCATCTGCAGAACAGGTAACCGCGACTATTTTATCCTGGTACAACGACCAATCTGTTTTCAGCAAAGCCTCACGAAAATCTTTTTCTTTTAATATCAGCTCCATAAAAAGAAAGGGCTTTAAGTCAAATAACATGGTTTTCTCTTTCGGATAATAATCCGCCAGGTTAATCGTAACCAATTTGCTTTGCGCTACCTTGTTTATAATTTCTTCGCTCATGATTGCTATCGATAATGAATACAAAGATATAATGGAAAAAGTTGAGCCACATTCGAAGCAGTTTTCTGATTATATAAAACAAGCTTTTTTTTAATATCTCTTCCAAATAAACGAGCAGGGCTTTTAGGCCCTGCTCAGTTCGTTAAATTTTTATGGTTGTGCTTTAAAAGAATTTGCTTCTGTTATCCTTGATCTTAGCTGTTTTTTTCAAAGCTTCCAATGCCCGATAAGACACTAGCCTAGCTTCTTGTTGTTGCTGGCCCTTGCGCAGTTCCTCTGCATCTGCGCCAGGATTGGATTTGGCGCTGATGTTTTCAACCTTAATGACAAACACACCGCCATTGCCGGATATAGGCCCAGAAGCTGGTTTTCCCTGTAACTGTTTATCGAACGAAGCACCGATTACTTTTGGTTCCTGGCCAACATTGGGAATAAAAGGGGATGCGAAACTGATACTATCGGCTTTTAAAACAGGTTCGTTCGTTGCCTTTGAAACAGCATCTAGCGTATTGGCGCTACCAATTTTTTTGATAATCAAATCAGCCTTTTTTTGGTTCCTTAAAATAGGCTCAACGGAAAGCCTTGCCTTGGCTGCCGCCATTGTGCCTTCTTTATTTATTTCGGTAAGTATTGCCACTACATATTTATCGCCAACAGAATAAGGTTCAGAAACATCGCCAAGACTTGTTTTGTCGTCATAAATCCATTTCACTAACTGGCGGTTTGTGCCAAGCCCGGTAATAGCGCTTGCTGTGGGCTGTATATCCTGTGCGAGCAGCTTCTGATAATTGCTCTTTTTAATGTTTGCGTCAAATGCAGTTGCATTGCGGCTTTCACCTGCAAACTGGCTGGCAAGCCCTGAAGCGGCATCATCTGTTGCGCTGCTGGCTTCAATTTTTTTAGCCATGTATGCTATTTTATATGCGGGCTCAAAATTTTTCTGATCTGTAATTTCGATGTAATGATATCCAAATTGTGTCTTTATAATTTTTTTATCTCCTTTTTTCCCGTCAAAACAAAAATCATTGAACTCTTTTACCATTGTTCCTGAGGTAAAATAGCCCAAATCGCCACCTTTTATTTTGCTCCCTTCATCATCAGAAAGTTTTAAAGCAAGGTCTTCAAACTTGGCCCCGTTATCAATCAGGGTCTTTATGCTGTCTATTTTCCTTTTCGCAATACTGTCTTCCATCGTTTGTTCCCCGGTTTTAGGGTCAATTGTTGCAATCAGTATATGCCTTGCCCTAACAGAATCGGGCATAATTTTTTCATCTATTTTTTTTGCCAGCACATAATCGCTGGCGTCACGATATGGGCCGAAAACCCCGCCTTTCGGCAATGCAAAAATGGAATCTTTATCAGGCACCTGTATTTTTGACTTGGGGTAGTACATATTGCTGAATTCCATGTCGGAGCCATTTCTTGCTATAAAATTTTCAATGCTGTGCGTGGTATCAAATTCCGGCTTAAGGTCTGTTATCTGCTTCAAAACCGCCGCGCTGTCATTTGAGGTAGGCGCCGCGCTGAAACTTACGTACGCTATGCTCCTCGATTCATCCTGGTGATATTGTTCTTTGTGTGTTTGAACATAGCTATTGATTTCTTCATCTGTTACTTTAACAGCGCTGTCAGATATGGTTGAGTAAGGAGTGTTAACGTAAGAAATAGAGGAAACCTGGCTTTGGTCAGAAATCATTTTTTCTGCCATCCATTTTGGCATGTACGCGCTGTTGCTAAGCATGGAGAGGTATTTTTCGCGTTCACGGTCTTTGATCCACTGCGGTTGCAATTCTTCAAAAAACCTCTTGGCATTGGTGTAGTTGTTATCTGTTTTTTTATTCCCTTTATAGATCGTTCTTAATTGATTGATTGTAGAAGCAGCCGCCTGGGCATCGAATATGCCCGTCTTCTTATCCGTAAAAGATTGCCGAATGCCTTGCACCGGGTTTGGCCCGGCAAGCATATCATTAAGTTCCTTATCGCTTACCTCAATACCTGTTTTTTGATAAATTTTATCAAGAATATCATCCTGCACAAGCTGGTCCCAAACCTGGCTCCTTATGTTCTGCGACATCATATCATTAACGGGGTAGCCTTGGGCCTTGTATTGGCTTTCCATTGCTTCCACCAGTTCCTGGAACTTGGGGTATTCAATATCCTTGCCATTCACCCTACCTATAATATTAGAGTTGCCGCCAAAAAGCCTGTTTCTCCCTACAAAAGCATCCATGGCCAAAAAACCAAGCAAGCTAAGGGCAATCAGGCCAAAAACAAGCCACGCGGCTTTATCACGGATTTGCTGAATAACTGACATAAATTCTTTATTAAAGCTATTTTTTAAAGGATTGCAAAAATAGGGGAAATTAGGTTATGAACAAATTGCAAACATCATCGAAACTTGCTTCAGTAAAGGGTTTTCAAGAGACGAATGTAGCTCTGCCCTTGCTTAATTACTGTTTTGTTAATGCGTCATGGATAGCGCTACTTGTGTTCGTTGACACAGGGCCAACCGGGTTTTTGCGATTTGGTTTTTTGCAGCCTTTCACATATTTAAAAGACCGAAGAAGGAGGGCCAATTACAGAAATCGGGTTACATTTACCATCATTTCATTTTTTTAAAACAAAGATGCTCCTTTGCAACTCCGTTCAAAGCTTCCAAACGCCGGCACTACTATTTTTACAATAATGAGCGGCCTTGCCTCCGAGTTCAACGCGGTGAATCTTGGGCAGGGCTTCCCTGATTACCCGATGGCTGAAGAACTGATCGCGCTGGTTAGCGAAGCCATGAAAAACGGATATAACCAGTATGTGCCGATGCAAGGCTTTATGCCCTTGCGCGAAGCCCTTGCGGAAAAAATTTTGTTCCTCTACGGCACTAACGTAAATGCTCAAACGCAGATAACCATAACCCCGGGCGGCACTTATGGTGTTTACACAGCGCTCACCACCGTGCTTCGGCCAGGCGATGAGGTGATTGTTTTTGAACCTGCTTATGACAGTTATATCCCCAACATTGAAGTGAATGGAGCAGTTGCTGTCAGGCTTAGCCTGAAGTTTCCCGATTATAGCATAGATTGGGATGAGGTAAGAAAAATGATCAGCCCGAAAACACGCATGATCATGCTGAACTCTCCGCATAACCCAACTGGTTCAGTGCTGAGGAAAAACGACCTGGAGGAGCTAAGAAAAACCGTAAGCGGAACAAATATTTGTATCTTATCTGACGAGGTATATGAACACCTGATTTTTGACGGCATTGCCCATCAATCCATGCTCCGATATCCTGACCTTATGGAAAGAAGCTTTGTTTGCTTTTCTTTCGGCAAACTGTATCATTGCACTGGCTGGAAACTGGGCTATTGCATTGCTTCACCAGGACTGATGACAGAATTCAGGAAGGTGCACCAGTTCAATTGCTTTAGCTGCAATTCACCTATGCAGGTGGCGCTATCGGTTTTTTTAAAAAACAAAGAAAACTATCTCTCCCTGCCGGCTTTTATGCAAAACAAGCGAGATTACTTCCAGAAATTAATGAGCCAAACCAAATTTGATGCATTACCGAGCTATGGAAGTTATTTCCAGGTATATAAATATGGTAGGATAAGCGATGAAAGCGATAAGGATTTTGCGATAAGGATCACCAAAGAATATGGTGTTGCTACTATCCCGGTATCAGCATTTTATCGCGAAGCAACAGATAACAAAACCATCCGTTTTTGTTTTGCAAAAAAAGAAGAAACTCTTGAAAAAGCGGTTGAAAAACTAATGAAAATAAAATAATATTGAGCCACATGTGCCCGGGTTGTTCGCTATGGCCAATCGCTAACCTGAAGCAATCAAAAGCTACAACAAAAATTTTTTTATGAGTAAAGTTAACACCATCGTATTTGATCTTGGAGGGGTTTTGATTGACTGGAATCCCGATTATGTTTTCAGCAAGGTTTTTCCTAATACAGAAGAAATGAAATGGTTTTATGAGAATATTTGTACACCGGCCTGGAACGAAGAGCAGGATGCTGGGAAAAGTTTGCAGCAGGCAACTGAAGAACTGATAGAAAAGTTCCCGGAGCACAAAAAGCATATCCAAATGTATTATGGCCGGTGGGAAGAAATGCTGGGCGGGCCAATTCCCGGAACGGTGGAGATACTGAGGCGCTTAAAACATAGCACTAATCATAAATTATATGCTTTGACCAATTGGAGCGCAGAAACATTCCCGGTTGCACTTGACCGTTACGAGTTCCTGCACTGGTTCAACGGGCGATTGGTTTCAGGAGAAGAGAAGACCCGAAAGCCGTTTAAAGAAATTTATGAGCTGTTGATACGCCGCTTTAATATTGATGCGCATCGCGCAATCTATATTGATGACAATGTGCGCAATCTTTCTCCTGCGAAAGAATTGGGTTTTCATACTATCCATTTCCAATCAACCGAACAGTTCAGGAATGATTTAATAAAAATCATAGGAGAAATTTAGGGTACCTGCAACTCGGAGGTAAAA
The DNA here is from genome assembly GCA_018266455.1 of Bacteroidota bacterium. Taxonomy (GTDB): domain Bacteria; phylum Bacteroidota; class Bacteroidia; order Chitinophagales; family Chitinophagaceae; genus Puia. The sequence continues at coordinate 7,028 of JAFEAJ010000044.1, forward strand.
CCCTTTCATTATTTCAATAACTGATAGGCAATAAGGCTTACGACATAAGCCAGGCCCGTCATATAAACAAATTGTATCACCGGCCATTTCCAAGACCTTGTTTCACGGCTCACCACGGCAAGCGTGCTCATGCACTGCATGGCAAGCATATAAAAAAACATTAAGGAAACCCCGGTGGCCAGGCTATATACTTTGGTCCCATCTGGCCATTTTGCTGAGCTCATGCGCTGGCGCAGCGTTTGCTTATCAGCATCCTTTCCGCCTTCCACACTGTATAAAGTTGCCATCGTAGCCACAAATACTTCTCTTGCAGCAAACGAAGTGATAAGGGCAATGCCGATTTTCCAATCATAGCCAAGCGGCCTAATGGCCGGTTCAATAAACTTGCCAAGGTTGCCTGCGTATGAATTTTGTAATAATGCAGCTTGCTTTTGTTGTTCAATTTCTTTTGCGTGTTGCGGGTCATGCTTAGCCTGCAGGTCATATTGCTGCGCTACTGAGCTCATCTTTTGCTTTGGCCCGTAAGTACTGAGCGCCCATAAAATAAGGCTGATGACCATGATCACTTTCCCGGCATCAGTAACAAAAATTTTTGCTTTGTTCACCATGGTGACCATCACATTTTTCCATCGCGGCGCACGGTAAACAGGTAATTCCAAAATAAAAAAACTTTTTTCGCTGAGCTTGATAAACCATTTGGCAACATAAGAAACAATAAGCGCCATGACAAAGCCCGAAAGGTAAAGGCCCATCATTACGAGCCCCTGCAGGCTGATAAAGCCAACAACCAATTTTTGAGGAATAGCTAATGCAATCAATATGGTATATACCGGGAGCCTTGCGCTGCAGCTCATCAGTGGTGTAATCAGAATAGTAAGCAACCTTTCTTTCTTGTTCTCAATGTTCCTTGCGCTCATTATAGCCGGTACAGCACAGGCAAAGCCGCTGATCATGGGCATAACGCTTTTGCCGTTCAGCCCAACTTTACGCATAAGCTTATCCGTTAAAAAGCTTATGCGCGCCATATAACCGGTATCTTCCAGCACAGTTATCAGCCCAAACAAAATCATGATCTGCGGAACAAAAACAAGGATGCCGCTCAAGCCCGCTAAAATACCATTAATCAGAACATCGCTGAACCAGCCTTCCGGCAACAAATTGCCGAGCCAGCCATTGAACTGGGAAAAGGTCCAGTCGATCGCATCCATCGGGAATTGGGCGACCCAGAAAACGCATTGGAACAAAAGAAAAAGCACTGCCAGCAGTATTATATACCCCCATGTTCTATGGAGCAACAAACCATCTAATTTTTCAGTGAACAGCGTCTTTTGCAAAGGATCGGGCTCTGAAACCGATAGCTGCATAACCTGTTTGATACGGCCATAGCGCTGCATGATCTCATCTGCCTGTACCTTTGTATGGGTAAAATTGTTTTGCAGTTCAATGCTTTCAATTTCATCCTGGATATCTTTTTTGAAATTGAAATTTTCGTGATTGATCAGGTAATGGATGGCCGTATAGTCGCTGATTTCGGGAAAAAAATTCTTTACGCGGTCAACAGCGCCAGAGGCCAATGCTTTGTTGGGTATAAAATCTCTTGCAGGCGCTTTGTAAAACTGCAGAGCTGTTTGGGCTATTATTTTTTTAAGCTCAGCAATGCCTTTGTTTTTTCTTGGGTTTACAGGAACAACAGGAACTCCAAGTTCCCTTTCTAGTTCCGCTACATCAATTTCAATCCCTTTCCTGTTTGCTATGTCCATCATGGTCAGCGCAATCACCACAGGGATTTTCAGATCTATGATCTGTGAAGCAAAAAGAAGGTTCCGCTTCAAATTGCTTGCATCAACTAGCAGCACAACCATGCCAGGTCTTATTTCATCGTCCTGCCCTAATAAAACTTTGTAAGTAACCCACTCATCATCGCGTTTGGGGTACAAGCTATAGGTGCCGGGCAAGTCGACTATATTGGCCGAAGGAATTGATCCTAATTTAGCTGTTCCTGATTTTTTATCTACAGTAACACCAGGGAAATTGCCCACTTTTTGGTTCAACCCGGTTAATGAATTGAATAACGAGCTTTTGCCACTGTTGGGATTGCCCACCAAAACGATATGAAAAGTATTCTTTTTCAAGCTGGTTTAGCCTGCAAAATTAACATGTAAAACATTACCCGGTTTACGAAATCGGGAAGTGGTTGTGCTTGATATTGAATTTCAATTATGTCCTCATTGCAAGCAGTTGCACAGCAAAATGTAAGCATTATACCTTGTTCATGTATAACACAAGTATATATTATTAACAAGCACACGTATGATAACGAACATTACAGAGAAAGTTTTTACGAAAATTTTTAAGAATTTCTACCGATAGGAACGATTACTGATAATAGATGGCATTGTTGCCTGCAACCTGAAAGGCTTCATTGATCGGGCTGGCGATAGGGCTTTTGTGCATTTTTAAATTCTTTCTTTGCAACTTGGCCCTCACCAAGGGGTCTGTGCATTGTCAGATCCTTCGCTGACAGAGTATATTCATTGCTTGCGGTGCAAGATCGGCTGTTGCGCCCCTTTATGTGTTTGACAAGAAAATCTGAAGTGGTGTTCTATTTAGATTAGCCCAAGATTAAATATTATCTAAATACTTATGGACAACTAATTTCCCGTCTTCATAAAAAGGAAGCACGGCTGCATTGTCGGCGGTAAGGCAATATTTCATGTCCTTTTCCAAACCAAAGTCCGACAAACGATGGTAATGCGATGCATTTTTCTGTTTGATAAATTCAAACAGGCCTTCCCTTGCATCGGAATGTATTGTTGCAGCAATTTGTGAAGAATCGCAATTGATAGAGAAATGATTTTTTACACGGTTGATGACCGCTCCTGCAAAAAGCATGTCTTCCATATTCACCCTGTCTTTCCAGGCAGCGCAACCCAGCAGTACATTTTGGTTGCGAGACAAGAGGTAGTCGCACACCACGCTGAGGTTGGGGAACGAGCCTGTAATGATGTGGTCTGCTCCTCTTTCCAGGGCCATGTGCATCAATTTAGTGCCATTAGTAGTAGTCAGCACCAGCGTTTTGCCTTCAATAAATTCCCTGGGGTATTCAAATGGAGAATTGCCATGCTTAAGCCCCTCAGCAATCTTCCCATCACGCTCACCAGCAGTAATGCTATCTATTTTTTTTCCAAGCTCAATACATTTGGCAACACTATCAACTGGTATCACACTTTTTGCTCCGTTGTATAATGCTGTTGCAATAGTAGAAGTTGCGCGCAGCACATCGATGATGACGACTATTGAATTATTGACATCATATAAATTAAGCAGGGCGGGTGACAAACAGGTATGCAAGAGGGGTTTTGTATCTGCCATTTATGCAAATGTAATTGATAGAATCATAACGCAGGCGCTGAATCAAAGAAGGAATGATTAAAACGAAGTTAATACTACCATGTTTTGCCTTTAAAACCTATTGCAGCAAAAATGTCCATTTATCCGATTCGGCATACTCTTTAATCACATTGTTCCTGTGCTCCAATAATTTTTTTAAATACCCAGTGAGGTAGCATTTGCTGAAAATATTACCAAGGCTGCCGTATGGCGCAGAGAAGCTGAGCAGGTCAATCATCAATGTGCCGTTTTCTACTTTTTTGAAATGGTGCTCATGTTTCATGGTTTTGAAATCACCTTCTACCATTTCATCGGTAAACAAAAAAGGGCTGTTCATTTCAATGATCCTGACACGCATTACACGTATTTTAAATAAATGTTTTGCTTTCCAGGTAACTGTTTCCTGTAACTGGATAAGTCCTGCCGTAGTTCCGGCAACAGCTTGTTCATTGGCGTGTGCCATTGATTTTTTGTGAAGGTCAACGCTTCGGGCAAGGTCAAACACACGTTCGACCGGCGCGGCAATAAATGTAGTAAGATGAATTGATGGCATGGCCTAAAATAGATAAAGACGGGTTATCAAACAGACCGAAAAAATCGTTCCAAATTTAGTTAAAAGGAAGCTTCACGATTTTAGCCCGCAGCAGCTTATCCCTGACCTTGATGTAAATCTCTGTATCGATATTTGAGAATGGCGCAGCAACATAGCCCAACCCAATGGCCTTGCCTAATGATGGCGATTGCGTTCCTGAAGTAACTTTCCCGATGGTTAACCCAGTAAAATCTTTTATTTCATAATCATGCCGGGGTATCCCTTTTTCCAGCAATTCGAAACCAACAAGCTTTCTTTTTACGCCCTCCTCTTTTTGTTGTTCAAGTATTTCTTTGGCCGTAAATTCTTTGGTGAATTTGGTGACCCACCCCAGTCCCGCTTCCAGTGGCGAAGTATTGTCATTAATATCATTCCCATACAGGCAATACCCCATTTCAAGCCTTAATGTATCGCGAGCCCCAAGCCCAATAGGTTTTATGCCCGCAGGTTTGCCTGCTTCAAAAATCGCATCCCAGATTTTGCTTGCAGCGCCATCTTTATTTTCAAAATAGATTTCCACTCCGCCTGCTCCCGTATACCCTGTAGCGCTGACCAAAACATTGTCAATGCCTGCAAGTTTTCCCTTAGCGAAAGTATAGTATTTCAAATTCAGGATATCCATTTCCGTTAAAGATTGCAAAATTTTAGTGGCATTAGGCCCTTGAACGGCCAACAAACAGGTCTTATCAGATACATTGTGCATTTCAGCGTTGCCTGTATTGTGGCTTTTTATCCACTGCCAGTCCTTGTCAATGTTTGATGCGTTAACCACCAGCATATACACTTTGTTTTCTTCTATGCAGTAAACAAGCAGGTCGTCGACGATCCCTCCACCGCTATTGGTAAGGCAACTGTATTGCGCTTTACCGGCAGTTAGTTTGGAAGCATCATTACTTGTTACTCTTTGTATCAAGCTCAGCGCTTGTGGCCCTTTCAAAAAAAATTCTCCCATGTGGCTCACATCAAAAACTCCGGCATTAGCCCGCACTGTTGCATGTTCATCATTAATACCGCTATAACTAATTGGCATATTGTATCCAGCAAACTCGGCCATTTTTGCGCCAAGCGCGATATGCTTTTCGATAAATGGTGTCAACTTCATTCAAAAAAGTTTTATTGTGGCTATACTGTATTTTGATATAAAAGAATCCTGCCTGCAAATGTAAGGGGATATTATTTTCCTATCACTTTATTAAGGCACACTCCGGTTTAGCACACTTATTGGAGTGTTTTTCTTAAAAGGGAAGTACACATTCGTCCCTGATCGACCTTTTAAAATACTGCAACCAAAACAAGCGCCCATGCAATGCAACAAAATACTCATTGACCTGAATACTCTATAAACAAAAAGGGCCCTGCCTTCCGGCATGAGGCCCTGTATTCCAGCTTCAACCAAATTAAATACGATTAAGACTGAAAAATCAAGGACAGGAAATAAGCAGGTGATGAGACCGGCTTCAAGTCTTTAATATTATCGTTCGGTATCGCGTCGGCTGTTTTTTCCTGAATCCCGGGTTCAGGGTTCTTTGCCGTTTTTCTGAGCGTAACAGAGTCTTTTTTGGGGGAAGTTTCTTTCTGATTGTTCATTCTTAAGCTATCGTTCCCTTTATAACGGTAACCCTTATCCACTTTTGGGGCAGTTGGTTTAAGTTGGTTTTCTTTGTCTTCTTCATTCCAGCCCTTATCAGTTCTTTCCAATCCGTGTTCTGTCATAATATACTCAATATTGCCACTCCAGTTATACCTGTCATTCCAGTAGCCGCCCCAATCATCTTCATCATCATTGATATTAAAACCGTTTCTCCTGAAATGGATATTGAACCAATGGTAGCTTTCCACACTGCTATTAACTTCGATTTTTTTGCCTACCGGCACTTCTACTATAACAAGCACCTGCTGGTTCCTGAACTTATCGTCTTTACTAATGGCAAAACCCCCGCGTGGCAAAAGCAATAAGCTGTCTTGCTGCTGTATTTCAAAATTGATTTTTGCTGCAAGGTTTTGCGCCTGCTGGCGTGTATTCCCCCTGCTGGACCTAAGCTTTTCGACATGGAACTGCCCGTCTTTGCTTTTAATAATATCCAAGCGAACTGTATTCAGCAACAAAGAATCGTAATTGTCGCCAAAGATTGGCCAGTCATTATCCCAATCATTCCATTCCCACCTACGTGGGAAATAATGGCTGCCAATCCTGTAATCAGTCTGGCCAATATACATTTTTCCATTAGCGGGCTGAGCAATAACAATATTATCCTCTACATAATCCCGGGTCCTGAAATTCCTGGCGAACATGCTGATGAGGACGATGAGAGCAATCAATCCAATAACCCATAAGCCCCCAAAAACAAAACCGAGGTAATGATTTTTTGAGCGTGCGCCCATAATGCGCCGGATTAACCAGGTGAGGATGGCGATCAGCGGGATCCCAAGGAACAATACCAGGCTAAGCCAGGCTAAAAAGTTTTCAGTTGCTCCTGCTAAGAAGAAATTTTTTAACGGGAACACGGCAAAACCTCCGAACAGCAAGCCAATAAGTGCCCCAAATAAAGCCAGCGCTACAACACCTGCAATGAACAGAAAGAATGCTTTAAACAAAACCCCAATTACATGCCCTATGCCATTATTCCCTCGCCGTTGATTGTATTCATATGAAAATTCTTTGCTTTTTTGCTGAGCAAAATTTCCAACTTCAGAGCCAAACCGCTGGGCTCCCTGTTTTATATCGCTGCCTATTTTTTCTGCTCGCCCTTTAAACCCTTCTAAATCTTCTTTGATGGTATTGGCAATCGAGTTCAAATCAACCCTTTCGCCGCGCATCTCTAATTTTTCAGATGCGGTAGTGGCAACCGGCACAGCGATCCATAAAATAATATAAGCAATGATCAGCGTGCTGCCTAACCCCCCGGATATAAAGCGTGGCGTAAATCCATAATCCCAATCCCAAAATGCAGCATGAAAAATGTTCGAAACAATCCATAAAACAAAAGGTAAAGCAAAAATCAGCCGGGGTATCCAGACCTGGACATTGAAATAAGCGGCAAGGCCGCCGGCAACGCCGCCAATTACTTTATCGTCTGCGCTGCGATACAATCTTTTGGTAGTTTTAGATTGCTGCGATTGCGAGGGAACGACTATCCAAAGCAAAATATAAACCCAGAACAATGCGCCGAATAAAATCACGAAAATGATGCGCAAAATAACCGGATCGATATTGAGGTAATTGGCAAGGCCGCTGCACACCCCGCCAAGAATTTTGTCATCAGCATTCCTGTATAGCCTCCCCCGCGATTGAAAGTTGCCATAATTGTATTGCTGCTGCGTTTGTTGTTGATTGCTGCCTGCGCTTTGCTGATCGTTTTTCGGGGGAACAGGGCCTCCTTCGGCATCTGCTGCTTCAAAATCTTCAGGCCTACCCATACTGGCAATAATGCTGTTCACGTCAGCATCGGTGATGCATGTCGCATCTTTTTTCAGCCTTTCGGAAAAAAGTTCAGCAAAGCGGTTTTCGATATCGTTAATGATCTCGTCCCGGCCTTCTTCGTTAGCAAAATACTTCCTGAGGCTCTCAATATACTGATTGAGTATGTCAAAAGCAGTCTCTTCTATAGGGACTACCCTGCCGTGGAAATTTATATTGATGATCTTTTTCATTGTAAATCGTGTTTGATTGGTTGAAGTTTAGAAGCTTGGGTTTTGGTTGGTGCTGTCGGGCATGTTTTCTTTTTTGCTCGCCAGCGCATGCACCGCGCTTGCCAATTCGTTCCAGGTCGCTTCCAGTTCCTTATAGAATTGCTCTCCTTTGGGAGTTAACGAAAAATATTTGCGGGGCGGGCCGGAATTGCTTTCCACCCAACGATAAGTAAGCATTTCCGCATTTTTCAGCCTGGTCAGCAACGGGTATAAAGTGCCTTCAAGGATGTGCAGGTTGGCTTCCTTCATTTCTTCCACAATGTCTGAAGGGTAGGCTTCGCCACGGCGTATGATGGAAAAGATGCAGAACTCCAGGATCCCTTTTCTCATTTGGCTTTGCGTGTTCTCGATGTTCATAATTTATTATCTTTTTAGAGAGAACTCATTGTATAAATCCTAATTCCAATACAAATATAAGGTAAATATTGGTACTATGTAAAACAAAGTACCATTTTAAAGAAGGTAACTCTTATAGGCAGATAATGTATGTTATGATGAAGTATAGGCTGGGCAAAGGGTTCAGAAATTTTGGAGCTTATTGAAAATTATTTAAGGATTTTATGAGCGGCGGCAACAAAGGAAGAGCGGGAATAAAAACATAGATGCCAAATGGCTCTAGTTTATGTCATAATAAATTCGCTCACTTCTTCAGCCCAATCTCTCTCAACCGCTCATCCAAATATTCTCCGGCGGTCGCATCAGGATATGCTTTTGGGTGTTTGTCATCAATACAACTTGCCAGGCAAGCCAGGCTCATGCTACTTTTTGGGTGAAGAAAAAACGGGATGGAAAAGCGCGAAGTGTTCCATTTTTCACGAGGCGGGTTGACCACACGGTGTGTCGTAGACTTCAATTTATTATTAGTAAGCCTCTGCAGCATGTCTCCTACATTCACTACAATTTGCTCCGGCAAAGAAGTTACAGCGACCCATTCATTTTGCTTGGTGAGTATCTGTAGCCCATCGGCAGATGCCCCTACCAATAATGTGATGAGGTTAATGTCTTCATGCTGCTCGGCGCGTATTGATGTCTTTGGCTCCTGTGTTATCGGCGGATAATGAATCGCTCTTAAAATGGAATTGCCATTATGGATATAATCTGTAAAATAATTTTCATCCAACCCGAAGTACAAAGCAATCGCTCTCAACAATGCCCTGCCGGATTCTTCAAATGCGCGGTAAGCTTTGAAAAATGTCGGCGTGAAATGTGGCACTTCATCTACATAAACATTACCAGGATATTCCTTTTGCACCGGATCTTTGTCTGCTACTGTTTGGCCAAACTGGAAAAACTCTTTAAGGTCAGGGGCATCGCTGCCTTTTGCATGTTCCCTCCCGAATGAAGTATAGCCGCGCTGCCCAGCAAGCTCAGGTTTTTCATATTTTTTCTTTTTATCCAACGGCAAAGAAAAAAACTGTTGCACATATTTATATAACTCCGTAATCAAGTCATCTGGCACGCCATGATTTTTTACTGCCACAAAACCAACTTCCTCATAAGCTTTACCAAGCGATTGCACAAAAGCAGGCTTTTTTTCTACATCGCCATGCAAAAAATCGCGGAGGTCGACAACAGGGATTCCCATGTAGCAAACTTTGATGAGTGAATAAATTTTATATTAGATTTATCGCATAAAAGTAAAAAACTTTGATGCAAAGAAAAACTATTCCCTCAATCCTGATTTTTTTCAGCTTATTAGTTTCCTGTTCGCCAAAATATGTAAAACATATTTCTGAATACAAGTTTGAAAGCAAAACTGGTGCTCCTGATTATAGCAAGCTTGATTATTGGGCAGCAAGCCCATATAAAAAAAGTTTGTCAGACAGCTTGCCTGAGCCTTTGAGACCTGGTTTTATGAAAGATAGTTCTGTTGATGTTTTCTTTCTTCACCCAACCACATTTGTTGATAAGCATGAGACAAGATGGAATGCAGATATCAATAATGACTCTCTCAACGCAAAAACAGACTACAGCACCATTCTTTACCAGGCAAGCGCATTTAATGAATGCAGGATTTTTGCACCGAGGTATCGGCAGGCTCATATCCGGGCGTATTTCACAAAAGACACAGCCGAGGCTTTGGCTGCATTTGATTTGGCTTATCAGGATTTGAAAACAGCTTTTCAATATTATCTCGAACATTACAACAATGGAAGACCAATTATCATTGCTTCGCATAGCCAGGGCAGCACTCATGCGCAAAGATTATTGAAAGAATTTTTTGACGGCAAATCGCTGAAAAATAAATTGGTCGCTGCTTATATAATCGGGATGTATATCCCCGAAAACGAATTTAATGATTTATCTCCATGCACCGATTCCTTGCAAACAAAGTGCTTTGTTGGCTGGAGAAGTTTTAAATATGACTATGAGCCAACCTTTGTAAAAGCTGAAAAAATAAAATGCCGTACTATAAATCCATTGACGTGGACGGCCGGCATCACTTATGCACCAAGAGCCTTGAACCTTGGCGCAGTAGTAACTAATTTTGACAGAATTGCCCCCCACGCTGCAGATGCCCAAATACACGGAAATGTTTTATGGCTTCATCGCCCCCGCTTTCCTGGTAGTTGGTTTTATAAAGCCCGGAATTATCATGTAGGAGATATCAATTTGTTCTATATGAACATCCGGGAAAATGTACATGCTAGAATCGCTGCTTATAAAAAAGGCTGCTCCTAATAAACTTGTTCTCTTAGCAATTTCTTTTCTTCCCCTGTAATATTCACGAGCGCATACCTGGCAACATGATGAATAAGCATTTCATTTAAAATGCTCACCAGGTTCCCATAGCTCGCCTCATCTGAAATTTTAATAATCACCGTCAGCTTTTTTCTTCCTCCTGTATAATTTTTGTCTAGCCGCCATTGTTTTTGCCAGATGACTTTACCAACACCGCTTTGAATAGCGTAATCAGTAACCCCAAATAAGCCGTTTTTCAGCGAGTATGCCAGGGCGCCATTATAATAAAAAACTTGATTGTCTTTTGCGGCCAATAATGTAAGCGTGGCATCATTACCGGTTACTGTGCTGTCGCCATCAGCAGGCAGGTTCAATTTTGTTGCATGCGGTTTAGTCCATGCAGTGGTAACCATAAAAAAAGTAATCAGCAAAAACCCCAAATCAACCATTGGCGTGAGGTCAACTTTTGTTGGATGCTTTTTGCTTTTGCGAAAATTTTTTCTGTTCCGGCTCCTGCCGGATGCAATATCGGTTTCAGCCATAAAAATCTTTTTTTTAAATACTGAATATTGGATGCGGCTATCAAAAATTTCCATAAACAGTCGAAAGCCTGTTGTGACCGCTCAAATAAATCAACTTGACTTTGAAAGCTGAGTATTGCTCCTGAAATAGTCGTAAATTAGGACAGCATAATTTATGGAACAGAAGAGTGTTATATTATGTGCAATGCTGCTCAGTGCCTGTTTTCTCGATGCACAGCGAGTACTTTACTCGCCTATTATTAATAATCGTAACCTTATTCACTTTGAGGTAGCTGGAAAAACTTCTGCATATTACTGGATATTAAAAGAAGAAAATAGCCGAACAAAACATTATTCCTTACCTCAACAAAACTTTGAAGTATATAATTCCAGATTAAAACTGGTCAACAATGATCTTCTTTTCCCAATTTCTGCAAACACAAAAAAGGAGTACCTGGTTGCAAGCAAATATTATTTCGACAGATTATTACTACTCGAAGACTCCGGCAAAACCAATCTCTTTTTACAAAGGTTTTCAGAGGACGGCTCACAATACAGCACCGGCAAAATTGTGGCAAGCTTTCCTTTTAATGAACCTGGGAATAGTTTTCTGCTTCTTCGTTCAGAGGACAAGAGCAAAATTTTATTGCTTTGCTTTGAATTCCTTCCGTCATCCCCGCCCAGTCTCCACACCATTTTATTTGATTCGAACTGGGGCCAGCTTCTCTATAAGATTTACCAGCACCCCTTCATAAGCCAGCCAATTATACAGGATGATTTTGTGAGTTACCCTATTGAAAGCTTTGAAGGAACTCCTGTTCAGCTTGCCAACAGCGGGGAATGGATGATGGCCGCCCCTTCCAGGACTGATAATAATTTCCTGCTCTTTCATTTTTGTAACGATGGCAGTGGCTTTTCGTTTAAAGAAATAAAGCTTCCTTCCTCATCAGAACTGGAAGATCTTGCCTTGACAATTAATAATGCCAGGGGCGAAGCCTCTGCCGGGCTTCTTTCAAAATTTCATTACAGAGCCTTAAAAAATGTCCAGGTAGTGCATTACTCCCTGGAAAATCAGCAATTCGATTTTGATTCTTCTTACCGCTTTAGCACGCTTTCTGGCAACCAGCTGAAAAATGACAACCTTGTGAACGAGCGGTTTGTTACTGTGCCTGGCAACGGTTTTATTTTACTGAAAGAATACGGAAGAGTATTTCAGGAAGGGGCTGATGACATTGGTTGGAGCCCGTCGTCGTTTTTTGCGGATAACAACTTTTCAAACCCGGTCATCTCCTCGTATGATAACAGTAATGGATACACGAAGTTCAATAAGCTGGTTTCTATGGCAAGCGAATACCAGCGGGGAGATTTGGCGCTATTTTTTTTCCCGGCACAAAAAAACGACAGTTGTTGGAGCGCACTCATCAGCAAACAGCAAATTACAGAAATGAATTCGCCTAACCTGTCGTATGTTTTCTTCCCGGAAAAAGAAAAACTGGCCTTGCTTTATAATAGTTTTTTAAACAGTGGCGAAGATCAATATGGCAGCTCAACATATATCGATAAGCAGGGCAATATTCTTCATGACGGTGGGCTGGCTTTCTGGAAGTTTGACCTCTTTCTTAATTTCCAACAAGCCCGTCAAATTGATGCAAATGAAATTGCAGTTCCGTATAAAGACAATCAACGCTCAGGGTTTGCCATAATTGAATTTTAGAGCCGGATCTTGATTGTTTAAAAAGAAGTTGTAAAACAATAAGCACCTAATATCTACCAAACACTTTTCATCTCCCAAATTTTTACAGTGTCAAAGGTGCTCTTGCTGCCATCACTGAATAGAGCAATTTTATTGTTGTTGGTATCCGGGAAAACCTGCATGGTCATTGCTGCTTGCCCATCGTTAGCAAAAACCTCAATAATACTTTTGTCAAAGTATATGTCCAGTTTCAACAGGCCGTTATTCAAGAGCAATTTGGTTGCATATCGCGAAAGCTCATTATATGTGGCATTAAAGGCTGTATCTCCTGCGCCAGTCCGGTCAATAAACAGTTTGTTTTTACTGGCGTTATATCCGATTATTACAGGGGTTCCTTCTGCTGCTGCAAGCATAATACCTGATGTGCTGTTGGGCAAAGGTTTCCAGGTTAGTTTAATTTCGCACTGATTGCTATGCGCATTCAATACCTCCTTTTTTTCCACGCTAACATTTTCTGCTTCATAAATTGCAGAAGCGCGAAGAGACTGTAAGGACATTAATGGCTGCTGTAATAAAATCCATTCATTATTTATTTTTTTCACAGAAAGTTTTCTTGGCAATGACATTGCGCCTTTCCATGGGCTGGTGGGAATATCATTCGCATAATTCCAATTGTTTACCCAGCCTATGGAAACAGGGTTTTTTCCAAAGCCAGTCTCATGGTATGCAATCGCGGCATAATAATCAGGCCCATAATCAGGCCGAAAAATTTTATCAGAGGGGTTTTCATTCACAAATCTTTTTCCATCAAACTCTCCAACAAAATATTGCATCGAAGCATTTTGTGACAGCAACAGCACCCATTTGCTTTTGCCCTCTTCGTCTATTACAGGCACTTGCATCAGATCAGGGCATTCCCAAACACCGGAAGTATCTCCAGCGGGGCCAAAATTACTTAGCCATTTCCATTCTTTTAAATTAGCAGATGTATAAAAGCTTATCATTTTTTCTACTGGTTGTGATACCGCCAGCAACCAGCAATTCCCTTTATCGTACCATGTAACACTTGGGTCACGAAAATCTTTTTTGTGCAAATCGATTACTGGGTTGTGGTCATACTGGTTCCAGTTTTTCCCCTTGTCAAGGCTAAACGCAAGGTATTGAGATTGGTTGGTGGCCGTATGCGCGGTGTACATGGCTATAAGCGGTTGCTCCTTTTTATTTCCAAACCCTGAAGAATTATAAATGTCGGCGACTGCGGAGCCTGAAAAAATCATGAAATTTTTTGCTTCGGGAATAGCTGTTGGCAGGTTTTCCCAGTGCAACAGGTCTTTGCTGGAAGCATGCCCCCAGCTCATGTGCCCCCATTTGTTCCCAAAGGGATTGTACTGAAAAAACAAATGGTAAATTCCTTTATAATATACCAGCCCATTGGGGTCATTTGTCCAATTTTCAGGTGGAGAAAAGTGGAATTGAGGCCGGTATTTTTCCTTATACAAATTTTTTTTCTGTGCAAACAGAGTTACCACAAACAATAAAAAGCAAAGTGATAGAACAATTTTCATACAGCAATTTAATTATTCAGGAATATTTTACTTGCCCAGCAGTAATTTTTCTGCCATTAACAAGTCTTCAGGTGTATCAATTTCTATCCCCATATATTCGGTCACTACCATTTTTAGCGGAATGCCGTTTTCAAGATAGCGAAGGCATTCGATTTTTTCAGCTGTTTCAAGCGGGGCCATTGGCCAGTTTGTAAAATCAAGCAATGCTTTTTTGCGAAATGCGTATACACCAATATGTTCATAATAGGTAATGGCACTCTCTTTACTGCGCGGGTAAGGAATGGCGCTTCTGCTGAAAAAAAGTGCGTTCATATTTTTGTCAACAGTAACCTTAACATAGTTGGCATCGTCAATAAGTTTTTGCTCCTTCAGTACCTGCATCAGAGATGCTACCTGCACTTTTTTCCCTTCTTCTCCTTTAAAAACTTCCAACAGTTTTGTCAATGGTTCTTTTTGCACAAAAGGTTCATCGCCCTGTATGTTCAGCACAATATCTACATCCAAGTCCTCCACAGCTTCTGCAATACGGTCGCTGCCGCTTTCATGGGGGCGCCTGCTCATTTTCGCCTTGCCCCCGTTCGATACAATTTCCTGGTAAATGGTTTCACTATCTGTTATTACCATCACTTCATCAAACAATCCCGTTGCAACCGCATTATCATACGTATGGCGGATAACAGTTTTGTTCCCAAGAACCTGCATCAGTTTCGCAGGAAACCTGGTAGCAGCATACCGAGCAGGGATCATGGCTATAGTGCTCATTCAAATAATTTAACGGCTAATTTAACTTAATAATCTTCAAAAAATATTGGGGTGCTCGCAAGAAAGTTTATTTCGCGGCCAGTTGCACCAATATATTCTTTATATTTATCTAACTGAACGATTGCCTGCCGAAATAACTGATTTTCCAAAATTTTCCCAATGCAAACCAGCGAACTCCTAAATAATTATGATGTTGATGCAGGCACATGGGATGAGATGTACAAGGACTCCGCGGTACGGGAACAATACAGGGCCGTTGTAGATTTTATGCAGCAGCTTAGCGTGGAGGAGCTGAACAAAAAAGAAGAACTGGCCAGAGGGCTTTTTATGACGCAGGGCATTACGTTCACTGTTTATAGCAGCGGAGAAGGTATTGAGAAAATTTTCCCTTTTGATATCATTCCCCGTATTATCACAGCATCTGAATGGAGCTATATTGAAGAAGGCATCAAACAAAGGCTGAAGGCGCTCAACTTGTTCCTCAAAGATGTGTATAATGAACAGTTTATTATCAAAGACGGCGTTATTCCTGCTGAAATGATTTACAGTTGCCCGCATTACCTGCGCGAGATGTATAAATTTCCTGTGCCCTATGATATTTATGTTCATATCGCAGGCATTGACCTCATCCGCAACAGTGATGGCTCCTTCTATATTCTTGAGGATAACCTGCGCACTCCAAGTGGCGTAAGCTACATGCTCGAGAACAGGGAGATCACCAAAAGATTGTTTCCTGATTTGTTGCCTAAAAACAATGTGCGCACGGTCAACGAATACCCCAACATCTTACATAAAAACCTGGTATCGTTGTCCCCAAGGCAAATTGCCAACCCAACCATTGTGGTGCTAACACCGGGCATTTACAATTCAGCTTATTTTGAGCATACCACATTAGCAAGAATGATGGGCGTTGAATTGGTGGAGGGAAGGGATTTGGTAGTTGACAACCATCGGGTGTACATGAAAACCACAGCAGGCAGGCAACTGGTCGATGTTATTTACAGAAGAGTGGATGATGATTTTTTGGACCCGTTGATTTTTAACCCAAACAGCATGCTCGGCGTGGCGGGTATAATGAGCGCCTACAGAAAGGGGAACGTGGCAGTTGTGAATGCCCTTGGCAATGGTGTTGCAGACGACAAAGCAATATACGCTTACGTTCCGGCTATGATAAAATATTATTTGAATGAAGATCCCCTCCTACGGAATGTTCCCACTTATCAATTGTCTAAGCCGGAAGAGAAGGAACTTGTTTTTTCCAACATGAACAAAATGGTAATCAAGAAAACGAATGAAAGCGGGGGCTACGGAATGCTTATGGGGCATTCAGCCAGTGATGAAGAAATCTATAACTACAAACAGGAAATTTTAAAAAACCCGAGGCAATTTATTGCCCAGCCAATTATCAGCCTTTCATCGTCTCCCTGTTATATGAACGGGAAACTAGTGCCAAGAAGAGTTGACCTCCGGCCTTATGCGCTTTGCGGCCCCAATGGTGTTGAAATTGTTCCAGGTGGGTTAACCAGGGTTGCTTTGAAAAAAGGCTCGTTGGTGGTGAACTCCTCGCAAGGAGGCGGAAGCAAAGACACCTGGGTGCTGTCAGTATAAAACCAGTTAATGGCTGTATGCGGCAACTTAAATAGATTATTGTTTGTTGAAAAAAGACAATACCGATATTCAATATGGTTATAAATGAAGCGGAGCGCAAAAATTTATATTCGCAAGCAAAGCCAAAAAAACAAGATGAACGCTTTTGAAATTTTGACACTTACCCAAAAATATGACTAATGCTGAGCCGGGTTGCAGACAGCTTATATTGGATGAGCCGTTATCTTGAAAGGGCTGACGGAATTTTGCGCATGCTTAAAATCAACTATGCCTCGTCGCAAGGAGATTTACAGGAGTTTTCGTGGAAGCCTGTGCTCCGTCTTTTTACTTATATGAAGGAAGAGGAAGCAAATACCATTGCTTACGATTCCAGGGCAGTGCTGCAGTATATGGTAACCGATAAAGAGAACCCCAATTCGTTGGTGAATATTGTTACCCATGCCCGCGAAAATGCAAGAGCAGTTCAGGACCATATTACCAAAGAAGTGTGGCAATGCCTAAATGATTACTACCATGCGGTTCGCGATGAACGGCTGGCGCACAGGCTTCATAAAGAAGATCCCATTTCAACGCTGGATGTGCTCATCAAACAAGGTTTATTATATTACGGTACTGCTGACATTACCATGGCAAGGGGGGAGGGCTATGCTTTTATCAATATTGGGAAATACCTGGAAAGAGCGCTTCAATCGGCAGATATCCTTGATGTAAAATTCAGCGATGCGCATTTTGATTTTTCAAAAATACATACCACCTACTGGAAATATTTATTGCTTTCTTTTTCAGGATACGAGCTATACCTCAAAACCTACAAAAGCGGGTTCGATGCAAAAAATGTAGTGGGCCAGATTGTGCTGAACAAGGATTTTCCACGCTCCGTGATATATTCCATTAACAGGTTATCCCGTTATTTTGAGCGACTGGAAAATCAGGGCAACAAACCGGGCTATGAAACCGTTGAATTCCTGATTGGCAAATTAAAAAGTGAAATTAGCTATACAACTGTTGATATGATTGAAGATGCCGGTTTGCACAATTATCTTATAAAAGTGAAAAAAGAGCTTTCAGAAGTTGCCAACGCACTTAACAAAAACTATTTTGCATATAGCTAAGCCCTATTGTAGCCTGGTAATATATTTTATTCCCCGAATTAAGCTGAAATGGTTTTAAAAATAATTGTTTACAAAACTAAGCCTGGTGCCTACATTTAAGATACATCACGTTACGAGATACCAATATGAATTTCCGGTTAGGGAAAGCGCCAATCAAATTCTACTTTTCCCGATCAGGGATGAATACCAGCAAGTGGCCAAACAGGAACTGAGCATTTCCGGAGAACCCATGGTTGACATTTATAAAGATTTCTACGGAAATGAAGTCGGTTCGTTCATGAATGCCGAACCCCACCTGGAACTGGTGATAGATACCAAAACGGAAGTAATAACAACTGTAAGGGTGTTGCCAAGCGATGATGTGCCTGCAGAAATTCAATGGGAGGAGCTAAAAAGAGTCCACACACAATTTCCTTTCATCGATTTCCTTAAACAGGAGCAGTTCAATGCGCTCGATGAGGTGTCAGAAATCGTGCAGTCTCTTGAAAGCAGGCTGCATACGCCACTGCTGGCAGCAAAGCAATTGAACGAATATGTGTTCAGGAACTTTACGTACAACAAAGGGATTACCAGCGTTGAAACCACACTTGATGAAATTTGGAAATTGAAAGCCGGGGTTTGCCAGGACTTCGCCCATCTTTTGCTGGTGATGCTGAAAACAATTGATATACCTGCCAGGTATGTAAGCGGCTATATCTGCCCACATAAAAATGGCATGCGGGGAGAAGGCGCTACCCACGCATGGGTAGAGGCATATATTCCGTTTTATGGGTGGCTTGGCTTCGATCCCACAAATAATTGCATTGTTGATGGTGTTCATGTTCGGCTTGCAGTAGGCAGGAGCTTTAATGATTGTTCTCCAGTAAAGGGAACTTACAAAGGAGCCTCCAGTCATACGCTCGACGTTGGGGTATCTGTTGCCTATGAAGATGGGGAAACAAGTGCTGAAGCACCAACCCTATTGGTCCCGCAGCCTGTAAAAGTCAATAACCTGTCAAGCAATTCTTACCGGAGATATATGGAGATGATGCAACAACAGCAATAAATGCTTCACAAAAAATTATCTGTTACCATCATTACTGAATTTTGCCCCAGCCGGGGGCCTGTATTCATCAAAAGGGATGCTTAGCAATTTAATTATCTGGTTATTTTCTTCTTCGCCTGGGAATATGTCAATCCCATACTTTAATTCATTTGTGTGTTTTACATGAGCGAAGGTGCCAAAAATACGATCCCATAGAGAAAAGATGTTCCCATAGTTGGTATCAGTTAATGGCTGCACATAATGATGGTGCACTTTGTGCATGTTTGGCGAAACAATTATCCAGGACATTGCAATATCTATCCATTTAGGTAACGAAATATTGGCGTGATTGAACTGGGAAAGGAGCACTGATAATGATTGATAGAGCAGAACAAGCCACATTGGCGCTCCTGCAACAATAACCGAAACCAATGTGAAAAAAGCCCTGAAAATGCTTTCTCCCGGATGATGGCGGTTGGCAGTTGTGGTATCCACCCATGTATCGGCATGGTGGATGATATGAAATTTCCACATCCATTTTATTTTATGTTCCAACCAATGAACAAACCATGCACTTATAAGGTCCAATATCATCAATCCTAAAACAAAAAAGACCCATTGCGGAAGAAAAAAAACATACAAAAGCCCAAATTTGTGTGCTACAACATAGCGGCTTGCTTTTACAATTAAAAAGGCAAATGCCAGGTTGATGATAACAGTTGTTAAGGTAAAAAACAAGTTGATCCCTGCATGTTGATATTTTTTGTAGTTGAACCGGAACAAAGGAATAAGCCCTTCAAAAATCCAGAAGAAGGCAAGCCCGCCGGCTAAAATCAACATTCTTTGCAATGAATGGATATGCTCAAAAAAGTAGGCCAGCTTTTCCATGAAGCGACAGTAATGTCTTATTCGG
Source organism: Bacteroidota bacterium (assembly GCA_018266455.1). Lineage (GTDB taxonomy): Bacteria > Bacteroidota > Bacteroidia > Chitinophagales > Chitinophagaceae > Puia. Next base: position 26,580 of record JAFEAJ010000044.1, read on the forward strand.
TAATTTACTTTAAAAAATCCTGGAAGAGAAAAACCTGGGCAATTATTCCTTTTTGTTCATTTCGCCGACCAGCTCAACCGCCCGGGCATAATGCACATCGCACACCATTATTTTCATCCCTCCCAAGGCCGGGCTTAGCAGAGGATCGATCGTTACGGTATATTCATCTTTCAAATGACAATTTATGCCAGCTTCCTGTAGCATGCCCAATACAATATGTGCATTCACGTAATTATCGAAAGAACAAAGTTCAATGAATTTCATGCGCTAATTTAAAAAAAATGCCCTCGTGTAGAGACACAAGGGCTTAACCATTAAACCTTATCTATGAAAAAAAATTTATTTTCTGCTTTGCTGAATACAATTATACAACAAAATTAAACATCATAAATAATTTATTAAAAAAAAATTACAATAGGGCAAAATTACGCATTGAGCATTAGTGGCATCACCAGCATTAATAATTCTTCGCTCTCATCCTGTTCTACAGGTTTTATAATGCCTGCTTTTGTTGGTGTGGAAAGTTCGATTTTAATTTCGTCTGAATCGGTAGCCCCCAATATTTCAATTAAGAATTTTGCATTAAAAGCAATCGCCATGTCTTCCCCTTCATATTGACATTTCATCCGCTCATTTCCTTCAAACGAAAAATCAATGTCCTGCGCCGCAAGCTGCAATTCGCTGCCATGGATATTAAGCACAACCTGGTTGGTGCTTTTATTGCTAAAAATGCTCACTCGCCTCAAAGCTCCCTGAAAATCGGCCCTGGCAAGGGTCAGCTTATAGGGGTTATCTGCAGGTATGACCACTTTATAATCAGGAAACCGGGCATCAATTAGCCTGCAGCTCATTGATGTTGTTCCATGAATCACAAACAAATGATTGCTGTTGTAATTTATGGTAATCTCGTCTTCGTTCGATGGCAATGCTGATTTTAAAAGGGTTAACGGCTTTTTAGGAACAATCAGCGCATCTGTCTTTGGGCAGCTCACATCTTTTCGTTTATAGCGGACCAGCCTGTGTGCATCAGTAGCAACGAACTGCAGCCCTTTTTTATCCATTTCAAAATATACTCCAGTCATAGCGGGGCGAAGGTCATCGCTGCTCACTGCAAATAATGTTTTATTGATTGCGGTCAATAATGCCGATGCTGTTGTTGTAAATGATGTGGTATCGTCAGCGGCTGGTTCTTTTGGAAAATTATCCGGGTTTTCGCCCATTACTTTATACTTTCCGTTATCGCTGGTAATTTCAACAGAAAAGTTTTTATCAATATTGAAGGTGAGCGGTTGATCCGGTATATTTTTTAATGAGTCAATTAAAATTTTGGCAGGAATGCAGACTTTGCCGCTATCCTTTGCTTCAATATCAAGGCGCACTTTCATTACGGTTTCCAGATCAGTAGCTACTATGGTGAGCCTGCTCTTTTCCACTTCAAATAAAAAATCTTCCAAAATGGGCAATACCGTGTTGGCGTTGATGACGCCTATAATCTGCTGCAATTGTCTCAACAAAGCCGATGAGGAAACGATGAACTTCATGTAAGTTTCTGTTTCAGGCGAAACTACTGATTTTTGCGAAAAAGTGAACAGTAAGTTTTTTATTACCAGGAATGCGGGTTTTCTGTTGTTAAGGCGCTGATTTCAATCTAAAATAATTGGCAACTTGTATTGAAAAGGATTGCTGCGGCCTTCCTTATTGATTTGGCCGGCCGATTCTCTGAGGCGGCCATGTCGCCAGTAACCCCGTCTATTTTTTTACTTGCGGCTTATCTAAATTTGACATTTTATTAATTCCTATGGTTTGGAGAAAGCAACTAAGCAAAGAACAGGCATTGCAAAAAGCAAAACATTTTTGCGCTTATCAGGAGCGCAACCACCTGGAGGTAAGAGAGAAATTATATTCTTTAGGGCTATGGAAAAGAGATGTGGAAGAAGTTATTTCAGTACTGATCGAAGAGGATTACCTGAATGAAGAACGTTTTGCCATTGCATTTGCCGGAGGCAAGTTCAGGATGAAGCATTGGGGAAGGGCAAAAATAAAATACGAGCTGCAGCAAAAAAAAATCAGCCCTTATTGCATCAAAGAGGCAATGAAAGAAATCAATGAAGAAGACTATCAAAAAAGTTTTTTAGCACTTGCCGCTGACAAGTGGGCGTCTTTAAAAAGCGAAAAAAATATTTTCATTAAAAAAAGAAAAACCCGGGATTATCTTTTGCAAAAAGGGTATGAGCACGCATTAATAAGTGAATTTTTCAAGCAATTACCGGAATAAAACGGGTTCAATATCTCCAGCTTTTCAAATCAACGCCCAAGGGCGCTCTTGTTTTTACTTCTTCTGCCCATTTTTTTATGTACATCTGGTGATAGCGCAGGCGGCTGATATAATTAGGATTTTTGTGGTCGCCGTTCCAGCAATGTTCGGCCCTGCTGCCATAATCAATTTCACAACCGCAGCCTGGGCTTTGTAATTTAATCAGCACATCTTGTGCAAAATAAACGGCATTGTTCAGGTAGTAGCTGTCCATATCTCCAACATAAATATGGATTTTCCCTTTTAGCTTGTTGCCAATTTTCGCCCAATCGCGGTTAATAATATACGTTAGGTCATAATGCTCGCGCCAGTAATTTGCAACTGAGGAATCGATAGACCCGGTGTATTTATCAAATATCCTTTTCGGGTAGCCATCATTATCTGCCGGAGAAAATGTGGCTTCCCAAATATCATACTGATCGCCACTGCGGCTGCGTGTGCCCAGCGCCAGCTCGCGCTGGTTCGTTTCTTTTACCATCGTTTTGATATGGCCAAGAGAATCACGATAAGCCGGGCGCAGCGTCTTCCTGTAGTCCCCATCCAAATAAAAAGCATTTTTGTCATGATAAATATCGATGGTGGTATATTGTCGAAAATCAATTGGGTCTGGGCATGCTGCATAACAGCCGTTATACTCATCAGGATAAAAAACCTGAGCCGCCAATACTTCCCATCCCCCGGTAGAGCCCCCATACATGAACCTGGCCCATCCCTTTCCTATGCCACGAAATTGTTTTTCGATTTCAGGTATCAATTCATAAGTAATCGCATCGCCATAAGGGCCCTGGCATTCCGAGTTCACTGCATACGAATCATCATAATAAGGTGTGGGATGCTGTATTTCCACAGCAAGCACCCTTGGAAAACCTGGGCCTGTCCATTGCCTGTAAAAATCATAAGCTTCGCGCTGAACTATTTTGTTATACCCGCTTATACGGAACCTGGTGCTTGTATCCGGCTTTAGGTGCTCATCAGGAGGTATTGTCCTGAAGCCGTCAAAGTCAGAGGGAAAATGGCCATGAAAAATCGCCAGCGGGTATTTTACATTTGGGTGCTCATCAAAACCTTCAGGCAACAGCACATGCGCTCCGATATACATCGGCCTTCCCCAAAATTCGGTCAGCAGTTTGCTTTGGATTTTTATGTGCTTAATATATTTTGTATTCTCTGGCTCTTTGATTGGGGGAATGACCTTATCAATTGTAATCAAAATTTCGTTCGATGTATTCGGGTCAAAATGTATCTTAACAGGAGTGGAATAAATATTGCCTGGCGCAATATTCCAATGCTGGCCTTCACCCCGGTCCATGGGCAGTTTAACGGTGTGGCCGTTTTTTAAATGAAATGTTTCATACTTATGCATCAGCGCCTGCACATAATAATCTCCTGCCGGAACATCTTTCAGTCTTTCTATTGGATATCCAAAAACATGCATATCCATTAACTGCGAAGAGCCGGGTTGCCAGCCCTCTACATCCATACCAAAAATCATTTGCGTTGCCGGTTCGTCATTTACCTGGAACCTGGGCTCTTCAGCATTATTATTTGACAGCATCAGCAACAGGCGGCCATCAAGGGCAGCTTGCTTTAGTGAAGCCTGAATATTGACCCTAAAGGTTTGTGCGTTGCTGAAAAAAACAACCTGCCATGCAAGCAGTAAGAAAAAAGATTTTCTCATAAGTGTAGTAATTAGCATAAATATACAAAACAGGCACATGAAATTCCCTGGGTCTGCTTATTTTAAATCTTCGACTATTCGCTAATTTTACAATCGCAATGACAACCCTCACCATAACGCTTATTCAGTCGCACCTGCATTGGGGCGATAAATCTTCAAACCTGGATATGTTTGAAGAAAAAATAGCCGGCATCAAGGAGAAAACAGAAATCGTTGTACTGCCAGAGATGTTCAGTACCGGGTTCCAAATGGATCCGGGAAGCTTCGCAGAAAAAATGGATGGGCCAACGATTGAATGGATGAGAAAAATTGCTGCTGAAAAAAGGGTCGCCCTTACAGGGAGTGTTATTATTGAAGAAGAAGGGAAATATTATAACCGCCTAATCTGGATGTTGCCAAATGGCCAGATGGGGCATTATGATAAGCGCCACCGATTTGCTTATGCTGGCGAAAGCGAGAAATATACAGCAGGGAACAAAAGGTTGGTTGCTTCTATAAAAGGATGGAAAATAAATTTACTGGTTTGTTACGACTTGCGTTTCCCGGTGTGGTGCAGGCAATCGCCAAAGAACGAGCGGCCCAATGAACTTGAATTTGATTTGTTGATATTCGTTGCGAACTGGCCTGAGCGCCGTAACCATGCCTGGAAAAGCTTACTGGTTGCAAGAGCTATCGAAAACCAAAGTTTTGTTATTGGATTGAACCGGGTTGGTGAAGATGGCAATAAATTGTATCACAGCGGAGACTCGATGATCATAGGCCCCTTAGGAGAGGTCCTGTACCATCAGGCTCATAAAGAGGATATTTTCACTTACAGTATTCATAAAGAAACCCTTACTGAAGCAAGGGAAAAATTTCCTTTCTGGAAAGATGCGGACCGTTTCCTTATTCAGCCATAGATAATATTATGCAAACAGCGTTTATTGCCAACAAAATTTTTAATGGCTCTGAAATACTGACAGATAGCGCAGTTCTCGTAAAAGACGAGGAAGTAGTGGATGTTGTTTCTTCTTCAGTTATCCCTCAGCGTTATAACGTGAAAAATTTGGGCAATTGTTTATTGGCGCCCGCTTTTATTGATTTACAGATTTATGGCGGCAACGGAATGCTTTTCTCTGCAGAACTAACAACAGAAGCCCTTGAAGCAACTTATGAATATTGCCTTGAAGGCGGTTGTTCTCAGTTCATGATAACAATGGCCACAAATTCCATCGAAAAATTTTTAACAGGGATTGAAAAGGTAAGAGAATATTGGTCTAAGGGCGGCAAAGGATTGTTGGGGCTACATTTGGAAGGCCCTTATTTGAACCCGGCCAAAAAAGGGGCACATATTGAGAAATTTATTAAAAAGCCAACAATCGAGGAAGTTAGCATGCTGTTGCAAAAGGGCAAGAATGTTATCCGGATGATGACAGTTGCGCCAGAACAATGTAGCGAACAGGTTATTGAAATGCTCTTGAACAACCACATTATTGTTTCAGCAGGCCACAGCAATGCGACCTACACAGAGGCAATAAAGGGTTTTCAATTAGGGATCCCGGCAGCAACGCATCTATTCAATGCCATGTCGCCTCTGCAAGGCCGTGAGCCCGGAATGGTTGGAGCAATTTACGACTCTGGCGCAATGAGCAGTGTGGTGTGCGATGGGGTGCATGTTAGCTTCCCGTCTATTCGTATCAGCAAACGGTTGATGCAGGAAAAACTTTTTTTTATTACCGATGCTGTTGCTGAAGTCCGACATGGAGAATATCAGCACATATTCAATAAAAACAAGTTTGTGCTTCCGGATGGAACACTTTCCGGGTCAGCGTTAACTATGCTGCTGGCCGTAAAGAATGGTATTGAAAATGCCGGAATCGGTTTAGAAGAAGCTTTGAGAATGGGCTCTCTTTATCCGGCGAGACTGATGAACCTTGATAAAAAATATGGCCTGATTGCCCCGGGTTCAAAAGCCGAGTTTGCAGTGATCAATGAAAAATTAAGCCTTGAAAGAATAATCCTTGATGGCGAATAGTCATTCCTGCTTTTCAGAAGCATTGCTTGGCTGCAATTTTTTTTGAATGATTTCCAGTGCTTTTTCTGTCTTAAAATCAATCCCATTCCTGATTGCTTCTGTTGTTGGCAAAGCAACCACATCTGGCATAACGCCACGACCGTTTTTTTTCCTGTTTTTATCAACTACCAACCTGAATTTAGGCAGCCTAAAACGAAGACCGGTGTTTGGCAATGTAACATCGGGAATCATCCAAGCATTGTTGCCGTAATAACCCCCGCCTGTTTCTTCTCCGATCAGCGTAACATTTTTTTGCCCTTTAAGCGCTCCGGCAAATAATGTTGTAGCCGAAAATGAGTTCCCGCCAATTAACAGGTACACGTTGCCATCAAAATGATGGTTGTGTTTAGGATGAAAATAATGCCTCTCGAAATAGCCAAAATGGTATTTGCCATCGCTTCTTTTGCTCGTGAGAAAAACCATCAGCATCTGATAGAAAAAACTTTTGCCAATGTACTTATCATATCGGCTGTGCCTGGTCAGCGCATATAACGAGTCTGCCATTTTAAATTTTTTGTCAATAATAAACCTGGTCAGCAATATAGAGTTGCCTGTTTCCCCTCCACCATTAGAACGTAGGTCTATGATCAAATTATTGATCCGTTTTTTATCCATCGTATGAAACGATTTTCTAAAAAAATGTTTTAACCTGTTGCCATGGCTAAAAGTATTCAAGGTCATAAACGCGGTACTTCCAACAGTATCCATTTGAAGGTTGCGTGCATTATATAACTGTAGGTCTCTTCCATACTTTTTCATGAAAGCGAATCCTGCTTTTTTTGATGAAGAATCTGCCCTCAATGTGTCGGTAACCGGGTCATAGATATGTGCCATTACCTGTTTTTCATTACCTGCCCTGTCATAATAATCAATATTCAGGTTTTGGCCCAGCCCAAAAAGGCTCTTATACCAACTGCCGAAATTAAAGCCATTGCTAAGCGATTGGTATTTGCCCGACAAACTATATCCATCTGTAGCCATATAGTGGAACATCGTGTCTCTTAACTGTGGCGCTGTTAACCCATTAATGCTTTTGATTACCGTGCCTCGCTTTATGAAGGAATCTTTCCGGTTAATGTTTGCCGTTACAATCATGGTGTCGCCCCAAAATTTCATGGCAAAAGGAAAAAGCTTTAACCTGGCAGTATCTAAATATTCGGTATATTTTTTTGAGTATTTAACTGTTGTGTGGCCACAATCCAGATGTGTAATCACATAGGTCAGCAAGACCCTGAACTGTGGCTCTGTCATTGAATCTTTGATTTGCGAATATCCATAATCAAAAAAAGAATCCATGCTGTTTTTCGGGGTGTACCAATAAAGGCCTGGATGAGATTCTTCAAGGATTTCTCTAAACAATTTATAGTCTGCTTTTAACTTCTCGGGTGAATATTTTTTTGCAGGGTTAAAACTTTCCCTGCTTGTTTGGCAGGAAACAGAAAGAAAAAACAACACAATAAATAAAAGGCAAATATTAGTTTTCATCAAATCGCTCATTTAGCGAAAAGCATTCCAGCCCTGCGCAGTAATATCAAACGTATTGCCGCCTTTGGTTATTATCTTTTTCCCCTTTTCTGGATCTTCCATATAACCAATTACACTGATTTGCTCGCTGTGCCGTATTTGTTCGTAGTCTTTTTGAGAAATGGTGAACAATAGTTCATAGTCTTCCCCTCCGCTCAAAGCACAAGCGGTGGGGTCGAGTTCGAATTTAAACGCGGCGAGCCTGGTTTCTTCAGCAACAGGTATTTTCTCCTCGAACAATACACAACCAAGCTGGCTTTGTTTGCATAAATGAAGGATTTCTGAGCTCAGCCCGTCGCTGATGTCCATCATAGAGGTCGGCAACACTTCTGCATCACTTAATAAATCAAGAATATCTTTCCTGGCTTCTGGTTTGAGCAGCCGCCCAATGACATATTTTTCACCTTCCAGGTCTGGTTTGATTTTTGGGTTTTCAAGAAATATCTTTTTCTCTCTTTCTAAAAAAATCAAGCCGAGGTAAGCTGCGCCCAAATCCCCGCTACAGCAAACCAGGTCCCCCTTTTTCGCGCCGTTGCGTTTCACAAATTTCCCTGGCGCAACTTCGCCTATCGCAGTAACTGAAACAATAAATCCTTTTTGCGATGAAGAAGTATCTCCGCCTATCAAATCCACTTCATATTTAGCGCAGGCAGCATAAACGCCTTCATAAAACTCGTCTAATGCCTCCAGGCTAAACCTGTTGCTGATTGCGATACTAAGGGTAATATGGGTAGGCGTTGCATTCATCGCATACACATCGCTAATATTGACTATTACCGATTTGTAGCCAAGGTGTTTTAGCGGTGTATATGCCAAATCAAAATGAACACCTTCAATCAACAAATCTGTTGTTATAACAGTTTGCTTACCGAAATGGTCGATTACCGCAGCATCGTCTCCAACGCCTACAATGGTCGATGAATTTTGCAATTCAATATTCTTAGTCAGGTGCTCAATCAGCCCAAATTCCCCCAGTGACGATATTTCCGTGCGATGTTCCATTTATAATTATTATCTGTTCGCGTTAAAGTTCCGTATCTCGTTAAAATAACCTATACTAACCAAACAAACTTCCAATACCGGAGTTCAGGAAATTTCATTGTTCACCCAATTGATCAGCTCATCATGTATCCTTCCATTGGTGGCAATAATCCTTGGTTGATACGGAGAATACTTTTTTCCTGCAAAGTCAGAAACCCTTCCCCCTGCTTCTTCAACAATTAAAAATCCTGCGGCACTGTCCCATGCATTTAGTTTGTGCTCATAAAAACCGTCAAACCTGCCACAAGCCACCCAACACAAATCCATTGCTGCTGAGCCAAACCTCCGGACAGGAACTCCTTTCCTTATAAGGCGGGAAAAAACGTCAAGGGGGCCATTGGGTTCATTAATATAAGTGTAGGGGAATCCTGTTGCGAGGCAGGCTTTCAGCACCTGCGTTTCTTCGCTTACCCTTATTGTTGTGTCATTCAATGTTGCGCCATGTTCTTTTTCAGCAAAGTAAAACTCGTTGATAAACGGGTTATATACTGCGCCCAAAATCATTTCTCCTTCCTTTTCGAGGCCAATCGATACGCAGCAAATTGGAATACCGTGTGCAAAATTCACCGTGCCGTCAATTGGGTCCACAATCCATTTATAATTCGAATTGGTAACAATTGCTCCTGCCTCTTCGCTCAAGATAAAATGATCAGGATAATCATTTTTAATAATTTCAAAAATTGCCTTTTCAGAGGCATGGTCTGCTTCTGTAACCAAATTATTTACCCCTTCCTTATTTGATATACGGAATTTGCCATGAAAAAATTCCTGCATCACCTTGGCCCCGGCTTTTGTTGCCCTTATTAATGTTGATTTAAGCATGCGCAAAGATAGCAGACAGGAACTTGATTTATTAAAATAATAGAGATGGATTGGCCAAAGCTGTTAAGCCTTTTTTGTTTCCAAATCTAAAAATTATTTACTTCGTATGTTTACAAGGGTATGGTAGAACTATCGGTCATTATCGTCAACTATAATGTAAAATATTTTCTTGAGCAGTGCCTGTGCTCGGTAAAAAAAGCCATTCAAAAAACAGAAACAGAAGTTTTTGTTGTGGACAATAATTCCCCAGATGCGAGCATGGATTACTTAAAACCCAAATTTCCCTGGGTAAAATTTATTACTAACGAAAAAAACGAAGGGTTTTCAAAAGCAAACAATAAAGCCCTGCTTTTTGCAACAGGTAAACATATTCTTTTTTTGAACCCGGATACAATTGTTCCAGAGGATTGTATCACCCACTGCATTTCTTTTCTAGACGCCCATCAGGATGCAGGCGCCCTTGGGGTTATGATGATAGATGGAAAAGGAGCTTTCCTGAAAGAATCAAAACGGGGGTTTCCCTCGCCTTGGGCTGCCTTTTGCAAGCTTTCCGGCTTGATCACATTATTTCCGCATACAAAGCTTTTTTCAAAATATTATTTGGGCAATTTAAGTTCGGGCAACAATCAAATTATTGATACGGTTTCCGGTGCATTTTTTTTTACAAAAAAAGAAGTACTTGACAAAATTGGCGGCTTTGACGAGCAATTTTTTATGTATGCAGAAGACATTGATTTAAGCTACCGGATCCAACTTGCAGGCTATACCAATTATTATTTGGCAGAAACAAGGATAATTCATTTTAAAGGAGAAAGCACAAACAAGGACGACAAGTACATAAAACAATTCTTTTGGTCAATGCGATTGTTTTCTAAAAAATATTTTCGGGCTCGTTTTTTTTCTGTTTTTTATTTTTTTATAGTATGGGGAATCTGGTTTCGCAGGTTGCTTGCATTTTTGGTTTATACAGCAAATAAGAAAAATAAAAAAGCCAAGAATGAAACCAAATTTTTTCTTTCAGGAGATAAAAACCAAATTGGCGTTTTAGAAAAAAAAATTTCTTCTTCTGGAAAAAGAACAACAAACAACCATTGTGAATCAACAGTTGTTATTTTTTGCGAAGGGCCCGGTTTTTCTTTTAAAGATATAATTTCTTCAATAAAAAATTCAAATGAAAAAATGATTTATAAAGTTCATGCTTCTGAAAGTTGTTCCGTTGTGGGAAGTCAAGATCCTTGCGGTAATTCTTTCGGATTAAACTCTTATTGAACCATACCATTCTTTCCTCTTGATAAAATTCAAAACGCTTTTATAATTTATCATAAGCAAGAACACAAGCACAAATAACCAGATAAGTACAAGAAGAGGGGCACCACTTATAACTTCTTCCTGGAAAAAGCCTTCCTTTAGCAGGAAATTCATTCCTGTGCTGACAACAAGTAATTTCATAAAATTTGGCAATATTAAGAATGCAGGAATAATAATTAATCTTTCTCTTTTGCTTTTCAGCAATTGAAAAGCTCTTATTATTGGCGGTATAGCTAAAAGCAATACAATTAATAAGGAAATTATTGAAACAAAATGACGGTTGCTCCCATTCGGTGATTCAAAAACCATTTTCATAGCATAAGCAATGTCCCCTCCTCCGGAAAAAGAGGCGACAATATTTACAAAAGGGTTTGCAGCAAAAAGTAAAGAAAACCCAGTTGATCGAACAGCATCCGAGTTTTTTTTTGCCATCATTGCCCTGGCTATCCAGGCAAATGAAAATGTCAATGCAGGGCCCGCAAACCAAGCCATTGCCAGAATTTTACCAGAAACATCACAATGGTTACACAAAGCCCAACTGTCAAAACCCTTAGGCCCATTACATCCACAAAGCCATCCTGCTGTTAGCACATGTGCCCAGTCATGAAGCTCTTGCATCAAAAAAACCATCGATAAAAAAGCAATAACATAAGAAAGTGTAAAAGTTGTCTTCATGCATTAAATATAGGTAAAATAACAAGCGTATTCCTTATTGAGAGTCAACAACAGAAAACAGGGAAGAAAATTATAAACATCATGATGCGGATAACATAAGATCCCTGTTTATATCGAAGTATTTTTAAGTTTTTTTTTGTTGAGAAAAAGTTATTTTCTTTTCTCTTTCATTGTTCTTGCTCTCTTTTTTGAATAATCAGCAGTTTATTAAGCAGGAGCAGACAATTATCTTTATATCTTTTTTTCCTCAGGTTTATAAATCCACAAAAGTTAATAAACCGGCAAAAACTATAACAATAAAGAAAAGCAGGCTGTTAATTATTTGAGGATTATTGTTGAAAAATGCTTTTTTTAAAAAAAACAACTTTTCTTTTTTTATTTATCTCCTATTCACTGTTATAATAACAATAGGTAATTTTGTAAAAGATAAATTATAATAAATACTATGAAAGATATTAACATTGCCTCTGCTATTAGTGATATCGGAAAACAAGGGTTTATTAATATAGAAATAGATCCCATCATAGACTTATTTGTAGAAATTGAAAAGCTAAAAGAAGAAAAAAATGCAATTGTTTTGGCTCATTACTATCAAGAGCCTGATATTCAGGATGTAGCTGATTATATTGGCGATAGCTTAGGCCTTGCACAGGAAGCGGAAAAAGCCGATGCGGATATGATAGTATTTGCAGGAGTTCATTTTATGGCAGAGACAGCTAAAATTTTAAACCCGGAAAAGAAAGTGTTGCTGCCCGATTTGAAAGCGGGATGTTCTCTTGCAGACAGTGCCCCGGCAGGTTTATTTAGAAAGTTTAAAGAGCAATATCCTGGCCACGTGGTGATATCTTATATAAACTGCTCTGCTGAAATCAAAGCATTGAGCGATATCATTTGTACTTCGAGCAATGCCCAGAAGATAATAGAAAGCGTTCCAAAAGAGCAAAAGATAATTTTTGCCCCAGATAAAAACCTGGGCGCATATCTAGTAAAGAAAACAGGGAGGGATATGGTTTTGTGGAACGGTTCATGTATGGTTCATGAAATATTTAGTTTAGAAAAGATTACACGACTAAAAATTAGGTATCCTAATGCGAAACTGATTGCTCATCCTGAATGTGAAGAACAAATTCTGCGGGTTGCAGATTTTATCGGGTCAACGACTGGATTATTGAAATACACTCAAATAGACCAAGCAAAAGAGTATATAGTGGCAACAGAAACGGGGATATTACACCAGATGCAACTTTCATCTCCGGAAAAAATATTTATCCCTGCTCCTCCAAACAACAATTGTGCATGTAACGATTGCCCGCACATGAAATTGAACACGCTTGAGAAGTTGTATGTATGTATGAAGTATGAGCTTCCTGAAATTACAAAAGACCCAAATATTTTAGAAGCTGCTAAAAAACCGATTGAAAGAATGCTTGCCATAAGCAGAAAATATGGATTATGATCATCTTCCCATATAAACCATCAGGATCTGTACATCAGTAGGGTTTACCCCACTGATCCTGCTTGCCTGGCCTAATGTTGTCGGCTGTATTTTTTTAAATTTCTGAAGTGCTTCGCTGGAAAGGGCAGAAAGTTTATCGTAGTCGAAATTTTTTGGTATAACAAGATTTTCAAGCTCTTTTATTCTTTCGGCCAGGGCCACTTCTTTTTTTATGTAAACATCATATTTTATTTGTATTTCTGCTTCCTCTAATGATTCTGGCGAATAGTTTCTTAGTGCAGCGCAGAGTGTGGGAACACCGTTAACTAAATCATGAATGTGGATATCAGGGCGCAAAAGAAGTTGAAAGGCTTTTTGCTTTTGAAGCAGCGGGGCGGAATTAATGCGTGTTAAAAAAGCAATAGTATCTTCAAAATCAACAGATAAAGAATTTAATATTTTTTTTATTTCTTCTATTTCTTTTTTCTTTGACAAGACCCTATTCATCCTTTGTGATGAAGCTAACCCTATAGAGTAACTTAGTTCTGTTAAGCGCAAATCAGCATTATCTTGTCGCAGTAATGTTCTTAATTCGGCTCTTGAGGTGAACATGCGGTATGGCTCGTCTGTTCCTTTGTTGATAAGGTCGTCAATTAAAACGCCTATATAGGCTTCGTTTCTTTTTAAGACAAAAGGGTCTTGGCTACGAATTTTTTGATATGCATTGATACCCGCCATCAACCCCTGACAGGCAGCCTCTTCATACCCGGTAGTCCCGTTGATTTGGCCTGCAAAAAACAGATTGTCAATTGGTTTTGTTTCTAACGAGTTTTTTAACTGAGTTGGTGGAAAATAATCGTATTCGATGGCATAACCTGGTCGAAACAGCCGAGCAGATTCAAAACCTGGTATATTACGAATAGCTTCGTATTGTATTTCTTCCGGAAGGGAGGTTGAAAAGCCGTTAACATACATTTCAACAGTATTCCAACCTTCTGGTTCAACAAATATCTGGTGTCTATCTCTTTCAGCAAACCGGTTTATTTTATCTTCAATGCTTGGGCAGTACCTGGGGCCAACTCCTTCAATTCGCCCTGTAAACATTGGGCTTCTGTCAAAGCCCTTTTTTAAAATATTATGGACTTTGCTATTTGTATAAGTAATCCAACAGCTTAATTGTTTTTCTGGCTTTGCAATGTCAAGGAAGGAGAAGCCAACAATTTGTTCATCGCCCTCCTGTTCATCCATTTTAGAATAGTCTAAGGAGCGCCCATCAACTCGCGGAGGTGTTCCAGTTTTAAGCCTTGCGGATTCAAAACCTAAATTTACCAATTGTTCGGTAATCCCCGTTGCTGCTTTTTCTGCCACTCTTCCCCCCCCCAATTTTTTTTCCCCTATATGGATAATCCCGTTTAGAAAAGTACCACTTGTAATGATAACCGCTTTCGAATAAATGTGGTGGCCCAAGTTTGTAACCACACCACAAGTCTTGTTTTCGTTTAGAAGTAGGCGGATAACCATATCCTGATAAAAATCTACATTTTTTGTTTTTTCAAGAAGCTCCCTCCAGGTAGAAGCAAAAAGCATTCTATCGTTCTGTGTCCTGGGGCTCCACATTGCCGGCCCTTTTGAACGATTAAGCATCCTGAACTGGATCATGCTTAAATCAGAAACAATCCCTGAATATCCACCTAACGCATCTATTTCCCTAACTATTTGCCCTTTTGCTATTCCGCCCATAGCCGGATTGCAGCTCAGTTGCGCAATGGTCTGCATATTCATTGTTATGAGCAGCACCTTAGCGCCAAGATTTGCAGCCGCGGCTGCTGCTTCACACCCGGCATGGCCGGCGCCGGCAACGATAATGTCGTATTCTGGAAACATAAGCGGTGAAGTTACGGTGATAATTTTGGTTTGCTTCCACGTGGAACAAGAACGAAAACAAGATTACGCTGTTCCACGTGAAACCTCACTTGAAAAGCAAGCTTAAATAAAAATCTTCTTTTTGCTTCATCTCCTTTTTTTGTGCCGTAGTTTTATCGTTATAGCCTGATAAATGAAGGGCGCCATGTACAATTACTCTACCTAGCTCCAGCTTGACAGATGTTTTAAATTTTTTTGAATTCTCTTTAACCCGCTCAACACTAATGTAAACTTCCCCAATGACTCCTTTTGTTTCTGAAAGATCAAAGGTTATGATATCGGTATAAAAATCATGTTGCAGATATCGCCGGTTGATTTGTAGCAAATAGTCATCAGAGCAAAAGATGTAGGAAATATGGATCAGCTTTTTTTTCTCCTGATGAAAAATTTTTTCAATACACGCTTTTGCCTGTTCTCGGTTTGGCAAATAAACCTGTTTGTATAAAGAAAAATGAAAGCTTACTTTGCTAAGAGTATTGGTCATTTCCGAAAATCGTAAGATTGTAACAAATTTCAAAAGTAATTTTGTAATTCTAAAAATGAAAAGACTATCTGAATTAAAAGTGGGCAGAAAGGCAAAAATCCATTCTTTCGGGAATGACGATCTTTTTCTGAAACTTATGGAAATGGGCTGTGTTCCCGGAGAGATGATAAAAGTTGAACAAATAGCTCCTTTAGGAGACCCGATTTCTGTTTCTGTCGCGGGCTATAACCTCAGCCTAAGGCTCGATGAGGCTGTCACCGTTTTTGTAGAGGAAATTAATTAGATGATTATCAATATATTAAATGAAGATTGGACTTTATTTTGGTTCTTTTAACCCCATTCATCATGGTCATTTGATTATAGCCAATTATGTTCTTCAGCATTCAGACCTTAATCAGGTTTGGTTTGTCGTTTCTCCTCAAAACCCATTGAAGCCATCCGGGTCTTTATTGAACGAATATCATCGCTTGTATTTGGTACAGTGTGCGGTTGAAGGTGAAAATAACCTCAGGGCAATGGACATAGAGTTCAGGTTGCCAAAACCTTCTTACACGGTTAACACATTGGCCTACCTGCAGGAAAAATACCCATTAAATGAATTCTCCATTATTATGGGAAGTGATAGTTTTTCGAATATCCATCGGTGGAAAAACCACCAGTTTATTTTGTCGAACTATAAAATTTATGTTTACAAAAGAGCAGGGAACGAGCCGCTATCGTTAATTAACGGGGATGCACATGTGATAATATTAGATGCCCCCCTGTTGCAAATTTCAGCAACATATATACGAGAAAATATTAAAAAAGGAAATTCCATCCGTTACCTTGTACCTGAAAATGTCAGGGAAGAGATAGAAAAGAACAGATATTACCAGTAGTGTTTTATTTCAATACGCCATGAAACTTTTTTGGCAGGGATTTGACAACTAACAAATAAGAATCATCGATCATTTCTTTTATCAGCTTTTGTGGGATGGTTCTGTCAACAATTATGGTGTTCCATAGTTTTTTGTTCATGTGGTATCCTGGTTGGATGGCGCCAAATTGTTCACGAAGCGCTATTGCCCTTTCAGGATCGCATTTTACATTGAATTGCAGCAAGGGCTGGTTTAACGATGCAATCAAAAAAATTTTCCCGCTTACTTTGAAGACTAAAGTGTTGTTTCCAAAAGGGAAACCCTCGGTTACTTCTCTTTTTAGCAGACAATATTCACGAAGCTGTTCAATATCCACTATGGCGTGTTACTTGAGTTGTACATATAATCTATTACTAAATTGCACATTGTTTTTACTCCCAACTTGAAACCGCTTTCATCAATATAAAAATCGGGAGTGTGGTGCGATGGCGCTTTCAAAGGGTCTCCCCCTTTTGGCATACCCCCTAAAAAGAAAAACAGCCCTGGCACTTTTTGTTCAAAAAAGGAAAAGTCTTCTGCTCCGGTTACGGGAGGTTTCTCGACCACGTTTGCGTCGCCAGCTGTTTGCTGCAATGTGGGCAACATTTTTTTTGTTAGCGCAGGATCATTGTAGGTAACAGGGTAGTGAGAGCTATAAGGCACTGTTACATCCGCTACGGCACCTGCGCTCTCAGCTGTTTTGATCGCGATTTCCCTCACCCTGCCTACCACCAATTTTTCATCGCTGTTGCTCAAGGTGCGGATGGTGCCTAACATTTCAACATTTTCTGGAATGATGTTGGATCGGTTGCCACCATTAATTGCACCGATGGTCACCACAGCCGGATTTTGTGTAATGTCCACATTTCGGCTAACAATTGTTTGCAAGTTATTGATGATTTGAGCTGCAGTTACGATGGGGTCAACTGATGACCATGGATAAGCGCCATGGGCAGACTTTCCTTTTACGATAATTCGAAATTCATTCACTCCGGCCATTGTGCCACCTGGGCGGTAAGCAATAGTTCCTACCTCTGTTTGAGAGTTGATATGCAATCCAAAAATCACGTCTACTTTTGGGTTTTCAAGAACCCCTTCTTTGATCATTAGCTCTGCTCCGCCTTCTTCTCCAGCAGGAGCGCCTTCTTCGGCAGGCTGAAAAATAAATTTCACGCTCCCCCTCAGGTCTTTTTTCATGTCTGATAATATTTTTGCGGCGCTCATCAAAATGGCTACATGGCTATCGTGGCCACAGGCATGCATCACACCCACTTGTTGACCATTGTATATTGCAGTAACTTTTGACGCAAATGGAAGATTGACCCTTTCTGTTACCGGCAGCGCGTCCATATCGGCACGAAGCGCAATCACAGGCCCTGGCCCGTCTCCTTTTAATAAGCCAACAACACCGGTTTTGGCAACGCCTTCTTTTACTTCGAGCCCCAGGGAGCGAAGAAAATCAGCAATAATTTTTGATGTGCGGAATTCTCTGTTGCTTAATTCCGGGTGTTCGTGGAAATCCCTTCTCCAGGCAATAGTTTGCGGCTCTATTTTATTTGCAGCTGCATCAATTCTTGTATACAGGTTTTTTGGTTGGGCTGAAACAGAAGAACAGCATCCCACAAAAAGACCAGAAAGCAGAAAAAAAATTCTCGTCATGTTGTTTGGTTTTTTGAAATTAAATGTACTAAATATACCGATCAGAATTTTTGTTCCCCGATTGATTTTGATAATGTTTTCAACAATTGATATATTGTATTCTTTTAGGCCACAAATATATTTTTGATGGTTTTGCTTCGCCACATTTCCTTTTTGCGGGCTGTTTTTTTTCATAGCATTTCTGCGTTTGGCGGCCCCCAGGGGCACTTGGGGATGATGATTAAAACATTCGTTCATCGCACGCCATATGTCTCTGAAGAAGAGCTGATGGAATATAATGCCTTCTGCCAGATTCTGCCGGGGGCCTCCTCAACACAGGTGCTGACTTTGATTGGATATAAACGTGGCGGCATTCCTTTGGCTGTGCTAACGTTACTAATTTGGATAACGCCTGCTTGTATATTGATGGGGGCGTTCTCCTATTTCCTGGGGTATATTAATGAAGGGAGTGCCAAAGGGAGTATATTCAAATTTATGGGGCCTATGACTGTTGGGTTCCTATTTTATGCTGCCACAAAAGCCTTCAACATATCTATACATAATACCATTACGAAGGTGATAATGGTAATAAGCACTATTGCCACATATATTCTTTTTAAAATGCCTTGGGCGCTTCCTTTACTGATTGTACTTGGAGGGTTCGTAACCAATCTTAGCAGTAAGCGCATACCGCAAAAAGAAGAGGCGCGGTATAAAATCAAGTGGGCGAATATATGGCTGTTCGCGATTGTTTTTATTGTGGCCGGGGCAATGAGCGAAACAGCAAGAAAAAACAACTGGCACTACCGAGGCCCTATCAATTTGTTTGAAAACATTTACCGTTCCGGGAGCCTGGTTTTTGGGGGGGGGCAGGTTCTTATTCCTATGATGTATGAGCAGTTTGTGGCAAGGCCGGAATCTCAAAATCTTTTGTACCGCAATCCGAATATTCTAAAAATAAGTAAAGAGGATTTTTTCAATGGCGCAGCCATGGTCAGGGCAATACCTGGCCCTGTTTTTTCTGTTGCCTCATTTATGGGCGGCGCTGCGTTAAAAGATAAGGGGGCGCCGCAGCATTGGTTAGGTTGTGTTATTGGCTCTGTCGCCATTTTTCTTCCAAGCGCACTGCTCGTGCTTTTCTTTTTTCCCATATGGCACAACATAAAAAAATACGCAGTGGTATACCGGGCTCTCGAAGGCATTAATGCGGTTGTCGTTGGCATTATGATCGCTGCGGCATTTTATATGATGAAAGATATTGCCGTTACAAACTGGAAAGATTTTTTTCTTGCTATTCTTGTACTTGTAACAACTTGGATTTTGCTTACTTCTTCTAAGCTCCCTTCTCCGGCTATTGTTGCCATTTGCCTTTTGCTTGGCTGGATTTTGTGAGGCTGCCCTGCTAAACTTTATTAAATCCCCGCTAAACCGTAACTTCACCAACCGATTGCTTGCTGAAATTTTTAGAAACTGGACAGGTTCGAATTAAATAACCACAATCAATTCTTGCGGTTTATTTTCAGCAACAGGAAGCCTTATTATATGCTGACGTCGACCGCAAGTCTTTTAAAATATGACAGCCGAGCATCACAGACTTGCAGTTAATTCCACCAAAAGAATCCCGCTTGAACAATGGGGCCCCTATATGAGCGAAAGACAGTGGGGAACTGTTAGAGAAGATTATAGCAACAATGGAGATGCCTGGAACTATTTCCCCTATAAGCATGCACATTGCCGGGCATACAAATGGGGAGAAGATGGCATTGCCGGCATATCTGATTTTTTTCAGACGCTTTGTTTTTCCGTTGCCTTGTGGAACGGGAAGGATGATATTTTGAAAGAAAGGTTATTTGGCCTTGGTAACCATGAGGGCAATCATGGAGAGGATGTAAAAGAACTGTATTATCACCTCGATAACCTGCCCACACATTATTTCATGAGGTACTTATACAAGTACCCGCAACAAAAATTCCCGTACAAAGACCTAATTGATGAAAATCGAAAACGCTCAAAGCATGACCCCGAATATGAAATTCTTGATACCGGCATTTTCAACAATAACGAATATTTTGATGTTTTCATTACTTACGCCAAACAGAATGCGAAGGACATCTTTATAAAAATAGATATCCATAACCGTTATAGCAAGCCGGCAGAAATAACGGTGCTGCCAACTTTATGGTTCCGCAACAGGTGGGGCCATGATGCGAACAGAAAAAAACCGCTTATAAGCATGCGGGATAAATCTTCAGTAAAAGCGGCTGATGAAAGGCTGGGCACTTACTATTTCTATTTTCAGCCAACAACAGAACTTCTTTTTACTGAAAACGACACTAATAAACAGGAAGTGGAGGGCCAACCCAACCTGACCCCCTTTGTGAAAGATGCTTTTCATGATGTGATCATTAGAAAAGAAGGCAAAGAACAGTTCCTCCTAAAAAAATCTGGGACCAAATTCGCGCCGGTATACCATTACAAGATAGAAGCGAACAGCAGCCAAAGCATTTATTTAAGAATAAGCAATAAAATATTAGAGAATCCCCTTTCGCAGGAAGCCTTGAATATTTTTAGCGAAAGGAACAAAGAGGCAGATGGCTTTTATGCTTCAATTTTTCCTGATGGGACCAATGCCAGCTTAGCGCAAATACAAAGACAGGCGCTTGCCGGTTTATTATGGAGCAAGCAGTATTATCATTATGACGTGGAAAGATGGCTTACTTTTTCTGATGGCATTGCGCCTGTCAGCCCATCTAAATTATGGGGCCGCAACCATGATTGGAAGCACCTTAAAAACCAGGACATCATTGCCATGCCCGATAAATGGGAATATCCCTGGTACGCAGCCTGGGACCTGGCCTTTCAATCTATTGCTATGGCAGTTGTTGACCCGGTATTTGCTAAACACCAGTTGCTGCTGATTATGCGCGAATGGTACATGAAGCCAGATGGGCAATTGCCTGCTTATGAATGGAACTTCAGCGATGTGAACCCGCCTGTGCAAGCCTGGGCTGCATTACAGGTTTACAACATTGAGAAAGATAAAACAGGCAGAGCTGATACCGGGTTCCTGAAAAAAATTTTTCAGAAGTTGCTGATCAATTTCACGTGGTGGATTAATCGTAAAGATGGCAATGGCAATAACATGTTTGAAGGAGGGTTCCTTGGCCTGGACAATATTGGCGTTTTCAACAGGAGCCACCAACCAGGCAGCGACATGCAGCTTGAACAGGCGGATGGGACGAGCTGGATGGGCATGTATGCTTTGAACATGATGGACATCGCATTGGAGATTGCTATGAAAGATGAGTCTTTTGAAGATACCGCCACGAAATTCTTCGAACAGTTCGTGCTGATAGCAGAAGCCTTGAACGAACAAGGCATGTGGAATGATGAAGACCGGTTTTTCTATGATACGCTTTCTATTGCAAATTCTTCTCCGCTCCAGTTGCGCATATTTTCAATTGTGGGGCTCACCCCTCTGTTTGCCGTGTCAATAATGGAGAAGAAAGTGGTGGACAAGCTAAGCGATTTTAAAAAGCGCATTTCCTGGTTTGAAGATTACCGGTTGAAAAACAGCAGGTATTGGCCTAACGAGGAAAAGATGGACGGGCAGAAAATATTGTTGTCATTAGTTCCCAGAAAAAAATTAATGCATCTTCTGGAAAGGCTTTTAAATGAAGATGAATTTCTTTCTCCCGGAGGCATAAGGGCTTTATCAAAACACCATGAAAAAAATCCTTATGGCATTAATATCGGGGGCGTTAATTATACTATACAGTACGACCCTGGTGATTCCACTTCCGACCTTTTTGGGGGAAATTCTAACTGGCGCGGCCCGGTGTGGATGCCGATAAATTATATCATCATACGGTCAATCAGGAAATATGCAGAATTTTATGGAGATGATTTGTTAATTGAATGCCCGGCCGGGTCGGGCAATAAGATGAATTTGCACCAGGTGGCAGATGAGCTCACCCGGCGATTAATAAGCTTGTTTGAAAGGAACGCCGGTGGCAAACGCCCGATCTATGGCAAGCACAACTGGTTTTACCAGCAATATGGGAACGAAGACCTGTTTTTGTTTTATGAATATTTTCATGGCGATAATGGGAGCGGGCTTGGGGCGAGCCATCAAACAGGATGGACTGCATTGGTTGCAGTGCTGATTAATGAAATGAACACCAATAACCCTTGATCAAAGATTTTCATCAAAACGTATATCAAAAACCAGTATCCCGGCAATGAAAGGGAAAGCCACTAGGATAGCTTTTGATTTTAAAAGAGAATTATTTTTTCTTTTAATGAAAAAACAATTAAGCCTTCTTTTTCGGAACCGGGTATTTTATCCCAATCGTTTTTTGACACCAGCCATAAAATCTTTTTTGGTAACTTTGTATAAATAATGTTGTAATGAAAAGAGGGATTTTAATAATAACATTTGCAACAATATGCTCATTATCTACCATTGATTGTTTACAAGCACAATGTTCCATCTGCACCCGCACGGCACAACAGCAAGGCGAAAGGCCGGCGAAGGCGCTGAACGCAGCAATTCTTTACCTTATTGGAGTGCCATTTGCTGTTGCCGGCGTTATTGGTTACCGCTGGTGGAAAAATAATAGCCATCCATAGCATAGCTCCCAGCCCGATAAAAAATATTCATAGTAGTTATTGAAATTTTATTTTTCAATTACAGTAACTTGTAATTCCAAAACATTGCTGCAATGAAATATTTTCTTTCCCTGCTTGTATTCAGCACATCATTCCTTTATGCCCAAAAATTACCGACCATTGAAGAAAAAACAAATGGCCTGAAAAAGCAGGAAGGATATATCAATTTTTACTGGGATGAGAATGCCGGAAAAATATTTTTTGAGATAGATAAACTCGACAGCGAAATCTTATATCAAACTTCATTGCCAGCAGGGCTGGGATCAAACGATATTGGCCTCGACCGCGGGCTATTAGGCAGTACCACCATCATTAAATTTTCAAAAGCGGGCAGGAAGATATTAATGGTGCAGCCAAACTATTATTATCGGGCTATTTCTAATGATGCTGCAGAGAGAAGAGCAGTTGAACAATCCTTTGCGCAATCCACATTATGGGGCTTTACTGTTGAGGCCGAAAGCAATGACAAATTTTTGGTAGACGCAACAGATTTTATTTTACGCGATGCCCTGCAGGTCAGCAACCGCCTCAGGACTATGAAACAGGGCAATTATATATTGGATAAATCACGTTCGGCTTTGTACCTCCAGCGCACCAAAAATTTTCCTATGAACACTGAAATAGAAGCCACGATAACGTTGGTAAATAGCGATGGTGTTGTGGGTAATTATGTGGAATCAGTTGCGCCTTCGCCGGAAGCGATCACTTTGCGTATGCATCATTCGTTTGTTCAATTGCCTGACAACAACTACAAGCCGCGCTTGTTTGATGCCCGCTCAAGCTTTATCGATCAATCTTATTCCGATTATGGCACGCCCGTTTCCGAGGCAATCGAGAAAAAATATATCATTCGGCATCGCCTCAATAAAAAAGACCCGAACGCCACAGTGAGCGAACCGGTAAAACCGATTATCTATTATCTTGATAACGGAACGCCGGAGCCGATTCGCAGCGCACTGCTTGAAGGCGCCGGCTGGTGGGAACAGGCATTTGAAGCGGCTGGTTACAAAAATGCATTCCAGGTGAAGGTATTGCCCGATAGCGCAGACCCGATGGATATCCGTTACAACATGATCAACTGGGTGCACCGCGCCACAAGAGGGTGGAGCTATGGTGCTGCAGTAGTTGACCCGAGAACAGGTGAAATTATAAAAGGCAATGTAACGCTCGGCTCCCTTCGCGTTCGGCAAGATTACCTGATTGCACAGGGGTTGTTATCTCCATTTGAAAACGGCATGCCCGCTGATAATAAAATGCTGCAAATGGCTTTGGAAAGATTGAAACAACTTGCTGCCCATGAAGTTGGCCACACGCTTGGGCTCATGCACAATTATGCTGCAAGCGTAAACAACCGAGCCAGCGTAATGGATTACCCTCATCCGTTAGTGCGGCTGAATGCATCGGGCAAAATAGATTTGGGCAATGCCTATACCCATAGTATCGGCGAATGGGACAAAGTGTCTATCAATTGGGGCTATCGCGATTTTGGAAATGCCAGCGATGAAGAAGCGCAGTTGAACAGGATACTGACAGAGGCTACAAGAAAAGGATTTCAGTTCATCAGCGATCGTGATGCAAGAGCGGCGGGCGGCCTTCACCCGCAAGCACATTTGTGGGACAATGGCGCCGATGCTGTAACCGAATTGAAAGAAGTAATAAAAGTACGGGCAAAAGCCCTGGAACAGTTTGGGCTGAACAGTATCCGAAAAGGAATGCCCATGGCCATGCTCGAAGATGTGCTGGTGCCCGTTTATTTGTTCCATCGCTACCAGTTAGAAGCTGTGACGAAAATAGTTGGTGGCATGTATTACACTTATGCCCTGAAAGGCGATGGGCAGGTTATTACAAAAGCATTAACGAAGGAAGAACAATTGCGTGCATTGAATGCTGCTATCGATTGCCTCGACCCGAAATTCTTATCTGTCCCCGAAGGCATTGTTAAGCTGATACCCCCGAGGCCTGCCGGCTACGAATATCACCAGGAGCTTTTCAAGCGTAGGACAGGCCTGGCTTTCGACCCGCTCGCCGCCGCTGAAACAGCCGCTGATTTCCCTTTATCATTTTTATTCAATAATGAAAGATTGGACAGGATGGTTCAATATAAAGCACAGAATAATGGTTTGGGGGCAGATGAAATGATAACAACATTAATCAACCAGACATGGAAAGCCCAGAGAAAAAAAGGCTTCGAAGAACTGGTACAATTACAGAACGAACAATTAATCCTTACTTATTTATTATCAACTTCTATAAACGACAATGCATCATTTGCAGTAAAAAGCTTTGCCCAAAAAGCATTAAATGAAATAAAAACATTTACTGAGGAACAATTGAAAACACCGATTGACGACACGTATAAAGCACATTTATTATTAGCTATTGAAAGAATGAAAACGCCCGATAAAGCAAAACCAACAATACAACATGAAACAGCGCCACCAGGCGCCCCGATTGGCTGTGATTGGGATGAACGATAAAAATATTTCTTGATTCGTTTTGCAGAGCAAATCTGCCATTTTGCAGACAAACTCCGAAATTTCACATAACACAATTTTTGTGATGAAGAGAGATGGCTACTTTTGATTTAACAGATTTTTAAAACCTGTTCAAATTAAAATGATTTCATATTGTATATGCACAGAAAATTTATCATATCAATTCCCGGGAAATAAGCCTGTTCTTAACAATATTAATTTGCAGGTGCCCGTAAGTTCTATTTATGGGTTTTTAGGGCCGAATGGAGCAGGCAAAACAACTACACTTCGGTTATTATTAGGGCTTTTAAGAAAACAACAAGGCTCAATAAAAGTATTCGGGAAAGAATTTCAAAAAAACCGGATCAATATCCTTAAAAACATCGGTTCATTGATTGAGTCACCCTCAATATACTTGCATCTTACTGCCTCGGAAAATTTAGAGGTGCTTCAAAAAATTTATCGTTGCCCTGAAAGGAACATTGGTGAAACGCTTGAGATTGTAGGGCTCGAAATGACTGGAAATAAAAAAGCGGGGCAATTTTCATTGGGGATGAAACAGCGATTGAGCATCGCGATTGCAATGTTTCACAAACCATCTCTACTGATTTTAGATGAACCGACAAATGGGCTTGACCCCAATGGGATTATTGAAATAAGAGAGCTACTCAGGAAACTAAACAACGAATTCAAAACAACAATTGTTATTTCAAGTCATATGTTAACTGAGATTGAGAAATTGGTCACGCATATTGGGGTTATTAAAAAAGGCAGCATTTTATTTCAGGGAACGCTACATGAATTGCGACAAAAACAAATGCACAACTCGGTGATTCATTTTGATACGAGCGAGAATGATAAAGCAGGGAAAATTATTTTAGCGAACGGGGTCATGCCAATTTCGTTAGATGATCAAATTACGCTTCCAAGAATGGAAAGGGAAACCATTGCAAAATTGAACAGGCAATTGGTTGAGAAAGGAATTGAAGTATATCAAATCTCTACTTCACAAAAAGATTTGGAATCAATATTCATTGATTTTATTAAACCATAAATTTTCCTGATGCAATTCATATATTCTTTTCAAAGTGAATGGCTGAAAAAGAAGCGCAACCTTGCTTCCTGGCTGGTTATTGTCGGTGCTTTTTTTACACCCGCTATTCTTCTTATTTATAGTTTAGTTTATAGCACCAAATTATATGCTGCAAGCATGGCCCCAAATTTTTGGTATGCGCTCTGGGAAAATTCATGGGAATCGATGGCAATCTTTTTGTTGCCGATGGGCGTTATCCTTGCAACAAGCCTGATTACACAAATTGAATTCAGGAACAATACATGGAAACAATTACATACGCTTCCACAAAGCATGACGACGATTTTCTTTGCAAAGCTTTCTGTGATTATTGTGATGATGCTCCAATTTTTTATTTTATTCAACATTGGATTTTACCTCTCCGGAGTGGTTCCATGTTTATTAACAAAAGGAGTTCCTTATCCAAAAGCACCTCTGCCTTATCAGGTTTTTCTGAAAGATAACTTGCTCTATTTTGTTGCCTGTTTGCCAATCATTGCGGTGCAGTATTTAACAAGCCTGCAATTCAAAAACTTTTTAGCGCCGATTGGCATTGGCATCGCCCTATGGATTTTGTCGGTTGCGGTTTTTCGCTGGCAGTATGGATACATCATTCCTTATACTTATTGCGGATTTCATTTTTTGCAAAACATCGGTAAGGTCAAATTGAGCGTGCCAATCCATGTTCTTGCATTTGGATGGTTTATTCTTTTTACTATTATTAGCTATATATTGTACATTACCAAAAAAGAAAAAGGATAACATTAGTATTCATGAAAAAATCAGTTATTATCCTTTTGCATATTGGGTATTGGGTTTTATACCTGATTTTGGTGCTGTTTTTTATTCAGGTGATGAGGTGGAACAGTTCCCCCAAGCCGGCGGTGAGTCATATTTTATTCTTCTCTGGAGGCAGCATTTTTGTATTTCTTCCCGGATTAACAGGCTTCTATTCTTTTTACCTGATTATATTCCCGAGATTTTTGAGCAGGAAAAAAATTGCCGCATTATTTTTTTCCGGGATTATTTTTTCTATTGGTTGCGCATTGGTCACGATGTTTGTTATGTCCGTTTCATTTGATACAAAATTCAGCCTGATGCAGCCGGTTGAAGTGACATTCATGATCATATTTATGTCCTTGCTTGCTCTTGTGCACGGCGTGATTGGATTAGTGATGAAAGGCTTCATTACATGGTTTGGCGATATCAAATTGAAGGAAGACCTGAACAAAAAAAATTACGAAACAGAGCTTGCGCTGATTAAGTCACAAATCAATCCTCATTTTTTGTTCAACACAATTAATAATATTGACGTGCTGATCGAAAAAGATGCGAGAAAAGCTTCAGCGTATTTGAACAAGCTTTCTGATATGATGCGCTTTATGCTTTATGAAACGAAGGCAGAAGAAATTCCATTAGAGAAGGAGTTGGCTTATATTGAAAAATATATCGAGCTGCAAAAAATCAGGACATCCAATCCGAAATACGTAAATTATTCAGTTCAAGGAGATATGTATGGCAAAATGATTGCGCCGATGATTTTCTTTCCTTTTGTGGAAAATGCATTTAAACATGTAGAAAATAAAAAGAAGCAAAATGCGATCAATATTCACATTGCTATGGAGAACGGCAAAATTGTATTCGAATGCAAAAACAGTTACGATAATATTGTTCAGGTTAAACCCGGGCAAAGTGGCCTGGGCAATGAACTGATAAAAAAAAGGTTAATGCTTTTATACCCGAGCAAACATAGCTTGGAAGTCAATAAAGAAAATTTATCTTATGTCGTAAAGCTAATTATATCTGAAAATGAAGATTGATTGTATCATAGTAGAAGATGAGCCGCTCGCATTAGAAAGAGCGCAAAGCTATGTGATGAAACTTTCTTTCCTCAATTTGCTCCGTGGATTTGATAACGCAGTTGATGCGCTTGTGTTTTTGAAAACAAATCAAGTTGATTTGATATTCCTGGACATTAACATGGATAAGCTTTCGGGAATTCAATTGCTGGAAGCTGCAGACATTAAAAGCGAAGTGATCATTACTACTGCCTATGATGAGTATGCCCTGAAAGGATACGAACTGAACGTGACCGATTACCTGTTGAAGCCATTTACTTTCGAGCGTTTTGTTCAGGCAGTTGATAAAGCCCAAAATAATTTAACAAGAAACAACATCAGGCAAGACAAAAAATTTGTTTTCGTTAAAACTGAATACAGGCTTGAAAAATTATTGCTTAGCGACATCATCTATATTGAAGGGATGCGCGATTATAGGAAAATTCATACTGTGAACAAACAGGTAATGACATTGCAGACTTTTAAAGATTTTGAAGAAGAAATCCCACCGCATATCATTTGCAGGGTTCACAAATCATATATGGTAGCGCTGGATAAAATTGATTCTATTGAAAGAGACGGGATTAAAATAAAAAACGTATTCATTCCGATTTCTGAAACGTACAAAAAACTATTTTTTCAACTTATCAAATAGTTATGGTATTAGGCCGGAATCAATTTTTTATTTATTATTCAACATAATATGCTGCTCTTTTTTACAAAAAAAGTGATTTGGCTTGCTACATCAAAGCAAACAATCGGTAGGATATGGTATGTCGGCATGGCAATTTCGGTTCTGCGCTAGGGGGGTATCTTCTTATTCTGTCATTCGCTATCAGGTTGGGAAAGATTCATTGTATTTTAACAATAATGTTTATTTAAATCAAAACCCAGGAGAACTTGTTAATATCCGATATCAAAAAAATAACCCTTCAGATGCAATAGCAGATAATTTTTTCAGTATTTGGGCTCAAGCTTTAGTATATGCTTTTTTTCCCTTCTTGATTTTATTAGTAATCTATCTAACTCCGGAAAGACCAGATCCGATTATTCCGCGAAAATCAAAAAATACTTATTGGCAAAAAAAAGCCTTTTATTAAAATAGTAAGGAGTTGAGCCAACTATCAGATTCGAACTGACGACCCTTTCATTACGAATGAAATGCTCTACCGGCTGAGCTAAGTTGGCATATTGCAAAAGTAAACAATCAATGCAATTTTGTAAATTGCCTGCCTAAAATTTTACGCGATGCATAAATTTCTTTTTGCTTTCTTCCTTTTTATTTCCGCTTCAGCAATAGCGCAGGATGTTGCTATTGCACAGGGATGGAAATTTAAAACCGGCGATTCCTCTCAATGGGCGCTCCCTGGTTTTGACGACAAAGAGTGGGCCGCTATTAAAATCGGTGAGCCATGGGAGAGCCAGGGATATAAAAATTATGACGGGTTTGCCTGGTATCGCCTTCATGTGGTGATCCCCTCTTCCATAAAAGAAAAATCTTTTTTAAAAGAAAGAATAAAATTTGACCTGGGCAAAATTGATGATGGAGATGAAGTGTACCTGAATGGGATGCTCATTGGAAAAAACGGCGGAAGAAATTACGATATTAAACAAGGCCCTTATGATGCGCAACGTTCTTACACTTTATCACTGAATGACTCAAGAATTTTATGGGATAAAGAGAATGTGATTGCTGTACGCGTTTGGGATGGCGGTGGCGATGGTGGGATGTACGAAGGAAAATATGGGATCAGCGTGATGGATGTCGTTGATTATATCCATATCGGTACCAATGAAGATTTTCAGTTCAATGGCCAACAGGTCGCCAAAAAAATCGCCCTGCAGTCTACAAGCGATAAATATGATTTTAATGGAAAACTGAGAATAACAATTGAAGACCCCTCAACGATTGCTGTTGTTTTCAAGCAAACCATCGGCGCAGATTTTGCAAAAAACAGGCCATTTGAATATACGTATAGAGCAAACCTCCCATCTAATAAATCATACATCGCTTCTTATGTTTTTGAAGAAAGCAGGACTAAAAAAGAAATCATTTTTTCAGAGGGCATTCCTTATATACTAACGCCTCGACCCTCTCCGAAGCCAAAAATAAACGGCCCGGACGTTTATGGTGTGAGAGCAAATGCCCCATTTTTATATAAAATCCCTGCGACGGGCGAAAAACCTATAGCATACGATGCAGTAGGCCTGCCCAAAGGGCTGTTATTGGATAAGCAAACTGGCGCTATTACCGGCTCTGTTCTTGCAAAAGGAAATTATAAAGTGAAACTGGTTGCAAAAAACAAACTTGGCACAGCTACAAAAAAGTTTACGATTGTTTTTGGCGATTTGATTGGGCTGACACCTGCTTTGGGTTGGAACAGTTGGAACTGCTGGGGCCTAAGCGTGAGCGATGAAAAGGTAAAAGCATCTGCAAATCAAATGGCTGATAAATTAGCCGGCCATGGGTGGAGCTACATTAATATTGATGATGGATGGCAGGCAGCCAAGAGAAATGAAAATGGAGAAATTGTTCCAAACAAAAAATTTCCTGACATGAAAGCGCTGTGCGATTATGTTCATGGCCTTGGCCTGAAAATCGGGATCTATTCTTCGCCAGGCCCGCAAACCTGCGGCGGCTATCTCGGAAGTTACCAGCATGAAGAGCAGGATGCAAGAACTTACGGCGCATGGGGAATTGATTACTTAAAATATGATTGGTGCTCTTATGGGAATATTGCACCAAAAAACCCATCACTTGATGATTATAAAAAACCGTACATAGTAATGAGGGATGCATTGAACAAAGTGGACCGCGATATCCTGTTCAGTTTTTGCCAATACGGAATGGGCGATGTTTGGAAATGGGGCGCTGAAATCGGCGGTAACAGCTGGCGCACAACAGGCGATATTAACGACTCCTGGGGAAGCTTGTCGGGAATCGGGTTCAGCCAGGACGGGCCAGCTCCATTTGCACAACCGGGGCACTTCAACGACCCAGATATGTTAGTTGTTGGAAAAGTTGGCTGGGGGCCAAGCTTGCATAACACAAAGCTTTCTCCGGATGAACAATATACGCATATCAGTTTATGGTGCTTGTTGTCTGCGCCATTGTTGATTGGCTGCGACATGAGCCAGTTGGATGATTTCACATTGAATTTACTCACGAATGATGAAGTGCTTGCCGTAGACCAGGACGCGATGGGAAAATCAGCAAGAAAGGTTTTTGAAAAAAATACAATCCAGGTGTGGGCAAAAGAACTGGAGGATGGGAATAAAGCAATCGGCATTTTTAATTTAGGCGATAAAGCGGCTTCTGCAAGTATTAACTTCGCAGACTTAAACCTCCCTTCGCAATTGGCGCTTCGTGATTTATGGAGACAACAAAACCTGGGCACTTTTAAAAACAGCTTTACTTCATCTGTTCCTGCCCATGGGGTTGTGTTGTTAAAGAGCCGGTTGGCTACTGTAAAAAAAAGAGAATAAGGATCTTTTATCCCAAGCAGGAAAAATTTGCCTGCTTTATTATTGCACAGCGGTATTCTTAGTTTCTGATGAAAAATATAAAAAGCTGCTTGAAACTCAAGCAGCTTTCGATTCATAACCAGTACTATTATTTTATGAATGTTTGTTCTCCCCGGTATATTTTTTTTCTGCAGATTTTGCTTTTTCAAAATCCAGTACCACGCCATTAATGCAATAGCGCAGCCCTGTGGGCGGAGGGCCATCTTTGAACACGTGCCCCAGGTGCGATTTGCAGCGGCCGCACATTACTTCTGTTCTTTGCATGCCATAGCTGTCATCTTCTGCATAAATAATGCTGGCTTTGCTTACTGGCTCATAGAAGCTTGGCCAACCACAGCCGCTTTCAAATTTTGTATCGCTTTTGAATAAAGGGTTGCCGCAAACCGCACAGTAATAAGTTCCAACCTCATGCAAGCTTTCATATTTGCTTGTCCATGGGCGCTCAGTGCCTTTTAGCCGGGCAATATTATAAACATCTGTCGGAAGGATTTTTTTCCATTCTTCATTGGTCAGGCTCACTCTCGATGGGTCTGTATGTGAATAGACCGGGTTGTTTTCTTTCTTTGTTGTATCCATATTGCTGATTTTCTGGTTGCCTGCAGACTGGGAATATGTACATCGCAGCAGCGAAAAGCTGAGCAAAACTATGCTTGTTGTTCTGAAAATGTTTTTCACAATAATGATTATTTAACAAATGTACGGAGCAAGTGTTCGCACAATTTGTCTGAGGGGCGACAAATAGGAAGGCTTAACAAAACCATAAGTTTATCGGGAAGTACTACTGTCTTATACTTCCGGTCTTTTACGATTTCTAAAAAAATACTGTTCTGTTTGCATATTCGCCAATTTTACATAGGTTTGTTAACTCACAATGGTAACCAAGCGTCAATCATGTTCAATTTAATTTTATTTGGCCCTCCTGGCAGCGGAAAAGGGACCCAGTCAGAAAAACTGACCTTAAAATACGGCTTAAAGCATTTGAGCACAGGCGACCTTTTAAGAAGCGAGATTGCAGGCCAAACGCCACTCGGGCTTGCTGTAAAAAACCTGATGGCGGAAGGAAAGCTTGTGCCTGACG
Source organism: Bacteroidota bacterium (assembly GCA_018266455.1). GTDB lineage: Bacteria > Bacteroidota > Bacteroidia > Chitinophagales > Chitinophagaceae > Puia. The sequence continues at coordinate 59,029 of JAFEAJ010000044.1, forward strand.
AAATTGTGATTGAAATGATCAATTCTGTGCTTGACAATAACCCGCATGTAAACGGGTTTTTGTTCGATGGTTTCCCCCGTACTACCGCCCAGGCCGAAGCGCTCGACAAATTGCTTGTGCAAAAAGGTACTGAGATTGGGCTCGTGCTTGCTTTGCAGGTGAGCCAGCAGGAGCTGATAAAAAGATTACTGAACCGCGGCCGCACTTCGGACAGGGTTGATGATGTGAGCGAAGAGGTGATTGCTGCTCGTATTTCGGAATATGAGAAAAAAACCGCTGCAGTAGCAGAGCACTATAAAAAATATGGTAAGGTAGAATATGTTCATGGGGAGGGCAGCATTGATGAAATTTTCGACCTGCTCTGTAAAGAAATTGATCAGAAAAAAGTTGCCTGATCCAAAAGGCAATCGTATAATAGTAAGGCATCTGATGGGTTAGGTTGCTGAAAATTTTTAACCAAACACATTCATCAGAGGCTATAGGAATTAAGGTTATTTGTTCTTTAATTTAGCCAGCTTCAGATTTGCTTCGGGATCTTTATAAAATTCTTTTTTGCATTCCTTTGAACAGAAGCCAAGCACATAACTTTTATAGTGGGCCGTATCCCCGATACCTGCCGTTAACGGCATCATACAAGACGGGTCAAGGGCATTGTCAACATCGGCCAGCTTGAATTTTTCATGTGCCGAATCCTGGGCTGCTACTGCAGGGGAAATAAATTTCATATCTTTTTTTGAGGAATTGTTACAGCTAATCAAAAAGCATGTTGCTGTTGCCCATGTGAGGGCAAAAAAAACTTTTTTGTTCATTTTCATAATCAATTTTTAAACGAGCCACAGGCAGGGCATAGCTTATAATTTCATGTCAGCTTGCCTGTGGCTATTGGTTTTATTTTACAATGCAAAGGTAAGATGCGCCACTCCCCTTAACTGCATTTTTGTTTGGTGCTCTGCAAAATTTTGGGCAAAAGGTGCTTGTAAGCTGATGCCGACGGCAATCTTGTTAAATGTAACCTCTGCTCCGGCTAACGCACTTACGGCATAACTTCCAGTAAATTGCACTTTTTCTTTACTTAAAAGATTAACCGCTGTATTTTCATACATTACCCCTGCATTGGGTGAAATAGAAATCCCGTTTGTACGAAAACGGTAATAAGCGATACTGGTTGCCGTAAATTTATTTCCGAATTTATAACCAGAACTGTTAGGCGTACTTATTTTATAATTTGCCGAAGTACTCACTCCAAAAAAACCGATGTTCACATTGTACAGTGTGTTCATTAAAAAATCTGTGCTTCCTGTTCCAATCTGTTCATTAATGTCCGCCAGTGTAGTGGTAGAATCGTTGGGATTAATGGTAAACGTGCCGGTAGGCAATTTTATGCCACCACCAAACCATAGCACCTGCTCTACCTTTTTTCCTTTGTTGTTTATTTTCCTGGTATGCATCAGCTGGTAGTTCAACATCATCGTAATATCTCCCAAGCCTTTCTTGTACGAGATACCATCATCATCTGCCTGCTTATTATAATAATAAGGTATAAATGCCAGCACCTGCCACTTTCTGCCAAGATTCCATCCGCCCCAAAGTTCAACGCTGTTATAATAATTATGGCTGAATTGAGTTGCATCAGAATTTAGCCTGGTATAAAACTGAACATAATGATAGCGCAAACCAATAAAAGCGCTCTTAAAATTGGGAAGCAAGCCCATGTAAAAATTTCCACCGCCGCAGCCGCATATATCGCAGGCAAGTGCGGGAAGCGAGACAAATGAAATTATCGCAATCAAAAAATATTTTTTCATTTTATTTTATTAATAATGAGAGTAAATGAAAAATAAAAAAGTTACAAAAATTGTTAAGTGAAGAATATATATAAGCTACTGCCTACACTCCGTATAGAATCAGCAAGCATTCATTATTAATCACTCAACAAAAAATAATTCTATCCGCTATGTTGTAGTTCCCGGGGGGTGAAATACGGAAGAAAGAAGGGTTGAATATTTTTTAATGCAATACCGTGTATTGTATATTTTTTTTACTTTAAAATCTGAAAACAAATTTTGTTCATTACTTTCAAAAAATAAAGTTGCTTCAAACCTGTCTTTTGAAAAATTTTGCGCATTTTTCCCTTCTTCTTTCTGTAATTGCTTTTTTAAAAAACAGGTACCATGGCAACAACAGGAAGGCTTGTTGCGGTTTTCGCACAAAGTGGTTGCAATATAATTTTTGTTAACCGCGAAATCGAGAAAAATAACAACCTTGCTGAATGTTACTCCCATCATGGCAATAAACATTACTAATATGGATAGCTTTTTTAGTATGTTGATAATCGCAGGCAGTTGTTGAAATTTCCGCAAAGATAATACCTACAAAATTGACTTCATGATTTTTATCAGCAACTTGCATGGCAAACCTCCGCGATTTGTTTTGAATTAATTTTGCTGATTAATAAACGAAACTGTATGTATAAACTTGAAAATTATATTACCGGCAAATGGATTAGCGGCGATGGCGACGGACAAACATTATACAATGCCGTAACCGGCAATGCCATTGCGACTGCTTCCACAAAAAATGTAGATTTTGAAGCCATATTGCATTATGCAAGAACCACCGGAAACCCCGCGCTCCGCAAAATGACTTTTCATGAACGCGGCAATATGCTCAAAGCGCTTGCCGGTCATCTTAAAAATCATCTTGAAAAATTTTATCAAACCAGTTATCTTACCGGTGCCACCAGGGCGGACAGTTGGATTGATATTGAAGGTGGCATCGGAAATTTATTTTCTTATGCATCGCTTCGCAAAAAATTTCCCGATGAAATATTTTGCACTGATGGCGAAGCCATTAACCTCAGTAAGGAGAACAGCTTCATGGCACAGCATATTTTGGTGCCGAAAGAAGGAACAGCTATTCACATCAATGCATTTAACTTTCCTGTGTGGGGCATGCTCGAAAAAATTGCAGTGAATTTACTGGCAGGCATGCCCGCTGTGGTAAAGCCTGCCACCATTACTTCTTTTTTAACAGAAGTTGTGGTAAAAGAAATCGTTGCGTCCAACATTCTTCCGGAAGGCGCACTGCAACTGATTTGCGGAAGCGCAGGCGATTTGCTGGAACATGTTACACCACAGGATGTAATTACTTTTACCGGCTCGGCCTCAACCGGGTTAATGCTGAAATCGCAGAAAAAAATTCTCGAAGGAAATGTTCCGTTCAACATGGAAGCCGATTCGCTCAATTGCATTGTGCTTGGCAATGATGTTCATCCCGGCATGGCTGAATGGGATATTTTTATTAAGGAAGTGAGAAAAGAAATGACTGTGAAAGCAGGGCAAAAATGCACGGCCATCAGGAGGATTTTTGTTCCGGAAAATAAAATGGAAGATGCATGGAAGGCCATCAGCACATCATTATCTCAAACAGTCATAGGTAATCCGCTGAACGAAAAAGTGCGTATGGGTTCACTGGCAGGATTATCACAGCGCGAAGAAGTGAAAAACCAAATACGCAAACTGCTTGCTTCCTCCCAAATTATTTATGGCAGTATGGACAGCGTGCAAGCCATTGACGCAGACGCAGACAAAGGCGCTTTTTTAAGCCCGGTTTTATTGCTCAACGAAAAACCATTTTCATCAAATGCTTCGCATGAAGTAGAAGCCTTCGGCCCTGTATCCACCATCATGCCTTATAAAAATTTTAATGAAGCCATTGAGCTTTCAAAAAAAGGCAAAGGTTCTTTATGCAGCACAATTGTTACTGCTGATTATAAAATCGCGAAACAATACGTGCTCGGGTCAGCCACGCACCACGGAAGGATTTTGATATTGAATAATGAGTGCGCGAAAGAAAGCACTGGACATGGGTCTCCACTGCCAACGCTTGTTCACGGCGGGCCCGGGCGAGCCGGCGGTGGCGAAGAAATGGGCGGCGCACGCGGAGTGATGCATTATATGCAGCGAGTAGCAGTGCAGGGCTCGCCAACAAGCATTACAAATGTTATTAATCAATATCAGCAATATGCAAAGGGAATTACCAGCACAATTCATCCTTTCAAAAAATATTTTGAAGAATTGAAAATTGGCGACCAGATGGTCACGGAAAAGAGAGCCATCACTTCAGAAGACATTAACCGTTTTGCAGATTTAAGCGGAGACCATTTTTATGCACATCTTGCTAAAACAGATTTTTCTGACACGATGTTTGAAAAGCAGGTGGCGCACGGATATTTTATTATGAGCGCCGCTGCAGGATTATTTGTTGACAGCTATCAAAAAAACCCGGTGCTGCTCAATTACGGCATTGATGAATTGCGCTTTACCAAACCAATTTATCCCGGCGCTGAAATCTACATCCGGTTTACCTGTAAAGAAAAATTACCCAGCGATTTGCGCAAAATAGACAAGGCCGAAGATTTTAAACGGGGAGGTGATATTGAAAAAGGCATCGTAAAATGGCTGGTCGAAATTTTTGATGAAACAAATGAATTGGCTGGCCTTGCAACTATTCTGACGATGGTTAGAAAGAAAAATCGTTCATAATTGGTTTCTGGGTTAATTTTATTCTAAACAGCTTGCATGAAAATCATTCCACAAATTCTGATAGCTTTGATTGCTATAGAACACCTCTTTTTTTTATGGCTCGAAATGTTTGCCTGGGAAACGAAAGCAAAACGAATTTTCAGGGGCAGCATGGCAGAAGGCCTGTTTAAGCCCACCCGTAAACTTGCAGCCAATCAGGGGCTTTATAATGGATTCCTGGCAGCCGGACTGTTATGGACATTTTTAATAAGCAATGAAGAATGGAAAACAAACATCTCCCTTTTCTTTTTGTGCTGTGTATTGTGTGCCGGCTTGTACGGGGCATGGTCTGTCGGCAAAATAATTTTTTTTGTGCAGGGGTTGCCTGCGCTCTTTGCATTATTGCTCCTCTTGTTGGTAAACGGCGGATAGGGACTTCTAATGGAAATCATTTCCGAACAATTTTAAACGCCTTTGCTTATATATGGGAAATGCCAATCAAAAATCCATTCAGGCTATACGAGCTTCCTTATGGGTTCAAATCAGCCATTTTTCTTTGAAGCTGGCTAAAGGATTGATAAGGGGCATTAGTGGAAAACATATTGGCTATCCATGCAGGGATATTGCCGCCCGGGTTCCAGTCAAGAATATATTCAATGCGCATTAAGGAAGGGCCGAGCGTGCTGATTGTCCACTCTGCTTTTAAAAAAGGCACCCTTACAATATGCTCTTTTTCTTTGAATCTATTAACCAGGTTGAAGGAAGATATACGCATCTGTTTTTTTGCGGAGTCCATCCATATCCTGGTGTCACTGTAAAAATCGCGGTTCGATAATGGCCATGGTGCTGATACTTCGGAATAGTACACCAGTTCATCATTGTTTTTTTTCTCAACGAGCATGCTTGTTTTGCAGGCGTACACCCAGTCTTTATAACGTGGGACATCCTCTATAATGGAATGCAGTTGTTCAAAATTCCCACGTAGATTAAAAACTGCTTTCAGTTCATTAAATTTTGAAGCCTCTGTGCTGCGGGTATAAATGCGTATGCTGTCCTTATCTTTTTTTAATTCCCATGCAGGCTGCGACAGCAGTTCATTGCAGGGCAACCAGGCAATTAAAAAAAAAGAAAATGATTTGGCTAAACTGTTTATCATGAAATGTGGCAAATATATCCTAAGGACAGTATTGTCCAATAATGCGGATTGGGTAAAAATAGTTTTTTTGGCCAAACCATGTACCGGCTTGGCACAACCTGTTAATAAGATTTCTGGCTAAACCAGTCCAGCACCAAAAACGGGAGCCTCTGTTTTTAATGTATGTGCTCTTTGCAGGGGCATAATTCTTTTCTCACCTATTTTCGCTGTAGATTTGGTTATAAATAATCCTTGTCAGGAATCTATATGCAACACGAAATACAGGGCGGTTATGTAAAAGTTGAACTGCACAATGGCGCCTGCATTATTGAGTTTTTCCATCCGCACAGCAATTCACTGCCCCGGAAAATGCTAGAAGGGCTGGCTACAGAAATACATGCAGCAGGCAATAACGGCGATGTAAAAGTCGTCCTGCTGCGCTCGGCTGGCGATAAGGCTTTTTGCGGCGGTGCATCCTTCGATGAGCTGCTCGACATAAAAACAAAAGAAGAAGGCACAGTCTTTTTTACCGGCTTTGCCCATGTGATCAATGAAATGCGCAAGTGCCCAAAATTTATTATTGTGCGCATACACGGCAAATGTGTGGGCGGAGGCCTGGGCATTGCCGCTGCCGCTGATTATGCCATTGCGGCGGAAGGTGCTGACATCAAGCTCAGCGAACTGGCTTTTGGCATTGGCCCTTTTGTAGTGGGACCGGCTGTAGAAAGAAAGATTGGCCTTTCTGCTTTTACCCAACTGGCCATCGATGCAGCCATGTTCCGAAACGCTGACTGGGCAAGAAGAAAAGGCCTGTATGCAGAACTGCATCCCGATGCCGGGGGCATGGACGAATCCATCAGCAGGCTCATGGAAGTGCTGGCTCATTACAGCCCTGATGCTATGAGTGAAATGAAAAAAGCGTTTTGGCATGGCACAGGGCATTGGGATGAACTGCTGGCCGAGCGGGCTGCCATTAGTGGCAGGCTGATTTTGAGCGAGTATTCAAAAAAAGCACTGGAAAAGTTTAAGGGCAAAAGGAAATGAGATAGATGAAGATGGCGCATGCTAAAGCACCTCTCAAAAGCCAGGATAATTGCGCAAAAGGGAAGAGGATGCGGCAAAGCTATAAAATCAATCTTTGTTTTCCTATTTTGCTTTGCGTGAAATCGACAAAATTTTCGGGCGAGGGAGCTTCTTACAGGTCATCGTAAGCATACAGGGGGTCAATGTGCGAACCGGCGCTCATTTTGAAAACAGGTTTAATGACCCCGTCTTTCAGTCCATACACCCATCCATGCAAATGAGGTTTGTTCTCATGTTTCCATGCACGTTGTATGATGGATGTTTTTGCCAGGTGCAGCACCTGTTCCTGCACATTAAGCTCTGTTAAACGATCGGCTCGTTTTTCAACATCGCCAATTGCTTCCAGCTCATCACGATGCAGCCGGTAAACATCTTTAATGTTCCTTAGCCACATGTTCAGCACTTGTTTGAAATCATGGTTGGTCATGGCAGCTCTAATGCCCCCGCAGCCATAATGCCCACAAACGATAATGTGTTTCACTTTAAGATGTACCACTGCATATTCCAGCACGCTCAACAGGTTCACATCAGTATGGATCACCAGGTTGGCAATGTTGCGGTGCACAAAAATCTCGCCGGGCTGTGTGCCGGTGATCTCGTTGGCCGGGACGCGGCTGTCGCTGCAACCAATCCATAAAAACTCTGGCGATTGCAGGTGCGACAAGCGCTCGAAATATTCAGGGTCACCTGATTTTATTTCCTCCGCCCACGCCTTGTTCTCTGATAATAATTTTTGTATTGACTCCAAGTACTGTAAAATTTATAAGTACTAAATATTCAATCCACCACAAGCGCTGATAACCTGCCCTGTGATGTATGAGCTCATGTCGCTGGCAAGGAATAGTGCGGTGTTTGCAATTTCTTCAGCACTGCCAAACCTTCCCAATGGGATTTTTTCGAGAAACGATTTGGAGGCATCCCCTTCTTTGAGATAGTGGGTCATATCTGTTTCAATAAAACCAGGCGCAATCGCATTGCAGCGGATATTGCGGCTCCCTAATTCCTGGGCTATTGATTTTGTAAAACCAATAATCCCGGCTTTGGAAGCAGCGTAACTGCTTTGGCCTGCATTGCCTTTAATACCGATGATGGAGCTCATGTTCACAATGCTCCCGTTTTTGGCTTTCATCATTGGGCGGATGACCTGTTTGGTAATGTTATAAACACTTTTCAGGTTAATGGCCATCACTTCGTCCCATTGTTCCGGAGTGAGGCGAAGAAGAAGGTTGTCTTTTGAGATGCCCGCATTGTTAATGCAAATATCAACTGTGCCGAATTCTTTTGTCACCGCGTTCACAAATGCTTCGCACTCCGCATATACGGCAGCGTTGCTTCTATATGACCTTGTCTTCGCTCCAAGCCGGGAAAGTTTTTCTTCCAGTGCTTTTGCTCTTTCCTCGCTGCTGAGGTAAGTAAAAGCAATGTTTGCGCCATGCTCGGCAAGCTTCAAAGCAATTGCTTCTCCGATTCCACGACTTGCGCCCGTAACTATGGCTATTTTATTTTCCAGCAGTTTCATGCATGATGTTTTAGGTTAGTTGGATTTTCCTGCAAGATAAAAGAAAGAATTTTTATACCATCAATCTTACAATAATGACGGCCTTTCGGATATTTCATGATATTTGACCACGTCTTTTGCATAATAATGGATGACCATGCTTTTTCTTGTCGATTCCCGGTTTGCTACAGGCATTCCGCCATGGATCAGGTTGGCATGCCATATCAGCACATCGCCTTTTTGGGCAAGAAAAATTTTCTTTTCCAGGTTCTTCTCTTCCATTAATTTCTCCATCAGGTCTTCATATTCGGTATACTCTTTTCTGTGAGATGAAAATACAGCGATGCGATCAGCTAATTCGGTATTCAGCAAATAAGGCATGCAGTGGCTGCCGGGATAATAAAACAAAGGGCCATTGTCCGCAGTTGTGTCTTCCAGTGCAATCCACGCAGCAATCAGGTAACCCAAGGGGTAGGTAGTCATGTGGATACTGTCTGAATGAGCCCGCTGGCCGCTTCCATAAATAAAATTCAAAGTCTGGAATGGGACTACTTCTTTATCAAGAATAAAAGATAAAATATCAGTGAGCTTTTTTTCGTAAGTAAGGTTTTTAATGAATGGGGAAATGCGGTTAGCGAAAGGCAGCTTATTGAAATGGGTTGGCCGAATTTTTTTTTGACTGGCTAATTTTTCGATTTCCAGGTTTATGGCATTTACTGTAACATCATCGAAGAAATTTTTAAGTATGATATAACCGTTGTCAGACCATGTTGACAATTGTTCCTGAACAGCTGCTGGAAATTGTTCGAACTCTTGTTTTGTTGGCGCTAATGTTTTTGAATGGCCCCGATCGAGCCAGGCTTTTGGTTCCCTGTCAGGAAAATCTTTGCTGGATATAGAGGCTGTTAAAGGTTTATGAACATGGTATTTTTTATACGCAGCCCTATTGTGCAAAAGGTTTTTATAGTGCAGCAGGTTATAAGCCCGCTTCGCCATTTTAGATTGTTTGAACCAGTCTGATATTGCCATGCCTTTTTTTACGTATTGAAGTTCGCTAAAATAAAATAAACTTTGGTTTTATTTATTTCTCAGCAACATCCTCGGCTCATCCATAAAGCCTATGGAGAGACATTGCTGGGAAAGAGAAATCGCGGAAAAAGAAATCCTGGCACGGGGAGATGCTGATGAGAACAGGAAAACGAAAGCTTTGATGGCTGGGGTATTAAAGAAAAGAAGGCTTCGTTTTGCTAAGCATTGAAAGAATTTCATCAATGTATTTTCTTTCGTTACAAAGCCTGGGCACTTTATGTTGGCCACCCAGTTTGCCCTTGCTGCGCAGCCATTCGGTGAACAAGTTTTTGGGCAATGATTTGACAAGCGGCATTCGCAGCGCAATATCTTTATGGCGCTTTGCTTCATAATCGCTGTTGATGTTTTTCAGCGCGGTGTCAAGCTCATAAGTGAAGCGGTTCAGGTTTTCCGGCTCTTTTTCAAATTCGATAAGCCATTCGTGAGCCCCATTATTATTTTCTGAAAAATAAACGGGAGCAGCAGTATAATCGTTCACAACAGCCCCAGTCTTTTCGCAGGCAAGCGCTACTGCCTTATCGGTATTGTCAACAATCACTTCTTCGCCAAATGTATTAATATAGTGCTTGAGCCTTCCGCTGACCTTGATCCGGTAAGGGTTTTTGGTAACAAACTGAACGGTATCGCCCAACAGGTACCGCCATAGCCCGCCATTGGTATTGATCACCAGCGCATAGTTTTTGCCAACCTCCACATCTTTTAGGCCAATGGTTTCTGGAGCAGGTTTCCCATATTCTTCCACGGGCATAAATTCCATAAAAATGCCATGGTCAAGAAACAACAGCATGCCATCATCATTGGGGTTGGCTTGCGCAGCAAAAAAACCTTCGCTGGCATTATACATATCGAGGTAATTGATTTTTTTGCCGAGCAGCTTATGGAATTGTTCACGGTAAGGCACAAACGAAACCCCGCCATGGATATATAATTCAAGCGATGGCCAGACTTCGCTCAAACAATTTTTGCCGGCAATTTCCAAAATGCGCCTGACCAGGACCAGGGTCCAGGTGGGAACGCCGGAAATAGAAGTAACGTTTTCGTTGATGGTGCTTTGCGCGAGCTTTTCAATTTTTTCTTCCCACTCATCGAGCAGGGCAATATTTAATTCGGGGGTACGTATCCAGGTAGACCAAAATGGCGAGTTCTGTAACAGCAGTGCGCTGAGGTCGCCATAATGTGCTTCCTCATTTAATTGATTAATGGTGTGGCTTCCTCCGATTACAAGGCCTTTCCCTGTAAGCAAGTCAGATTCGGGATTGAACATATAATACATTGTCAGCACATCCTTCGCGCCTTTATAATGGCAGTCTTCCAGGCTTTCTTCGCTAACGGGGATGAATTTACTTTTATCACTGGTGGTGCCACTGCTCTTCGCGAACCAGTTAATGGGGGTGTTCCACAAAATATTCTGCTCGCCATTCATTATCCTTTGGATATAAGGCTTCAGGTCATCATATTCATGAATGGGCACCGCTTTCTTGAATTCTTTAATGGAAAAGATTTTCGAGAAGCCATATTTACGGCCAAACTCGGTGTATTGTGCTGCTGTGACCAGGTCTTGCAGCACTTCGCGTTGCACGGCAATGGGGTCTTGCACCCATCGTTCCATTTGCCATAGCCTCATGCGGGCCAAACGCGATAATGCGGGACTGAGCAATTTCATTACAGGCAAAATAGCAAATCATTAGCACATAGCGAAGAGCAGCTTATCCAAAGTTCCAAAACTTTGGATAAGCCGAAGAGTTATTTTATATCGAAACCTCTCCCCAGCCTTGCCTGTATTTACGGCGGATGAACTGATTAGCAGGCTCGAAATTGGTTACTTTCATATTTTCGCCATCCCATAGCAATGCTTTGTAACGCCCGCTGAAGCTATATCCTTCCATGTTGCCGTAAACCGGATCGTTGCGTTTGATTTTTTCGCGGATATTAAAACTTCTCAACAAAAGGTTTCCTAATAATACCGTTTCGGTTAAAGGCCCTGCATAACCGACAAATGGCGAATCTACTTCCATATTGCCATAACCGGCGAGGCATGCATCTACCCATTGCCACCAATGCCCATCCATTCCTCCCTGCACTCTTGCATATTTTTCAGGCACCTGAATATCTTTATTCAATGATATGGGCAATAGCCTTGGGTGGCTTCCGCCCCACCCGCAGGAGGCTTTTCCTTTGCTCCCTATAAAAAGTGTGCCGCCTTCAAAATCATTTTCGCCGGGCCAGTCGCTTAATGCTTCATTGGCGTTCACATTGGGGTTAAGTTCTGTTAACCTTTCCGGAGTAATGCCGCCATCCATCCAATATAAATCCAGGTCTTTCCCGTTCTGCTGTTTGAACCTGAATTTTAATGAACTGGAAACAGGCCCGCTTTCCGGATAAATGCCTTCTTTAAAAATACCGCTGTACACTGTGCTGGCGCTGCCTGAGATTTCAGTAGGATAACCCAGTCCCAATAATTTGAATGGAGACCCGATGATATGGCATCCCATGTCGCCCAATGCCCCTGTGCCAAATTCCCACCAGCCCCTCCAGTTGAACGGAACAAGGTTATCAATATAATCAGTGTAGGCTGCTGTTCCCAGCCAAAGGTCCCATTGCAGTTCTTTCGGGACAGGAGGTTTTGATTTTGGCCAGGAGATACCTTGTGGCCAAACCGGCCGGTCTGTCCAGCAATACACTTTTTCGATATCGCCGATCAGCCCGGCTTCGAACCATTCGCGCAGGGTGCGCATCCCATCACAGGAAGCGCCCTGGTCGCCCATTTGTGTCACTACTTTATATTTTTGAGATGCCTGTGTAAGCACGCGGGCTTCATAAATATCATGCGTCAATGGCTTTTGTAAATAGAGATGTTTGTTGAGCTGCATGGCGCTCAAACCAACAATGGCGTGGTTATGATCGGGGATGGCAACAGTAACCGCATCAAAGTTTTTGTGCTCTTTCTCAAACATCTCCCTCCAGTCATGATAAAATTTTGCGCCGGGAAATTCTTTTCGTCTCGGTGCTGCCTGGCGGTCATCCACATCGCAGAGAAAAGCCATCACCGCATTTTTTTTAGGGGCCGTGGCATAATGGTGGATATCGTTTTCTGCCTCGCCGCCGCAACCTACTGCTGCAATATAAAGTTTGTCGCTTGGCGCAACATATCCTTTTCCTCCCAGCACAAAACGAGGCACAATATAAAATCCGGCTGTAGCAATAGCAGATTTTTTAATAAAACCTGACCTGCTGATATTTTTTTTATTCTTGTGTATCATATCTTTTTTTTGATATTTATGGCAGATACTTTACAGCTACTTCCTTGAAATATACAATATCGTCATTTCCGTGGTTCTGCAGTCCGATATAACCGCTGTCCGGTCTTCTTCCGCGTTGGGGCTCAAAATCGAACTTGCGCTCGGGAACAGGATCCCCCTCGTGGTAGTCTGTTACTTTTTCGCCGTTTACATACACCATGGTGTGTGGCCCATCAATGGTAATTTCCATTGTGTTCCATTCCGGCCCGGGCTTGCCGGGTTTTGCCAAAGGCTTGGTAAGGGAATACAGTGTCCCCGTAATATGGTATTCGTCTTCGTTTGATGTTTCGGGGTGATTGTCTATTTGCACTTCATAACCATAATGAACGGGCATCCATTCTTCCCTTGGTTCAACAGGAATACGAATAAATACCCCTGAATTGCTGTTGAATTTTTGCATTTTAAAAACCACTTTGATCACACAATGCCCGAACTTTTTCTTTGTATAATAAAGCAGCCCCATTCCGCCTTTGCTTGCGATGAGGCCATTTTCTACAAAATGTTCTCCCGGCCCGGCCTGCTTCCAGCCACTAAGGTCCTTACCGTTAAAAAGTTGTATCCAATGGTTGTCTGAAGTAGGCTTTCCACTAAAATGTAAAAGCCACATAAAAAACAGAAACGTTGATGTGGTAAGTGTTTTTTTGAATGACATGATAAGTAGTGTTGTTTGATTTGACAGGCTAATGTAAGATTAAATTGTTAGCTATAGTTGAGCAGTTCCGAAGATTCAATGCTTTTGAATTTGGGCGAATGAAGATTTTAAGGTAAGATTGTATATCTATCAAAACTTTTACTTTTCTAACGATTTAGCATGAAAAGAAGCTATTACATGGTCGGCATGGTTATGCTGACTTTTTTTGTTATTTCTTTTTTGACAAATATTATCGGCCCTCTTGTGCCGGATATTATCAAAGGCTTTAGCCTTAACCTTACCCTGGTAGCCATTTTGCCATTTGCTTTTTTTATTGCCTATGGCGTAATGTCAATACCGGCAGGAATGCTTATAGAAAAGTATCGTGAAAAGAAAATCATGATCGTTTCATTTGTGGTAGCTTTTGCAGGCTCTTTTATTCTTGCTGCATTCCCCGGTTATCTATCAGCAATAAGCTCTCTTTTTTTAATAGGTTGCGGCATGGCCATGCTGCAGGTAGTGATCAACCCATTGCTGCGCACTTCCGGCGGCGAAGAGCATTATGCGTTCTATTCTATAATGGCGCAGCTTATTTTTGGGCTTGCTTCCTTCATCAGCCCACTGGTGTATTCGGGTATTGTCTCCCATCTTAAGACAAACGCACCAGGAAACTTTTTGCTGAAGTCGCTTGCCGGCATCACCCCTGTAAATCTTCCCTGGATATCAATGTACTGGTTGTTTGCACTTATATGTGTGGCGATGATCATCGTTATTATGATTTCCAGGTTTCCCAAAGTAGAGCTGACATCAGATGAAAAGCCAGGGGCAATGGAAATTTATATCATGCTGTTCAAGAAAAAAACAGTGATTCTTTTTTTTATTGCGATGCTATGTTACGTGGGCACAGAACAGGGAGTAGCGAATTGGATTTCTCAGTTTCTTTATGCGTATCATGGTTATGACCCGGAGAGAAAAGGAGCGGAGACGGTGGCGTATTTCTGGGGATTAATGACGGCGGGCGGGATATTGGGTTTGTTGCTTGTAAAGTTGCTGGATAGCAGGAAGGTGCTGATCATCTTTACCATATTAGCGCTGCTCAGCTTGAGCGCTGCTTTATTTGGTTCCGGTAATACGGCTTTGGTGGCTTTCCCGATGGTTGGTTTTTTTGCTTCAGTGATGTACCCGATTATTTTTTCGCTTGCATTGAATTCTGTTTCGGAACATCATGGCTCTTTTTCGGGCATCATGGTAACAGGAATTGTTGGTGGCGCTATCGTTCCACTCGTTATTGGATGGCTCGGCGATCAAATCGGGTTAAGATATGGCATGTGTTTTCTTTATCTTACTATGGGATTTATTTTAAGCATAGGGTTTTGGGCAAGGCCCATTATTGCCAATAAAACCATTCAATTCAAAAAAGATATTCAGCAGCACTAAGCATAGAATATGAATGATAAAATAATAATCGGCATTGACCTTGGCGCAACCAATATACGCGGAGGGTTGGTGACTGGAAATGTGCTTTCACAAATCTTTTCCAGGAAAATTAAAAACGATGGAACAGTTGAAGAAGTAATGGACGATGTTTTTTTTATTATTGATAAGCTGATGGGTAAAAAGGTTGCCGGCATTGGCATTGGTGTGCCCAGCGTGGTAGATATGGAAGAAGGGATTGTGTATGATGTGCAGTACATTCCTTCATGGAAGGAAGTACATGTAAAAAAAATATTAGAAGACCGGTACCATGTTCCTGTGTTTGTGAACAATGATGCCAATTGTTTTGCCCTTGGGGAATATTATTTCGGCAAAGGAAAAACAGCTCGTGATCTTATCGGGCTAACGATTGGCACTGGCTTGGGCGCGGGCATTGTCATCAATCACCGATTGTATGCGGGCTCGAATTGTGGCGCAGGCGAATTTGGCATGGTCGGGTACCTTGATCATTGTTTTGAATATTATTCGAGCGGGCAGTTTTTTGCTAACGTGCACCATGCCGATGGGCAGCAGGTTTTTGAAAAAGCGGAAAAAGGAGATAGCGAGGCGAAACAATGGTATGCAGAAATGGGAATGCACCTCGGGAACGCCATCAAAATGATCATGTACGCTTATGACCCTTCGCTGATCGTATTCGGCGGCTCTGTGCGGTTCGCCTATCCTTATTTCAGCGAAACCATGTGGCAGCAGATCAACACGTTTGCTTATCACAAATCGATCAAAAAGCTCAGGATCGAAATATCGGAACTGGAGAACAGTGGTATTCTTGGCGCAGCCGGTTTGTGCTATGACGCTTTTGCAACCTAAGATTGCCCTTTTGCAATGGGATCAAAATTTTTAGAGCTGTTTAATACAAAAACCAAAGGCGAAGCAGGGCCTCGCGGAATTAGACCCAAGAGATTAAAGAATAGAGACACAAAGCACCACCTGGCGCCCTTAGAGTTTTTCAATTTCTGATTTTACAAAGTCCATTAGCTTTTTGATATAGGGCCCTGAAAAGTTAAATTCAAGCCCCGCTGCTTTGTAGAGTTCCGGCAAAGTACAGGTGCCGCCCAGGCTCAGCGCATTAATATAGTTGTCTAGGGCCCTCTTTTTATTTTGTTTGTATTGCATCCATAACCCCAAAGCACCTAATTGGGCAATCCCGTATTCAATATAATAGAAAGGATCTTCGAATAAATGCAATTGCTTTTGCCAGCCAAATTTCCTGTATTCTTCCAGCCCGGTAAAATCGATTGCAGAAGAGGTGAAGGGGTGCAGGATTTTTAACCAGTTTTCCGCCCTCTCTTCTACGGTATGCGCTGGGTTTTCATACACCCAATGTTGGAACTTATCAATTACGGCTATCCATGGGAAAAGGGTGATCACTCTTTCCAACTGATGCTCTTTTGCCCTTTGTAAATCGTTTTTATTCTCAAAAAAAACATCCCATTCATCCATAGTGAACAGTTCCATAGACATGCTGGCGACTTCAGCGATTTCCATCGGGTATTCTTTGAAGCCATTCAGTTCAAGGGCATGGGTCAGAAAGGAATGAATGGCATGGCCGCCTTCATGGAACATGGTGGTCACGTCGCTCATTTTTTCTGCGGCATTCATGAAAATAAAAGGAGCGCCGGTTTCAGCCAGCGGACAATTATAGCCTCCCGGGGCCTTGCCTTTACGGCTTTCCAAATCAAGCCTTCCCATTTTTTTCATGGTTTTCAGGCATTCTGCAAAGAATGGATTAAGGGCCTTAAGGCTCAAAATCGTTTTTTCTAGAAGTTCTTCTCCTGTTTTAAACGGGTGCAGGGGCTTTACATCAGCCGGCTCAGCCTCAGCATCCCAAGGCCTGAGTTTTGCGAAACCAAGCTTTTTTGCTTTTTTCTCATTCATCAAATTGGCTAATGGAAGCACATATTCTCTTACTGAATTATGGAAGTCAAAACAATCTTCTTTGGTATAATCAAAACGGCCAAGTTCTGCAAATTTGTAATCGCGGTAATTCTTAAACCCTGCATTCAAGGCTACCTGGTGCCGCTTTTCAATTAACAGAGAGTATAATTTGTTCAATGTGCCATTGTCCTGCAACCACCTGCCCTGCATTTTCATGTACACGTCTTCCCGTAATTTCCTGTCTGGGTGTTCCAGGAATTTGCCGGCCTGCTGCAGCGTATATTCATTACCGTTCACAGTAACGGTCATTTTCCCGGAAATGATGCCATATTGTTGGCCTAACACGCTCAGCTCGGACAGCAACGGTATATTTTCTTCCCTGAAAAGATCGATGCTTTTTTTAACGTTTCGCAGGTAAGTGAAATATTTTTCTTTATCGAGATCCTGCGTGAAGGGGCTGTTCATCAGCTTGCGGTTAAGCTGGTCAGCATAAGGCCGGATTTTCGGCTGTATCTCCATGACAAAAAAAGTGAAAGCTTCTTCTAATGCTTTATTTTCTGTGTCGCAGGTCATACGTATCTGCCGCCAACTAAAATCTTCGCTGAGAACGGCTTCCAGTTCGCTCATGTCCTTCAGCCATTTTTCCAGTTCCAGTTTTGAAGAAATATTCCTTCCCAATAAATTTTTGAAATAAGGTTCAACGGCTTCCCAATCCGTTATCTTAAATGTTTCAGGTAAAAATTGCCGGGCAGGTTTTTTCAGATCTGCATTAAGCTCCATTTTTTATTTTTTTGCTGATTTCTTTTTTTCGGCCGATTTTTTTGGTTTTTCTTCTGTGCTTTTTTTTGGTTTTGGCTTAGCTTCTTTTCCGGTTGCTGTTTTAGCTTCAGCCTTAGCTGTTTTTAAATCGGCTTTTTTTGCTTTTGGTTTTTCTTCTTTTTCAATTTCTGTTGTGGCTCCGGTAACAACCTTTTCTATTTTTGCCTCTCCAATAGTTTCTTTTTCTTCAGCAGCAGGTTCAGATAGCTTGAGCTCGATGTTGTTTTTTTTGAGGATTGAAAACCATTTAATCATTTTTTTCAAGTCGCTACTGTAAACGCGGTCAAGATCGATATCCGGGTAAATTTTGATAAAATATTTTTTCAGGGCATCATTGTCTTTTTCGTCGGGTATTTTTTCGCTGTTTGCTTCCATCGCTTTCAACACGTTCACAAGATTTACATTCTCTCTTTTTGTAAAGACCTCTATGCTTTCCAAATGTGAAAAGTTATGAATTCTGCTCGATATGAATTTTGTGCTTTTGTCTTCAAGAGAGCGGACGATGGCTCCATCTGCTTTGCTGGTGAGCAGTTCAAACAAGCCGGGCAGACCGGTTACGGCAACTATTTTATTGTATTCCATATTTTCTTTGCTTTAAAGGACGTGCAATTTAAAACGAAAAAAGGAAATGAAATGATAAAACAAAACAGGGGTGCATTTCAGATTTTGGGCTTCATGCTCCATTGTTGCCGGTGAAACAGCCGCCATTAAGGGCCTAGAGGCAGCACATCTTCACTCGCCTGCGAAAATTTGAATGCGCCATAAAAGGTAAGGGGTTATCGGCTTTCTTCGCTATGGCCCTGTTTGTCGGTAGAAACTTCTTTCAGCACATTTTCAATTCTTGCTTTCAGGGTTTCATGATCAGTGTAACCTTTAGCGAGCATATAAAATTTCGATTCACTGGCTTGCAACAGCAATGCAGGAAAACCCGTTGTCTTCAATTGTTTCACCAAAGCAAATTCAAAATACGCTTTTTCTTTGTATTCATTGCTGTGAAGCTTAGGATAGAATTCTTCAACAGGCAGGTGATATGTTGAAATAAGATGGCGGTATGCTTCATCATCGCACAAATCACGGCCTTCAAAGTTTAAAGCATATTGCAAATCGGAAGCAAATTGAACTTGTAGCTCAGGATAATATTCTTTGAAAACACATAAAGCGATTGCAGGCTTTTCAGAACTGAGCAACCAATCGCTTTTATCAGGATTGAAAATATGCCAGAGAAAACCTTCGCCGAATTTTATCCCGGTGTATTCTTCTACTGTTTTGTATGCCTTTTGAATGTAAGAAGCTGAAATACTGATGGGCATTGGCTTTTCAGAGATGATCATCCCGCCAGATAATACTTCTATGAAAAGCTTGTCTTTATATTCTCCCGCAATTGTTTTGATTACCGGGCTGAAACCATAACACCACCCACAGTAGGCATCATAGCAATAAATTAACCTGCACTTCATTAGAAATAAATTTCAAAATAATTAGGCCAAGTTAGCCTTTTAAAAGAAAAGAGCGTTCACATACCGGAACGCTCCTTTTTCAATATGAAAAACCAGGTACTATCTTCCTCTTCTTCTGAAGCCGCCGCCGCCACCGCCATTCCCTCCGGATGGTCTTGAGAATGATCTTGATGGGGCAACAGAGCTGCCTCTTGCCTGCTGAAAATTCTGTGAGCGCATGAACCCCCGGTCGCGCATCTGTTGCTGGCGGTTTAAGTTTTGTATTTGTGGCGCATTGCGCTGCACAGGCTTCCATTGCTGGTTCTGCTGCCTTTGCTGCCACTGGTTATTTTGATAATTGCGCTGAAACACATTGCCATTCCTGTCAGAATAGACATTATTTTGAGGGTTTGGCCTTGTTTGGAATCCCGGCTGTACATTGCCGTTAGGCCTGTTGTTAAAGCCGGGGCGCATATTGCTGTTTTGATAACGGCTGTTGTTAGCCGGAGAAGTAACCCGATTGAAATTATTTCTCCTGTTGTCAATGGTCACGACATCTCTCCTATAGTTATAAATATTTGTAGTGTAGTTGTTCACATAGGTATTCCTGTTCCTGTAAAAATTATTTCCATAATAGCCATAGGAGCGGTAACTGTTCCATATATACGGAGGCCGGTATACATGAGGCCCCCACCAGCCGCCGCCCCAGTAGCCCCCCCATGGGTGGCCAATATTGACCCCTAAATGGAACCACCCAAAGCTATATCCAAAACCCATGCACCAGCCTGCCCATGGGTTATAACACATGCCGAAGCCCCATGTCCATGGCCTTGGATAATAATAGCCATAATACCAAGGGTCATAATAAAACCCTGTTCCATAAACAACGGTTGGGCCATAAACAAATGTATTGAGGTAACCTGGAGTATAGCCCATATATATATAGTCTGGCGTTACATCGTAGATATATACATATTTGATATTATAGACAGGGCTGCTGGGCGGGATACTTTCCACTTCTTCCGGTCTTTCTGTGCAAACCGCCCATGGGCCATTGGGGCTTTGAGATTCAAACCACACGCCCTTGTCAACACAATAATAGGTGTTCCCGTAACGGATCACCGAATTGGGCGTGTTAACGCCATATTGCAAATCGGTTCCCTGCACATTTTCAAATCTTGGCTCACCATCATAAGTAACAGAAGTTGTCGCGGTGCTCCTGTCCACTTTCGCTGTTTGAGGGATTTGAGCATCCATTACCGCTTCGCGTGCCGCATCAGTGCCAGCGACGCTGGCCAGCACATTGTCTTTTGGAGAGCCTTCAGGGATTTTTGCAAAATCAGCCGGAAGGGAATTGGCAGCAATATATTGCCAGCGGCCATCGAGTATTGGAGAGGTATACCAGCGTCCCGAAAGCAGCACGTAAAATTGTTTTGAGCTATTGTCTAAAAAAATGTCATTTGAAGAGTTGCTGACATAGGAAAGGCTTGTGCCATCTATAGGAGTGAAGCTTGGTTGCCCATTGGTTTGAACGAGCTCTGCAGGCTTTGTGCTTACGATGATATCAGATATTTTATTTTGCTGGCTTGCAGAGGCAGAATCAACATAGCCTGCATTTGAGCTGTTGGCTTCATCAACGGCCGTTTGGATTTTCTGTAAATTTTGGGGTACATTATCATTGGTATAATCATAAGGCCCCGTTGCGGAAGGTGCACTATACCAGTGCTTGCTGCCATATAAATAAAACTTTCCGTCATTGTTTTTTACAATTGTGAACGGAGTGTTTATAACTGCTTGCAGGTTCCATTCTTTGTTTTCCTGCAATTTTGGCTCACCATCAATTAATACAAGTATTGAGGGGCGGCTTACATAAAAAATTTTCGGTGGGTTATTATCAAGGTCTCTCGATAATTTTGCTTGTTGCTGGTTCTGGTCGAGAGAGGCTAATATTTCATCCAATGAAATATCTCCGGCAACTTGAGGCAATTGCGTTTCCAAAGTAGTTTTCAAATTTCCAACCAGGTTATCATCTACCTGCCCTGGGAATTTGATATTAGGAATTTTAACCGACTGGATATTCAGGACACGGTTGTCTCTGTCGGTTTCAACAATGGCTACCGCCCAAAAGGTGCCGAATATTGGATCTGTTTTGCCATTCTGCAAAACAGAGATGGCCGCGCGGGCTTTGAGCACATTGCCCTTGAATGATTCGGGCTGAAGCTCATAGATTTTTATGGTTGAGCCATCGTTTGCGGTAATGACTTTTGGCCAGTTGCCCTGTCCTGCCCTGGAGGTGTTAACAGCAAGCAGGACACCGCACATCATTAGTATTTTTGATAAGATTTTCATGTTAAATTTTTTAGTGTTTTATGATTAACAACGATTGATCCAGGCAATTTTACCCCTATAAAGTTACAGAAAACTCATCCCTGAACTTTATGTGGACTTACATTTTGAATGGTTGTTTATAAACGAAATGTTAATAGCATGGTGTTGTTATTGTTTGGTTAAACACTAAAAACATTCAATAAGGTTATTGTCAGGCAACAGGGTTTAAAAAAAGAGTGAAATTCTTATTTCATGCTGAAATACCTTTACCAGATTTTGCAGTTACCGAAACCTTTTTCGGGGCGCCGGGATGCTTGTATTTAACATATTTCCAGTTTCTTGGCGTTCATTCAACAGCCTGTCGACAGTACAGGTCATTCGTTTATCTCTTTTCTAAAAACACGAGGGTTACGTTTAGGGTTTGGTCAATGTGCTTCCAGCCAGTTTTCGCCTTCACCAATCTCAGCTTCCACGGGCACCCCGTTTGGCAGCGGCAGTGCCTTTTTCATGCAATCCAGGATGATTGGCTTTATGATTTCAGCTTCCTCTTTCACGGCATCAAAAACAAGCTCATCATGCACCTGTAAAATCATTTTTGATTTAAAATTATTTTTCTTGAACGCTTCATGCACTTTTATCATCGCCAGTTTAATCATATCTGCTGCGGTTCCCTGAATTGGGGAGTTAATGGCATTTCTTTCCGCAAAACCCCGCACGGTGAAGTTGGCGCTGTTGATATCTCTCAGCCAGCGCTTGCGCCCCATCAGTGTTTGCACATAACCGTGCTCACGGGCAAAATTGATGGTATCATCCATATATTTTTGAATACTGGCAAACTGCTTTTTGTAGTTATCAATAATTTCTTTCGCTTCGCTTCTGCTGATGCCGAGATTATCGGCAAGCCCGAATGCGCCCTGGCCATAGATGATACCGAAGTTTACACTTTTTGCTTTGTAGCGCATCTCTTTAGTAACTTCTTTTTCATCAATGCCATAAACTTTTGCTGCAGTAGCTGTATGAATGTCTTTTCCATTTTTAAATGAGCTGCACATGGCTGTGTCTCCGCTGATGGCAGCTACAATGCGCAGCTCAATCTGGGAGTAATCCGCAGACAATAAAATGTGTTTTTCATCGCGGGGGATAAACGCTTTCCTGATTTCTCTTCCGCGCTCAGTCCTTACCGGGATGTTCTGCAGATTGGGGTTATTGCTCGATAATCTCCCTGTTACAGCAACAGCCTGTGCATAAGAAGTATGTACTCTTCCTGTTCTTCGGTTAACCATCAACGGTAGGGCATCAACATAAGTTGATTTTAGCTTTGTAAGTTCGCGATAAGCAAGGATATCTTCTACAATTTTATTTTGATGAGAAAGCTTCAATAAAACATCTTCTCCGGTAGCATATTGCCCGGTTTTGGTTTTTTTTGCTTTTGGGTCAAGCTGCAGTTTTTCAAAAAGCACTTCACCAAGTTGTTTTGGAGAAGCAAGATTGAATCTTACGCCAGCCTGTTTAAACACACTTTCTTCAGCATTTTTGGCATCAGCTTCCAGTTGTTTGGAATAATTCTTTAAAAAATTCTCATCAATTCGCACGCCTTCAAATTCCATATCAGTTAATACCCTGACCAAAGGGTTCTCAACTTCTAAAAAAACTTTTTCAACTTCTTTTTCTTTTAATAACGGGGTGAACTTATTTTTTAGCTGAAGTGTAATGTCTGCGTCTTCTGAAGCATATTCCTTTATTTTTTCAAGCTCAACATCGCGCATATTGCCCTGCTCCTTTCCTTTCTTTCCTATCAGTTCTTCAATATGCACCGGGTCATAGCCCAGGTATTGCACGCTTAATGAATCCATATCCCGTTTGCCATCGGGTTCGATAACATAATGAGCGAGCATTGTATCAAAAATATTTCCTCCGGGCTCGATTCCATACCACTTCAACATCAGTAAATCATACTTCGTGTTCTGTCCTATCCATGTTATCGTTGGCTGGTTGAATAGCTGGCTGAACAGCGCAAGTATTTTTTTGGTTTCACTTTGTTCGGGAGGGCAAGGAACATAAAATGCTTCGCCAGGTTTATAAGCAAAACTTAGCCCAACCAGCTCGGCATCGTTCGGGTCAATACCTGTAGTTTCTGTATCGAAACAAATTTCTTTCCGGGCAAACAGGTTCTCTACAAGTTCTTTGATAGCCGGTTCGCCCTGGATTGCAATATAATTATGAGGGGTATTGTGAATGTTCTTCTCGGTGGTTACAATATCGGGAATTTCTCCTGGCTGCGGGTCTTCCCGGGTTGCTTTTGGCTTTTCGGTTGAGCCTAATTTTTTTTGATGCCCCGAAGCTTTTATTTCTTGCCCGAACAAATCAGCCTGCACGCCCTGAGGCGCAACAGAGAACATATTAAAATCATCTCCCAACACTCTTTTCCCAAGTGTTTTGAACTCAAGATCGGCAAAAACATCTTTCAATGTTTCTTTGTCCCATTCTTTTAGTTTAAAATCTTCTTCATGAAATTGCAGGGGGACATTCACAATAATAGTTGCTAACTTTTTGCTCATCATCGCAAGCGCTTTCCCGGCCTTTACCTTCTCTCCTAAGGCTCCTTTTATTTTTCCTGCATTTTCCAGAACATTTTCTATTGTTCCGTATTCTGCCAACAATTTAGAAGCAGTTTTTTCACCGATGCCCGGTATGCCCGGGATATTGTCTACTGAATCGCCCATCAGGCCAAGGATGTCTATTACCTGGGAAACATCTTTGATATTCCATTTTTCACAAACTTCTTTCGGCCCCAGGATTTCAGCAGTGCCTCCCTGGTAAGGAGGTTTGTAAATTTTAATTTTATCCGATACCAACTGCCCATAATCTTTATCGGGCGTTACCATAAAAACTTCGTACCCCGCATCTGCAGCTTGCCTGCTAAGGGTGCCGATAACGTCATCGGCTTCATATCCGTCAAGCTCTATTACGGGGATGTTAAAGCCTTTTATAATTTTTTTTATATCCGGGATTGCGCTGATCAGGTCTTCAGGTGCTTCCTGCCTGTTGGCTTTGTAATCTGCAAAATCAGTATGCCGCTCAGTTGGGGCTTGCGTATCAAAACAAACAGCAATATGCGACGGCTTTTGGTTGTTGACGAGATCAATTAATGTGTTGGTGAAACCGAACTGGGCATTGGTGTTGCGCCCTTTTGAAGTTGTCCGCGGGTTGCGTATGAGGGCATAATAGGCGCGAAAGATGAGCGCCATTGCATCGAGAAGGAATAATTTTTTTTCCATAGTTGCTTTGTTTGTACTGATGAAATTTGAGGGCGCAGAAACTACTAAGTTAAGGGATATCGTAAACGGTAATATAGAAAAAGCAAAAAGGGGCGTTAATACAGTTTGTAGGAGGAATGTTTAATGTGTGCAATATAAAAAATCTCAGTTTCCGTTGGTTTTCAGCTCAATTTGTCCACGACTTCACCAACAACAAATCCAAGCAAGCTGCAAGCTACTCCATAAAAGGCCAATCTTATCCGCTTATGAACAATTTTAAGGGCTCCATCATTGCTTCATTGTTTCCAGCTCTTTTTGCAGCCTGAACATTTCATCGCGAAGGCGGGCTGCTTCCATAAAATCGAGATCGCGGGCAGCTTTCTCCATTTCTTTTTTGATTTTTGAAACGGCTTTTTCCATTTGAGGGATGGTTTTGTATTGCTCCTGTTCTTCTGCAGCAACGGTAACCAGGTCTTCGCCGGCCTGAATGGCATAAGGGTTTTTTGAATCAAAGCCTTTGATGTCAAGCACAGAAGTTTGTGCAAAAACCTGCTCTTTTGATTTTTTAATGGTAGCTGGCACAATACTGTGCGCAATATTATATGCGACCTGTTTTTCCCTTCGCCTGTTGGTTTCATCGATGGTGCGCTGCATACTTTCGGTCATCACATCAGCATAAAAAATAACGAGGCCGTCAACATTCCTTGCTGCGCGGCCAGCAGTTTGGGTCAGGGATTTTTCGTTGCGAAGGAATCCTTCTTTGTCTGCGTCTAAAATGGCTACCAAAGAAACTTCGGGCAAGTCCAGCCCTTCCCGCAACAGGTTTACGCCCACCAGCACGTCGATTTCACCGAGGCGCAGTTGCCTTAATATTTCTACACGCTCTAAGGTGTCTACTTCGCTGTGTATGTATTTTGATTTGATATTGATGCGGTGAAGATATTTGTCCATCTCTTCAGCCATGCGCTTGGTGAGTGTTGTGACCAGCACCCTGTCGCCTTTTGTAACGCGCTTGTCAATTTCATCCAGCAGGTCATCAATCTGGTTTATGCTTGGGCGAATTTCAATAGGAGGGTCTAATAATCCTGTTGGTCTTACCACTTGCTCAACAACGACCCCTCCTGTTTTTTCCAATTCATAATCGCCGGGCGTTGCAGATACAAAAATAGTTTGATGCGTGAGCGATTCGAACTCATGAAAATTCAGGGGGCGATTGTCAAGGGCAGATGGGAGGCGAAAACCATAATCAACTAAAATCAATTTCCTGCTCCTGTCGCCTCCGTACATTCCGCTCACTTGCGGAATAGTTTGATGGCTCTCATCAATAACGCACAAAAAATCTTTAGGGAAATAATCGAGCAAACAAAATGGCCTTGTGCCCGGTTGGCGCCTGTCAAAAAACCTGGAGTAGTTTTCAATTCCATTACAATAGCCCAGCTCACGTATCATTTCCAAATCATAATTCACGCGCTCGCTCAAGCGTTGCGCTTCGATGTATTTTCCCAAGCCTTTGAAATAATCAGCCTGTGCCGCCATTTCATCCTGGATCTCGCAAATAATTTGCTGCAACATGTTTTTTGGTGCCAGGTAGAGGTTTGCCGGGAAGATGGCTGCATCTTCCATTTTACCAATCCTTTTTCCTGTTGTGATATCAAAGCTTTCGATTTCTTCAATATCATCGCCAAAAAAACTGACCCGATAGCCATAGTCTACATAAGGAAGGTTGATGTCAACGGTGTCTCCTTTTACACGAAATGATCCTCTTTCAAATTCTCCCTGGCTGCGGTTGTATAAAGAATTCACGAGCGAATGCAAAAATCCCTGTCGCGAAATGGTTTGCCCTTGCCTGATGCGGATGATTCCATTTTCATACTCGCTGGGGTTCCCGATGCCATAAATGCAGCTTACAGAAGCAACGACAATAATGTCTCTTCTGCCAGTTAACAATTGTGCTGTTGCCTGAAGCCGCAGCTTATCCAGCTCTTCATTAATGGATAAATCTTTTTCGATATAGGTGTTGCTCACTGGCAGATAAGCTTCGGGCTGATAATAATCGTAGTATGAAACAAAATAACCAACTGCGTTTTCAGGAAAGAACTGTTTGAACTCGCCGTAAAGCTGGGCTACTAATGTTTTGTTGTGGGTGAGCACCAATGTCGGCCTTTGCACATTTTGAATGACATTGGCAATGGTAAAAGTTTTACCGGAGCCCGTTACCCCCAGCAATGTTTGGCAATGTTCGCCATTCAAAATGCCAGCAGTCAGCTGCCCTATTGCTCCAGGCTGATCTCCTGCAGGGGGGTATGGCGTATGTATTTTGAATGGCATGATAAGAAAATTAAGAAGGCAAATTTAATTCAATCCCACATTAACCAACAATTCACCAAACAGGAGAAGGCCAATAATATTTTATCAGGTTTATTTGCACTGGTATTTCCTGGTGAAGAAGTTCGCGAAGAATTTTACCTGGCCAGGTCTTTTGTTGGAGCATAGGGATCATTTAATACTTGTAGGCTTAAACCCGTTGCGTATTAAAAAAAGTATTGTTAGCAGCTTAGTGAATAAGCAAATATAATAAGCGATTATTACGTTCTAATATCAATAAGGTATCCAATAGCAGATCCATGCTTACAGGAAAAGGCTTTCGCAACAATTCCCATTTGAACAAACAATTTGGGAGGCATGGCTTATAAAGCAAAAACAAAACCTCCAATGAAGCTCCAAATGGGGAAGCGAAATAAAGTTAAAAAAATGTGGCTTGTTGCCGCTTTTTGTTTATCGTATGTTTCTTTATGCGCCCAGGAAGGGGCGGTCGACTCTTCATTCTACAAAAATCAAAAGGACATGAAGGACGTAGTCAACGAACTTTTTAAAAAGCATAAGCCCCAGGAATCAAAAAAAGATCGAAAATTTCAATATGCTTTTTTCCCTGCGGCAGGGTATACTTCAAACACAGGTTTTGCTGTTGCCGCAGGCGCTAATGCGGTTTTCAAAATGGATGGATCACAAAAAGAATCAAATATACTCACAAGCATTACGTATACTCAATTCAGCCAGACTATTTTCCCTTTCCAGGTAAGCATTTGGTCTAAAAAAGACAAGTTCAATTTTATTCTCGACAGCCGTTACATAAGTTATCCTTCTGCTGCTTATGGTTTGCGGGGGAGGTCAAAACTGGATAGTGGGTATTCTATTAACTTTAGCTGGCTTAAAGTGCATCCGTCAGTGCTTGTTAAGGTGTCTAAAAATTTTTATGGCGGTGCGGGTTTGTTTTATGATTATTTCTGGAATATAAAAGAAGACGGGGTTCCGGTAGTAATTCCTACCACAGCCAATCCGTTAGGCATTGCAACGGCTTTTGAACATTATACAAAAAAGAAAATTCCATCCAGGAAAGAAACTGCTTTTGGGCCGGCATTCAAGTTGTTGTTTGATTCAAGAGATAACCCAGTAAACCCGTCGAACGGTTTGTTTGCAACGGCATTGATCCATTCTTCTTTCAAAAGTTGGGGAAGCGATACCAGTTGGAGCACTTTAATAATTGACGCAAGGAAGTATTTTTCTTTTTCGCGCAACAAAGAAAGCGTGCTCGCATTATGGGCTTATTATTGGCAGAATTTTGGGAAATCCTCTTTTCTTTTATTGCCAAGCACGGGGTGGGACGAAGCCTGGAACACGGGGCGTGGGTATTCTCAAGGTAGGTATCGCGGATCTAGTATGCGTTATCTTGAAGCAGAATATCGTTTCCAAATCATGAAAAACGGACTGATTGGAGGGGTTATATTCACCAACCTGCAGAACTTCCCAAATGAATTGTATACTTCTTATTCTGAACACAGGGGAAGAAAAGAAGTCCAGGTAACAAGCCTGGGATATGGTTTAGGGCTCAGGGTCAAATTCAATAAGTATTCGAAAACAAATGTGGCCTTTGATATGGGATTTGGGCAAGATTTCCCAAGACCATGGCTTGCAGTAAACCTGGGAGAGGTTTTTTAGAGATGATCAATTTTTTTAGATCTTATACTATCTTCTATAAAACAAAGACCCCCCAATCCGGAGGGTCTTGATAAAAAAATGGCATCGGTCTATAAAGAAAGATGGTTGATTAGATAAAGGGGATATAGTTCCTCTTGTTTGCGAATGTTCTTGTTGCCGATTTTTTATTCCTTTCTATTTTCCAAATATCTACTGCCTTTAGAATGTTCTTTTCAGACTTGGAAAAATCAGCATCCGATGCGATTGTTTCTTTTACTGCTTCAGCCAATTGCTGCATTTCATTTTTGTCCAATTGAACCAGCGAGGGCATCAAATTACTACTTTTCATAAATTTTAAATTTTAGGTGAACGAATATTGAATTTTAAATTTTACACATTAATTGACGAACCATTTTGTTTATACTGGATCATCCAATTCTTGTCAACTTGTTTTTCATTTGCAACACAAAGGTAACGCTGCTCAAGAGGCCCTGCAAACCATGTTTTGGACGTTTCCATCATTTCAAACCATTGTTATTGTCGTCACAATGTCTTATTTGTTAGTATGTTATAAAAAAATCAGGTAAGATGACCAAAACGGTTTTCTACCTGATTTTCCCTTGCTTTAAAGCATATAAAAAGGCCTGTGAAACGCTTCTTATTTCCCCAGTTGATTGGCGATACCGTCCAGGTATCCCGAGAAATTTTTTATTATTTCTGCATCTGTCTCAATTTGCTCCTGTGCCTCTTTCCAGTTCCTTTGTTCAATTGCTTCTCTGATCCCGGGCAGGGTCTTTACTCCATATCCTGTATAGAATCCAGGGGCATAAATAGCATGCTTGTACCAGCCTCGCCGGGGAAGTCCTTTATCAGATAATAGTTTTTGCTCTGCCCTGTATAGTTCTTTATTTACGTCATCTTGCTTTGCTTCTTCGAGCGTAGTTTTATAAAGTGCATCCGATAAGCTGTGGGTTGATTTTTCCAATGTTGTCATTGCATTTTGCAGGCTGGAAAAGTTCAGGTAGGGCACTTCATCCTTGCGGGAAGGTGGCAGCAATTTTTCCGCAGTATCAGTAGTATGTTCATAATATTTATTCTTAATGAGGGTATTTTCTATTTCTGTGGTTTCACGCATCTGATCGGCCAGCGCCATCACTTCTTTGACATAACCGTTCAATGTTTTGTACAATGACTTAAAATCGAAAGGCAATTTTTCGGCATTAGCCATGCGCAACGCCATGCGGCCTGCAGTTTTAGCAAGAACAACCCCATAAATAAAACTGGGGTCCTTGAATCGGCGATAATTGTCGTACGAATCATAAATAGAATGATATTCGCCTCCAGGGTCTTCCCCTCCAAAACCCAGGTCGAATGTAGGGATCCCAAGATGTTGCAGGAAAGCAGAATAATCAGAACCAGAACCCAGCGCTTCAATGCTGATGGTTTTATTTTCCAGCATGTCTTTTTTAAGTCTTTCGCTTTTGGCCGCAGCGACAATGTTAACTTCCCTTCTGCGCTCCAAGATGCTAATGCCGGTTTCCGGATCGGTTACATCTCTGGCTACTTCGTTCATAAAAGGCTCTAATGCGTGCGATCCCCCAACTCCTAAAAACCCCCTTCCATTTCCATCAGAGTTAATATAAACAACTGCTTTTTGTTGTAATTCTGCCGCATGATCTTCTGCCCATTCGGTGGAGCCCATCAGGCTTGGTTCTTCTCCATCCCATGCGCAATAAACAAGAGTGCGCTTTGGTTTCCAGCCTGTCTTTGCCAATTCGCTCACAGCTTTTGCCTCTTCAAGCATAGCTGCTTGGCCGCTTAGCGGATCGCCCGCTCCATTTACCCATGCATCATGGTGGTTGCCTCGAATGACCCACTCATCGGGCCACTCGCTTCCTGGCATTTTGGCAATGATGTTGTTGAGGGTTTTGGTATCCCAGTTGAATTCAAGTTTCAAATGAACGATGGATTTTCCAGGCCCTATATGATAAGTGAAGGGCAATGCCCCCCTCCATGATTCAGGAGCAACCGGCCCCTGCAATGCACGGAGCAATGGCTCCGCATCGCGATAGCTGATGGGGAGCACAGGTATTTTCAAAAGATTAGGCGCTTCATTTCTGGCTAAGCGTTTTGCCTCTTTTGTTGAAGCATAGCCGGGGGTCAATGGGTCACCTGGATAAATAGGCATATCCATTACAGAGCCTCTTTGTACACCATATTCATTCTTAAAGGCCCCTTTAGGGTAAACATCGCCCTCATAATAACCGTCGTTTTTCGGGTCAGAATAAATAATGCAGCCTATTGCGCCGTGTTCTTGTGCTACTTTGGGTTTTATACCTCTCCACGAATGCCCATATTTTGCTATTACTATCTTTCCTTTAACGTTGATGCCTAACCGTTCCAGGTATTCATAATCTTGAGGCAGGCCATAGTTTACAAAAACCAATTCACCTGTGACATCTCCATCGGGAGACCAGCAATTGTATGTCGGTAACTGTTCGCTGGTTTGATTGGAAGTAGCATCTTCCGGAAAAGCTTTTTCAGCCAGGCCAGCCTTAAATTTAACAGGGCTTGTCATTTCCAGCAGCCTTGTTTTGGGAGTTGGGAAAAGAACAAAATATTGCGCTACCTGCACATCATAGCCCCAATTTTTGAATTTATCATAAATATAATCTGCAACGGCCTTCCCTCCGGGCGAGCCGACATGGTGAGGATGTGCCGACATGTCTTTGATAAACTCCCGGACGTCATCAGCTTTTAAATAACCGTCAAATTTTTCTTCTGCAGCAAATTGCTGCGTTGCGCTATTGTCATTAAAGCCTGAAAGTTTTTTTGCCTGCGCATTGGATAAAACTGTAAACGACAAAAAAGAGGCTGTGATAATAAATCTTCTCATTCAATTAGTTTTTTAAGTGGACAAACAAGAACTGAAATTACAAACAAACATGCTTTTAAAGCAGAGATAATCAAAAATTTGCCAATCAGAGCCCTTCTCTTAATTTAGCCCAGTGATACGCATCCAATATATGATTGCCTTTTATAATGGATTTTCTATGTATTGCATCAAGCTGAAATCCATTTTTCTCCAACACTTTCATGGAAGCAGGATTATTTGAAAATACTTCTGCATAAATGCGGTCGATATCAAAACCTGAAAAAATGTGATTTATTAATAACCGCACTGCTTCGGTTGCAATGCCCCTGTTCCAAAAGGGTTCTGCAAGCCAGTAACCAATTTCTGCATTTTTCCTGTAAATATTGTCTTTTAATAAAAAGCCGATGCCACCGACAATTTGCCCCGTAGCAAGGATTGCAAAATTTGTTACCGGCTCTTTCCCGATATTAAACGACAACCATTGTTCAGCATCTTCTTTTGTATATGGAAAGGGGAAGCCGTCTCTTAATGTTGCGCCAATCTTATCGCTGTTGGCAGCATAGGCCAATGCTTTCGCATCTTCATTTTTCCAAGGCCTGATTTGTGCTTTCATTTTTGAGCCTTTTCAGATACAGGTTGTAGTCGGGAACGATTACTTCATAATCGGTGTACATTAACGGGGAAGTGAGAAGAAAATCTGCTGTTGCCCTGTCACAGGCAAAAGGGATGTTCCAAACAACACCGAGGCGCAGCAGCGCTTTAATATCAGGATCGTGCGGCTGGGCTTCCATGGGATCCCAGAAGAAAATCAGCACGTCAATTTTCCCGTCGGCAATATGAGCGCCGATTTGCTGATCGCCACCCAGGGGGCCACTTAGGAATTTCGTGATTTTCTGCTTGAGCGCTTCTTCCAGCAAAGCCCCGGTAGTGCCAGTTGCATATAATTTATGTTTCGATAATGCCAATTTATTGTAAATGGCCCATTCGATCAATTCATGTTTTTTGTTATCATGAGCAACCAGTGCAATTCTTTTACAAGCTGCTATTTTTCGGTTATGCATATCTTTTTAATTTTTTAAGGATATGTTGGTGCAAAAGATAAACTCTTTTAAGAAGACTATAACAAAGATCAAAAAATTATTTCCCCAACAATTGCGTTATATCGGCACAAAATTTGTTTATGAATCGGCTCGTTACTTTCTACTAACCACATTAATGAAAAAGTTTTTCTGGCTTACCTTAACCCTGGGAGCCTTTTGCCTGGCAACAAGCGCACAACAGGCAAAAGACCCTGTAGCTGATCTGCTCCTCCGGCAGGTAAAGCAGCGTTCATTATTTGCCACATTTAGTTTCCAAATAAAAGACCTCAATAAAATACTCCTTCATTGGACGATTGACAGCGCGGCTAATAATGATTATTTCATTGTTGAGCGCGGAAATGACACTGCTCATTTTGAAACTTTAGAGGTTTTGAAAAGAATAAATACAGTCGTTAGCTATGAACTGGCAGACAATAATGCATTAACCGGGTTCAATTATTACAGGATAAAATGTATTGATGGCACAGGACAATCGATTTATTCGAATACATTACAAGTAAGTGCAGGAAAAACAGAATTCAAATTTTATCCGAACCCCGCAGATAAGCTGCTTATTGTTGAAACAGAACATAGCTCAGAGCTGCAAATACTTAACCCAATGGGGGCGATTCTTATTGCTCAACAATTGCAGCGTGGTGTTCAAATCGTTAATGTGTCTTCTTTAGAAAGGGGGGAATACATCATCCGGGCAGTCGACAAGATAAACAACAAAGTAATTTTGGAGCACCTGCTAAAAAATTGATTTTTTGGGGGATACGTAAAAAATAAATTACCTTAAAATACTATTGCAGAATTGATTTTCATCAATTATCTTTACCTCGGTTTTTCATAGGATATTGGATTTTAAACCGGGGTTGAATTTCTATTCATGCCCCTTTTTTATTTTGAATCGTTTTGCCTCCAAAATAATAAAATGAATAGCCCCGGACGATTCCTCTCCAGGGCTATTTCTTCCTAAGCCGTTGCTATTCAAAAACTAACCTGCAGCCTGCATCTCTTTTACCTTTTCCCTGATTTTTGCTTCAACCTGTGCTGCCAGCTCAGGGTTATCGTGCAACAATTGTTTGACGGTATCTCGTCCCTGGCCTAATTTGTCGGTACCGTAGCTGAACCAGCTACCGCTTTTTTGAATGATGCCAAGCTCAACGCCCATATCGATTATTTCGCCCATTTTTGAAATACCTTCGCCAAAGACAATGTCAAATTCAGCATTGCGGAAAGGCGGGGCAACTTTGTTTTTTACCACTTTTACCTTTACCCGGTTCCCGACCGCCTCTTCTCCGTCTTTTATTTGAGCCATCCTGCGGATATCGAGGCGTACAGAGGCGTAAAATTTAAGCGCATTCCCACCTGTTGTTGTTTCCGGGTTACCAAACATGACACCAATTTTTTCGCGCAACTGGTTAATAAAAATACAGATCGTATTCGTTTTGCTGATGGTAGCTGTTAACTTCCTTAACGCTTGCGACATTAATCTTGCCTGCAAGCCCATTTTGCTATCGCCCATTTCTCCTTCCAGCTCACCCTTGGGAACCAATGCAGCGACCGAGTCAATCACCACAACATCCAGCGCCCCGGAAAGGATAAGCCGGTCAGCAATTTCAAGCGCCTGTTCGCCATAGTCAGGTTGAGATATGAGGAGGTTGTCAATATCAACTCCAAGCTTCTGGGCATAAGAACTATCGAAGGCATGCTCAGCATCAATGATAGCACACATGCCGCCTTTTTTCTGGGCCTCTGCTATAACATGTGTGGCAATTGTTGTCTTGCCCGAAGATTCGGGGCCGTAAATTTCAATTACACGGCCTCTTGGCAAGCCCCCAACCCCTAAAGCCACATCAAGCCCTATAGAGCCAGTTGATACCACTTCCATTGGTTCCTGGCTACGTTCATTCATCATCATTACGCTTCCTTTCCCAAAATCCTTATCTATCTTATCTATCGTAAGCTTTAAAGCCTTTAATTTTTCTGCATTTGACATGGCATGTATTTTTTATTGTTCAAAATTATGGATTCTACAAATGTAGGATAATTATCTTATAATAACTAATTTTTTTAGTATTTTTCAAGCTAACTTCTTTGGAAGTGGCTTTTGGGTTACGGTTTATGGCAACCCGTTAACCATTTTGTTTTTGCGACAAGGGTATGCCTGGTTTTCTAACTTCGAAGTGTGAAAAACTCAAAAAACCGGGTTTAAAAAAAGATTTCTTGAGCCATTCTTGCTGCAAATAGACAATTAAATTAGCAACAAGCCAATACTCCTTTTGAGGTATTGTTTAATGTTTTTATTTTCTTTTTTCAGCCCATGCATCCATTTTCTTTTCCAGCACCTGCAACGGCATGGCACCATCTTTCAAAATCTCATCATGAAAACCTGAAATGCTGAATTTGCTGCCAAGCTGCTGTTCATATTTATTTCGTAGCTCTCTTATCTTCAATGCCCCTATTTTGTAGCCCAACGCCTGGCCGGGAATTGCCATGTACCTTTCAATTTCTGCAGTGGCGCCTTCCTCGCTGATTTGTTCATTATCTGTCATGTATTTGATGGCTTGCTCGCGTGTCATGTTTTTGTTGTGAATGGCAACATCGACCACCAACCTTATTGCCCGATGGATTTCATCTCCCAATGCGCCCATGTATTGGTAAGGATCAGTATATAGCCCAAGTTCTTTGCCAAGAGATTCGCAATACAGCGCCCAGCCTTCAATATATGCATTATTGCCACCAAAGCGGCGAAATTTCGGAAGCAAAGTATCTTCCTGCTGCAGCGAAATTTGATAATGGTGCCCGGGGATTGCTTCGTGCAAAAAAAGCGATTCCATTCCTGACGTGGTGTTGAATTTTGTGGCATCCAAAATCGGAACATAAAAAATGCCGGGCCTTGTCCCATCTGCAGAGCCTTGAAAATATTCGGCACTGGCACTTGCTGCACGGAACGCTTCTGTTTGCCTGATCTCAAAAGGTGTTCTTGGAACATGGATGAACATCTTTTTTAAATTGGGCTCCATTCTTTGATGGATGGCTTTAAATGCATCGAGCACTTCTTTCGGCGTTTTATATGGCATGAATTTTTTGTCTGTCTTCATATATTCAAAAAAAGAGGACAGGTCTCCTTTGAAGCCAACCGAATTTTTCACGCTGTCCATAATTTTTCTGATTCGCGCAACTTCATTCAGCCCTGTCTGGTAAATTTCTTCTGATGATTTGTTTGTTGTGGTTTGATCTCTAATCAAAAAGTTGTAGTAGGCGTCACCGTTAGGAATGGCATTAATGCCTGAAGTTGTTCTTGATTTCGGCAGGTATTCGTTCTTTAAAAAATCGGAAAGTTTTTTGTAAGAAGGAACGAGCTGCTCTTTGATCAGCTTTGTGAACGCTTGTTTTATTTTTGATGAATCTGCGCCTACCGGGATTTTCTTAACCGGCCCCCAAAAAATACTTTTCTCAACATCATCAGTCACCATATCT
Source organism: Bacteroidota bacterium (assembly GCA_018266455.1). Classification (GTDB taxonomy): domain Bacteria; phylum Bacteroidota; class Bacteroidia; order Chitinophagales; family Chitinophagaceae; genus Puia. The sequence goes on from JAFEAJ010000044.1 coordinate 94,911, forward strand.
TGCATCTGGGGGATTATTTTCACAACCAGCGAATGAGGGAGCACAATATTTGAGTCAATCCCCTTTTTGAAATAAGCAATAGCGCTATCTGCCCAGTTGCTGAATGCTGTTGCGCGTTTTATCCAGTCTTCATAATCTTTTGTTGTCGTGAAAGGTTGTGCTCCGTCTCCGCTCCCCAGTTCTGCCATGGTTAAAGGCAGCCCCCCAAATTGGTTAAAAGGCAAATAGTTTTCATGGAAATCAGTCAGCCTTTGCAGGTTCATTGACAGCTCTCTTTTTAAAATGTCGTAACTGATTCGGTCATTATCATTAAGGCGCTTTCTGCTGAAGTGCATTAATGAATCCATATAGTTCTTATAAAAAGTTTTCAGGGAATCCCTGTAGGTATCAGATATATCAACAGGTAACAGATCATTATAGCGGGGATCTCCGTTCTGAGTTGCCGCCAATGGATTAAATTTAAGCCCCTGTTCATAATAATTATCCAAAAGAAGTGCAAACTGTTTGTCAGGGGCTTCTTCGGCTTGTTTTTTGTCCATAAGCTTACAAGATGATGCAAAGGCAATAATTGCAACGGTTAAAATGTATCGGAGCATAAAATTTAAAAAATAAAGCTAATAAATATTTTTTGGGGTGATGGTGTATCTTTATTGTCAAACATACCAATGTTTTTTTGTTATTATTTTTAATTTAAAAAATATTTTATGAGGCCCAGTCTAATTTTATTAGTTAGTGTTTCTTCCGTTTTGTTGGTTTCTTGTGTGAGCAGTAAAAAATTTAAAACCGCCCAGGCCCAGGCTCAGGCTCAATACGATTCATTAAATGGGTTATATACACGAGCACAGGGAGATTTGAAAAATTGCAGTGATGAAAATAATGACAATACTAAGAAAAGAGCGGAACTGCAGTCAGAAGTGGATGGCCTGAAAAAACAGGTTGCATTTTTAAAAGAAAACAATAACCAGGCATTGAAGCAATTGCAGGATATGTCAGTTATTTCCAGCACACAGGCGGAGAGCATAAAAAAATCCCTTGAAAATATGGGCGCCAAAGATGCATATATCCAAACACTTCAGCAGGCGATAGCGCATAAAGATTCATTGAATATGGCGCTTGTGATGAATTTAAAAGGCGCTATCGGCAACATTGATGACAAAGACATCAATATCAAAGTCGATAAGGGCGTTGTGTACATCGATATCTCTGACAAGCTGTTGTTCAATAGCGGGAAGTATGAGGTTACTGCTAAAGCAAAAACGGTTTTGGGCAAGGTTGCCCAGGTTCTGAAAAACCAGCCCGATATTGAATTTATGGTAGAAGGGCACACAGACAATGTTCCTTTCAAAAGCAATGGTATTTTGCTGGACAATTGGGACCTTAGCGTTAAACGTGCAACTTCTGTAGTAAGGATCCTGCAAAATGAATATGGCATACCGCCAGCCCACATGACCGCTGCCGGAAGAAGCGAATATTTGCCGGTCACTGAAAATGACACTCCGGAAGGCCGCGCAGCAAATCGCCGCACGAGGATTGTGATATTGCCTCAGCTCGACCAGTTTTTTAAGCTGCTGGAGCCCAATCGCAAAGGATAAAACTCTTTTTTGCTGGTATGCAAAAGCCGTTTAAAGATGGCTCTTTTAAATTTTTTTTTGCGTTACGAAATTTGTAATTAACGGATGGCGTAAAAATTTTCTAAAAAAATAGGGCCAAATGAGAACATGGCGCTAAGAAGCAGTCTGAAAATGATTATTGGAACAACCATCAGGCTTAATCTTTTCCAAAGCTTATACAGGATTGCCCGATTTATCATCAAATTACAAGCTTTGGAAAAGTTAGGCCGCTTTTTATGAAATTCTTGAAATCATTTTTAGACTGCTTTTAGCTATTTCACCCAATGATGGCAAAGAAAATTTAAGCGATAAGGCTTTTCTGAAATTATATTTGCGCTCACCTATGGCCGGTAGAAAAAAAAGAAAGAAAACCCTGGCTGCTTTTTTAGTTGTGCTGATTGTGCTCGCCCTTGCCATGGCCTGTTTTATAGGCTATGACTGGTGGCAGGAAAGAAGGTCACATTTTGTACGTTACCCTGAATTTGGGATAGACATTCCTGTTAATTATTCCATTCATGGAATTGATGTTTCAAAATACCAGAACCTGATTGACTGGGCCTCAGTAAAAGAAATGAACGTGAACGGTGTGCAGGTCGGTTTTGTTTTCATCAAAGCAACGGAAGGGCTGGGCAATGAAGACGCCTTGTTTCAACGCAACTGGCGAAAAGCAAAAACAGCAGGGCTTATAAGAGGAGCCTACCATTTTTTTCTGGCTACAAAAAGCGGGAAAGAACAGGCTGAGAATTTTATTAATTCGGTAAATATAGAAACCGGGGATTTGCCTCCTGTGATTGATGTGGAACAGGCTTATGGCGTGCCTGCCGATAAGCTCAGGGACAGGGTGAAGGAATGGCTGCAGGCAGTTCAGGATTATTACGGCGTGGCGCCGATCATTTATACGAATGTGGAGTTTTATAAGCAATACCTGAAAGATGATTTTGACAAATACCCTTTATGGGTGGCGCATTACCTGCAAAAAGAAAGGCCCAGAATTTATCGCGACTGGAGTTTTTGGCAACATAGCGAGAGCGGCAGGGTGAATGGCGTTGTTACAAAAGTTGATTTCAACGTTTTTAATGGCGATTCTTCCGATTTGAGAAAGCTGCTGGTGAATTAGAACGGATTACTTCGCTGACATTGCCAATTTTTGAGAGCAGGTGCGACAACCCGCCCGTAGGGCCTCATGCTGGCCGGTATCCCCAGCGAACCAAAAAAGAAGAATGCAAAATTGGCTTGCGCCCTCTGTCGCTTTCTCAAAAATTTTCATCAAATTTGCTGTATGAGCGAAATGGAACAGGACATTAAGGTCTTTTTTAAAAAGCTGGCAGTATCTGTTTACACCGGTGTTTTTTGGGTATTCGCGGTAATGACTTTTGGTATTTACTTCAGGCTCATGTTTATTGAAGATAAAATCAGCGTGGGCAATATTATTTTTTACTTGCTTGTTGTATTTAGTTTTGTTTTTCTTGCAAGGTTTTATCTGAAGCTGTGGAAAGAGAAACCTCATAAGAAGTAAATCCTTGCAAATGCCATCAGCTTGTATGGTCGGTTATAATGAACCATTTTCCTTTTATTTTCCTCAACAATAAAGTATAATAACCGCCTGCGTCGCCCATGCTTCTTTTAAGGAACCATTTGCCGGTTAAAAAATAATATTCGGGCGATAATTTTTTTAGCTTGATAAGCGTGAAGAAAAGCTTGCCCATTTTAGCCGGGCTATCATAAGTTTTTTTGTAGTTGTTCAATGTGTTGTTATAGCCATAAGTAATGCCCCCATGGCCGATAAAAGTAAGCGAATCATTATCCCAATACCCTTTCATGAACTCGTCTATATTGCCGATGTTCCATGCACTTGCCTGGTCAGCCATTATTTTTTTGATTGCCAGCTCGTCAGCAGATTGGGAAAAAGATATATAAGATAAAGAAATTAATACCAGTAATAAGCTCAGTTTTTTCATGATGAATTTGATTTGAGCATGAAATTAAGGAAAAGCTTTTTACCGGCTTTAAGAATCGTTTATGAATCAAAATGCTTTGTGCTCCTTGCTTTCTTTACGAGCTTTGTGCGAAACTTCAGCATGAAAAAAATTTATTGCCTCTCCACCTGCAATACCTGCACTGCGATATTAAAAGATATTGATGCAAGGAAAATAGGTTTTGAAATGCAGGACATCAAAACTGAAAAAATTACGCCTGCGCAATTGGATGAACTGAAAAAGATGGCCGGCAGCTACGAAGCATTGTTCAGCCGCCGGGCATTGAAATATAAAGAGCTTGGGCTGAAAGATAAAACACTGACCGAAAAAGATTACCGGGATTATATTTTAAAAGAATACACTTTCCTGAAAAGGCCTGTTGTTGTCTTGAACAACAAAATTTTTGTAGGCAGCGAAAAGAAAACGGTGGAAGAATTGAAGAAAGCGCTGGGCTAAAGTTGATTTGCAAAATTGTTGAAAGGCGCATGACATCAAAAATCAAACAATACCTGGAGAAAAAAAATGAACAGTAGCCTCTTCCCATAGTTTAAAATTTTGGAAAAACTATCCCACAATCCGCAGCTTGGCATAATTCAGCATTATCTTTTTTTCGCCGTTCAACTCGAACTTTACCGTGGCGATGGGGTTGTGTGTGCTGCCTTCCATTTTAATCACCTCACCAAATCCGAATTTTTGATGTTCTACTTTTTGCCCTTCCTGCAAATTAGAAGTATCGCTGGCCACAAAATCTTTTGAAGGAACGTGGTTAACTACTGTTTGTGGTTTATTGCCAGTGAGGTAAGAGGGCTTTGCGTTTTGAGTTTCATCTCTCCCAAATCCCCTGTTCATCCTTTCAAACGCGCTACCGGCAAGCCACTTGCTTTGCTGGTTGCTCATGCTGCCTCCTGCATAGCTCCTGTCCAAAAATTTTTCAGGTATCTCATCAATAAATCGGCTGGGCTCATTTTGAATGATATTGCCAAAACGGTAACGTGTGTTCGCATACGAGACCCACAATCTTTTTTTTGCTCTTGTGATCACCACATAGAACAGCCTTCTTTCTTCTTCCAGTTCTTCACGGGTATTAATGGACATGGCATTGGGAAAAAGCATTTCTTCCAGCCCTGCAGCGAACACGCAACCAAATTCCAGCCCCTTTGCCGCATGAATGGTCATCAGTTTCACCGTGTCTGCATTCGGGTCTTTTTCATCAGCATCGGTTAGTAAAGTTATTTGTTGAAGATATGAGGAAAGCCCAATTGTTCCCGGGTCGATTGCTTTTGGGGGGGCATTCCCTTCATTCAACAAAACTCCTTCATCATCAATGAGGCTCCTGTTCTGTGAATCATCTACCCACTGTTTGATCGAATTCAGCAATTCCTGTATGTTCTCGTAGCGGGCAAGCCCTTCAGTTGTTTTGTCGTTAAAAAGTTCTTTTACGATATTGGTTTGTTTGCCCACGTGCACTGCTACTTCATGTGCATTTTTTGACCGGAGCATGCTCGCAAAACTTTTGATCATCACCACAAAATTCTCTATCGCCTCCAACGTGCCCGCTTTGTAACCGAATTTTGCAGCATTCTCCATCACTTCCCACATGCTGATGTTTTTTTCATTTGCGAACAAAACAGCCTTGTCAATAGAAGTCTTGCCAATCCCCCGCAAGGGGTAATTGATAATGCGTTTCAGCGATTCTTCATCTCTGGGGTTAACAATAATTCTCAGGTAAGCTAAAAAATCTTTTATTTCTTTTCGCTGATAAAAGCTGATGCCGCCGTAAATCGTGTAGGGAATCCCCATCCTGCGCAGGCTTTCTTCAAATGCACGGCTTTGCGCATTGGTTCGGTAAAGAATGGCAAAATCCTTATTATTAAAATGGTTGCGCAGTTTTTGTTCCTGGATGGTGTCAGCCACAAATTTCCCCTCTTCATTATCGGTAACGGTGCGCACCAGTTTTATTTTTTCGCCTTCAGCGTTTTCGGTGAAAAGTTTTTTTTCGATCTGGCCCTTGTTGTTGCTGATGACTTCATTGGCAACGTGCAAAATATTTTGTGTGCTGCGGTAATTCTGTTCCAGCTTGATTACTTTCACATCATCATAATCTTTTTGGAACTGTAGGATGTTCTCGATGGTAGCCCCGCGGAAACTGTAAATGCTTTGCGCATCATCGCCCACCACGCAAACATTTTCGTGCATGGCGCCGAGCAGCTTGATGATTTCATATTGAGCCGGGTTGGTATCCTGGTACTCATCGATCAAAATGTATTTAAACTTGCGCTGGTATTTGATTAATGCATCAGGGAAATTTTTCAGCAGCTCGTAAAATTTCAACAGCAGGTCATCAAAATCCATTGCGCCATTTTTAAAGCAGCGCTTAACGTAAGCATCATAAACCATTGCGATGGCAGGCCGCTGGCTGCGCATGTCTTCCTGCTGTAAATAATAATCATTTGCATATTCGGCCGGCCCGACCAGCGCATTTTTTGAACTGCTGATGCGGTTATAAATAGCAGAAGATTTATAGTGCTTGTCATCTAAATTCAGTTCGTTCACTACGGTTTTGATTACCGCCTTTGCGTCATCGGTATCGTAAATGGAAAAATTGTTCGGGTAGCCGATGCGCTGCGCTTCTGTCCTTAAAATACGCGCAAACACGCTGTGAAAAGTACCGATATATAAGTTACGTGCTTCATTATTGTCCAAAATTTTCTCCACGCGTTCCTTCATTTCTTTGGCAGCTTTGTTTGTAAAAGTGAGCGCAAGGATATTGAATGCATCAGCTCCATTTGCCATCAAATGCGCAATGCGTGTGGTGAGCACTTTTGTTTTCCCGCTGCCCGCGCCGGCAACAATCATCAATGGGCCATTGATATGAGTAGCTGCTTCGCGCTGTGGCCCGTTAAGTTCTTTTAAATAATCCTGCATGGCTGCAATTTACAAAGCGCAATTTGCATGGCAAGAAGGTTGGGCAGAATAAGTTGCTAACAGCAATTTTTAATACTAAACAGGCTGATGCCCTGTCTGCGGTTTATGGAAGACTGTATTACGTTACCAAAAAACAATTACCCTTAAAATAATATTGCGCATTTTGTACTAATGCTTAACTTCCGCGCATGGCATTGGTTGATGCTTCCAATTTTTTATTTCAAACTGCCGTTCAGTTTGTGAACCAAACGAGCAGGCATATTTTTTTGACCGGGAAAGCGGGTACGGGCAAAACCACCTTCCTGAAATATATCAGAGAAAATTCTTTCAAAAGAATTGCTGTAGTAGCGCCTACCGGTGTTGCTGCCATCAATGCGGGCGGGGTTACCATGCATTCTTTCTTTCAGTTGCCCTTTGGCCCTTATGTGCCCACACGAAGAACAGAGTGGGGAAGCGAGATCACCAATGAGCACATGCTTTTTAAAAACCTGCGGTTCAATAATGAAAAAAAAGAACTGCTCCGTGAACTGGATCTGCTGATTATTGATGAAGTGAGCATGGTGAGGGCCGATATGCTCGATGCAACAGATACGATATTGCGCCGTTTCAGGCAACAGCCGCTGTTGCCTTTTGGGGGAGTGCAGGTACTGTATATTGGCGATCTTTTTCAATTGCCGCCGGTTATTAATAATGCAGAATGGGACATTTTAAAGGAATATTACCCAAGCCCCTTTTTTTTTGATTCCCTGGCAGTGCAACAGGCGCCGCCTATCCTAATCGAGCTGAAAAAAATTTACCGGCAGAATGAAGAGGAATTTATAACTATCCTAAATAATATCCGGGATAAAAAAGCTACTGATGAAGACCTAAAGAAACTGCATGAACATTACCAACCTCATTTTCGCACAGAAGATAAAGAACACTTCATCACGCTTACTACGCACAACAACAAAGCAGCTGATATTAACCAGAACAAATTGAGAAAACTTCCTGGCAGGTTATTTGAGTTTAAAGCAGAATTGACCGGGGAGTTCAATGAAAAAGCATTGCCTGCCGAAAAGGTTTTGCAGTTGAAAGAAGGCGCTCAAATAATGTTCATTAAAAACGATAAAGGTGAATTCAGGAGATATTACAACGGCAGGATCGCAACCGTTTCTAAAATTGAGGAAGGGAAAATTTTTGTGCGCTTTCCGAATGAAGAGAAAGAAATGGAACTGGAAAAAGAAACATGGAAAAATATCCGTTACAGCTATAATAAAGACACTGACAGTATTGATGAAGAAACACAAGGCACTTTTAAACAGTACCCCATCCGGCTGGCGTGGGCAATCACCATTCACAAAAGCCAGGGCCTTACTTTTGAAAAAGCAATTATTGATGCCGGCGAGTCATTTGCCCCCGGGCAGGTATATGTTGCGCTGAGCAGGCTAACAACCCTGGATGGGCTGATCCTTTGCAGCCGCATCCTTCCACAGGCGATTATTACTGATGAAAGAGTGCTTGCATTCTCAAAAACCGAAATGGCTGAAGACCATTTAGAGGAAGAATTAAAACAGCAACAAAAAGTTTTTATCAGCCGCTCTTTGATGGAATGTTATAATTGGGAGAAATTAGTAGGGTTGTTCCGTGAACATCTTGAAGGGTATGAACACCGGGTAATGCCCGGGCAAAGAGAAGCCATTGCATGGGCCGAAAAAATAATGCAGCAACTGGAAGCGCAGCAGGAAGTTTCCGTTAAGTTCAACAGGCAGCTTGAAAGATTACTGGTGGATGCAGCAGATAACAACCATCAGCAATTGCAAAACCGTATTTCAGCCGCCGCTGCTCATTTTTCCAGGGCGATGGAAGAAGTTTCCGCTTCGCTTTCTGCGCATATTGGCGAAATGAGGATAAAACAGCGAACAAAAAAATATGTCGAGGAATTGCGTGGCCTGGATATGCTCCTGAAAAGGAAAATAAAGCAGCTTCAATATTCTGTTGATCTTGCAAAAGCGCTGGCAAATGGCATGGGTGCACAAGCGCTTTTTAGCCTGATTGAGAGCCAGAAAAAATTGCCGCCATCACCTCTGCAAATACAGCCTGGGCCGGGGAAGCCGAAAAAAGGAGAAACGCGCTATATTAGCCTGCAATTGTTTAAAGAAGGGAACAAAATACCCGACATTGCAAAAATGCGCAACCTTGCTGTGGGCACTATCGAAGGCCATCTTATTTCGTTCATCAGCAGTGAAGAAATACGTATAGAAGACATTCTTTCAAAAAAGAAAATAGAAAACATTTTAAAGGCCATTCGGCAAAACCCTGAATACGGGTCGTCTCAATTGAAAGAGAATTTGGGAGATGAGTACTCCTACGGCGACATCAGGGCCGTGCTGGTTTGGAAAGATTTGCCTGAAAAAAAATAAAGCCCTGCATGTGCAGCGCTTTATTTTTTTTTATATGCAAAGGCATCAGAAGGCTTCGCCAGTTACATTTTAGAAGTTACCCGCCTTTTGATTCCCTGCGTTTTATGCGGCTTGTTTATTGCGCCTTCTTCCGCCACCTGACAAAGCGGCTATCAACGTGAGCGTATCAATGTACCTGCTTTTCATAACTAATTTTTTGAAGTTTATTAATTTGTTTTTCTCATTGCCTGCTTTTTCAATCGCTTCTAAAATGTAAGACGCAGGTAAATAAAGCGGGTTACGGAATGGGGCAAAAACTTCAAAAGAAAAACCGCTGGCAGCGTTGCTGATGTATCAGCGGTTTAAATTAGTTATGAGTGTTGCTGGTTATGAGCCACGCTGTGAGCCGCCAGTGAGCTTGGTGTTCCTGGAGAGCGATTTCGTATTTGTTTTCGCTTTTTGTTGTTGGCTGCCAGGCTTTCCGGATTGTTGCCCGGGCTTATTGCCCTTTTTTTTGTTATTGCTGTTATTGAGGAGCGACATAATTGAAATTTTTATGTTAATAGATCTTTGCAATAAAAATAGTGAATTAATATTTTCTTTATGCCGATTTAGGGAATTATTATATGGCTGCAGCAATGGAATTATTCAGCTTCCGTTGCCCGCCGTAACGTACGGGCCGGCGCAGCGCTCTTGTGCTGGGTCTTCCTGTACGCAATGTGGAATAGCAGCACTAAATTTATTTTGTTGTGTTTACGTTGTAAATTTACTGCACACAGGTAAACGGGGCCCTTGCGTAGAGTTGCCCGGCAGTTTTCTGTGGCCAATCAGAAAGGTGATGAAGAAAGAATTGTACTTCGATATCAGTTCGGCTGAAAAAGGCGGCAGCTTGTTCAGGATAAGCGATGGAGCAGGTACCCGCTTCTATTATAGCCACAGTACGTATGATGACAAAAAAGATGAAGTGAAAGTGTTTGAAACCAATTTTGAAAGTTTTGCAGCATTCTGGCAATACCTTGTCCAAAACAAAGAATGGTTTTACCTGCACCCATTGTTCGTTCATCCCGAGCAAAGAGATTTTATTCGCGAACAGTTGAAATCGGTAAACTGGGGAATTCACCCAAATAAAAAATGGCAGGAGAGCCACCAGCGGCAATGGAAAAAAGTGCTGAGCGGGCCAGGCAGCTACTATCAGCCATCTATTTAACCTTGCCTGCCGCCGGCTGTTTTTCCTTTTTCCTTTTTACTTTTGCACTTCATCTATGCCTGCTTTCAACCTGAACGATACGCTCAACCTCTTTTCCAAGCTCACCTTGCGCCGTGCCTGGAACGGGGTCAAGGTCTTGGGCAGTTATTACATCAGCAAATGGTTCAAGAAGCCGGTGCAATGGGGCTACCCGGTTTCTGTTTCCTTTGAGCCCACCACATCGTGTAACCTCCGCTGCCCCGAATGCCCAAGCGGGCTAAGGGCTTTTACCCGGCCAACAGGGATGCTGCAAAAAAATTTCTTTAATGAAACGATCGACCAGCTTTATAATGAACTATTGTACCTCATCTTTTATTTCCAGGGAGAGCCCTATCTCCATCCTGATTTTCTCGATATGGTCAAATATGCTTCCCAAAAAAAAATTTATACCGCAACATCTACCAATGCGCATTATTTGAATGACACCAATGCAAAGCGCACTGTTGAAAGCGGGCTTGACCGTTTGATCATCTCCGTTGACGGGGCAACGCAGGATGTGTATGAACAATACCGTGTTGGCGGCAAGCTTGATAAAGTACTGCAAGGAGCAGGCAATATCGTGAAGTGGAAAAAAAAACTTAAAAGCCAAACACCGTATATTTTTTTTCAGTTCCTGGTGGTAAAGCCAAATGAGCACCAGGTGGAGGATATTAAAAAACTAGCCAAAGAAATCGGGGTTGATGAAGTGCGTTTCAAAACTGCCCAGGTTTATGATTATGAAAATGACCCGAACCGGTTGATACCCCAAAATGAAAAATTCAGCAGGTATAAAAAAATGAAGAATGGCAGGTATACAGTGAAGAGCACTTTGCAAAACCATTGCTGGCGCCTATGGCATGCCACGGTAATAACCTGGGACGGGCTGGTGGTGCCCTGTTGCTTTGATAAAGATGCACAGCACCAGTTGGGCGATTTAAAGGGGAAGCCTTTCAAAGAAATCTGGCATAATGCACAATATGTGCATTTTCGAAGGAGCATTCTGCAAAGCAGGAAAAATATTGATATCTGCTCAAATTGCAGCGAAGGCACAAGGGTGTGGGGGAATTAATCAGATGCCAAGGAAATTTGCAGGCCCAATTCAAAAATATTTTTATGCCTCTATCTGAATCGATGCTTGCCAGGTTAGCATACCAGCACCAAACCATTGCGGAGCTGACAAAAGGCTTTAGCGAAGATCAATTGAAAAAGCGCGTCCATCCGGACAAGTGGAGCATATTTGAAAATATCAGCCATCTTTGCGCATACCAACCTCTTTTTTTAAAACGGATCAGGCTGATGATCGAAACAGACACTCCGGTTTTTGAAAGATATGTTGCAGAAAGCGATGAACATTTTTATGAATGCCTGAAACTTTCTGTTCCGGGAGCCATATCAAAAATTGATAAGGAACGGGATATCATTATTGAAAAACTGAAAAGCCTTAATGGCATTCAGTTGAACAGGTCAGGCCGCCACCCTACATACGGGTTGTTCAATATTACGACATGGACTGATTTCTTTTTGCTTCATGAAGCTCACCATTTGTGGGCAATCTTGCAGCTTATCTTTTCCATTTCATGAATTCGATTGAAGATAATGATTAATTTTAAACATGAATAACTTTTCGTATGAGCATTGGGAAAGACATTAACCAGCATAAATTCAGGAATGAGCACCAGAAAGCCATAATAAATTTGACATATACTTTTAACTGGATGACTGAGAAAATAAAACTTCTTTTTGACGTGCATGATATCACCTCTCAGCAATTCAATATCCTTCGCATTCTCCGCGGGGCGCACAAGCCTTTGTCAACACTCCAGATTCGCGAAAGGATGCTCGATAAAATGAGCGACACCAGCCGGATCGTGGACAGGCTGCTTGTGAAAGGACTTGTTAAAAAAACAACCTGCGAAACCGACCGTCGCCTTGTGGATGTCACCATCACCAAAAAAGGAGAAAAGCTTCTTGAAAAGATTGATGAGCGCAATCCGGAAATGGATTCCGTATTGAGCAATCTTTCTGAGGAGGAGTCCAAAACGTTAAATTGCCTGCTGGACAAAATACGGAATTCAGAATAATGTAATTTTGCACCATACTAACCGGTCTTACGCATGAATCGATTTTTGCTTATTGCACTTGCGGCTTTTTACTTTTTTCCTCTTAATAATGCTGGTGCGCAACCGAAATATGAATTTCGCGGTGCCTGGATTGCCACGGTAGACAATATTGACTGGCCAAGCAAAGGGAATTTCAATAGCGACAGCCAAAAAATTGAGTTTACCCGCATGCTTGACATGCATAAGCGCAACGGCATAAACGCAGTAATTGTGCAGATAAGGCCCGCAGCTGATGCGTTCTACCCTTCTCCTTACGAGCCCTGGAGCGAATGGCTTACTGGCAAACAAGGCCGGCCGCCATCGCCCTATTATGACCCGCTTGCCTTTATGATCGAGGAGGCCCACAAAAGAGGCATGGAATTTCATGCCTGGTGCAACCCTTACCGGGCAGTGTTCCAAATTGGCAAGTCTTCCATTGCCCCAAGCCACATCACTAAAACACACCCCGAATGGTTCCTTACTTATGGCGACACGAAATATTTTGACCCAGGGAACAAAGAAGTGCAACAATATGTAACCAATGTGGTACGAGATATTGTAAGGCGATATGATGTTGATGCCATCCATTTTGACGATTATTTTTATCCATACCGGATAGCTGGGAAAGAATTCCCCGATAATGCTTCATATTTAAAATATGGCAAAGGCATGAGCAGGGACGATTGGCGAAGGAGCAATGTAGATTCAATTATAGTTATGCTC
>JAFEAJ010000045.1 GCA_018266455.1 Bacteroidota bacterium
TTTAAAATGAAAATAAAACCGAGGTAAATCAGGCAGTAATGATGTTAGTATTTTTATCCTTGCTATACAGCAGGTGGATGAACTCTTTTTCTACATTCACATATTCTTTTATCACATGCCCTTCTTCGTAAATCACAATAACAGATTTTTTAGTGTCATCAGTAAGTTTCCTCAACTGAAGGATTTTTGAAACGAGAAACGCTTTATCAACCCATGAAAAACGGTCTTCAACTTTCATATAGTCTTCAACAGAGTTGATCACTTCTCCGGATTGTAAAATATGTATTGTGCTGACAATACCATAATCTCTAAGGGGAGTGGACGGAACTAAGCTCATTATCAAGAAGTTTCTACAATATACAAGGAAGTATTGTTATTTATAGGGAAAAATTATCCACAGTCATACTTTAACTTTTTTTTCAACCTTTAGCTATATAGCCCCTGTATCGGAATTGGGCAATATTGCTTGCCCATGTTTACATAGCCTGCTCGCACATAATTATCAATTACCATTAATTATATAAATATCCTCGCGACAGGAAAGCTTTCTCTGAATGTTTTCGGGGTGCAGCCTTTTTTCTTTTTAAAAAGGCGGTTGAAATTAGAAATATTGTTGAAACCGCAATCGTATGCCACATCTGATATGTTCCGGGTTGTTTCGATAAGTATCCTGCTCGCATGGCCAAGCCTGATCTCGTTCAGGCTCTCAATGAAATTATTGCCCGTAGCTTGCTTGAAAAACCTGCTGAAAGACACGTTCGACATATTAGCAATTTTCGCAACTTCTGGCAAAGACAACTGCTTATCAAAATTCTGGTTCATGTACTCAAGCGTTTTCTCGATTCGCGTGCTGCTATAGCTATGCTGATCATTGGTACTGGAAATTGGATCGGACAGTATGCGCATATTTCTTGAAATTGACAAGTTATGCAGGATAGACATTAGCTCCAGTACTGAATCGAACCCATTTTTCTTCCCCAGGCCTGTAATCCTTGGCGCAAGTTGCCCAGCAGTAGTTTGTGAGAACAGTATGCCTCCTGAAGATTTTTCGAGCATGCTTTTAATGAAATTAAGCTGGTCCCTTCTTAAAAATTTCTCATCGAACAAATCTTTATGAAATTGTATGGTCACTTCCTTAATTTCTTTGCTCTTCAGCCGATGGGTAAACCACCCATGCTGAAGATTCGATCCTACCAGTACCAGTTCAAGGCCGCCAATTTCTTCAATATGATCGCCAACTACCCTCTGTGCGCCACCGGCATTTTCGATAAAATTCAATTCAAGCTCCTCGTGAGAATGCAAAGGAGAATTGAACGAAGATTTGACCTCTGAAAACAAAGCAAAACAATCGCTTTGTTTAAGCGGAGCAATTGTTCTTATCTTGTTATTTTTCATAAGCAATTGATGATATTGATGCGCAACAACACTAAGTATTGAGAGAAAATCATATAACCTTCTTATGCCGGATAATTCCGAAAAAAGCACAATAGGGCACAGAAACAAAGATTGGTTATTTGAAAATTCACTGTGTTCTATGTATCCTTTGACCTCTTTTTTGAAATATCCTGATCTTTGAGGTATGCCTGCTATTTGCTATTACCTGTATAACTAACCAATGTTGCCCGATTAATACCATTTAAAACAGATAGAAGCCTTTGGAGGAGCAGGTTTTGCTTCCCCCTCCTCTTAGATCGAGCTGGGGAAACGATCAACTGAATTTCAAAAAGCTTATTGCTATTTCTCGAACAACAATAATCAGCAATATAAAATCAGGGGAATAATATATTCTTGCCTGCCGCATTCTTAGACTACATTTGGCTGTGTTCTGCTGCATATTAATAAAATATTTTATGGCTTACTACTGAAAGGCAAAACCTTTCAAACAGATTGTTTGTTAATTTGCATGGACAGATGAAAACAACCGTTATTCAAAAGGAAATTTCAGAACAGGTTCAGCAGGCAACAGTTTACACCATATTATTCAGCATCAGTTTTTCGCATTTGCTGAACGATACGATCCAATCATTGATCCCTTCGATTTACCCGCTGTTAAAAAATTCATTTGAACTGAATTTTGCGCAAATTGGGCTGATTCAATTGACTTTTCAAATGACGGCAAGCATACTGCAACCTTTTGTCGGTGCTTACACTGATAAAAGGCCACAGCCTTTTTCCCTCGCTATCGGGATGGGCTTCACCCTTGCAGGGCTCATTTTTATTTCTTATGCAAACAGCTATGGAGCTATCCTTTTTTCAGTTGCCCTGATCGGCACCGGCTCATCCATTTTCCATCCCGAATCTTCTAAGATCGCTTACATGGCATCCGGGGGCAGGCGCGGGTTTGCACAGTCCGTTTTTCAGTTGGGAGGCAATACCGGCACTGCTATCGGGCCCTTGCTGGCTGCTTTGGTCATTGTGCGCTTTGGCAGGAGCCATGCAATGTATTTCGGTATCCTGGCATTGATCGCCATTATTATTCTGACCTATGTAGGTAAATGGGCAAAAATTCGTTTGGAACAAATGAAAATGCGAAAGGGCAAAGCAGGGGCTATGGGTTACCATCCGCGCCTTTCCAAAAAAAAGGTTCATGCTTCTGTCGCGATTTTATTGGTGCTGATTTTTTCAAAATATTTCTACCTGTCAAGCATTAGCAGCTATTACACTTTTTTCCTGATAGACAAATTCCATGTGAGCATTAAGCATTCCCAATTATTCCTGTTCGCATTTTTAGCTGCTTCTGCATTAGGCACCTATTTTGGGGGGCCATTGGGCGACCGGTACGGCAGGAAATATGTGATCTGGTTTTCTATACTCGGGGTGGCGCCCTTTACGTTGCTGATGCCTTATGCAAGTTTATTCTGGACGGCAGTATTGAGCGTCATCATCGGGTTTGTTTTATCCTCTGCATTTCCGGCCATCTTAGTGTATGCCCAAGAGTTAATGCCCGGCAAAATTGGAATGATATCTGGGCTGTTTTTCGGCTTTGCCTTCGGAATGGGGGGCTTAGGTTCCGCCCTCTTGGGGATGCTGGCTGATGCCACAAGTATTTATTTTGTTTATCATGTTTGCGCCTTCCTGCCTTTGATCGGGTTGATTACCTGGTGGCTGCCAGATTTGAAGAAGAGGGCCTGAGCCCGAATTGCTCTGCCCAATATAAAAAAGTATTGCACATTTTATATTGTTCATCACCGAATAATCTTTTTAGGCTTAAATAACCTTAATAGCTCCTTCAATCGAAATGCTATCTTTGAAATAGAAATCATCTCTACTTGTAAATAAACCTGCCCAACCAAGGCCTTGAACAATTAGCCAGAGATAAAATTGACGCTCAGTTAATCGCCAGTAAACGGGTTATCCAGGACAATGAGAAGATTGATCAGAATACAAATAGTGGAGGCGCTTCGGTATAACATTCACAGAAACTAAAAACTAATGAAGCACATCGGGCTTATAGAAACAATACTTTATGTAAATGACCAACAAGCAAGTGCAGAATTCTATTCAAAATTATTCAGACAAAACCCCGACTTGAATGTTCCGGGAATGACAGAATTCAAACTTGCTGAAAACTGTAAATTGGGGTTGATGCCAAACAAAGGAATTGCAAAAATACTTTCTGCCAATACGCCACACCCCGATCAGGGGAACGGAATACCCAGATGCGAACTTTATTTTTACGTCGAGAGCATTGAACTCGAATTTGAGAACGCAATAAAAAGTGGAGCAAAGCTCATCAGCCCGATTGAAGACAGAGATTGGGGAGACAAGGTTTGCTATTTTTCAGATATCGACGGGCATATAATTGCATTCGCTAAAAAACCAATCCACAAGTAAAATAAAAACAAGATTGGCCACAGCTAACAACAGCTCTTTCTTTCAGAAACAGTTTTCGGGTTTGCCAAAGGTTTTAAATGTTAGAGAAAGCTTGAAAAGCATTCGCTTTTGCAGCAGTTTTTGATGGATACCTATGTGCAACAAGCTTCCAAACATTCAACATGAAAAAATTTATGAGGCTTTTTATTTTACTGATATTTGCTTTTTTGTTCGCATCAGGGCCAGTTCTAGAAAAAACCATTGACAGCCCGTTCCATCGCAGATTAAAATAACGACCCGGGAAGTGCCAGCAAAAAGTGGGCAGGTTATTTATGATAAAGTTTGGGAAGTGCCAACCTTGAATTAAATGTTCCTTTACAACCTAACATGGTTTTTAGAATTGGTCCTGTAACAAAACAATTTACAGCCTGCACAACATCAACTTCACGGGGGCCATCAGCATTAATGGCAGCTTTACTTCATAAACCCATCAACAGGAAATATAAGTGAACACTTATAACTGTAACCAGCCGAGAGATGTAACGGGCGTTTCCACAGTTCACCCCCATCCTCTATGCAAAAAAATAGCAGCTCAGTTGTTGGATGCTTTCAAGCTGTAGAAATTCTCTTACGAAAGGAGCAGGAAAACTAAAAATTTAATGTAGCTGGCAAATATTTTTCAACCAGGCCCTCATAATAAGGCCTTAGCTGATCCCAATCCGGCGGAACGGGGTTCTTTGAATACAGGTCGTATGGATTGAAAAGGCTCACCCATTTGAACATTTCACGATCATGATCGTCCATTAAATGATCGTAAGCATGTTCGCGGTGCTGCGGGTAAAAGGAATGGTAACGCAGCATGTACAACCCGGGCTCGGGCAAATATTTCTTTACCATGTGGTAAACATATTCATCGTGCCCCCAGGACATGCGAACATTTTTTAACCCGCAATTAGGAGAGTATACTCCATATTTTGTATTGTATCTTTCGTCCCTAATATCGGGGTTACTACTGAAGAATTCACTATACACAATTTTATCGGAGAAAGCACAGCCTACAGGGAACGTGTCGCCCACTACAGCCCATTGGGGTTCGCCGAAAAGGCAAAGCACTTTGCCCATATCATGAAGCAGGCCGGTAAGCACCATCCAGTCAGGATGCCCGTCTTTGCGGATGGCCTCAGAAGTTTGTAAAAGATGTTGGAACTGGTCGAGGTCTGTATCTGGATCGGAATCGTCCACCAGTTGGTTAAGAAATTGAAATGCATCCCAAACAGGCATTTTTGTTTTGTCAAACCCTAAAAATTGTTTTTCCTTTTCAAGCACGAAATCATACGTCTGGTAGGTGTGGTTCAGCCTATAAAACTCACGTACGGTACCTCTTTTAGGGTCTTCGTAATTCCTGAATTCCTGTGCGCTCTTGTCCTGCACAATAGACTCAGGATTGGGATAACGCTGAAGGAGGTCGTCTTCCCAAACATCTAAACTGGCTAATGGGTTCTGCTCATTTTTGCTTACCTGTATTGGGTTCTTTTTTTCCATGGCTTTCTTTTTAAAAGGAGGTAATAAAACAGCGCTAATTTCTATATTTTACTTTTCTGTTTGTCTAAACAAGGTCCTTTTATTTACGAAACCGTTTTCGTAATAGTACCTTTACCAATGAAGCCGGAAAAACTGCTCCCGGGCTTGCTCAAACTCAAATATGCCAAAAACAAATATCCGGACATTAGCAAAGCAGCTTGGCCTTTCGCAAGGTACAGTATCAAAGGCACTCAAAGACAGTTATGAGATAAGCGCTGCAACAAAGGAACGCGTAATGGCACTTGCGAGAAAATTGAATTATGTACCAAATGCGTATGCCAGCAGCCTGCGCAAGCAAAAGAGCAAAACCATTGCTTTGGTTTTACCTGAAGTAGCAGACAGCTTTTTTTCAGTAGCCATCAATGGTATTGAATCGGTAGCGCAGAAAAAAGGGTACCATGTGCTTATTTATTTAACACATGAAAATTTTGCGAAAGAAAAGGCCATACTTAATGAACTTAAAAGCGGCAGGGTGGATGGCGTGCTGGTATCCGTTGCCAGAGAGACAAAACACCCCAACCATATTTCTGCTTTGCAAACCAATGGGGTGCCGGTTGTGCTGTTCGACAGGGTGCTTGCAGATACAATAACCGCAGAAGTTTGCACCAACGATTTTGAGTGTGGTTACATTGCTACAAAGCACCTCATTGAAAGAGGGTGCAGAAAAATAGCTTATCTCTCCATTTCCAAAAACCTGTCTATTGTCAATGAGCGGCTGGAAGGATATAAAAAAGCAATTCGGGAATATGAACTCCCACCCGATAAAGATCTTTTGATAACATGCAACAATAGCGAGGGGCATAACCATGCAGCAATAAAAAAATCATTAAGCAGTAAAAACAGGCCGGATGGAATACTTGCTTCCGTGGAAAAACTTATCATTACCACATACCATGTTTGCAAAGCCCTGCATTTAGAAATTCCAGCCAATGTAAAAGTAGCTGGCTTTTCTATTTTGCCTTCAGCCGCTATTTTAAGTCCCCCGGTTACCACAATCAGCCAGCCTGCATTTGAAATTGGCGAAGCAGCGGCAGCTTTGCTTTTTAAGATCCTGGAAAAAAAAGATCATGGACCGGAAAACACAAAAATTATTTTGCCTTCGGCGCTTATTATAAGAGGCTCCACATAAATGCCGTCAGCCCGCCTATTGCCAATACGATGTTGGCGGTTCGTTGTATCAAGTCAATAAAGCGTAATACCTTTCTCTAGTAATTCAATACGCTGCATTTCAAAAAAATCTTTAAGTTCGTTTTTGTTTTCTATTTCTGTCGCTGATTCTTTTGTTTTTAACTCGTCCGACACGCAAAACTCAAAAGCCTCAGAACCTAATACATTCCAATCATTTTGCAATTCCTTATTTGAATGAAGCCCCATTTTTAATTGGAATTGGTCCGAATTAAAAGCCCTATCCAAATCAGTACTTGTATTTAAAAAGATTTTGTTGTTTGTTAAATTTTTAATCTGAAAAATGCCTATTCTGAATTTCATTTGCTTATACGCATTTCTATTTTCTTTTTTAGTGTTCATACTTTGTAAATTAATATTTTTTGTTTACTGAGCCTTAGGCAAATTATTTCAGCCTAATATTTTGCGCTGTTTGTATTTTAAATTTTTAAAACAACCCAAATCCTTTTGATAATAACATATAAAGTCCCCATAGAAATAACAGGGTAAGAAATAGAAGTTCTTTCCAAGGGCGTTTTGGGAATGCTTGTATGGAATAAGAAATGAGTTTTATGGGTGATAAAGGCTCTGTCGGTGCTTTGTCGTCAGGCAATGGTAATTGATTAGAATATTGATGAAAGTATATTTGAATGAGCGTGGCTCCAACATAAAGCCCTGTGATGAAACTTAAATATTCTAAATTTTCAGAAAAGAACAACAGCGTTACCAAGATGGCACATATTGCCAATAAAGCATAGTCCGTTTTTTTAGTAGCGCTTAATTTATTTCCGTAAGATTTATCAAGTTGTTTTTTTCTTGTGTCATATTTAACGAAAAAGAAAACATAAAATTTAATTACGACTTGTAAGCAAAACAAGGTCATAAGTATTTTTAAAATTGTCGTTGCCATTTTTTTCTATCTTATGTTATTTATTTTGTCGTGCCCAACAATGACCGTCAATGCAAATATTGGCGCAGTGTATCAATATACATTATCCCTCTTCATCGTTGTCATCCTCTCCCGTAAAAAAAAATGGCTCTTTTAATTTTTTCTTCTGGGCAGGTGTTGGCAAGGGGTACCACTGCCCATTATATGGAGCGAATGAAGGGGATTTTAGCAATTGGTCTAAGTTTTTTTTATCATCAAAATAATCAGCCAGTGCCTGGTAAAGGGTTTTATTTTCTTCTTTTAAAATAATTAATGCCGCATTGGCTCCTGCTTTTGCAGCGATAGGAACACCTCCGCCTAATTCAGCCCAATGGCCCCCAATCAACAGGTTTTTTACAGGTGTGTGATAGGTCGCCACTTTATTCACCATATTCTGCCGGTTTGGCTTGGTAGCCATCATGGAGCCGCCTGCATTTCCTGTATAACGCCAATGGGTAACCGGTGTAGCAACATCATAAAACAAAATATGTTTTTGCAGGCCTGGCGCTACTTCCCTTTCCACTCTTTCTATTAAACGTCTTGCTATATCCTGTTTTAATTCTTTATAAGCTGCCCCCCTTATCAAATTGCCTTGTTCATCTTTTTCCGTGCGCCATTGTTTTTCAAATTCCATATAAGCTGGCATAAACAAAATCAAAGTGCCATTTCCATCCGGCGCTAATGAGCAGTCCCGGAAGCTGGGCGCCAGTATGCTGATCTCGGTACGATCGGGATTGCCACTTATGTGATCAGCCCTTGGCACAAGAGCACTGGACAGGTGCACCAGCTCTTCATTAAAACCCAGCTGATCCACGGGGCAATCCAACGCTATACTGACCGTAAGTGAAGAACTGTACAATTCAGCACTATGCAATTTTGTTTTCAATTTTACAGGTATCGCCGGCCCCGGCAACATTTTTTCATATAAGGCAGGCGCATCGCAGGCTGCAATTACATATTTGCTTTCGATTTTGTATTCTTTATTATTTCTTTTGCATAAAACACCATGTGCTTTATTGTTTTTGATCAGAACCTGTTTTACTTGATATTGGTAATGTGTTTCCTGCCCGTAATAATAGATGATGTGTTCCAGCCATTCCGGGATCATCTGCCCTCCACCCGGAGGCGGGCTTTGATAGTCGTTATTATATGCCCAGCCGATGGGAACAATGCAGGAAAGCAGCTCCGAATCTGCACTGAAAACCTTATGCAGCTTTTCGTTCTTAAAATATTTTAATAAGCCTTTTTTTATTCCTTTATCACCCGTATAGCGCAGGTGCGGTATAAAATACATTCCGAAGCGGATCAATTTTCTTTTGTTCAGCAACTTTTCCCAAAAATTCATTGTTTCTTCGGAGCGGAACACGTGGCCGAACTTCTCAAACGCTTCGCCTACTTTTTTTGCTGCTCTAAAAAAGCGTTCAATCCCTTCTGCATCTCCGGGAAACTCTTTTTGCCATTGTTCTTTTAACTCATCCGGGTTATTGGTCAACAAATATTCATAATCGTCCCCTTTATACTTCCGTATCCTTTTCTGTGGAATTGCCTTTGGGTAATCATTGCCTAATATGTCAAATATTTTAAATACCATACCGTTTTTACGGCACTGGTTCAACCAGTGAACTGCTGTATCAAAACGAAAATCTTTTCTTCTAAATCCCGCAAGATAGCCCCCCGGATGTGGCTCTTTTTCCAACACACACACAGACAGGCCAGCCTTGCTTAATAAAGCGCCTGCGGTAAGCCCCCCCACGCCGGCCCCGATGACAACAACATCATAAGCCTGTTTTAGTTCTTTATGCTGCATATAGCTGGTTTATGGTCACGGGAAACATTTTTAAAATAAAGGTGAACGAATCACTATTGAACGAAAACAAAATTCAATCCCCTTCTCCTGGCCCAAATTAGCAGAGCCGCTTAGCCATGGGTGCCTGCGGTGCGCTAAAGACCTAAGATACGAAGCAATGCTTTGTAAAAAATATTGCCTGCCTTAAAAACAAAAAATATTTGAAAAGCACAACCATTTTTTTATAATGGGTTGCTGTTAGTGAAATTAAGCAGGAAGCGATGCAGGGTTGTGGGCAAAGAAGGCGCCAGGTAAAATAACCATGGCACAGGATAAAGATTGAGCCTGCTGGTTGTTCCAACAATCATCTTTACAGCTTCGTAGATAGAAACCCAAAAATGCCATAGCAGGGCAGTTTAAATAGCCAGGCCATCTGGCGACAGCACTTTTATAATGATTTCCTTAATGTTAAAGCAAAAGGCACTTCTACATGCTTTTGCTCATGGTCCAAAATCATGCCGGCAGCCATTTGCCCCATTTTTTTAAAGTCGGTGGAAATGGTAGTGATCCCATTCAAAATAAATTGTTTCCATGGGGTCTCGTTGTATGATATTATCCCTACCTGTTCCCCAACTTTAAAAACTGTTTTCTGTATTTTGCCAAGCAAAACAACAAGGTCATCTTCCATCAGGTTAATATAAACATCCCCTTCGTTGATCGCCTCTTCTGCCACATCATTCACCACTTTATAATCAAAAGCGTATTCATTGCAGAATGAATAAAACCCCTTTAATATCTCACCAGGAAAATAACTGTACGATGGGAAAATAATTTTTAGCACCTGGTATTTTTGCAATTGCGGCAGGGCCTTTTCAAGGGCGCCGAAAATATCTTTTTCAAAGTTCTCATATACAGCAGCAAATTCGCCGGTGACCCCCTGCACATATTTATCCAGGACAATCAATTTTTCTTTTGAGATATTATTGATTATTTCATGCGCTTTTTCGCCACCTTCCAGGAAATGAGAAATGAGCACATAATAAGAATAGTCGCCTCTCTTACTGTTCAGCAATTTCCTGAACACTGAAAAATCGTTGTTATAAATATAGAAATCGATGGCTGCATTTTTTCCCAGGGCAGCAGCAAATGAATCATAAATAATTTTTTTATGGGTGCTCAGTTTATTGAAAAGCACGCAAATATTATGAGTTTGTTCAAATGCTGTGCTCCTGATAAAATATCCTTTCCCGGGAACAGAACCAA
The DNA here is from genome assembly GCA_018266455.1 of Bacteroidota bacterium. Taxonomy (GTDB): domain Bacteria; phylum Bacteroidota; class Bacteroidia; order Chitinophagales; family Chitinophagaceae; genus Puia. The sequence continues at coordinate 10,536 of JAFEAJ010000045.1, forward strand.
CGATGCCCTTTTTTTTAAGAAGACGGTAACCCTTCTCTGCAGTATCTCTTGAAATATCCAGCTCGAAGCTAAGGTCATTGATAGAAGGCAGCACATCATTTTGCTTTAGCCTGTTTTGTTCAACAGCTTTTAATATGGAATTCACCACCTGTTGATATTTGGGAGTGGCTGAAAAATCATCGATCCTGATGATATCAAAAATGCCGGCTGGCTTCATCATTGAACCTATTGGGGAACTGTAATAATGGGCTAAAATAGGCAATTAATAACAGTAGCCGTTGCTAATTATAGGCGCTTTGCGCCCAACGGGATAGTGCAGGATAGTAAAAGGCTGATGTTCCATAAATTTGTATTCGCGATACATAATCATTTCAAAACTTGCTGCCATGAGATTTATTATTTTTCTTTTTTTTATTTCCATTCTTTCTACAGCATCTTCGCAGCACATTAATGCCAATTTGCTAAAGCAGCCATGGAGCGCATTTTGGGTTGAAGTGCCAGGGGCCCCGGCAAAAGATTATGGCATCTATTATTTCCGGAAAAGTTTTGTGCTTGACGCAAGGCCGCCTTCTTTTATCGTTCATGTGTCAGGCGATAACCGGTATAAGCTCTTTGTAAACGGTACCCTGGTTTCGCTCGGGCCGGCGCGCAGCGACCTTTATTACTGGAACTACGAAACAGTTGACCTTGCCCCTTATTTAATGAAAGGGAAAAACACCATTGCTTCAGTTGTTTGGAATGATGGCGACCTGAGGCCTGAAGCGCAAATATCAAACCGCTCAGGTTTTTTATTACAGGGCGATTCTGAAAAAGAATCAGTCGCCAACACCAATGATTCCTGGAGATGCCTTCGTAATAATGCCTATCATCCCTTAACCGGTCTTGGTTATGGGGCATATTATGTTACCGGCCCAGGCGAGCTGATCAATATGAACGAATCGCCACAAAACTGGATGGGGAGCGATTTTGATGACAACCAATGGAGCCCCGCAAAAAAAATAGGGTGGCATGGCGCATGGCCAAAAGGGGCTGGCGACATCAATGGCTGGATGCTGGTGCCCTCTTCATTGCCGCAGATGGAAATGAAAAAACAACGCTTTCAGGCATTAAGAAGCACCATCGGCATTGCTGCGCCTGCCGGCTTCCCGGCAATACAAACGGCCTTTTCAATACCGCCACACACAAAAGCAGTCTTGCTGATCGATCAGTCTTTTCTTACCGATGCATACCCTGTGCTGATATTCAGCAAGGGGAAGAATGCAGGGATATCCATAAGCTATGCTGAAGCTTTGTATGAACACCTTCCCCAAGAAGACAAGCCCATGACAAAAGGGAACAGGAATGAAGTAGATGGAAAATTTTTTATCGGCAAAAAAGACAGCCTTATTTCCAATGGCAACGACAATCAGGAGTTCATCAGCCTCGCATGGAGAACCTTCCGTTACGTGCAGTTAACCATCAACACTGCAGAAGAGCCAATGACCGTTGATGATTTCTATAATATTTTCACAGGGTATCCCTTTCAGTTCAATGCAAGTTTTAATACCGATGACAGCGCACTTACAAAAATCCTCGAAATCGGGTGGAGGACAGCGAGGTCCTGTGCCTGGGAAACCTATATGGACTGTCCCTACTATGAACAATTGCAATACATCGGCGACAGCCGCATACAGGCATTGGTTTCTTTATACAATAGCGGCGATGACCGCCTGGCAAGAAATGCATTGAATGAAATGGACCATTCCCGCATTGCTGAAGGGATCACGCTGAGCCGCCACCCCTCTTTTTCTCCCCAACAGATACCTACTTTTTCGCTCTGGTATATTGGTATGCTGCACGATTATTGGATGTACCGCGGCGACAGCAGTTTTATTGCCGACAAAATGCAGGGAGTAAGGGACATATTATGGTTCTTTAGCAAATACCAGCAAAAAGACGGCACATTAAAAAATACCCCTTACTGGATGTTCACCGATTGGGTGGATGGCCACAAAGGATGGGATGGCGGGACTGCTCCTTATGGAAAAGAAGGAAGCTCTTCCATATTGGACCTGCAATTGTTGTGGGCTTACCAGGTTGCTGCAGATCTTGAAACAAAATTTGGATTGGCTGCGCAAGCTGCCGCATATAAAAGCAAAGCCGTTCAATTGCAAAATTCCATCAAAAAAAATTATTGGGACAATAACAAAAAAATATTTGCAGATACAAAAGACAAAGACCTCTATTCACAACATGCAAATGCGCTGGCAATACTTACAAATACCATCAACGGAAAAGAAGCTACCTCATTGGCGAGAAAAATTTTGGGTGATGCATCGCTGGCGCCCGCATCTATCTATTTCAAATATTACCTTCACCAGGCATATATTAAAGCAGGGCTGGGCAACGACTATTTGAACTGGCTGGGCATCTGGAAAAAAAACATTGAAATGGGAATGACCACCTGGGCAGAAATCTCCAATATCAATGAAACCCGTTCTGATTGCCATGCATGGGGCGCCAGCCCGAATATAGAATTTTTCAGGACTGTACTGGGCATTGACACGGATGCTCCCGGTTTTAAAAAAGTAAAAATCGAGCCTCATTTAGGCCGGCTTACCCACATCAGCGGCAGCATCCCTCACCCGAACGGAACACTATATGTAAGCTATCAACTTGAAAACGGGAAATGGAATATACAAATTCGATTGCCCGAAAAAATAACAGGAACCTTTATATGGAAAGGAAAAAAAGAATTGTTGAAAGAAGGGAAGAATGAATTTGTTTTATAAAACCCGCCATGGGCAGTAACGATTTTAAAATAGGATTGTTCGGAATAGGCCTGGATACTTACTGGCCGCAGTTTGAAGGCCTTGAAGAACGCCTGGTCGGGCATTTGCAAGAAGTTGAAAAAAAACTTTCCTCCATTCATCCTTCAATTATTAATGCAGGGCTTGTTGACACAGCAGACAAGGCATTCGAATGCGGCCGCTTGTTCAGGCAACAGGATGTTGATATTATTTTTTTATACGTGCCTACTTATGCGCTGTCTTCGACAGTGCTGCCCGTTGTAAGAAAAACAAAAGCGCCGGTCATCATCTTAAATCTTTCTCCTGCTGAAAACATCAACTATACCGCATTCAATGCAATGGCCGACCGCACGAAGATGACCGGGGAATGGCTGGCACATTGTTCTCCATGCCCTGTGCCTGAAATTGCAAACGTATTCCGCAGGACAGGGATACCCTTTCACGAAGTAACCGGCATGCTGCATCATGACGAAGTTGCCTGGAACGAAATAAAAGAATGGGCAGAAGCTGCTAAGGTGGCGCATATTATGCAGTACAACAGGCTGGGCTGCATGGGACATTATTACAGCGGTATGCTCGATATCTATACCGACCTTGCCCAACAATATGCTTATTTCGGCGGGCATATTGAATTGATAGAGGTAGAAGAGCTTGCCGCATTGAGAAGAGAAATAAAAAATGAAGAAATAAAAAACCGCATCAGTTTTTTCAACAGCGCATTCGATGTTCAACCGGATTGCCCATCAGAAGAACTGGAAAAAGCAGCAAGGACCTCATTAGCATTGGACAAACTGGTTAATCAATATAAGCTTGGCTCATTAGCATATTATTATAAAGGCACAGGCAATGCGGAAAATGAAGAGGCCATCAGCTCCATCATATTGGGCAACTCGTTGTTAACAGCAAGGGGCATCCCTGTTGCGGGCGAATACGAAATTAAAAATGCCCAGGCCATGAAAATTATGGACAGCTTTGGCGCAGGCGGCTCTTTCACCGAATATTATGCTATGGATTTTACGGCCGATGTGGTGCTGATGGGCCATGATGGCCCGGGGCATATTGCCATAGCGGAAGGCAAAACAAAAGTGAGGCCGCTACAGGTTTATCATGGCAAAGTGGGCAGGGGGCTTTCGGTTGAAATGATGGTGAAGAATGGCCCTGTTACCTTATTAAGCGTCGTAGAAACAAAAAGCGGATTAATGTTGCTGACAGCCGAAGGCCAATCTGTTCCCGGCCCGATACTTCAGATCGGCAATACCAACAGCCGGTACAAATTTTCCATCGGCGCAAGAAAATTCGTGAACAATTGGAACAGCCATGGCCCTGCACACCATTGCGCCGTGGGCATTGGGCACATCAGTTCTAAAATAGAAAAGCTTGGGCAATTGCTGAATATGGACGTAATAAAAGTCTGCTAATGCAAAATTGATAATAACATGAAAACAAACAGCGCCACTTTTTTCAAACCCCTGTTCTCTTCTGCTATTCTTTTTTTATGCTGCACAGGAATACTTGCACAGGAAAATACATTAACTGTTGACTGGAGCAAAATAAAAGCAACATCTAAAACTACGCCCACACTGCAGGTGGTAGAAAACCCCATGCTCCATAAAAATTCACCGATACACGATGCAGCTTTTAAAGCCCTTGAAGCGCTGCATGCTGATTATGTGCGTTACGTTCCCTGGTTCCCCTATCCCAAAATGGTCGTAGCCGAAATAAAGCCCCCGACAAAGAAAGAGACCTTCTGGGATTTTTCTTATGCCGACAGCGTGATGAGCGACTTCATGGAGGCCACAAAAGGCCATTCGGTAGTTATCAATTTCAGCACTACGCCGGCGTGGATGTGGAAAAATGGCGATGATGTAAAATATCCTGAAGACCCTTACCAGGTTTTCTGGGATTATAACCATGGAACAGAATTGAAAGACACTACTGCAAAACAAATAGCAGATTATTATGCAAGGCTTTTTAGCTGGTACACCAAAGGCGGCTTCACCGATGAATTAGGAAAATTCCACAAGTCAGGCCATTATTATAAAATACCATATTGGGAAGTGCTTAACGAAGTGAATTACGAGCACAACATGTCGCCCAGGCTGTACACGAAAATTTATGATGCCATTGTAACAGCACTGAAGAAAATTTCGCCCGGCACAAAATTCATCGGCATGGCATTGGCGCAGCCCGATGGCCCTGAATGGTTCGAATATTTCCTGGACCACAAAAACCATAAGCCCGGCGTTCCGCTTGATGGCATTTCTTACCATCACTACTCAAGCCCGCTGTATCGCGACCAAAAACTTGACGATTATCAATACACTTTTTTTGACCAGGCAAATGCTTTTCTCGGCAAAGTTCGGTTCATCGAAAGTATCCGAAAGAGGCTTTCTCCGCACACGATAACTACCATTAATGAACTTGGCGTTATACTGGGCCGCGACACGATGCCGGATAATTACTGGAACCTTGCCGGCGCAATGTATGCCTACCTCTATCTTGAACTGGCAAAGCTGGGCATTGAGGTAGCCGGCGAGTCGCAATTAGTAGGTTACCCCACGCAATTTCCTGACGTGACCATGATCAACTGGAAAAACGGCAACCCCAATTCGCGCTACTGGGTGCTAAAGCTCCTGCTCGATCATTTTGGCCCGGGCGATAAATTAGCTGGCACCTCCTTCAATGGAGCGGACATCATTGCGCAGGCATTCATCACGTCAAAAGGGAAAAGAATATTGCTGATCAACCCGCGCAAAAAAGATGCCCCAGTGAAATTGCCCATGGAAACAACAGGCGCTGCTGTATTTTATGTTGATGTAACAACTGGAGAAAACCCGCCCGCAAGAATAACCCTTGCCGATAACAGCATTATGCTTAAACCTTTTGAAGTAGCCGTGATTGAACTGAAACAAGACTGATGTTATCGAAATCTCATAACAGCCCATAACAGTTGCGAGCGCCACCAACTTTATTTTTGCAGCAATTTATTAATTGCCTTATAGAAACCATAACATATGCAGATCATTTTCGGTATCATCTTCCACTTTATCGGCGGCTTTGCATCAGGCAGTTTTTACATGCCCTATAAAAAAGTAAAGGGCTGGCATTGGGAAAGTTATTGGATTATCGGGGGCTTGTTCTCCTGGCTCATCGTTCCGCCCCTCGCTGCATGGCTTACCATTCCCGGCTTTGCAGAGATCATCAGCAACACATCATACGAAACAATAAAATACACAGTTTTTTTTGGTGTGCTTTGGGGCTTTGGCGGGCTTACCTACGGCTTGGGCGTAAGGTACCTCGGCATGTCGCTCGGCAATTCGGTGGTATTGGGATTTTGTTCTGCCTTCGGGGCGCTTGTCCCTTCCATTTATTACAATTTTTATCCTTCAACAGGCAAAACTACTTTTCATGACCTGCTTTCAACATCCTGGGGAAGAATAGTGCTGGCAGGCGTTGTTATTTGTTTGCTGGGCATTTACATCTGCGGTAAAGCAGGCATGATGAAAGAAAACGATTTGCCCGATGAAGAAAAGAAAAAATCAGTGGAAGAATTCAGCCTGGTGAAGGGGCTGGTCGTTGCCATATTCTCCGGCATCATGAGCGCCTGCTTCAATTTTGGCATCGAAGCGGGGAAGCCAATGGCTGAAGCCTCAGTGGCAGCTGGCTTCAACCCTTTGTACCAGAATAATGTTACTTATGTGGTGCTGCTATGGGGCGGCCTGTCAACCAATTTTATCTGGTGCATGATATTGAATGCCCGCAACAAATCCTTTGGAGATTATGCTGACAGGAAAACACCATTAACAAAAAACTACTTGTTTTCTGCCCTTGCCGGTGCCACCTGGTTCCTGCAGTTCTTTTTTTATGGAATGGGCGAAAGCAAACTGGGCAACGGGGCCAGCAGTTGGATACTGCACATGGCATTCATTATCCTGGTAGCGAACATGTGGGGCATTACATTAAAAGAATGGAAGGGCGTGAGCAATAAAACAAGAACAACATTTACAATAGGGATAATAACCATTATACTTTCCGTATTGTTAGTGGGGATTGGCAATTCAATGAAATAAAAACGCTTCAACTTTTCCAAAGCTAATACTGAATGTAAGCATTCATCCGCGATTTCAAGCTTTGGAAAAGACTATTATACAAAATCTCTAAAACGAATTTTAAACAGTTTCCGGGAATGATTTAAAAAAATATTTTGAAATATAGCTATGGAAAAAAATGAATTCAAATACGTTTCATACCTGTGGGATGACGAAGTTGCAGCAAAGCTCAACGGAGATGAAGTCGCGCTATTGGTTTACCGCTCCAATCTCTTAGGCGCCGATCTGCGCCTCACCAATTACGGCGGGGGCAACACTTCCTGCAAGATCGTCTCGAAAGACCCGGTTACGAACAAAGAAGCAGGAGTGATGTACGTGAAAGGCAGCGGCGGGGATTTAGGAACGATGGCCCGCAACGGCCTTGCAGCTTTATATATTGACAGGCTCCGCAGCCTGGAAAATATTTATCGCGGCATCGAACACGAAGACGAGATGGTTGAGATGTTCAACCATTGTATCTATGACCCCGCTTCCAAAACTCCGTCAATTGACACACCGCTTCATGCCTTCCTTCCTTTCAAACACATCGACCACCTGCACCCCGATGCAGCCATTGCTATCGCTGCCGCTAAAGACGGGAAAAAAATAACGGAGGAGCTATTTCAAGGAAAAATAGGCTGGGCAGGCTGGCAGCGGCCCGGGTTTGACCTGGGGCTGAAATTGAAAAAATGCCTCGATGAAAACCCGGGCATCAGGGGCATCATGCTTGGCTCACATGGCCTGTTTACCTGGGGGAACACAGCTTATGAAAGCTACATCAACACACTTGAAGTGATCGAAACATGCGCTGCTTACCTCGAACAGAATTATAAAAAGAAAATCGCATTTGGCAGCAGCAGGATAAGCCCCCTGCCAAAAAGCAGGCGCCTGCAACAAGCAGTAACAGTTATGCCTGTCCTAAGGGGGCTATGTTCTTCCCAAACTAAAATGATTGGCCATTTCAGCGATGACAACAGGGTGCTTGAATTCATCAACTCAAACGACCTGGCAAGATTAGCGCCAATGGGCACAAGCTGCCCCGATCATTTTTTAAGAACAAAAATTTCTCCGCTGGTATTAAACCTTTCGGCCAATGACGATCTCCTGGAAACAAATGCAATAAAAGAAAAAATATTGCCGCAGTTTGAAGCATACAGGAAAATGTATGCCGCATATTATAACCATTGCAAACATCCGGGCAGCCCGGCCATGCGCGACCCCAACCCGGTGATCATCTTATATCCGGGCGTAGGCATGTTCAGTTTTGCCAAAGACAAGCAGACCGCAAGAGTGGCTGCCGAATTTTATATCAATGCCATTAATGTGATGAAAGGCGCTGAGGCCATCAGCGAATATGTTTCGCTGCCCAGGCAGGAAGCATTCGATATTGAATACTGGCTGCTGGAAGAAGCAAAATTGCAGCGCATGCCAAAACCAAAGCCCCTGAGCGGAAGAATAGCGCTGGTAACGGGCAGCGCAGGTGGCATTGGCAAAGCCATCGCAAAAAAATTTGCTGAAGAAGGCGCATGCATCGTCATCAACGACATCAATGAAGAAAGATTAAAGACTGCTGGTACTGAATTCAAAAAATTATTTGGCAACGATGCATCATCATCAACCCTGCTGAACGTAACTGATGAGGGCTCGATACAAAATGCATTTGATGCTGCCGTGCTTGCTTTCGGCGGTATTGACATCATCGTGAACAATGCAGGCATCAGCATTTCAAAACCCATTGCAGAGCATTCCGAGGAAGACTGGGACAAATTGTACGAGATCCTGGTGAAAGGGCAATTCCTGGTCTCGAAATATGGGATCGACATCATGCGAAAGCAAAGCCTTGGCGGCGACATCATCAACATCGTTTCAAAAAATGCTGTCGTTGCCGGGCCCAACAATGCCGGTTATGGTTCTGCAAAAGCAGCACAGGCCCATCTTTCACGGCTGCTGGCTGCTGAGCTTGGGGCGGATAAGATCAGGGTGAACGCTGTCAATCCCGATGCCGTGATCGCGGACAGCAATATCTGGGCCGGCGGCTGGGCCGAGGGCCGCGCAAAAGCATATAATATTAGTGTTGATGAACTGCCCGCCTACTATGCAAAACGCACCTTGCTGAACGAAACCATTTTGCCGGAAGATATTGCCAATGCCTGTTATGCATTCGTGAGCGGTCTGCTCAACAAATCCACAGGGAACGTACTGAATGTTGACGGAGGGGTTGCTGCCGCATTTCTTCGTTAATAAAAACTAATTTGCTTCCATTATGCAAAGGATCGCTTTTAAGATGAAACTGAATAAAGGAGAGGAAGCCGAATATAAAAAACGGCACGATGAGATCTGGCCCGAGCTGAAATCGTTGTTAAGCAAAAAGGGAATTAAAAGCTATTCTATTTTTTTAGATGAGGAAACCAATGTGCTGTTCGCTTATTTAACAATTGATGACAAGAACAAACTGGCCGGGCTTCCCAACGATCCTGTGATGAAAAAATGGTGGGCGCACATGAAAGACATTATGGAAACAAACCCAGACAGCTCGCCGGTAACCATAAGCCTGAAAGAAGTTTTTTACCTTCCATAAACATCATTGCATGCACATTGAAAAAGATACGATAAAAGAACACAACCAGTTTTTGCTGAAAGAACATAAAAAGAAATTCGATTATTCAGCATCTGAGGTAACCGATGTTGAAAATGTTTTGCAGAAGCTGATGGACTTCCAGGTGGCCATTCCTTCATGGGCGCTTGGAACAGGCGGAACAAGGTTCGGGCGTTTCAGCATTGGCGGGGAGCCGCGCAACCTCGAGGAAAAAATAAACGATATCGCATTGCTTCACGCATTGAACAAATCGAGCGGAGCCATATCATTACATATTCCCTGGGACATTCCTGAAAATTCAACTCATATCAAAACAGTAGCAGCACAGTACGGGTTGAAATTTGATGCCATGAATTCGAACACTTTCCAGGACCAGCCCGGCCAACAGCTCAGTTACAAATTCGGCTCCATGCAGCATGTTGATAAAGCTGTTCGCCTGCAGGCAGTCAGCCACAACATCGAAGTAATCAAATATGGAATGGAGCTTGGCTCAAAATCGCTCACCGTCTGGCTTTCAGACGGCTCCTGTTTCCCGGGACAACTGAACTTCAGGAAAGCATTTCAAAACACGCTGGAAAGCCTGCAGCAGGTTTATGCAGCCCTGCCGCCAGACTGGAAAATGTTTGTTGAATACAAAGCTTATGAGCCCAATTTCTATTCCATGACAGTCGGGGATTGGGGGCAGTCATTATTGTATGTATCCAAACTTGGCAATAAAGCATTCACATTGGTTGACCTCGGTCATCATTTGCCGAACGCCAATATCGAGCAGATCGTTTCCTTATTGCTCATGGAAGGAAAACTTGGCGGTTTTCATTTCAATGATTCGAAATATGGCGATGATGATTTAACCGCCGGGAGCATAAAACCTTACCAGCTTTTTTTGATTTTTAATGAACTGGCGGAAGGCATGGATGCAAGAGGCATGAACCATGCCGATGGCCTGGCCTGGATGATCGATGCAAGCCACAATGTAAAAGACCCCTTGGAAGATTTGTTGCAATCTGTGGAAGCAATTAAAATTGCTTATGCCCAGGCTTTGCTGGTTGACAGGAAAAAATTGGCAGAAGCGCAAAACAATAATGACGCGGTAACAACCCAGGAGATTTTGCAGCATGCATTCAGGACAGATGTCCGCCCATTGGTTACCGAAGCAAGGTTAAGGGCTGGCGGCGCGGCAGACCCTATTCATGTTTACAGAAAAGAGAAAACACGGGAAGGATTAATAAAAGAAAGAGGAAGCAAAATTTTTGCCACCGGGCTTTAGCATGAAAACAATTGCCATTTTTGATATTGGTAAAACCAATAAAAAATTACTGTTGTTCAATGAGCAATACCAGCTCGTGCATGAAGAAACCGAACAATTTAATGAAATAAAAGATGAAGATGGTTTTGGGTGTGAAGACCTGAGCGCTTTAACCAATTGGATGAAGCAGCGGTTCAACGCAGTGCTGAAGGGCCACGAATACGAAATCAAAGCATTAAATTTTTCAGGATACGGCGCAAGCTTTGTTCATCTCGATAAGCATTTCAATATTTTGCTCCCGCTTTACAATTACCTGAAACCTTACCCGGAAGCGCTGCATAAAAAATTTCACAGTATTTACGGCAACGAAAAAAAAATATCAAAGGAAACCGCTTCGCCGGTGTTGGGCAATTTGAATGCTGGCATGCAGCTTTACCGCATAAAACTTGAAAAGCCTGATGTTTTTTCAAGAATAAGATATGCCCTCCATCTGCCGCAATACCTCAGCTTTGTTTTTACGGGCAAGCCATACAGCGACATTACGAGCATCGGCTGCCATACGATGCTCTGGGATTTTGAAAAAAAAAATTACCATGAATGGGCAGAAAAGGAAGGCATTGTTCCCAGGCTTGCACCCATTGCGGGCTGTTGCGATATTGCAGATTATATCCAACCAAACATTCTCGCAGGCCCCGGGTTGCACGACAGTTCTGCAGCACTGGCCCCTTATTTAAAAACCGTTAATGAACCATTTGTTTTATTATCAACAGGCACATGGAGCATCAGCCTGAACCCATTTAACCATTCCCCGATCACCAGCGAAGAACTGCAACAGGATTGCCTTTGCTATCTTTCGTATGAAGGCAAGCCTGTCAAAGCATCAAGGCTGTTTTCAGGGAACGAACATGAAGAACAGGTAAAAAGAATTGCCGGGCATTTTGAAAAACCTCCCGGATATTATAAAACCATCGCCTGGGATAAAGCTGTTCTGGAAAAATTAAAAAAAGAAAAATACAGCCTGGAAGCACATAGCAGCCGTACCATGCTTAAAACTTCCGGCTTTGAAAAGCGCATGCTAAATGAGTACAAAAATTTTGAAGAAGCCTATCACCAATTGATATTTGACCTGGCAGCAATGCAAAAAAAATCAACAGCGCTTATTATTAATAGCCAAACGATAAAAAAAATATTTGTTGACGGTGGGTTTGCAAAAAACCCGGTTTATATGCACGTGCTCGCAACCTTTTTTAGCCAATTTGAAGTGTATGCCGCTGATGTTGCGCAGGCCTCTGCATTGGGAGCGGCGATTGTGATGCACGAACACTGGAACGAGAATGATTTACCGGGGCAGCTAATCAGGCTGAAACAAACTAACGAAGATTGAGCAACCGTTTCTTTCTGCTAAAAAAAAGATAGCGCCTTTCCAGGCGCCATCAATCTTCATAATTTATATAATTTACTATATCAATATCCCTTGTTCTGCACCAGTTTCCCCCCTTCTTTATCAATTTCAATAATAGGTATCGGGTAAATCTCATTCAGGTTGGCGGTGAATGTATGCCCGTTCAATACCGGGTTGGAGACGCGTGTATCGGCCAAAATATAATTGTTCAGCACACTGGCCATATAGCCTGCCGGCATGGGCCCGCCAAAACGGCCATCATACCTTTGCAGGTCAAAAAAGCGGTGGCCTTCCATAGCCAGTTCAAGCTGCCTTTCCATATAAACAGCGCTGCGGGCATAAGCCTGGCCATTAGCCACAAAGCCACTTGCCGGGTTGCTGCCTGCTGCGCCATACAAACCAATTTTATAATTGGCAGCAGGGGTATTGGTAAACCCTTTTGAAGGGTCAGTGTTGTCAACATAGGTGTGCACCCAATATTCGGGATGTGCAGCCATGCGGTTCCTTACCATGTTCACATCATTTTCGGCTGATTGCAGGTCGCCACCTTCCACTTCACATTCCGCACGCCACAAAATAACATCAGCAAAACGGATCAGGTTGTAATTGATGCCATTTGCCTGGTTACCTGCCCAGCCCAGCCCGGTCTCAGTGGTAGTTGCCATATTATATGCCCAAAAAACATTTTTAATAGGGTTATAAGGAACAATATCGCCGCGCGACCATTGTTCGCCCCCGCATAAGCCCCAATCGAGATAAGGGATGCCCCGGCGGCCCAGGGTCCAGTCAATACGGGGATCCAGTGCGTCAGTGGGCGGGGTAAAGGCATCTGTCCCTGTCAATCCATGATCGTTCTTAAGGTTCACCAAGTCATAATTGGGCAGCGTGGCGCTAACTGATGACGTGGTTTTATTATCAGAATTAAAAACCGTTACCGTGGTGGTGGTGGTCCCAAGCATAGGTAAACCATTAGCATCTACCTTGTATGCATTGCCCAGCGAGTAAGAGGGTTGGTAGAAACCGCAGCAGCCGGTGTAAGTGCCGGCAGCATAATTCAAAACATCACCCGGATCAGAGTTGTAGCCGCCCGATCCGTCATTCACAGTCATTTGCACACAGAATACAGATTCGTTGTTGTTCCTGTGCGCCGCATCAAAATTGTCCTCAAAGGGGCCTAAAGCATATTTATTGCCAGATGAAGTTACCCCGTTGGTGATAAGGTCTGTAAGCAGGGGCAATGCCTGGGCATATTTATGGTCGAACATATATGCCTTTGCCAGGAAGGCCTCCGCTGCATAGTAATTAGCCCGACCGACCTGTGTTTGTTTGCCCTTGGGGAGAACGGCCATGGCTGCCGTAAAATCGTTTTCAATGGAATCCCAAATAGGCCCCGGGTTGGGAACATTGTAATTTCCTGCACCATAAGTTATGGTTTCATTCACATAAGGAACATTCTGCCACAATTTTGCAGCCTCTAAATGAAATACCCCCCGAAGGAACCTGGCCTCTGCAATCACTTCAGCCGCATAATCCGCAGAAAGAGAACCATCGGTAACAAGCGGAACTTCCCTGATCACATCGTTTGCCCGCTGAATGGCATTGTAACAAAATGCCCACTTTTCTGAAAGGTATTCATTAGCTGAATTTACTGTATGGTTTTCAATTGGGACAGCCACAGGCTGGTCTGTTGTGTTAGATCCTTTATAGGCATCATCAGCGGCAACACCACCATAAATCCAGTTGGTGGTGGAAGTTTCCCATGAAGTGCTGGTCTGTGCATAGCCATCCAGCATGGAATAAGCGCCTATCAATAGCCCATCAACACCTGCTTTATTGGCAAGCACTGCCGGGCTTAAAGAACCAACAACCGGCTTTTCAAGAAATTTATGACAGGAATAAATAATCATCAGCAACGCCGGGAGGCTTAACAGTGCTATATATTTATTTTTAATTTTTTTCATATCAATCACTTTTTAAGTTTAATCATTAAAATGTTAAGTTAAGGCCTACAATAAACTGTTTTTGATTATTGGGATAGGCTCCATAATCAATACCAAAAGCTGCGCTTTGATTGGTTCCCGTTCCATTGTTTGAAATAGAAGGGATCAGTTCCGGATCGAGCCCGGTGTATTTGGTGATCATGAACAGATTGGTGGCCTGAACATAGAGATGCAACTTATCGATCCCGGCTTTTTTGATAATGGAGGGCTTAAACGTGTAGCCCAGTTGCATCACCCGGCATTTTAAAAATGAACCATTTTCTACGTAATAAGAACTGGTAGTGCTGGATCCCATGGCCTGTGAAAAAGAAGCTGCTGCCAATGTTGCACCGGGGTTGGTGACCACGCCGTTTTGTACAATAGCTGCCTTATGGTACATGTCCAAGCTCTTCCCTCCCTGGAAAGTGCTGTAAAAATCTGTCCAGTAGCGCACGTAATTAAAGTCCTGGTTGCCTTGTGATCCATATAGCACCATGGTAAAATCAAACCCTTTATAACCTGCATTAATATTTACCCCATAAGTAAATTTTGGGTTCGGGTTGCCGATCCAGGTCCTGTCATTGTCATCGATCACCGTATCGCCATTCACGTTCTTGTATTTAAAAGAACCGGCTGCTGCACCGCCATAGGTTGGGGCTTTTGCCGCATCCGTATTTGACTGGTAAATGCCAACCACCTGGTACCCGTAAAATGCACCAATCGGGTGGCCTACTTCGTTCCTCACAATGGGCAGGTCGCGGTTATAACCAAAGTCAAAATATCCCGGAGAAGGTATATAAGTAATCACGTTCTTATACGTAGTAATGTTCAAACCCACACTAAAGGTGAAATCCCTACCGACTTTCCCGTGATAAGTGGCAGAAGCATCAACTCCTTTGTTCTGAACATCGCCGACATTGATAACGGGAGCATTAGCACCGCCTACAGTAGAAGGAAGAGGAAGTTGGAAAAGCAATCCTGTGATCGATTTTTTATACCATTCAACAGTGAAATCAATATGGTTAAACACTGAAGCATCTAACCCAATATTCAGTATTTTGTCTTTCTCCCAGCCTACATTAGGATTGCCCAATTGATTATTATAGAAGCCCTGGGTAATGCTGCTAATGCCCCCGCCGATACCATAATAAGATATGCCCTGGCCGGATGCATATGTTGAATAGGCGTTATTCGCATAAATGTTCTGGTCATTTCCCAACACCCCATAACTGCCGCGGAGTTTCAGGTTATTGAGCCAGGTAATGTCTTTCATGAAATCCTCCTGTGAAAGGCGCCAGCCCAGTGACACCGATGGGAAATAGCCCACCTGGTGGCCTGGGTAGAAGATGGAAGAAGCATCGCGCCTGATGGTAGCAGCCACCAGGTATTTCTCATCATAGCTATAATCCAAACGGCCAAAATAAGATTCTTTTGCTGTAGGCTGATAAATGTAGCTCTGCGGCGGGTTTACAGGGGTACCAAATTGAAGCTGCACATAGTTGGGATCTAATGAGAAAAAGCCCTGTGCGGATGCCTGGAGCTCCCTGCCTGATGTTCCCCTATACTCAGCTCCTGCCAATACCTGGATATTGTGTTTCCCAAATATTTCTTTGTAAGTAACCGTGTTGGTCCAGTTATATATGCTGCTGATAGAAGCATCTTCCAAAGCGCCATTAGGGTTATTATGCGATTCATAATCTTCATGCGGCGTATAGTTGATGTACCAATAATACTGGTTGTACAGGCGGCCGCCAATACCAGTATGGAAGGTGAAATATTTAGCAAAGTCTACTTCGCCGAACACGTTGCCTTCTACATAAAATGCGTGCGATTTGCTTGTGGCGCTCCTGGACACAATGGCGTAAGGGTTGCTGCCATTGCCCAAAGGCTCACCGCCGGGCCCGATGTAACCGCCACCATAATTGCCTTTCACGTCAAAAACCGGGATGAGAGGCATTTCGCGGAAGGTGTAGGCTATTGAACCGCCTTCCTGCTGCTGGCTGCCATTATAGCCCCCATTGTTTTCGCGGTAAGTAACGAATGCATTTTCGCCAAAACGGATGTGGTTCTTCACATAAAAATTGGTGTTCATGCGGGCTGCATACCTCTTTTCATAATTATTGATCAGGGTGCCCTGCTGGTTGGTATAGTTCACCGAAAAATAATAGTTGCTTTTATCGTTGCCACCGCTTGCTGAAATGGTGTGCTGCTGGGAAGGTGCAGGCCTGAACACAGCATGGAACCAGTCAGTGCCGGCGCCTGTGGCAAATTTTTGCACCAGGAAATCATTCTTCGGGTTGCTGGCATCAAAATTATAATACTGGAGAATGGAGGGGTCGTTGGTTACCCCTGCAGCGCCAAAACTGCCTACCGGGGCGGAGCCGTGGTACCCGTAAGTAGGGATAACGCCAGGGCCGCCGGGGTATAAAACCTGTGTGCCCACGTCATTTGCCCTGAATGCCATTTCAGATTGCTGTTCGGGAGTCATCAAATGCCAAACATTGCCGCTCAGCGGGCGTTGTGTGCCATAAAACCCATCGTACGTGATGGTGGCTTTGCCCTGCCGCCCTTTTTTGGTGGTGATCACCACCACGCCATTGCCGCCCGAAACGCCATAAATAGCGGCAGAGCCGGCATCTTTCAATACGCTGATGCTTTCGATATCATTGGGGTTTACTATTGACATGTCCGGCACCTGAACGCCGTCCACCACATATAAAGGCTGCGTTTGGCCAAAGTTGGAGATACCGCGGATGAATACCGTGCTTTGAGCGCCGGGAGCGCCGGAGTTGAGCACCGTAACCCCTGAAGCCTGGCCCTGCAGCAATTGTTCCGTGCTGGTAGCCGGTATTTTTTTTGCATCGCTCACATCCACCACTGCCACCGCACCGGTGATGTCTTTCTTCTTCTGGGCAGTGTACCCTGTTACCACAATCTCATCCAGCGAGGTGGTCTTTTCTTTTAGCTGGACGGATAAATTGTCGATCCCTGCAATGTCCACCTCGGCATCATCATAGCCTACGGCAGATATTACGAGCTTTGTTTTTCCCTGGGGGACTGTTATGTTAAAAGTTCCGTTCGGCGACGTAGCCGTTGCCAGGTTTGTTCCTTTTATTGCTACGGTAATGTAGCCCAAAGGCTGTTTGTCCTTAGCGCTGATAACCGTGCCGGTTACTTTTTTTTGCGCCATCAGAGAAACCGAAATAAACATGACGAATAGCACTGCACAGGCACGTGCAGTTAAGCAGTGGATTTTTCTTCTCATACGCGAGCGTGTTATGGTTGTTGTTTAATAAGCAGAATGACAAGACAAGGAATACTGATCGTTGCGATTCACAGGATAATGTTCAGGCAACTACATTTTCAGCATATCATTTACATCGTTAACATTGAAATCCAGGCACAATTATCATGTAAATTACAACCAAAGTTATTAATTTTTGAAAAAAATGTTAATATTTTTTTTGCAAGTTTTTGTTTTTTGCTGATACTATTTTAACAAACCCAGTGATTTTAAGAAAAAAAAGGCCATTGCCAACGCGACACACAAATAATGTTTGCTATTAAAGAGAGATATCAAAAACAATGGATCTCATGAAGAGTGGAGGATATCGGGGTCGAACCGACGACCTCTTGCATGCCATGNNGCTCTAGCCAACTGAGCTAATCCCCCATTTTTTGGAAGCGCAAATATATTGCTGTTTGGGCAAAATAGTTCCGTGCTATTCTTCTAATACGACTTTATTTTTCCCCACCTTCAATTTATAGCCGATGCCTGTCTTTAGCGCATAATTTTTTCCCCAATGGCCAACGGGGAAATCGAAACAAACAGGGAAATCATATTCTTTAACCGCGTCACTGATCATCTCGCACACATTTTTCCCAAAGGGCCTTTCGGTATCTTTCATATCAGTGAACCCTCCAATGATGAGCCCGGCAAGCTTGTGCAGCTTGCCGCCGCGCCTGAGCTGGTACAGCATCCTGTCAATATGGTACAAGTATTCGCCCACATCTTCCAGGAACAAAATCTTCCCTTTTGTTTTTATGTCAGATGAGGTGCCTGTGAGGTTAGCCAACAAAGAAAGGTTGCCGCCTGTCAATTCACCAATTGCCTCGCCCCTTTTATTGAGCTCGTGGGCCGCACATTCATATTTTATTTTTTCTCCCCCGAGCACATTTCTTAGCGACTGCACAAACTCATTCTTATGCCCATCATTGTTAAACGCTGAAGCCATGGGCGCATGCAGCGTTGCTATTTTATAATTGGAATAAATATGCGAATGGAAAACAGTTACATCGCTGAAGCCAATAACCCATTTCGGGTTTCGTTTGAATTTTTTAAAATCAATCCTGTCGATGATGCGGCTGATGCCATAGCCGCCGCGGGCGCAAAGCACTGCTTTCACTTCGTCATCGTCCAGCATTTGCTGGACATCTTCCAATCGCTCATCATCAGTGCCAGAAAAATAATTTGCAGAACTGCTGCTTAAAGTTTTGCCTATTTTAATCCTGAAACCCCATTCCTGCAAAGCATTAATGCAAGCCTGTGCTTTTTCAGGCGCTAGGTAACCAGCCGGGCAAACCATGCCAATGGTATCGCCAGTGTTTAAATATGGAGGTACTTTAGTCATTTGGTTTCTGTTAATGAACATTCATTTGCCGTTATTGACAACCTGTGCCTGATGCCGCATTTCAATGCATAATTTTCTTTTTGGTGGCCCACCGGGAAATCAAAACAAACCGGGTAATCGTATCCTTTCACCTTTTCCAGTACAATTTCATTAACGGTTTTCCCAAACTCTTCTCCCGGTTCATCAGGCTTTACTTTAAAACCGCCAACCACCAAGCCCTTCAATTTACTGAGCTTGCCCGTCCGTTTCAGGCCCCAGAACATGCGGTCGATGCTGTAAAGGTATTCACCGGTGTCTTCTACAAACAAAATTTTTCCGGCGGTATTGATGTCCGATTTTGTACCGGACAATGATTCGATGGTTTTTAAATTACCGCCAATCAATGCGCCATCGGCAATCCCCGTTTTGTTGTTAGGGCTTGCAGGAAAAACATATTTCATCCTTTCTCCAGCTAATGCCTGTTTTATAGAAAGAATAGAATCGATTTGCGATTGTTCGGCGGTGCCCCAATCATCGGGAAAACTGTTGCACATTTTGGAATGGATGGAAGCGATATTAAAATTCCGATGAAGGTGCGAATGAATAACGGTGATGTCGCTAAAGCCAATAATCCATTTTGGGTTTGCAACAAAATTTTTGAAAATTAAATTATCGATAATGCGTATGCTGCCGTAACCGCCCCTTGCGCACATGATGGCCCTGATGCTGTCATCGTCCAGCATTTGCTGAAAATCTTTTGTGCGTTCTTCATCTGTTCCCCCAAAAGTGAAGTCTTTTTTCCCAACAGTGTCGCCTATGCGCACTTTAAAACCCCAGTCTTCCATTTGCTGCATAGCAGGCTGTATTTCCTGCAAGGTAATGTAGCCAGCCGGGCAGGTAATGCCAATCGTATCGCCGGGTTTTAAATATTTGGGAACCGTAAGCGGTTTAGGCAGTTCTCCATCAGAAGGGCCTTTGGGGTTTAAAAAAGAAAAAAAAGATCCTGCTGCGATAACCGAGGACAAAAAATTTTTCCGGTTCATTGATTAAAGTTAAGGAAATGCCCATTTTGGCATTGGCCCGGATTGCGGTATTTTTGCAAGCTCTTTTCACAGCCTGAAGCTGGGCAGCGTTGTTGCGGCACAAGCGTGCTTCGCAACCAAAGCCGGAAAACAGGCAAATGCAGGCCACATAAATTAAAAATGAAAGATTACAAGCGAATATTAATAACAGCAGCGCTGCCTTATGCCAATGGCCCTGTGCATATCGGGCACATGGCGGGCGTGTATATACCTGCGGATATCTATGCCCGTTACCAGCGAGCGCAAAAGCGCGATGTCAAATTTGTTTGCGGCAGCGATGAGCATGGCGTGCCGATCACCATCCGAGCCATGAAGGAAGGGGTTTCGCCACAGCAGATCGTAGATAAATATCATGCCATCATCAAAAACAGCTTTGAACAGATGGGCATTTCTTTTGATATTTATTCTCGCACATCGAACAAAGTGCACCACGAAACGGCTTCTGATTTTTTCAAAACGCTTTATGACAAAGGATTGTTTGAAGAAAAGGAGACAGAGCAATTTTATGATGAAAAAGCAAAAGTCTTCCTGGCCGACAGGTATATTATGGGCACATGCCCGGTCTGCTCAAACCCGCGGGCTTACGGCGACCAGTGCGAGAATTGTGGCTCAACATTAAGCCCTGAAATGCTGATCAGCCCGCATAGCACATTAAGCGATGCGGTGCCGGTGAAGAAAAAAACAAAGCATTGGTATTTCCCATTGCAGAACTATGAAGCCTGGCTGAAAGAATGGATATTGGAAGAACATAAGGAATGGAAGCCTAACGTGTATGGGCAGTGCAAAAGCTGGTTGGATAATGGCTTGCAGCCCCGCGCCATGACCCGCGACAGCAACTGGGGCATTAAAGTGCCGCTGCCGGATGCGGAAGGGAAAGTGCTATATGTTTGGTTCGATGCACCTATCGGCTATATTTCTGCCACCAAGGAGCTAACACCGGATTGGAGCAAATACTGGTGCAGGGAAGATACGAAGCTCATCCATTTCATAGGCAAAGACAACATCGTTTTTCATTGCATCATTTTCCCTTCGATGCTGAAAGCGCATGGAAATTTTGTGCTGCCGGATAATGTGCCCGCTAATGAATTTTTAAATATTGAAGGGGATAAGGTCTCTACCAGCCGCAACTGGGCAGTGTGGGTAAACGAATACCTCCAAGACTTTAAAGGATGCGAAGATGTGCTCCGCTATGTACTTTGCAGCAATGCGCCTGAAACAAAAGACAACGATTTTACCTGGAAAGATTTCCAGGAAAAAAACAACAGCGAACTGGTTGCTGTTTTCGGGAACTTTGTGAACAGGGCATTTGTGCTGATGCACAAATTATGCGGGGGAAAAGTGCCGCCATTGCATAGCAACTTAACAGATGAAACGGACAAAGCGCTTATGGAAAACATGCAGCAGGCGGCGCTGCACGTTCAGCGCTCGATTGAAGAATATAAATTCAGGGATGCGCTGTTCGAAGTAATCGACCTGGCCAGGAAAGGCAATAAATACCTGCAGGAAAAAGAACCCTGGAAAAAATCTTCAGGCGATGTTCCCGATAACCAGAAATTGATTGATAACTGCCTTCATCTTTGTTTACAACTGACAGCGAACCTTGCTATACTGATCAACCCCTTCTTGCCAAAAACTGCAGGAAAAATGCTGCACATGATGAAAGTGGTGGACAAGATGCTCGATTGGGAAAATGCAGGAAAAATAAAATTGCTTAGCGTTGGATACAGCCTTCGCCCGCCAGAGCTGCTGTTCAGGAAAATGGAAGACACAGAAATCAGTTTACAAGTTGAGAAGCTGAGAAGCGGATTAGTAAGCGCGGAAAACAGGAAGCAGCATGCAGAGCGCGTTGAGCCTTTGGCATTAAGCATGAAACCCCCCATCCAATACGACGATTTTGGAAAGCTTGACCTCAGGATCGGCACCATCCTTTCCGCCCAAAAAGTGGAGAAAGCAGATAAATTATTGAGGCTTGAAATCGATTTGGGACTGGAGAAAAGGACTATTGTTTCAGGCATTGCACAGCATTTTAAGCCGGAAGAAATTATTAATAAACAGGTTGTGGTGGTCGCCAATCTCGCTCCGCGAAAAATGCGCGGCATCGAAAGCAATGGCATGATATTGATGGCAGAAGATCAAGAGGGAAAATTGCATTTTGTAAAACCTGAAAGTGCGATTAATGCAGGCGCCCCAGTTACGTGATGGCACGAGTTATACCGCATTGCACGAAAATTTTGGAGGCAACCAATTCATTAAATTTAGGCAAGAAAATCTCTTTGCGAATGCAAAGCTATTTGTGCCCCTGTTCATTCTTAAAGCGAAATTAACATTGGGCCTTATTAAACACAACCATCGAACAGGTTATGAACCCATCGCAATAACCCCTTGTTTTGCTGCTCAATTTAGTTTCGCTAATTTCACAGCGCATGGTTGTTTAACTAACTAATTTGTTTATATGGCAAACAGGACCATAAGAAAAGTAGCCGTTTTGGGAAGCGGAGTAATGGGCTCCAGGATTGCATGCCATTTTGCAGGAGCGGGCCTGCAGGTGCTTTTGCTCGATATTGCCCCTAAGGAATTAACTGATGCTGAAAAAGCGAAAGGATGGTCAACAGATCATCCTTCTGTTAAAAACAGGGTCGTGAATGATGCGCTGGCTGCCGCACTAAAATCGAGCCCCTCACCTGTTTACACGAAAGAGGTCGTCAAAAAAATAAAAACAGGCAACTTCACTGACAACATGAAAGATATTGCTACCTGCGACTGGGTGATCGAAGTGGTAGTGGAAAGGCTCGACATCAAACAGTCGGTGTTTAACGAAGTAGAAAAACACAGGAAACCGGGAACGCTCATTACTTCTAATACCTCTGGCATTCCTATTCATTCAATGGCGGAAGGAAGGAGCGATGACTTTAAAAAACATTTTTGCGGCACACATTTTTTTAATCCCCCCAGGTATTTGAGGCTGTTGGAAATAATACCAACTCCTTACACAGATCCCGAGGTTACCGATTTCCTATTGCAGTATGGCGATCTGTACCTTGGCAAAACGACCGTGCTTTGTAAAGACACCCCTGCATTTATCGCCAATAGAATCGGGGTGTTCGGCATCATGTCAATTTTTGCATTGGTTGAAAAATTGGGATTATGTATTGATGAAGTAGATGCATTAACCGGGCCTTTGATCGGGCGCCCAAAATCCGCCACCTTCCGCACGGCTGATGTGGTGGGTGTTGACACACTGGTAAAAGTTGCCAAAGGTGTTTATGATAACTGCCCGGGCGATGAAGCGAAAAATGTTTTCCTGGTTCCTTCCTGGCTCGAAAAAATGGTTTCCAGCAATTGGCTTGGAGATAAAACAGGGCAGGGCTTTTTCAAGAAATTGAAAACAGTAAATGACAAAGGAGAAAAAGAAATCCTGGTGCTCGATTTGAACACTCTTGAATATAAGCAAAGAACCAAACCAAAATTCGCATCCGTTGAAGCAGCCAAACCTATTGATGATTTGAAAACGAGATTGAAAGCATTAATAGGCGGAATGGACAAAGCAGGAGAATTTTATCGCTGTTTTCATTATGGGCTGTTCTCATACATCTCTCATCGCATTCCTGAAATCAGCGATGAGCTTTATAGAGTTGATGATGCCATGATGGCCGGTTTCGGCTGGGAAATTGGCGCACTTGAAAGCTGGGATGCACTTGGCATTGAACCAACAGTTGCTAAAATGCGGGAAGCCGGATACGAAGTGGCCGGATGGGTAAAGGAAATGCTATCCATTGGCGCAAAATCTTTTTACAAAATTGAAAGCGGAAAACGGTTATGCTATGACGTTAGCTCAAAGTCTTATAAAGCAATTTCCGGGGGCGATGCATTTATTGTAATGAAAAATTTTGCAGGACAAACTGTTTGGAAAAACAGCGCCTGTAACCTATACCATTTAGGAGATGAAGTGCTTGGCCTGGAATGGAATACCAAAATGAACAGCATTGGTGGTGAAGTGCTGGAAGGCATACAAAAATCAATTGGCATTGCAGAAGAAAAATACAAGGGATTGGTAATTGCCAATGAAGGGGCCAATTTCAGCGCGGGAGCAAATGTTGGATTGATATTTATGCTGGCTATCGAACAGGATTATGATGAACTGGACATGGCAGTGCGCCAGTTCCAGAACACAATGATGCGTGCCAGGTATTCTGCTGTACCTGTGGCAGTTGCGCCACATGCGCTCACGCTGGGAGGTGCCTGCGAATTGAGCCTGCATGCAGACAAAGTTATCCCTGCCGCAGAATCGTATATTGGTTTGGTGGAATTGGGCGTTGGGCTGATCCCGGGGGGTGGCGGCACTAAAGAATTTACCCTTCGCGCCGCTGATGAATTGCATCATGATGAGCCGGAAACCATCACTTTAAAAAACAGGTTTTTTACTATTGCCACAGCAAAAGTTTCGACATCTGCTTATGAAGCATTCGATCTTGGCATATTAAAAAGTGGAAGAGATTTCATAAGCATTAACCAGGGAAGAAGGATTGCGGACGCCAAACAATCAGTGATTGAATTATATGACAACGGCTATGTTATACCAGTACAAAGAAACGATATAAAAGTCCTGGGAAGATCAGCACTTGGGGCATTATATGCTGGTATTAACGGAATGTGGAGAGCAAACTATGCCACAGGCCATGATGTAGTGGTAGCAAAAAAACTGGCTTACGTAATGTGCGGGGGCGACCTGAGCGAACCAGCATGGGTAAGCGAGCAATATATTCTTGACCTGGAACGCGAGGCTTTTTTAAGCCTGTGTGGAGAAAAAAAGACGCTGGAAAGGATACAAAGCGTGCTCAAAGGCGGCAAACCCATCAGGAATTAAAGACCTCGAAAGTTTTCAATGAACATCAATTGTCATAGGGAATGTCTTTGCATAGCTATCCTTTTGGAAAAGATATAGCCTGCTGGCTGTTCCAACAATCACTTTTAAACAACTTTCTAAGAAATTATTGGGTAGATTTACAGCTTCAAAAACGATTATGAAATATTTCTGGCTGACAGTTTATTGTGGCGGGCTCATGATGGCCTGTCAAAATCATTCTACAAAATTTATTGAGTCCAAACCCAATGATTCGACTTATACTATTGTCGGCAAGGTTCATGGTCTCGACTCCGGCTGGGTTTACCTGCTGCATAACCAATCGGACCCCTCAATCACCGATTCTGCAAAAATTGATTCCGGGTTCTTTGTTTTCAAGGGCAAAGCTTCAGTGCCGGAACATTGCCTGCTGGGCATCTCAAACAACGGGAATAAAGAATTCCGCCTTGGCTTTTTTGTGCAGAACGGTCAAATAAAAATCACGGCAAAAAAAGATTCGCTGAGCGAAGCGGCTATAACCGGCTCGGCTGCACAAGATGAATATAAAAAATTCATTGAAGGCCGTAAACCGCTGGATGAAGAAGAAGAAAAACTGGGAAAACTATATGCTGCAGTGGAAGCTAAAAAGGACCAACGGATGCTTGACAGCCTGAATAAAATTTTTGATGCTTTCGAAAAAAAACAACAGGACTATATAAAAAATTATGTACACAACCACCCATCTTCCTATATTGGGGCATTTGAGGTGTACCGAAATTTTTCATATAACCCCGATGCGGTAGTATTGGAAAACATCTGCAACATGTTTGACACAAGCATTCAATATTCTTACTACGGGAAGAAAATCAAAAACACGCTGGAAATCGCAAAGAAAACAGCAATTGGCCAGGGAGCACCGGAATTTGCTCAAAACAATATTGACGGCAAGCCTGTTGCACTGTCTTCTTTTAAAGGCAAATATGTGCTGGTCGATTTTTGGGCAAGCTGGTGCGGCCCATGCAGGGCAGAAAACCCCAATGTGGTGAAAGCCTTTCAAAAATTTCATGCAAAAGGATTTGATATATTGGGTGTTTCCCTCGACGAGCATAAAGACAAATGGGCAGAAGCCATTAAAAAAGACAAACTGAACTGGGCACAGGTTTCCGATTTGAAAGGATGGAAAAACAGCGTTGCCGAATTATACGGAGTGGCAGGCATACCAATGAATTTCCTGATTGACAAGAATGGGAAAATCATTGCCAAAGGTTTGCGCGGCGATGATTTGGAAAAAAAGTTAGCCGAGCTTCTGTAAAATGGGCGAAACAGAATTTATTTTACGCTCAAAAAATCACTAATTTTTGGTAATGTACTGAAAAATAG
>JAFEAJ010000046.1 GCA_018266455.1 Bacteroidota bacterium
CAACTATTTTTCAGTATTATACCCATTTTTGCTATTGCTGATCGCCGGTATGCACCTTAGGGGTGTGCAGAAATTCTTTCCTGTTGCTTTTCATCCGGAAGAGAGCTCTTAACATGGAAATCAATAACATTGGTAAATTGGCGATGGCTTTGACCATATCCTTGTTATAAAGGTGTTTTGGTATAGAAATAGCAAGGGCAAGAAGATAAAGCCCCAGGGCGCCCGCCCACCAAAATAAATGAGGATAGATAAGCCGAATGCCCAAAATAAGCTCAAGGAAAAAAATAAAAACAATCAAAACAAAAATCAGCAGGTACAATGACCTGGGCAATAAAGCTGTTTGGAAAAGTTTGTACCAGTAAGATTTTCTATTGGAATGTGATCTGACATCTTTGTCAAAAAAGCGCAAAAAATTATTTAATTGCGCTTCAAGCCACCTCAATCTCTGTTTTTCAAATACTGCAGCGGAGGAAACTTTTTCATCATAAACATACGCATCATCTATAAACTCAATCTCAATATCATCTTTCATTAACTGCAGATCAATTTCTCTGTCTTCTCCCGGGTTATTAAGAATCTCGGGCAAATTAAAAATTTTTCTGAATGTTTCGAACTCAAACGCCATGCCTGACCCAATTAATGAAGACGAAAAGCCAAGCGCACGCTGCCCACGACGGAAAAGATGATTATTGATCTCTTCGCTGATAACATCAAGAATGGCAACGGCATTATTTTTGTTTTTTGCTACGCGATGACATTGTACCGCTTTGTAGCCTTCAGAAAAGGCATGATTTATTTTTTCGAGACAATCAGGAGACATGATATTGTCTGCATCAAGTACCATGGCAATATCATACCCTTTGCCAGCTGCCAGGTTCACTGCATGATTGATTGATTTGGCTTTCATGCTTACTTCAAACATTACTTCTGCCACATTTACAGGCAGGGCAATCAATTTTTCGACAGTACTTTTTTGAAGATGGTCTGCAATTACGAAAACATCATACAAATTTTGCGGATAGCTTTGCAACTTAGCCTTTGCAGCAGTACCAGTTATTATGTTATCCTCCTTATAGGAAGGGATAAATACTGCAATCTTTTTCTTGTCAGGTACTGAAGCATAAACAGGAGCTTTTTTTATTTTCCCAGCAACCGCTATTACAAAAAAATAGACAGTAGCTGCTGCAATGTAGAAAAATAGGATAATAAATATATAATGGACTATAATTAGAAGCATGGTATTTTAACGCAGGTTTGTATTCAGTAGTATTCAATTTGGTTTCAAACAGGCGAGTAGCTGGAAGAATACAAATTCCAGAGCGCCCCTTTGATAAAAAACCTCAATTGTTTAAATTGTTTTTTTGATATGTAAGCTACCATGGCTTTTGGGGCGCTAAAAAAAGTAAAGAAAACAGAGAAAACAGCCAGTTGAAAAAAATGGCTGTTTCTTCTGATATATAATATACGGTTACGGGTATGATAATAAACTTTCATTGGATTGTCTTTTCCTACTGACATGGATTCTTTGTGGTATATTACCGCATCGGCTGTGTACCAGATTTTGAAGCCTGCCTTTAAGATTCGTGCCGACCAATCCCATTCCTCATAATAAAGAAAAAATTTTTCGGGGAACATTCCCGTTTTTTCTGCCACTTCCCGTTTCACGAGCATTGCGCACCCATGTGCTGCATAAGTCGGGCCGGAACTGTTATGTTGCCCTAAATCTTTTTCCCCATTACCAATTCCTGAAACACGGCCTGTAAACAAATTCATTTTATCAAATCCCGCATATTGAATGATATTGGGTTGCTCAAAGTAACAGATTTTTGGGCATGTTACACCGATGTCAGGGTTTTCAAAAAAGGGAAGAAGCAATTTGTCAAGCAAGTCTTCTGTGACCTCAGTATCATTGTTTACGATGAAAAAAAAATCTCCTTTTGCCATTCGCATTCCCCAGTTATTGCCCGCTGCAAACCCCAGGTTCTTAGGGTTCATCAGGATTTTTGTGTGAGGGTAATTCCCAGCCTCTATAAGGGGGGCTGGGTTTACTTGTGATGCCATGTCACAAACCAATATTTCATAATTTGGGTAACCTAATTTCCTGGTCGACTCAAGGAATTCACAAGTAACTTTTTCCTGATTGTAATTAAGCGTGATAATTGAGATTAAAGGCTTTTGGTCCTTTAACATGTGATTATTTCTTTTTGTGCAAAAAACTCTCCGAAGACAATTTTATTATTATGCATTAGCTTTCTGAAAAAGAGCTGATGGCGTATTTGCCATAATCCATAGATCGTAACCAAAATTATATTTGTTAGCGTAGTCTATATCAAGGCTTATGCGTTCTTCAACAGACATATCTTCTTTCCCTCTTTTTTTGATTTGCCATAAACCGGTAATCCCTGCGGGGGCCATGAATCTTTTTGCCCAATCATCGGTTGTCAATGTTTCCGCTTCGTATAGCGGCAGTGGCCTGTTCCCGACCAATGACATATCTCCCAAAAGTACATTAAACAATTGTGGAAGCTCGTCAAGGCTTGTGTTTCGCAGGAATGCCCCAACTTTTGTGATCCTGGGGTCATTGTTGATTTTGAAAAATACGGGGCTTTCGCCGGAACTTGCATTATATTGGTTCAGGTGAAGGAAGTCGGCTACTTTAGCATCAGCACCAACTGACATTGTTCTGAACTTGTAAAAATTAAAAATCTTATAACCTTTTCCGGCTCTTTTAGAAATATACAATACAGGGCCCTGTGATTCAATTTTAACAGCAAGGGCAATAATCAGCAATAAAGGGCTTAATATTAATAAAGCTGCTGATGAAACCAAGATATCAAAAGTTCTTTTCAGAACACTGCTCACAACGTTGCCTATTGTATTTTTTTTTGATTTTCTCTCAATTTCTATTTTCCCTGTTTTTGATTTCACTTTCTTTAAAAATTCACCTTTGGCTAACAAATTCTTTTCGTCATATTCTTCTATCAAAATGATGTCATCGAACAACCTGTGTTTTCTGTATAAAAAGAGGTCTTTCTCAGAAAGATTTGCCGCATCCAGAACAAACGGGATATCTGATAATGACTGGCGGCTCTTTAAAAAATGATAGAAACTGTTTATTGCTGTAAAGCCGAATTTTGATTCACAGAAAATAATCTCCGGAATAACATTCTTTTCCTGCTGCAAAGAACGGTTTAATTCCATTTTTGCATTCGCTAAGCCATCTGAGGCATACCCTCTCCTGAAAACTTTTACAAGTTTTTCAATATTGCCAGATTGCCTGCCTATATAGTAAAAGCCATTATTCCTATAGGAATTGCTTCCAACTTCTTTTATACCTGAAGAGGAAGTAATGGAATAACGGAAAAAATTAGTGTTCCGGTAACTGGGTTTAGGTAAAAATGTAAAATCCATAATAGGGGTTTATTGGTTTCATAAATACGGTACAAGATCAATTGGCCCTCAAGCTATAGTCAACTGGTTTAGCCTCTGATAAAACTTTTTTTATTTCGTTTGATAAGTTCACAGGATTAAATGGTTTAATAAAATAAGAGGCAACATTATGTTCTTCGCATTTCGACCTGGTTTCGTAATCGCTGAGTGCAGACAGGGCAACAATCGGGATATCACAAAAAATACCGCTTGTTGACAAATGCTGAATTAATTCCCAATTTTCCATATCGGGCAACTGCGGGTCGATAATAAATAAATCCGGAAGCTTGTTTTTAGATAACCAATGCATCACTGAACAGCCATCGGGGAATGTAATCACATCATACTGTTTCGACAGAACAGTTTGTAGCAAAAACCTGATTGCTTTGCTATCATCAATTGCCAAAATTCTTTGTTTCATGGGTTGAAGTCATTAAGTTTTTTAAAACTCAATTTTTCATTAGGGGAATATAGCAGGCTTTAAAAAGGAAATTGGCACTCTGATGATTTTGATCAACCTGAGTTATAAATAATTATGTATCCAATGATGAATAATCAATCTGTATGGTTTTCACCGGAATTGAAGAATGAGCAAGCACATCACTATTTACAGATCTTCAAAGGAAGTTGAATATTGCAGGATTAATTGAGCCCTAAAAGTAGCAACATTTTTGCATAAACCAAATATTAATCAGCATTTTATTTTTTATCAGGCGATTTGAAATCCTGAACATCCATATATATAAAAACCAATCAATTATATTAAATTTTTATATCATGCCAGACAAGGGCTCATACTATTAGCAAATGTATTGTTTTCTGGTAATTGGCATATTGGAATATTCAAGCCAGGTTTTTTTTTGACACTTCAAAGGCTCGGAGACCTGGAGGCAATTTCAATGACTTGGTTGGCGTTTGGCTTTTTCCCATAACACAGACTGTTGTTTTTTTATGAACCTTTTAAAACCCAGAAACACTGAGATGTTCATGAAAAGCAAATAATATGGGATATAAAGTGATTTGATTTTTATATTCCTGTTTGCGAAAAACCAGCCAGCAAACGCGGCAATATAAAATACAATTTGTGCAAAAAATAGTGCAAAAAATACAATGCCTCCGTTCTTTGCTATAATGACAGTATTTAAAATAAAAATAGCTAAAATACAAAGAGGGCAAAGTGTCCATCGTAAGATCCTGTGGGATATGAACTGAAATGCCAGGGTTGGGTATTTGAATATATTGAATAAGCCTTTTAAGATTATCATGGCCTGAAAAGCTCCTGCGGATATCCTTATTTTCCTTTTTTGTTCTTCCTTTATCGATGAGGAAGAGTCTTCTATTGCATAGGCTAGGGGCTCATATTTTATGACAAAGCCTTTCATGCAGATTTTCAATGACTGGACAAAATCTTCAATAATAATGTTCTCCGCTGTTTGCTCAAACAAATCTGTTCGCACTGAAAAAAGCTCACCCGCTGCGCCTACTACTGAATAAAATTCTGCATCCAATTTTTTTAAAAAGGATTCATATTTCCAATATATTCCTTCGCCGGCTCCTGCTGCTTTGGCATCTGCTCGGGCAATAACTTTTTTCTCTCCTGCAACCCCACCTACCCTGGGATCGGCGTAATGCTTCGATATCTGTATTATACAATCCCTGTTCAATAAAGTATT
Source organism: Bacteroidota bacterium (assembly GCA_018266455.1). Taxonomy (GTDB): domain Bacteria; phylum Bacteroidota; class Bacteroidia; order Chitinophagales; family Chitinophagaceae; genus Puia. The sequence continues at coordinate 5,103 of JAFEAJ010000046.1, forward strand.
TGCATCTGAAAAAACAACATAGGGCGTGGTGACGAAATTCATGGCACGATTCATGGCTGCAACTTTCCCCCTGCGCTCCGGTAAATGCAGCAATTGTATGCCTGGGTATTTTTTTACTATTTCAGGCGTACTGTCATTTGAACCATCAGTTATAAAAATCAATTTTAACTTGTCATCAGGATAGCTTAATTGAAAGGTGTTTTTGATTTTAGATTCAATAATTGCTTCTTCATTAAATGCAGATACAATGAGGGTTATTTCAGGCTCAAATGAGTTGTTGCCTTCAATATTGCTCTTTGGTTTCCTGAAAACCGCTTTTATCTTAACGATAATCCATAGAATTATACCATATCCCACATAACTATAAAATACGATACCGATACAAACCCATAAAACAATTTTAACAGTGAGCATACATAATACTTATGAACAGGCCGTCAGTAAACGGTTGAGATAATTTAATATTATTTCAAATGCAAAAACCAAATGTTTTTCCTGAAAAATATTGCCAAATCTATAGTAAAGCATAATTTAAACATTTAAAAAATAGTATTATTTTTGGCAGCGTTTAAATATAGCTACCGAATAATTAACAGGATTTATGAAATAATCTTCGACAGTTTCCTTTTATTCTTTGGAAAGCTTCCAAAAATTTAAATATTCTTAATTAGTTCAATAATGAAACCGATGAAACTCGTTTTGTAGATTATTTCCTGGTTTTAATTGTATCAACCCCAAAAATTCCAGTAATGGATTTAGCTTACCTATATAAAGCATTGTTACGAAAGAAGTGGATCATTATTTTTAGCGCAATTGTTGGCCTGGGAATTGGCGTGGCAGTTAGTTTGCTTAGTCACAAAACATACCGTTCAGCTGCACAGTATTCTACCGGCCTAATTCAAACCCATAAAGTCAGCCTAACGCTTTCGGAAATTTTGGACGTAAATCAGGTAGATTCGCGCTTCAATAATATTATAGAGACCTTCCGGTCACCAACGGTGATGGGGATGCTCGCATACGGCATTACTTTGCATGATCTCGAATCACCCCGTCCCTTCAGGAGATTGACAGAAAAACAGAAAAAAGATTCGAGCTACAGAAAAGTTGACCTTGAAAAAGTGAAGGGGATATTGCGTGAAAAGATTACTGACATGCAACTGCTGAGCACCTACGATCCTGAAGAGAAAAAAGCATGGGATTTAATTGCTCTATATGGGTACGACGAATTTGATTTGCTAAAGAAACTGTCAGTTGAAAGAATACCGTATACTGACTATCTTAATATTTCATTCAGCTCGGAAAACCCGGAATTGTCGGCTTTCGTTGTAAATGCAATTGGAGTGAAGTTCAAAGAATTTTTTACTTTTTTAACAAACACACGAACTCAAGAATCGCTTGGTAAACTGGACAGCCTCGCCAGTTCAAAAAGGAAACAGGTAGATAGCCTGAGAAAAGTTTATGAAGATTTCAGGGCGAAGATCGGGACACCTAATATTGGTGATGCGGCAACCGCAGCGATGGCCGGTGTGCAGGAGCTCACCTCTGCACTTACCGGTGAGCAGTCCAGGTACAATACTTTTAATTCCCAACTTAACTCGGTCAACGACCAGCTTTCTACGCTGAATTCAACCCCGACGACTTCGCAGCATATCGAAAATAATAATGATGAAATCTTGTCCCTCAGAGAAAAAAATAAAGAACTATCAGCCCAGCAGGCGCAAAGAGGAGGGAATGATCCTGCTATTCAGGCCAAAATTGACGACAATAACAGAAAGATAGTTGCGCTCCAGTCCACCACACTGGGGAACGGAGGAAATAACAACCTTCAAAAACTTGCTGATAAAAAAGATGATTTACAGAAGCGAAAACTTGAGCTGATTGCAGACATATCTGCAACAAAGCAAAATATTGATTTGTATAAATCACGGCTGGATGAGTTTAGCAAAAAGGCGTATTCAGGGGGAGGCGCTGAAGCTATAGCGAGCGCTCTTTTGAACGACCTCAATGCGGCCCAAAAAGACCTGGACAAGTATAATAACAGCATCTTCGCATCACAGGATTTGGAAGTTGCTCCTGATTTTAATTTTAAGCAAACTTTGATTGGGCAGCCCCCATTGCAACCGGAAACGGTACACAAAAAACTCATTGTAGCCATATCGGGCCTTTCAATGCTTTTTATTTCATGCTTTTTAATCCTGATACTTGAATTCCTGGATACGTCAATCAGGACGCCTTCTTTTTTTTATAACCAGACAAAACTGAAGTTGCTGACGGCCATCTCTAAAATTGATTTGCAAAAAAAACAGTTGAAAGATTATTTTGAAGCCGCCTCCCATTCAGGCAGGGAAACCTCTTCAAACTTATTTATTGAGAACCTTCGAAAACTCAGGTTCGAGCTTGAAAGCTCCGGGAAAAAAGCAATACTTATTACCAGCCTTAAACCCAAAGAAGGCAAAACCACAATCCTGGAATCGCTTGCCCGCGCCTTTAGCATGAGCAAGAAGAAGACATTGATTATTGATGCGAATTTTTCGAACAACTCGCTTACAAGAGATTTTGATGCAAGACCTACCCTGGAATCATTTAGCCTCGATTCGCAGGATAGCGCAATTGATAAGATATGGAGCATCACCACCCTTACCAATATCAGCAATACAGATATTATTGGGTGCACCGAAGGCAACTATACCCCTTCTGAAATTTTGCCTAAAAATAATTTGTTCTCGAATATCAGCAAGATTACCCAGCATTACGATTTTATTTTGATTGAAGGGGCCGCGCTTAATCATCATGCCGACAGCAAGGAACTATCAAAATTTGTTGATGGCATCATCACTGTTTTTTCAAGCAACAGTGTTATTCATGAAATTGATAAGGAATCTATTCATTTTTTGAAAAGCAGTACCGGGAACAAATTTGTTGGAGCAATCCTTAATAACGTGAACAAAGAATTCAACGATTTTTGATGATTTTTTTTGTCTTCATGCTTATGTAATATTTGTACTGTAAAAATTTTAATGATACAAATAACATAACCTGAAACAAAATAGTTATACTGGCGCTTACCAAAAGAAAAACAGAATGGATCACCACTTCATAAAAGACAGGGACATTGTGCTGTTTAGCTTTCAGCCATGGGAGTCTGAGATTGGGTTTAATTTTAAAGACATGGCTTATGAGCTCGCAAAGTTCAATAGGGTGCTTTTCGTGAACAGGGCTCTTGACAGGGCATCTTTAATGCCTGATAAAATAGCCGGCCTCACTGTGGAAAATAAAGTAAAAGAACAACTTGTTAAAATAGCGGATAATTTTTGGCTATATGACACCGGGCTCATTTTGGAATCTATTAACTGGATCGGGTGGCCTTGGTTGTACAATGCGTGCAATAGGATTAATAATAAACGGCTTGCCAGAAAAATTAATCAACAAATCAGCGCACTTTCATTTAAAAAGGTGATAGTGATTAATGATAATGATTTTTTTCGGGGGTTGTATCTTAAAACAATGGTTCCATCCTGCAAGTCATATATTTTTTATATCAGGGACTTCCTGACCATACAACCCTACTTTCGTAAGCATGGGGCAAGGCTTGAAAAGAAGGTGATAAAAACATCCGATTTTGTTGTGGCCAATTCTGCTTACCTGGCAAATTATGCCAGGCAATGGAACAGCAAAAGTTTTGATATTGGCCAGGGCTGCGATTTTGCTCCCTACCTCAAGGCCCAGTTTCCTGCTCCTGTCGATATTTTAAATATCCCCAGGCCAATTATAGGTTACTGTGGCGCAATTACTGCAATGCGGCTGGATGCGGGGATTGTAGAAATTATAGCCAGGTCTTTCCCCAATTACAGCATCGTTTTGGTTGGCCCTGCAGATGAATATTTTGAAAACAGCGATCTTAGCAAATACAGCAACATCTATTTCCTGGGAGGCAAAAGCCCTGCTGAAGTGCCCAATTATATTTTTCAGTTTGATGTTTGCATTAATCCCCAGCTTACAAACCAGCTCACCATTGGGAATTACCCCAGAAAAATTGATGAATACCTTGCAATGGGAAAACCTGTCGTGGCTACTGCTACAGATGGGATGATGATGTTCAAGAAGCATGTCTATCTGTGCAGCGATAAGGAAGACTATATTAAAATGATACATCAGGTTTTTGCCAATAAAGAGGCTTTTGGTGAAATTGAAAAACAAAGAAGAATTGAATTTGCATTGTCTCACACCTGGGAGAGATCTATAGGGCTGTTGGGTGATGCTTACTATAATTGTAGCTGACAAAATTAAATACATTTTATTTATGGAACCGCAGGAAGCGCAGAAAAAGAAATTAGCACAGTCTTTGGTGATCACATTGCTTGTGGTTTTTTTTATTTTTATTTTTATCAAATTTGTTTTTTTATAACTCATGAGCAGTGCCGGTTACATAAAGAAAAGAAACATGTTGAAAGAATGGCTGAGATATCATTTTTTCGAGAAAAAGCTTAATTCTTTTCCAGGAGTTTTTTTGCTCATTGCCATTGCTGTATGTGTCGGGTACCTTAACAAAACCTCCGGATACACATCAGGTTTGGCCGTTGCGGGAATCTTTGGCGTCATCTTGCTGGTGATTGTTGTGTTTCGTTATCCTTTTTTTGGCTTATATTTTATTATCATTTATTCAACATTGCCCGCGCTGCTTAGCAGAATGTTATCGAACAGCTTCCCCATTGCATTCGGGAATGTTACTGATATCATGACCATCCTGCTGTTTGCCAGCATTATTACCAGGCCTACAGAACATAAACAAGAGAATCAGAAGTTTTGGAAGAACCCGATAACCATGACTTTTATAATACTTCTGGGCTATTATTTTTTGGAAGCCATGAACCCAAGCATGCAAAGTATTTTAGGATGGGTAAGTTTTGTTCGTGGGTATTTGCTTATTTTTTTAACTTTTTATATTTTATACCGCCTTTTAGACTCATGGAAGAAATTCAGGTATTTCATTGTTTTCAATATTGTTTTGACAAGCCTACTTGCTATCTATGCCTGCAAACAACAATGGTTTGGCGTTGCGGATTTTGAGTGGAGATGGGTAACGGCATCTCCGAGGAGGTACGCATTGCTGATGCAGGGAGGCTTGCTGAGAAAATGGTCAACATTGGGAGACCCGGCTACTGCAGGTATCCTCTTTTCTTCAACTGCTTTGCAATGTATCATCTTGTTCGTAAGGGTAAAGGGCAATGCCATTAAAGCCTTATTATCGCTCGCTTTGCTTTTTAACCTGATGGCATACGCCTATTCAGGAACACGCACCGCCACGTTAATGATTGTTGGGGGCATTGCATTTTATTGCGTTGCTACCATTTATGAAAGCCGCACGCTTTTGTTTTTAATATTGGCAACAGGTGCTTTTTTGTTTCTTTTGTTCGGCCCTTATTCGCCGCCGGCTATTACACGTATCCGAACGACTTTCCAGGGAACAAAAGACAAGTCAGCAGCCATCAGAGATATAAACAGGCATAAAATACAACCGTATTTGTATAAACATCCTATTGGCGGCGGTATATTTACCTGTGGCGCTGAAGGGCCAAAATACAACCCGGGACATTTTCTTGAAGACTTCCAGCCAGATAGCGGGTATACGAAAGTGTTGGCTGAACAGGGCATGATAGGGCTTTTGATATTGCTGGTTACCTATTTTATGATCATGAACCATGGCCTGAATAATTTTTATCGTTTGAAAAATCCCGATCTTATCAATCATAGCATGGCTTTGCTCGCCATGCTGTTTTCGCTAATGCTAGGCCAATATTCTCAAATTGCTATTGGCCCTTACCCGCAAATATGTTCTTATTTAGGGACTTTAGTACTTTTAATAAAATTGCCCGAATTGGATAATCATCAAACAACTTCTTAACCAGTAATTATATCAAAAAGTATGAAAAAATATTTCTTAGCCTGTGTGCTTCTTAACGGCCTTGCTCATGGGCAGGTTAGTTCTCCGAAACAATATAGTGTTGCCCCGGGGTACAGCCTGACAGACACAAGCAAGAACTTTAATATTAAGGAGAGGCTTGTTCAGCTTGCACTGAATAATCCTGCTTATGAGGTAACAGATAGGCTCACAAATGTGGCGCGATATCAAATAAAGCTCGCTAAAAGCAGTTGGTTTACTTCGATCAGCGCACAATACAATGCCAATGAGTATACTCTTTTCCCTAAAACTACAAGCTCCTCAAACCCTATTTATTACCCAAGATACAATTTTGGCGTAGGGCTGCCATTCGATATTTTTACGAGAGTACCCAATAACGTGAAAATTGCACGTGAAAATTATTTAATTGCTGAGGCAAATAAAAACGATAAGTTTCGCCAGATTAAAGCGGATGTGCTTACTAAGTATGAAGATTATTTGCTTTCTAAACAAAAACTGGAACTGCAAATTGCTATTGCCCAGGATGCTTACACCAGTTATATACTCGCAGAGGATAATTTCAAAAAGAACATTATAAAAGCAGATGACCTGACCAAGGCCTACAGAAACTGGGTTTCAGAACAGGTAGCCAAGCTTGATCTTCAGCGCAACCTCAACGTAGCAAAAATTGATCTGGAAAAAATTATCGGCGTTAAGCTGGATGATGTGCTGAAAGAAAACTATTAAGCTATTCCACCCTGCAGTTTACCTGCAATAAATTTTTAAGCAACAGCTTTGTTCACTAAAGCGGCCGCCTCGCTTAAAAGTATTGCAGACTGCACTTTCAGCCCGCTTTCATCAATCAATTTTTTTGCTTCTTCGGCATTGGTTCCCTGCAGGCGCACAATAATGGGCACGCTGATATTGCCCATGCTTTTGTATGCATCTATCACTCCTTGCGCAACGCGGTCGCAACGAACTATGCCACCAAAAATATTGATAAGGATTGCCTTTACTTTTGGATCTTTTAAAATAATCCTGAAACCTGCCTCAACAGTTTGTGCATTGGCAGTTCCCCCAACATCTAAAAAATTTGCAGGGTCGCCACCGCTTAGTTTGATCATGTCCATAGTAGCCATGGCAAGGCCGGCGCCATTTACCATACACCCGACGTTGCCGTCAAGTTTCACAAAATTCAAATTGTATTTCCCTGCCTCGACCTCTGTAGGGTCTTCTTCGCTGATATCGCGCAAAGCTTCTAAATCAGGATGGCGCATTAATGCATTGTCGTCCAAATTCATTTTGCAGTCCACTGCAATAATTTTATCATCGCTGGTTTTGAATAGGGGATTTATTTCCAGCATGGAACAGTCCAGCCCAACATAAGCATTGTATAGATTGGTAACAAACCTCACGCATTTTTTAAAAGCATCGCCGGTAAGACTAAAGTTGAATGCAATTTTTCTTGCCTGGAAAGGCTGCAGGCCTCCGCTCGGATGAACCCATTCTTTAAATATCTTATCAGGTGTTTTATGCGCAACTTCTTCAATATCCATACCGCCTTGGGTGCTGTACATGATTACATTCTGGCCTTTGGCACGGTCAAGTAAAATGGACAGGTAAAACTCTTTTGTTGGATTTGGGCCGGGATAATAAACATCCTGTGCAACCAAAACTTTATTCACTATTTTTCCGGCTGCCCCGGTTTGAACAGTTACCAACGTGCCTCCCAAAAGAGTCGATGCAATTTGTTTAATGTCTTCAGCATTTTTCCCTACCACTACTCCACGTTGTTCGGTTCCTTTTATTTTTCCTTTGCCCCGCCCGCCAGCATGTATCTGTGCCTTGACTACCGCAAAGCTATTCCCAAACTGTACTTTCAGGTTTTTATATGCTTCTTCTGCTGCGCCAGCGCTATCAACCGGAATGCCTTCCTGCACCGGAACATTATATCTCTTTAATAATTCTTTTGCCTGGTATTCGTGAAGGTTCATGCTATAAAATTTCGGCTAAGATAATAAACAGTCCTTAGTTTGGGCCGCTAAATATTAAACATCGGCTTGCGGCTTGCGAGCTATTGTTTCAGCTTGATTTTTGTTGATGTGAATATAGCCGAAGCCCAATTAAAATTATTATGCTACATTTATCTATAACTAAAATTTATTTGGCTAACACATTATGAGAAAGCAAAACATTATATTATTTCTTTTGACGACTTCTTTTGTTAACATATTTGCTCAACAAAAACATCTTATTGGCGTTTCGCGCATATCCGGAAGAAATGTTATTGACATTACGGACAATGGGAAACCTTTCACTCAGTTTATTTTCCCTGACAGCCAGGAAAAGCCTGTTCTGTATCCTATATATGCGCCCGATCAAAACCTGGTAACAAGGGGCTACCCTGTAGCGCCCCGCCCAGGCGAGCCGACAGACCATCCTCATCATTTAGGGTTATGGATGAACTATGAAAATGTAAACGGCCTTGATTTTTGGAACAATTCATTCGCCATCCCTGCCAGTAAAAAGAATTTATACGGATGGATCAAAGTGAATGCCATAACACAAACGAAAAGCGGCAATCGCGGTATCCTCAGTTATACCGCCAATTGGGAAAACCAGCAGGAAGAAATTTTATTGCAAGAAACCACCACTTACATTTTCAGCGCAAATGATGGGCAAAGGATTGTTGACAGAATAACCACGCTCAGGGCGGAGCAGGATGTGCTGTTCAAAGATGCAAAGGATGGCTTTCTTGGGTTGCGGGTTGCGCATGAGCTTGAGCTTCCTTCAAAAGACGAAAGACAGTTTGTGGACGATAAAGGAAACGTCACAAAAGTAGCAGCTAATAATAATTCGGGAGTAACCGGTGATTACCTGACAAGTGAAGGAAAACATGGGGACGGCGCCTGGGGTACCCGGGGAGCATGGTGCATGCTGTTTGGAAAAATAAAGAACGATTCGATTAGTATTGCTATCATTGACCATCCAAAAAACCTGGGATATCCTACCTATTGGCATGCCCGTGGTTATGGGCTTTTTGCAGCCAACCCGCTTGGCCAAAAAATATTTAGTAACGGCAAAGAAGAGCTTAATTTTAAATTGCTAAAAGGGAAATCTGTCACATTCCGTTATCGGATCATCATTGCTTCAGGACAGACAAGGCTACCTGTAAGTGAACTGGAAAAGTTAAGCCGGGATTTTGCAAAGTAATGGGCGGATATCTTTTAAAACACACCTGAGCTTACAAGCATGGTACTTTCGAAAAACCGTTTACCATTTCCTTTTTCGTCTTTCTTATAAATTTTATTTGCCACTATTTCAAAAATGGTAAATTCGCTGTTACTAAACTTATCGTTATATGCAATCAAAAAACCTTTCATTGATAATTGTTCTGGGGCTTGTGGTTATTTTGGGCTTTTGGGGATGCAATGGCTATAACAGCCTGGCCAGGATGGACCAGGATGTAAAAGGCAAATGGAGCGCCGTGGAAGCACAGTACCAGCGCAAGAAAAACTTGTATGAGAACGTAGTGAATACCATTAAAGGTTCAGCTAAAAATGAAGATACCACACTGATTAAAATTATTCAAATGCGTTCAAGGATCCCAACTATAGATCCCAACAACCCCCAAACATTGAATGATGCCAATCGCCAGCTCGACCAGATGAAACAATCTATCCTAAACATCAACGTTGAGGCATATCCCACGCTGCAGACCACTCAGGCCTTCCGCGATTTCCAGGCGCAGATTGAAGGCACTGAGAATAGGGTTACTGTCGCTATCAGGGACTGGTCTCAGTCAGTACAGGATTATAATACCAAAATAGTTCAGTTTCCTGGAAAGATACTCGCCTCGATTTTCGGGTTTAAAGAAAAGCCATACTTTAAATCTGATGAAGGCGCAAAAGATACCAAGGTTGATTTTGGAAGCTAACGGATCATGAGCAGCCAATAGCCAATAAATAATTAGTTGTCGTTGCCTGCTGACTATTCATCATTTACGCTCAACATGAGTTTTTTCCCCTTGTTCAAAAAGAAACCTTTCTTCACTGGAGCAGAACAGCAGCGAGTCCTTGCTGCTATACGGGCTTGCGAAACGCAAACCAGCGGGGAAATACGGGTGTTTGTAGAAAGCCGCTGCCGCTTTGTAGACCCCCTCGACAGGGCAGCAGAAGCCTTTTTTAAATTGAAGATGGAGGCTACGAAAGAAAGGAACGGAGTGCTGGTTTATGTGGCAATGAAAGACAGGCAACTGGCTATTTTCGGAGACAAGGGCATTCATGAAAAAGTGGGCAATGATTTTTGGTCTGCTAACGTAAAAAAAATGCTTGAGCATTTTAATGACAAAGATTATGCGGGGGGAATTGAAAAAATTATTACAGAAATCGGCGCAGCGCTGCATGCGCATTTCCCCTATGATAAATACAATGACATTAATGAATTACCGGACGATATTGTGTTCGGAAGATAAAATATTATTGTTGGTCCCATGAAGAAGCTGGTCTCATTCATATTTGTTTTTTCATTCCTTTTTTCTGCAGCGCAGAACATTCCACCAAAGCCCAGCCCTTCGCGATTGGTGAATGATTTTGCACATGTAATGACCGGCGATCAAATACAGGCACTGGAAAATAAGCTGGTCGCTTATGATGATAGCACATCGGTGCAGATTGCAATTGTTACGGTACCTACAACCGGAGATTATGCTATTGCTGATTATGCTCTTAAAATCCTGCGCGATTGGGGCGTGGGCAATAAAAAAACAAATAACGGTATTGTGATATTAACGGCTATACAAGACCGTAAGGTTTTTATAGCAACAGGGTATGGCATGGAGGGTTCTGTGCCCGATATCACAGCAAAAGAGATTATCGAAAACGATATTGTCCCCAATTTTAAGAGCAATGATTTTTATGGAGGGTTTGATGATGCAACCACTGATATCATCAAGGCGGCAAGAGGCGAGTATAAAGCTCCGCCCGGTTATGCCAACAGGTCAAAACCTGCCCAAGGAGGAGCATTATTGGGAGTGTTTATTATCATCATCATTATTGTTGTTGTTGTTCTCATATCAAGAGGAGGCGGAGGCAGCGGTGGGATTTTTTCCCGTTCAGGGGTATTGCCCTGGATAATAGCCTCAATGCTTAGCGACCGCAGGGGTGGGGGTTGGTCAGGAGGAGGTGGTGGTGGCGGTTGGTCGGGAGGTGGCGGTGGATTTGGTGGGTTTGGCGGGGGTAGCGGCGGCGGCGGCGGTGCAGGCGGGAGTTGGTGATACATACAAGAGTGATATCTGCTCAAGCTGAATTTTCTTTGTAATTTCCGGCTATCATTCAGCGCCAATAGCCATAAATAAAAAAGCAATTTGAAATTCCAAATCGCTTTCACGCATAAAATAGCTTAGTCAACTATTAAACCTAAAAGTTCAAAACCCTTTTTTCTCGCCGGGCATTTTGGATTTTATATAATCGGACTGGTCTTTCAATCCGTCATAATCTTTTTTATCAGCAATAGGTTTTAAGATGGTATTGTTGATGAATGGGTCTGTTTGGTTTCGGTAAGCAGCGGGAATGGCATCGCGGAACCTCACAATGGCATCAACTCCCTTTTTTACTTTTTCCATGCTCTGCATTTTTGTTACCAGGTCAGCAAAGGATTCAAGGAAATTTAATTTGTCCTGGTTAACAGGCATCTTGTCAAATCCATCTGCTATCACATCAAAATTGCTTTCGTTGCCATTCAACATTAGCGTGGCAGTAATAGCATCATTCAGCTTCCCTTTAGCAGGGTACTTGGCAAGCCGTCTTGCTGCTGCGCTGCCTGCTGCGGTATCAATTTTCATCAGCGCTTCAAGCGCATTGCCTGATACGGTGTACGATGAGTCGTTAAGCGCATTCATGAAAAGCTGTTTGTACTGTGCCCTTTCATATTTGCCCAATAGTTCTATTGCTTTTGCGCGGACTAACGATTTTGGGTCACTGGTTGCCAGCTTTGCGATCAGCGGCTCAAATTCGTTCCGGATCGTGTCTTTTTTCAGGTTCAGTTTTTCGAGCGTATAAATCCTCATCTTATAAAAAGGATCTGATAAACCCCTTTTCAACAGAACGATGGCTTTCGGGTTATCTTGTTTTGTCGAGCAGTAGGCAATGGCTTCATGCCTGTCTAAGAATAAGCCTGCATGAAGGTATTGATAGATGTAGTTATCGATGGTTTTGTTGTCCTTTTTTTCGCAAAGGATCACTTTATCGCCATCAACATTTATGAGGTCAGGCCTTTTTGAATAAGAGAATGTAAAAGTATCCACCTTAACATCATCCCACACTTTATGCCTCACTTTGCCGGTATCGGTGTATATATCGATTGCGATTGGCAATTTGAAAATTTTATTTCCTTCCTGGGTTTGTGAGATGATGACCTTTACAATTTTTGCAGAATCATTATAAATGTAATCGATATTTAGCCTGGGGTTGCCGCTTCCGAAATACCATTGGTTCCAGAACCAGTTCAGGTCTTCCCCCGTTACGTCTTCAAATGCCAGGCGAAGGTTATGTGCTTCGGCAGATTTGAATTTGTTTGTTCTCAGATACAGATTCAATGACCTGAAAAAAGCGCTGTCCCCAACATAATTTCGGAGCATGTTCAATATCCTGCCACCTTTGGAATAGCTGACACCGTCAAAAACATCTTCTTTATCGGCGTAATAAAACCTTACCAGGTCCTTGGCCTTGTTTTCAGGATCTGATAAATAACTGCGCTCGCCCTCGTAATTTGTTGCATCGCCGGCATCTTTGCCATATTTATATTCATTCCACAAGGTTTCGGCATAATCAGCGAAAGATTCATTCAAAGTAATATTGCTCCAGCTTTCGGTTGTTACCAGGTCTCCAAACCATTGGTGGAAGAGTTCATGCGCGATCACATCTTCCCAGGCATTGCCGTCAACCAGTTCGCGAGCGTCTTGCTGTGCGCTTTCCTGGTGAAGGGTTGCCGTGGTGTTTTCCATAGCGCCGCTCACATAATCCCTGCCAACGATTTGGGAATATTTGTTCCATGGATAGTCAATCCCTGTGATATGGGAATAAAAAGCGATCATTTCTGGTGTGTGGCCAAAAATTTTCCTGGCAACAGGCTCATATTCTTTTTCTACATAATAGTTTACTTCTTTTCCTTTGTAGTGGTCCTTCACAATGGCATAGTCGCCGATGCCCATGAAGAACAAATACGGCGCATGGGGCAGCCTCATTACCCAATGGTCAGTGCGAGTGCCATCTTCGCTTTTCTTTTGAGAGACCAGTTCGCCGTTGGAAAGTGTTGAGTATTTTCCCGGCACGGTCATATAAATTTCTTCTGTTGTTTTTTGGTTGGGCTTATCGATAGTAGGGAACCAAACAGAATTCGATTCTGTTTCTCCCTGGGTCCAGATTTCAGTAGGTTTGTTTTTGTCTTTTCCGGTCGGGTTAATGAAATACAATCCCTTTGCATCAGTTATGGCAGCGCTTCCCTTTACCTTTAATTCATTTGGCTTTGAAGTGTAATTGACATAAACAGTGTACCTGTCCCTGCTGGTGTAGGTTTTATTGAGACGGACCTTCAGGAGCATCCCGTCATAATGATATTTTAGAGGGCTGTAGTTGTCATCCTTTTCACGGTACAGTTCAACTTCATGTATCTCCATCCCTTTTGCATCGAGCGTTAATGAATCGGTGGGATAAAAATGCGGCTTAAGGGTAATCCAGGCCTTGCCATACAAATACGATTTTTCAAAATTGAACCTCACGCGGAGTTTTGTATGAACAAGGTCATTGATTTTTGTCGCAGAAGCCCGATAAACTTTTTTCCATGCATCGCCTTTCTGTTCGCTTGCAGGCTGTGCAAAAACCTGCACACAAAAACAGATTGCAATCGATAGGAATTGTATTTTCTTCATACTAACTGTTTATGGGTTGCAAAGATAGCTGGCTGCCGCCATTGCAGGTATAAAATTTACTTAAAAGGCTGAATAAAAAGTACAATTAATTAGATTTGTTGATCGAATTGAAACCCATGCTCAGAAACGCCTTAACTGCTATATTATTTTTATTTACTGCCAATTGTTCTGCGCAGCAGGATTATTTTGTGTTGATACAGGCCGATAATCATCAGCCTTTCTATGTGCGCATGAACGGCAGCACTTATAGTTCGTCAGATATTGGCCACCTCATCATACCCAGGCTAATAGATACGCCACAAGCCATTGCCATTGGGTTTCCTAAAGACACATATCCCGAAGAAAATTTTGTTATCCGTCTTAACAAAAAGGACCAGAGCTTTCGGTTAAAAAACCTGGGCGAAAAAGGATGGGCGCTTTTTAATACACTGAGCATGGAATTGCAAATGCCTGTTGAAGCAGGAACGGCAGTTAAAAAAAATGATAACAATGTATCAATTGCCGCTACAAATCCTGCGAAAAGAAACGATGCATTTTCCATGCTTATGGCCGGGGTAGTGAATGATACTTCCATTATGTACAATAATACTGCTGAAAACGAACCTGAAAAGAAGACCGAAATCCCACAAGGCCAAACTGCTACAAATGTTTATCCTGATGTTGGGAATGGAAATCGAGCTGCTGCAGCCAGCAGTACAAATACGCCGTTGGGCGAGAAAAAAGAGGCCCCTGGCGATGTGGTTGCGCCTCCCCTAAAAGAAAAGGCTATCGCAAAAAATGTGGACTTGCAAAAAAAGCCTACTGGTGTGGAGCAGCCATCGAATATTGCTAAAGCTACGGAAGGCTCCCAGAAGGCATCTTCCAATATAAAAATAATTAATGAGCTTAGAACTGACAGCATGATCACCTTAACTTATGTAGATGTACCAAGCAAAGGCATTATCGATACAGTTGAAGTCGCCATCCTCTTAGATAAAGAACAAACTGGGCCTTTGATGAAAACTGGCAATACTGCTCCATTCAATAAATCTTTGCCCGCAGGCCAAACGGGCAGCATACAACAACCAACAGATTTAGACAGGGACAAAATTGCTGCCAGCCTTTCAACAACAACGACAAAAACTAAGGACAATTTTAAAAAAGACACCGCTACTGTTGGTATAAATAAAACCCCAGAGCCACCTGTTAATAATAATTGCAAAAGCCTTGCAAGTGATTATGATATTGATAAGATTAGAGTAAAGATGCTTTTGTTCAGTAACGATGATGACAAAATAGATGAAGCGAGGGAGGTGTTCAAAACAAAATGCTTTTCGGTTAAGCAGGTAAGGGCATTAAGCGAGGTTTTTAAAACTGATGAGGGCAAATACAAATTGTTGGATGCCATGTACGACCATGTTTCTGACACAGGGAACTTTGCGCAGCTTCAGGACCTGCTTTCAGAGCCTTATTATATTAAGCGGTTCAAAGCCATGATTCGATAATAGGTTGAGGTTTGTGGTTTGTAGTTAATATTGGCTTCAAACTAATTACTGAAGGCCGCCAACTTTTCTTCATGTTCAGATATTTTCTTGAAGTCTCGTATAAGGGCAATAATTATAGCGGGTTTCAAAAACAAGATAATGCCAATTCCGTGCAGGCAGAGATTGAAAAAGCATTCGGTATTTTTTTTCGTTCAGTGTTTGAAATGACCTGTTCATCAAGAACGGATACTGCAGTTCATGCTCTGCAAAATTTCCTGCATTTTGATTTCGAAGGGGCTCTTGAAGAGGGCTCATTATACCACATCAATGCAATTTTGCCGCCCGATATAGTGGTAAAAAATATTTATGAGGTTGAAAAAGATGCCCATTGCAGATTCGATGCAGTTAGCAGGGAATACAGGTATTATATCTACAGAAAGAAAAATCCTTTCTTATCAAGCACAGGTTATTTTTATCCCTATACGCTTGATCTTGACAAATTACAGAGAGCTGCAAAAATGATTTTGAGCCACTCCGATTTCAGGGCTTTTTCAAAACGTCGAACCCAGGCTAAAACGTTTAAGTGTTCCATGTTGCAAAGCGAATGGATCAAAGAAAAGGATTGCCTGGTATACTGTGTGAAAGCCAATCGTTTTTTGAGAGGCATGGTCAGGGGGTTGGTAGGGACAATGCTCCTTGTTGGCAGGAGCAAACTGAGCTTAGAAGAATTCTATGAAATTGTTCAGCGCAACGACCCGTCTAAAGCCGATTTTTCTGTTCCTGGCCACGGGCTATTTCTTGCTGCCGTGAATTATCCTGAAAAATATTTTCAGGATTAAACGAATAGTTTCGAAAGATGCCGGCCAAAGAATGCTTTTTGCGCGTGCATTTGCAAAATCAATTTTCAAATTTTTTTATCAGCTGAAGCCGTTGCTGGTTAAGCATCCCGGCAAAACAGAAAGAATAACTTTCAAAAAAGATTTGGAAAAAATTTGTTGCATCTTATCTTTGCGCCCCGGTTGAAAACAAAAGCTCTTTATGGATCGATACGGTTTGGATGTGATGACAATGTGAAAATAAATGTTTGATGATAGCTGTATCCGTCGTATATTTGCAGCCCGCTTTTTGAAATAGCAATCAGTAAACTAAAAACTCGAAGAAAAAACTTCGAAATTTTAGTAGAAATATTTTGGTAAGAAAATAAAGGCTTGTACCTTTGCAATCCGTTTCAAAAAAACGGTGGTAAAAAGCCAAAAGATCTTTGAAAGTTTGAAAGTAACAGCACTATTCCCGATGAAAATCGGGAACAGGAAAAGGTTATGTTAGCGTCATATAATTCGATAAAGACGTTAATTTCCAAAAGAGATTAATGGTCAGTATCAAAACTCATTTACAATGGAGAGTTTGATCCTGGCTCAGGATGAACGCTAGCGGCAGGCTTAATACATGCAAGTCGTGGGGCAGCGCAGTGTAGCAATACATGGGCGGCGACCGGCAAACGGGTGCGGAACACGTACGCAACCTTCCTTCAAGTGGGGAATAGCCCAGAGAAATTTGGATTAATACCCCGTAATATTATGAAGTGGCATCACTTTGTAATTATAGCTCCGGCGCTTGAAGATGGGCGTGCGCCTGATTAGGTAGTTGGCGGGGTAATGGCCCACCAAGCCTTCGATCAGTAACTGGTGTGAGAGCACGACCAGTCACACGGGCACTGAGACACGGGCCCGACTCCTACGGGAGGCAGCAGTAAGGAATATTGGTCAATGGAGGCAACTCTGAACCAGCCATGCCGCGTGGAGGATGAAGGTCCTCTGGATTGTAAACTTCTTTTATCTGGGA